>CAZRQV010000009.1:0-59602 GCA_964602445.1 uncultured Lachnoclostridium sp.
GGCCTCTTCTTTTTATTTTTCTTTATTTTGCCAATGATAATTATACTCTAAGTTTAGAAATCCTATGCAGAATCCCATGCATTTCTGTAACATGTACTTTTAAATTTACGCCGTAGGATGGAGACTGTAAATTTTGCCATGCACCAGCATCTGTCCCCTGTTTTGCGACGCCCTGCGGAACACAAATAAGGGCAGAAAATGGTGCTTCTAAAAAAACTAGTTACAGAAAAGTATACTTTCATACATCAATGCAACAAGGTCTTTCCTATGAATAAAAAAAGACACCCACTTTCGTGGATGTCTTAACAATTCATCTTATTCTGCTACGTATGGCATAAGAGCGATGTGACGTGCTCTCTTAACTGCAACTGTAAGAGCTCTCTGATGTTTTGCACAGTTTCCTGTGATTCTTCTTGGAAGAATTTTTCCTCTTTCAGATACGTATCTTTTTAATTTATTTACATCTTTGTAATCGATTTCATTGTTTTCTTTTCCGCAGAATACGCAAACTTTTTTACGTCTACGTCCGCCTCTTCTCTTCATTGGAGAATCTGCTTTTTCATTCTTTGTGTAAGCCATTATTGTTTACCTCCTGTTAGACTATGATCCCCGAAATACTTCGGTTATTTCCATGATTGTTAGTTGAATGGTAATTCTTCATCAATTCCATCTGGAATATTCATGAAACCATCACCCATCGCTGTTGATGGCTGTGGACGGGATGCCGGCTGGAATCCTGATTCGCTCTGAGCGTTTTTGCTTTCTGCAAATTCCTGTTCTTCTACAACAACATCTGTTGTGTATACTTTCTGTCCATCTCTGTTTGTATAACTTCCTGTCTGAATACGGCCTGTGATCAGTGCTTTTGTACCCTGACGGAAATACTTTTCAATGAACTCTGCGTTTCTTCCGAATGCAACACAGCCGATAAAGTCTGTTGCCGCATCTTCACGACGAAATCTTCTATCTACAGCGAGTGTAAATCTTGCAACTGCAGTTGCATTTTCGCCCTGTGAATAACGCACTTCAGGATCTCTGGTCAAACGTCCCATTAAAATTACTTTATTCATACTGACAATCTCCTTAAAATCTTAATTAATTATACGTCTTTGCGAACAACTAAATATCTAAGAACGTTATCCATGATACGTACACGCTTTTCGATTTCTGCTGGGCTTGTAGCATCAGATTCGAACTGAATGAAGTAATAGAATCCTTCTTTCATGTGCTGGATTTCGTAAGCTAATTTTTTCTTACCCCAGTCTTCAACTTCAGTAACAGTACCGCCAAAACGTTCAACATATGCTTTTGCTTTGTCAACTACTGCTGCTCTAGCGTCGTCTTCGATTTTTGCATTCACAACAAGTACTAATTCATATTTGTTCATGCTCGTTTACCTCCTTTTGGTCTCTGGCCCTTCCCTTGTGAAGAGCAAGGAATTAATATATCACAATTTGGTATATTACCATGGTTTTCCCTTGATTTCAAGCCTTTTTTCGCTTTTTTTCAAATTTTTTTCAGACTTTTTTCCGCCTGTCTTTTCCACTCACTTTATCCATCGTTTCCGTTTCTATTGCGGCTGCTTTCTCAGCTCTTTTGTATTTTTCTCTACCAGTTTTCTATCCATCATAACCTGATGGGAACATCCCATACATTTCAGGCGAAAATCTGCCCCTACTCTTAAAATTTCCCATTCGAAACTGCCGCATGGATGTTTCTTTTTCAGTTTTACGATATCTCCTACTTCATACTGCATCGTTTACCTCGGTTCTATCTTCCATGTAATCTCATGTTCCATTCCGCAGACACAGATTACATAATCTTCTATCTGCGTTTCTTCTATATTAAATAACCATGGCTGTCTTTGTCCACCATAATTTACAAAATAGTGTTCCTTTTCTTTTTCAAAGTAATATTCCTTCATCGGAATCCGCAGTCCCTTGCCTTCTGCCTTGGTGAAACTCTCTTTCAGAGTCCACAGACGGATAAAATCTCTGGTTCTGCTCTCTTCTCTGATCAGAATCTGCTCCCTCGGCAAAACCGCCTTACGGTACATTCCTTCACGTACTTCTTTGATTTTTTGCAGATCGATGCCTACCGGATGCTCCGAAATTGCCATGGCCACATAGTCTCCCGAGTGGGAAATATTAAAATACAGACTATGATCCGCAAAATACGGTTTCCCATATTCATCACGGCGAATTTCAGGACAAGGTTTTTTCTGATATTCTTTCTCTATAATCTCGGTAAGGAGACACTGCCACGGTGTCTCCTGTTTGCTCCATTTTTTTACATATACATTTAACATGGTATGATTCACTTATCGTTACTTACATATTATTTTCAAATTTTGACCTGTTACACTTTAAACCCTTGGCTCATTGCTTTCAGAATATTTTCGAATTTCGATTTGTTACACTCTAAATCCTTAGATCATTGTTTTTAGAACATTTTCAAATTTCGATTTATTTCGCTCTGAGAATGCTGTGCTTTGACTTCTCCTTCAGTAAAAGCACTTTAATGTGTCCGTCTGCTGTACAAATAAGAATAAATCAGCGGAACCACTGCCATAAGGATCAGAACTGCAATATCCACACCTTTGATCCTCAAAAATGCATTGATCACCAGAACCAGACCGCCTGCTACCCATAATTTTCCGGTCATACGATGTGTTTTATTCCAGTTTTCTTCCTCTGCATAAGTCCATGGCAATTTGATCCCCAAAAACAGATTCTGTTTGACTTTCGGCAGATAGTTTCCGATCACCACAAATAACACACCTACAAATACCATGAGCCACTGTGTCATATGACTGGTATCCATTTGGATTGCATATCCATAAACAGTTGCTGCACAGATCCAGGAAACCACCGGACAAATTGCGTAAAGCAGTTTCATCATCTTTTTCGGATAAGCAGCACGCTTCGGATCTTTTTCTGTACAGATCACTACAATAGCATTGACTGCAGCAATGAACAGCGGCAAACCAAATACTGCAAAATACTTGCTGCTCCATCCGTTGGCTTCTCCGGCGCCATCAAAATGCGTTGCCATCTGATCCGGCAGCTGATTCCACAAAATCAATCCGACCAGAATCGGAAGCAGGGTAAGAATCGTTGTAATCAATACTACTTTTTTAGTCTCTTTTTTCATGGGAATCTCCTTTCAAATCTGAAAGCCATAACATTACTTCTTCTACGACAGATACATTCAGATCATAATAAATAAAATTTTTTTCTCTTGTTTCCGTGACTAAATCCGCTTTTTTCAAAATGTTCAAATGATACGAGATCGTCGCCCCTGTCATATCAAAGTTCTTTCCGATCTCTCCTGCGGAAAGCGGCCGATTTTTCAACAGCATTAAGATTTCCCTGCGAACCGGATCTGATAATGCTTTAAATGTTTCTGCAAATCCCATGCCATCCCCTCTTTCTATTTAGAATTTTATCTAATTAGATGTTTTTCTAAATAGTATACCTACTAACCGCTTTTGTCAATCACTATTTAGATCTTTTTCTAAATACCTTTTTACACCATGATTTCCTAGTCTGCAAAAAATTCTATTAAAGGCTTTTTACACTTTAATTTCATATATTTTCCCGTATCATCAAAAAACCTCCAAAGACAGATTTTACGCTGTCTCTGAAGGTATCTTCACTTCTTTTATTTTTATGTCATTTTATTCTGCATCCGGATCATTTTTCTGTTCATTTAAATAGTCTATGATTCCATCTGCAATTCCGGCTGCGATCTTTTCCTGATAATCTTCTTCCTGCAGCAATGCTCGTTCTTCCGCATCACTTAAAAATCCGATCTCAACCAGTGCCGCCGGCATTTCCGTCTTGGAAATAACAGCATAATCCGCTGTTCTTGCTTCCCTGTCTCTGGCATTGGTCTGAAGAACTACATGTTTCTGTACAAGCTCTGCCAGCTTCTGACTGCTTTCTGTTTTTTCTTCGGCATAATAGGTTTCGATTCCATCTCCTTCTCCCGATTCGGAAGAATTGCAGTGAATGCTGACATACACTTCTGCTTCTTTTGAATTGGCATACTCTGCACGTTCTCCTAATTTCACGAAAGTGTCATCTTCCCGCACCATACCGACTTTATATCCGGCTTTTTCCAAAATCTTTTGCGCCTTTTTCGCAATCTGCAGATTAATCTGTTTTTCCAAAACTTCACCGGAACTGGTTCCCTGATCTTTTCCGCCATGCCCTGCATCCAGCACAATGTCTACCGTTCCCAAAGAATAGCTCCACGGAAGGTGAATTTCCTTACTGATCACCGAAACACCATCTTCCCGATTTAATATCATTTTTGCCAGCCCAAGAGACAGACCGATGATTACCACTGCCATAAAAAGTGTCATCAAGGTTGTCAGAATCCGACGCAGGATTCTTCTCCTTCTGCGGCGACGTCTTTTTCTGCGCATCCGTTCCCGATGTCTTTCACTTTGATATGATGTTTTTTCTGATGATCTTTCGTTCATAACTGACTCCTAAGAATTTTAGATTTACTCTCCTATGATCTGCCTTCGAAGATATGAAACGCATTCGTGCATGTTCACTTTGAAACTAATCACTGAAAAAGATTATACTATAAAAAAGCATCATTTTTCCCAACGATTTCTTAAACTTTCCTTAAGGTGAGTAAAATTTTTTCTTCAGAATCTATTTGCTGTTTTTTCTTCGTTCCCGAAGTACCAGCCGGTAAAAACGATCCATTTCTTTTTTGGTTGAAAACGTGGCAGCATACATCTGATTTCCCATGGCATCAGAAAGTGTATCCGGAATCCGTGCGATCATCTTGAGGGATTCTCCAAACATTTCCTCGATCTGTTCCGTATTGTATTTGAAGTTCCTACCATCTCTGCGGCCTGCAAATGCACAATATTGATCTTCGCTTTCTTTTACTGTAGACTTGTCAAAGGCAATCATATCTGCCCAGATTTTATATACATTGGTACTATGTGCGAAGTTGATCAGATCCGGCGTAAATCCTCCGCATGGACGCATATTAACTTCCAGTGCCATCAAATCTCCCTTTTTCCCGATTCCTTTGTGATCTTCTAACAGACGGAAAAATTCAAAATGTACAAAACGGCTTTTCACGCCAAAACTTTTCACCGTTGCACGGCCTGCCCTTTTCGTATCTTCCGGAAGATTTTTCAGAATATAGTAAATGCAGTTCTCTTTGTGATTTACAATGTCCATAATTGAATTCGGTGTGACATTTCCTGTCTCAAAAATCGGTTCTCCATTGGAATCAATGATCGCATCATAGGAATTGACTTCTCCATGAATGAATTCTTCTATAATGTAAGGAACATCCGGCCATTTTTCTTCAAAAAATGCTTCCATTTCTTTTTCATTACAGATTTTAAATGTATGAGAAGCACCTACCCCATTATCCGGCTTGGCAACCACCGGATATCCGGTCTCTTTCGCAAATTTCAACGCATCTTCCAGCTGATCTGCCATATGATAACGTGCTGTAGGGATTCCTGCTTTCTGATAATATTCCTTCATCTTCGATTTATACTTGATCTTCGGAATATCTTCCTCCTGAAATCCTGTCAGAATATGATAAGCCGTCCGCAGTTTTGCATCTCTTTCCAGCCAATATTCATTGTTCGATTCGATCCAGTCTACACGGCCATACTTAAAGATAAAAAATGCCACTGCACGATATACCTGATCATTGTTTTCCAGACTGTCTACTTTAAAATATTCTGTGAGATTTTCTCTCAGTTCCGGCATCAGGTAATCATAAGGACAGTCGCCGATCCCCAGCACATTGATTCCGTTTGCTTTCAGTTCCCGACAGAACATCCAGTAATTTTCCGGAAAATTTGGTGAAATAAATACGAAATTTCTCATGTCTTTTCTGCTGTTTCTATCTGCTGCTTTTCCTGTTGCATTTCTATGTCTGTGCAGCTTCTTTTCGACAGCACTCCTCCTGCTTCAAGTCAATTTATTTTTCTAAAAGGTACGGCAGAAAATATTCTACCTGCTTATACCACCAATACCAGTCATGGCTTACATCATAGCCCCACAGATCCACCCAGATATGGATTCCTTTTTCTTCAAAAATGGATTTCAGTTCTCTGGTCGAATCCGGAATCTCCCAGGCACCCTGTCCTGCACAGATCACGGCTTTCTGTCGGTTATAGATTTCTACATAATGATGATCTTTCGGGAAATTTTTCATAAAATGGATCGGTGAATTCTGATATACGATGTCGTCCATATACCATCCAAATCCATATTCTGCGGTATAGATGCCGCTCAGTGCCAATAACCCGTTAAAAAGATCCGGACGGCGCAGATACAGATTTACTGCATGTGTTGCACCCAGACTGCAGCCAAATGCCATGATTCCTGCCGGATCATTTCTTTTATTTTTCCGATTGGCATAATCCTGTAAAAATGGAACTACTTCGTCCGTAATGTACCGGAGCCAGTTTTCATAACATTCTGCTTTTCTGCGTCCGTCTCCATGAGGATTGGACCAGGTTTCCGTATCAACCGTGTCAATGGCACATACCATCACCTGTTCCGACTGAAGCCACGGTTTCCATACGTCCAACATTCCTAAATTTTCAAAATCATAAAAACGGCCGTCCTGACATGGAATATATAATACCGGCCAGCCGCCGCTTCCATAGATCTTACATTCCATTTCACGCCCCATTACCTGACTGTAAGTTCTAAAATAATGCATTTCCATGGCTCATTTCTCCTTCTTTTTCTTATGTTCTCTGCACATTGATCAGTTATCTTCATACAGCAGTGTTGGCACAAAAAACGGGATCTGACGTTCCCAGCTTGCTTCGCAATGATTTCCGCCGGGTACGATGCGGCAATGAAGCATCACTCCCCGTTCCATCAGCCGATCGGCACACTGGCGAAACTGGCTGTGCATCATTTCCTGATTCTGAAATTCTTTGGAGCCATAATCCATATATAATACCGTATCCGCTGCCACTGCTGCTTCTGATATCATCTTACTCACTTTCTCCGGCGCTGTCCATAGGGAAGGAGAAAGCGCTGCTGCTCTTGAAAAAAAAGCGTTATATTCCAATAAGGCATAGATACTCATCAGACCGCCCATGGAACTTCCGGCAATCGACGTATGTTTCCGATCTGACAGCGTACGGTAATTCCTGTCAATCTGCGGTTTGAATTGATGGATCAGCCATTCCATCGTTTCTTTTCCCCGGCCTTTGATACTGCCGCAGCGGCTGTCTGAAAAATCAAAGGGGGAATATTCTATCAAACGGCCATGGTTCGGACTATGATTGCATTCTACTGCTGCAATAATCAGCTGAGTGCCTGTCCGATCCATATATTCCTGCATTCCCCATGATTTTCCATAAGTTGCATCGGAATCAAAAAACACGTTATGCCCGTCAAACATATAGAGTACGGGATATCGTCTGTTGTGATCCCATACATAGGATTCCGGCAGATAAATATAAGCTGTCCTTCGTTCGCTGCTTCCATCTGCCAACGGAAACTGTATTTCAAATCGTTCTGTCATGTTGTTCCTCCTGTGATTGATCACAGATCTGATTCTTTCCAAAAAGCAGGGAACCCTAAGGTTCCCTGCCTGACTGTTCCCTTATTTTCATCAGTTCGATTCTTCTGAAATTTCTGTTTCTGTCATGGCAGCTTCATACTTTTCCAGAATCAATTTCTGAATCATTTCTCGTGTGGAAGAATTGATCGGATGTGCAATGTCTCTGTATTCTCCATCAGATGCTTTTCTGCTTGGCATTGCGATAAATAATCCTTTCTCTCCCTCAATCACTTTGATATCGTGTACTACAAATTCATCATCAAGCGTAATGGATACCACCGCTTTTAATTTTCCCTCTTTTGCTACGACTTTACGTACCCTTACATCTGTAATCTGCATACCCTATCTCCTTTATCTGAACTATATGTTATATCTTTCGTCGCCTTCTGCTACAACTTTGATTCCATCTTCACCTTTATGAACCGTATTGGCACGGATCGTTGTGTTGCTTTCCACAACACAATTTTCGATGTATGTATTATCCCCCAGATATACATCGTTCATAATGACGGAATTCTTTACAACGCAGTTGTTGCCTACAAAGACTTTCTTAAACAACAGTGAATGTTCTACCGTTCCGTTAATGATCGAACCGCTGCCTATCAATGCATTGCTGACATTGGAACCCGGATTGTATTTGGCTGGCGGCAGATCCTGAACTTTAGAATAAATTTCAGGATAATCATGAAGAAAATGTTTTCTGACTTCCGGTTTTAAAAAGTCCATATTTGCTTCATAATAAGATTCTACAGAAGCGATATTGTTCCAGTAGGAATCCAACTTATATCCATAAATTTTCTTTACATTTTTATAACGGATCAGAATGTCTGTTACAAAATTGTAACGATCTTCTAATGCACTCTTTTCCAGAAGCTCGATCAGCTGTCTTCTGCGGATCACATAAATACCACAGGAAATGGTTCTGGATTCGGAAGCCATCGGTTTTTCTTCCATATTGGTGATTCTTCCTTCTTCATCTAAAGAAACTACTCCGAAACGGCTGATATCTTCTTCGCCGTTCATATCCTTGCATACCACGGTAATATCTGCTTTTTTCTCAATGTGATATTCCAGCACTTTGTTGTAATCCATTTTATAAATACCGTCTCCGGAAGCAATGACTACATATGGCTCATGGCATTCTTTTAACCAATCCAGATTCTGATAGATCGCATCTGCAGTTCCCCGATACCAGGAACTGTTGTCTGTCGTGATGGTCGGTGCAAATACATACAGACCACCTTGTTTTCTTCCGAAATCCCACCATTTTGCAGAGCTTAAATGCTCATTTAATGAACGGGAATTATACTGGGTCAGAACTGCAACTCTGTTGATCTTGGAATTGGACATATTGCTCAATGCAAAATCAATACTGCGATAACTTCCTGCAAACGGCATGGCTGCCACTGCTCTTTTATTGGACAGTTCTCTCATTCTATGGCTGTTGCCGCCTGCTAAAATAATACCGACTGCTCTCATACTCTGTCACCTGCCTTAATAATGGATTTTCCGCTTTCCAGCACACCATCCGGATAGTCTTCCGGTGTTGTATTTCCTGAAATTGCTGTGTTTTTACCAATCTTTACATTTGGCGGAATATAAGAATCTTCGCCGATGGTCACCAGTCCGAAGGAATAAATCTTTGGCTGGATCTGGTTCGGTACATCTTCCCCGATTCCCATCACAACACCATCACTGACTTCTACATCTTCTGCGATGATGGCCTTATCGATCACGGCACCTTTTCCGATGACAGTACCTTTCATGATAATGGAATCTTTGACAACGGCTCCTTCTTCGATAATGACACCGGAACCGATGATCGATCCGGAAACATCACCACAGATTGTCGATCCTCCGCTGATGAGACTTCGTGTTACTTTTGCATCTGCGGAAATGTATTCCGGTGCAATGGCATCACTCTTTGTATAAATCTTCCAGAATTCTTCGTAAAGATTAAATTCAGGAATGATATCGATCAGTTCCATATTTGCTTCCCAATAAGAACCAAGCGTTCCTACATCTTTCCAGTAGCCGTTAAATTCGTATGCATACATGGAATTTCCGTTTTCAAAGCAGTATGGAATAATATGTTTTCCGAAATCACAGCCCGGCTGTTCTCTCTTGTCGATCAACGCCTGACGAAGCACCGGCCAGCTGAAAATGTAGATTCCCATCGATGCCAGATTACTTCTTGGATGTTCCGGTTTTTCTTCGAATTCTGTAATCTTACCGTTTTCATCTGTGATCACGATTCCAAAACGGTTCGCTTCTTCGATTGGAACCGGCATGGCTGCGATTGTCACATCTGCTCCATGTTCTTTATGATGTTCTAGCATCAATTCGTAATCCATCTTATAGATGTGATCTCCTGAAAGAATCAGAACATAATCCGGATGATATGTATCTATATAGTCAATATTCTGATAAATGGCATTGGCTGTGCCTGTATACCATTCACTATTTGTACTTTTTTCATATGGCGGAAGAATCGTCACGCCGCCATTGTTTCGATCCAAATCCCATGGCATTCCGATTCCGATATGTGTATTCAGTCTTAATGGCTGATACTGGGTCAGAACACCTACTGTATCAATTCCGGAATTGATACAGTTACTCAGCGGAAAATCGATGATACGATATTTCGCGCCGAAAGAAACAGCCGGTTTCGCCACCTTTGCAGTCAATACCCCAAGACGGCTTCCCTGACCACCTGCCAGAAGCATTGCAATCATTTCTTTTTTAATCACGCTATCACCTCTCCAGTTATACTTAGAAATTTGTAACGGCTTCCTGTACCGTAAAGTTTGATAACTCATTATACCATACTTTTTTACAAAGTGAATAAGATTTATCACTTTTCGCAGAGATTTTATGGCATTTTTACCAATTTATGTCACCCTTTTACGAAAAAAAATTTAGGAAAACTCCGAACCATGATCCTTTATTGAAAATAAAAAAAGTTCAGAGTATAATAGTGATGATTCAAACAGTAACTGATTATATTCTTATAGAAATTATCCATAAAGAGAGGAATTTTATGTACAAAATAGATTTTAATCAACCGGAACATCTTCATTTTATCGGCATCGGCGGCATCAGCATGAGCGGTCTTGCCGAAATTCTTTTAGGCGCCGGATTTACCGTATCCGGTTCTGATTCCAAACCTTCTGATCTGACTGCCCATCTGGAAAAATCAGGAGCAAAAATCTTCTACGGTCAGTGTGCTGAAAATATTTCTGCTGATTATGACTGTGTTGTTTACACCGCAGCTATTCATCCGGATAATCCGGAATTTGCCCGTTGTAAAGAATTAAACCTTCCGATGCTTACCAGAGCAGAACTGTTAGGACAGATCATGAAAAACTATCAGACTGCCATTGCAGTTTCCGGAACCCATGGAAAAACAACCACCACTTCCATGTTTTCTTCTGTTCTGCTGGCCGCCCAAACAGACCCTACCATTTCTGTCGGAGGAATTTTAGAAGCCATCGGAGGAAATATCCGTGTCGGAAAGTCCGATACGTTTATTACAGAAGCCTGTGAATATACCAACAGTTTCCTTTCTTTTTATCCGACATTAAGCATCATCTTAAATATAGAAGAAGACCATATGGATTTCTTTCAAGATCTGGACGATATTATGCATTCTTTCCGCCTGTTCGCAGAAAGACTTCCGGAAAACGGAACTTTGATCATCAATCAGGAGATCAAAAATTATGAAACCATTACCAACGGACTTTCCTGCCGCGTAATCACTTACGGCATGGATCCATCCTGCACCTGCTATGCAGAAAATGTCCATTTTAACGAAAAAGGATTCGGTGAATTTGATGCGTTCTTTGACCATACTCCGCTGGGACATATGGTATTAAGCGTTCCGGGAGAACACAACATATCCAACGCATTGTCCGTAATCGCCGCTTCCAAAACACTGGGCATCTCCGATGAAATGATCCGTGCAGGTCTTGCTGGCTTTACCGGAACCAATCGTCGTTTCCAGTATAAAGGAACTTTAAACGGCGTAACGATCATTGATGATTATGCACATCACCCAACAGAAATCCTCGCTACGTTGGAAGCTGCAAAGAATTATCCACATCGAGAGCTGTGGTGTGTCTTCCAGCCGCATACGTATACACGTACCAAAGCATTTTTCCATGAATTTGCAGAAGTGCTGTCCAAAGCAGACCATGTGGTGCTGGCAGACATCTACGCTGCCCGCGAAACCGACACGTTAGGCATGAGTTCCCAGCTTTTACAGGAAGAAATCTGTAAATTCGGCACAGATTGTCACTATTTCCCAAGTTTTGAGGAAATTCAGCAATTTTTAAAATCACACTGTGTCCACGATGATCTGTTGATAACTATGGGCGCAGGAGACGTTGTAAACATTGGGGAAAATCTGTTAAACGAATAGTTATCCACATTATCCACATTTCATAGGGGATAATTATCCCTGTTGATATGTGGATAATTTTGTGGAAACCCACAGACAAGTTGTTATTCCAAAGCTTTTTTGAATGTGCTATAATTGCAATGCTAAAGTTTGGGGGTGACATTGTGGCAGAATTTAAGATTATGAAAAACGGTTACAGACCTGTAACGGCTGTGCCTGATGACTTTATTGAAAATTACATGCTTATGGCAAACGGTGACTATGTAAAGATCTATCTTTACCTGCTTTATTGTGTCAAAAACGACAAACTTCTCTCCGTTCCGACGCTGGCAGATCTGTTTCAATGTACAGAAAATGATATCAAACGTGCTTTAAAATATTGGGAAAGCAAACAGTTGCTGTACATCGAAGAAAATGCAGCGCAGGAGATCACAGCACTTGCTTTAAATGACGGAACACCGCAGAACAGCCCTGTTTGCGAACCTGTCACAGAGACACTGATTCCGGAAGTTCCGATTCCTGAAAAGCAGAGTCATTCCGCCGCTGAAACGAAAAAGTTCAAAGATCAGGCAGAGATCAAACAGCTGCTCTTTGTCTGTGAACAATATATGGGAAAACAGCTGACCCGTACCGATCTGGAAACGATCCTTTACTTTTACGAACAGCTGCATTTCTCTACCGATCTGATCGAATATCTGGTAGAGTACAGTGTTTCTAAAAACAAACGCAGTTTCCGCTATATGGAGGCCGTGGCTGTCGAATGGCACAAAAAAGGGATTAAGACCGTGGAGGAAGCCAAACTGGATTCCAAACCTTATGCCAAAGAATGTTATCTTGTGCTGAAAGCACTGGGCATTAACAATCACGATCCGCTTCCTGTGGAGATCAGCTATGTGAACCGCTGGATGAAAGAATACGGATTTACCATTGATATCATTCTGGAAGCCTGCAATCGTACGATCATGCAGATCCACAAACCGAAATTCGAATATGTAGACGGTATCTTAAAGGCATGGATGAATGCAGGTGTTCATCATTTATCAGATGTGGAAAAACTGACTGCGGAACACAAAAACCGTTCCGATGCAAGAAATCAGCAGAAAACGGAGAAACCTTTTACCACCCGTTTTCATAATTTTGAACAGCACAGCTACGATTTCGATCAGCTGGAAGATAAATTGTTTGCAAATCTGAAACCATAAAGAAGGAGGAAGCACAGTGAATCTATCCACGGCACATTATGATTCCATCATGCGGGAGTATGACGATCAACGTCTGAAAAATATGCATGAGCTAAATGAACGTACTCTGGAAGTCTATGACAGATTCCCTGAGATTCGCCAGATTGATGCTCAGATTTCTGATCTGGCCGAAAAATTTGCTTCCGGATTTACCCAGGAAGGGACCATGAGTTTTGAAGAATACCGCAGAAAACTGGCAGATCTTCGCATGGAAAAAGAAGCTCTGATGAAATGCTACCGGATCAGTCCAGAAACACTGCAGATGCAGTACCGCTGTCCTGACTGTCAGGATACCGGTTACATTGGCAACGAAAAGTGTCACTGCTTCCGCCAGCGGATTATTGACGAGATGTATCAGCAGTCAAATCTGCGTGAAATTTTGAAATCTGAGAATTTTTCCACCCTTTCTTACAAATATTATGATACAGAAAATTTGGAGCAAATGAGGGCAACCGTCGAAACTTGCAAAAAATTTGCAGAAAATTTTGACAAAACCTTTGAAAATATATTACTATGTGGTACTGTAGGTATTGGGAAAACGTTTCTTTCCAATTGTATTGCTAAAGAGATCCTGGATCAGGGGCACAGTGTTCTTTATCTGTCCGCATTCCAGCTGTTTGATCTGATGGCCAAAAATTCTTTTTCGGGCAACCGTGCAAAGGAAGATTCCATCGTAAAGCAATACCCGCATATTTTTGACAGTGACCTGCTGATCATTGATGATCTGGGCACTGAATTAGTAAACAGTTTTACCGTGACAGGATTTTTTCTTGTGGTCAATGAGCGGATCCTACGAAAAAAATCTACATTGATCTCAACAAACCTGTCACCTGAAGAAATATTAACTACTTACACAGACAGAACTGCTTCCCGCATCATATCTAATTACACGATGCTGAAACTTTCCGGAAGCGATATTCGTCTGAAAAAGAAATTAGGAGGATTTTAGAATGACACAGCGTAGTCTTCGAACAATTGAAACAATTCCAGTGGGACCATTAGGAATCATCCCATTAAAGAGTTGTGCAGAAATCGGAAAAAAGGTAGATGATTATCTCGTTTCATGGAGACATGAAAATGATTCAGAACACAAATCCAACATCGTATTTTCCGGTTATGAAAAGGATTCTTACATTATTGATGCTTCCGTACCACGTTTTGGTTCAGGAGAAGCAAAGGCGATCATTAACGAATCCGTTCGTGGACAGGATGTTTACCTGATCGTAGATGTATGTAACCACAGCCTGACCTATTCTTTATGCGGACAGGAAAACCATATGTCTCCTGACGATCACTATCAGGATTTAAAACGTATCATTGCTGCTATCGCAGGTAAAGCAAGAAGAATCAACGTAATCATGCCGTTCTTATATGAAAGCAGACAGCATAAACGTTCTTCCAGAGAATCTTTAGACTGTGCTTTAGCACTTCAGGAACTTGTAAATATGGGTGTTGATAACATTCTTACTTTCGATGCTCATGACCCACGTGTACAGAATGCAATCCCATTAAACGGTTTTGAAACAGTTACACCGGTATATCAGCTGATCAAAGGTCTGTTAAACAATGTAGATGATATCAAATTAGACAGCGATCACCTGATGGTTATCAGCCCTGACGAAGGTGCGACAGGACGTGCAATCTATCTTGCCAGCGTTTTAGGTGTAGATATGGGTATGTTCTACAAACGCCGTGACTATACAAAGATCGTAAACGGAAAGAACCCAATCGTTGCACACGAATTCTTAGGCTCTGACTTAAACGGCAAAGATGCCATCATCATCGATGACATGATCGCTTCCGGCGACAGTATGTTAGACGTTGCAAAACAGTTAAAATCCCGCGGAGCAGGAAGAATCTTCGTATTCTCTACCTTCGGACTTTTCACAAGCGGACTTGCAAGATTTGATGAAGCATATGAAAGCGGACTCATTTCTAAAATCTGTACAACAAACACTGTTTATCAGTCACCGGAACTCTTATCCAGAGAATACTATGTAAGCTGTGATATGAGCAAATATATCGCACTTCTCATTGATACATTAAACCATGACGGATCTATCAGTGAACTTCTGGAACCATATGAAAGAATCAACGCTTTCGTAGCAAAATATAAAGCAAAACAGGAAAATAAATAATTTTTCTAACCCAAACAAAAACCCACTGCATTACTACTGATCAGCAGCAATGCAGTGGGTTTCATTTTATTCACGTTTTCAGAAACTGTCGGACGCTGGGAACGCATTTTCTGAATCTGTATTTTCTAAAAAATATCGACTCTAAACTTTAAAGCGGTAACCGACACCCCAGATGGTCTCGATATACTGTGGTTTGGAAGTATCATATTCAATCTTTTCACGGATCTTTTTGATATGCACAGTTACCGTTGCAATATCTCCGATGGATTCCATATCCCAGATTTCTTTAAACAATTCTTCTTTGGTATATACATGATTTGGGTTCTGTGCCAAAAAGGTAAGCAGATCGAATTCTTTGGACGTAAAGTTTGTCTCTTCACCATTGACCCAGACACGTCTTGCGGTCTTATCGATCTTAATGCCGCGGATTTCAATGATGTCGTTGTTTGGTGCACCGCTGCTGATCAAACGTTCATATCTGGCCAGATGTGCCTTGACACGGGCAACCATTTCACTTGGACTGAACGGTTTGGTCATATAGTCATCTGCTCCCATTCCCAGTCCTCTGATCTTATCAATGTCATCTTTTTTCGCAGACACGATAATGATCGGTGTATTTTTGGTTTCTCTGATCTTACGGCAGATTTCAAATCCATCTACTCCCGGAAGCATCAGATCCAGAATGATCAGATCAAACTCTTCTTTTAATGCTCTGGAAAGTCCAATATCGCCCTGATGTTCCACTTCTACTTCAAATCCACTCAGCTCCAGATAATCTTTTTCCAGCTCTGCGATCGCTACTTCATCTTCTACAATTAAAATCTTACTCATTTGCAGGAACCTCCTGATATTTTCTAAGTACGAAGAACATGGCTGTTCCCATACCTTCTTTACTGTTTGCCCAGATCTTTCCTCCGTGATCTTCCATAATCTTCTTTACGATGGAAAGCCCGATCCCACTGCCGCCTTTGGACGAATTTCTGGACGTATCGGTTCGATAAAACCGGTCAAAGATATACGGCAGATCCTTGGCTGCGATTCCTTTTCCGTTATCTTCAATCTCCACCTGCACAAAATCTCCTACGTCTGTTACAACCATGCGCAGCTTCACCGGAGTTTTGTCTGCATATTTTTTAGAATTTCCAACGATATTGTTGATCACACGTTTCAGCTGTTCCGCATCTGCAATGATCTGAACATCATCTTCCACGTAATTGTTATAGGAAAAATCTATGTTTTCTTCTTCCATTTCCCGACCAATCTCTTCCGCACAGTCATTAAAATAATCGACTACATTGATTCTGCCGAAATTGTATGGGATTTTATTCGTATCAATCTTTGAATAAAAGGTCAGTTCATTGATCAGATTATCCATATCAATGGCTTTGCTGTAGATCGTACGAAGATATTTTTCCTGTTTTTCCGGCGTATCTGCGACTCCGTCCAACAAGCCTTCTACGTAACCTTTGATGGTGGTGATCGGTGTTTTCAGATCGTGGGAAATATTACTGATCAATTCTTTATTCTGGGTATCTGTGGACACCTTTTCTTCAGCATTTGCCTTCAGACGCTTTCTCATCTCTTCAAAGTCTTCACAAAGTTCACCAATCTCATCTTTATTATGAACCTCTACTTCAAAGTCCAGATTGCCGTTTTTAATATTCTGCGTAGCCACTTTCAGCATCCCAATGGGTGTGATGATACTGCGGTAAATCCACACAACCAGGCAGATCACAATGATCGGAACGACCAGACAGATCAAGAGCATCAGATCGGAAATATATTCCCGTACCTGCATTGCAAACATCTGTCCCGCATGTGCTACTTCCGCAATGGTAGCATCCTGCAGCTGCAGCTCATATAATTCGTCCATGTGATACCGTGTAAATGTGATCACACCGGTACTGAGCAGAAGCATTGGAACTCCAATGATCAGAAAAAATGCAAGAAATAATTTTGATCTTAACTTCATAATATCATCTCCATATTCCTGTTTATTATAGCACAGTCAAATCTGCTCCACACGTAAATAATTCATAACTTTCTAAACTTTTTGTAAAACGCCCCTTAGAACTGCTCCGAAACAAAAGTGTGCTTTCCATACTCACACGCTCTACTTTCTGACATCGCACAGCTTTTGTTCCGCGCGAGCAGTGTCATTTATGGCATCATACCTCTGAAATAAAAAAGGCACGCCGAAGCGTGCCCTTGTCAGTTCTTATAAATAGCTTTTTAAGATTTCTGCTTTGTCTGTTTTTTCCCAAGGAAGATCCAGATCTGTTCTGCCGAAATGTCCGTAAGCTGCTGTCTGTTTGTAGATTGGACGTCTCAGATCCAGCATTTTAATGATTCCTGCCGGACGAAGATCGAAGTTTTCACGAATCATTTCTACCAGTTTTTCTTCAGAAACTTTACCGGTACCGAACGTATCTACCATGATAGAAGTTGGGTGTGCAACACCGATGGCATATGATAACTGGATTTCACATTTATCTGCAAGACCTGCTGCAACGATATTTTTTGCAACATAACGTGCTGCATACGCTGCGGAACGGTCTACCTTTGTACAGTCTTTTCCGGAGAATGCTCCGCCGCCGTGACGAGCATATCCGCCGTAAGTATCTACGATGATCTTACGTCCTGTCAGACCACTGTCTCCGTGAGGTCCGCCGATTACGAAACGGCCTGTTGGGTTGATGAAGAATTTTGTCTGATCATCGATCATTTCCTGTGGAAGGATTGGATCAAATACATATTTCTTAATATCTTCATGAATCTGTTCCTGAGTCACATCTTCGCTGTGCTGTGTAGATAATACTACCGCATCCAGACGTGCCGGTTTGCCGTTTTCATCATATTCTACGGTTACCTGTGTCTTTCCATCCGGACGAAGGTAATTTAATGTACCGTTTTTACGAACTTCTGTCAGACGAAGTGCAAGTTTGTGTGCTAAAGAAATTGCATAAGGCATCAGTTCCGGTGTTTCGTTGGATGCATATCCGAACATCATACCCTGATCTCCTGCACCGATGGCTTCGATTTCATCATCGCTCATGCGATGTTCTTTTGCTTCTAATGCTTTATCAACACCCATTGCAATATCTGTAGACTGTTCGTCAATGGCTGTGATCACTGCACAGTTATCAGCGTCAAAACCGAATTTTCCTCTGGTATAACCAATTTCACGGATTGTATCACGTACAATCTTCTGAATATCTACATATGCGTTTGTTGTGATTTCACCCATAACAAGTACCAGACCTGTTGTTGTAGATGTTTCGCAGGCAACACGGCTCATAGGATCTTTTTCCATTAACGCATCTAAGATCGCATCTGAAATCTGATCACAGATTTTGTCCGGATGTCCTTCAGTAACAGACTCGGAAGTAAATAAAAATTTTTCCATGGTTCATTTTCTCCTTTTCTTTGTTGTTGAAAGAATCTCTTACGGATTCATAAGCTGGCTGTCAGACTGATCACTTTTCTGCCATATAAAACAGGCTGCGAAATCTAAACGATCTTTCCATCTGACACGAAAACAGGCCCGCCTAAGCGGACCTGAAAATGTTTTATACTCTCAAATCCTCTTATTGTTCGATTGCTCGCTCAGGCTGGCACCTTCCGTAAACGGGGTTGCCGTGGCTTCTCAGATCCTTTGTATCTCCACCACTCTGAATAAGAGACTTCTTTCTATGTTCAATTGATACCTTGGACATTCTAGTATATAGAACCAGACATGTCAAGGACTTTATAAAAAGATTCCAAAGATTCCCCATTCTATCCTGTTATCTAAAACTGCGAATCCAGTTTAACAGGGAATTCTGCCAGATATTCTCATACACATCCTGTTTCATACGGTCTGTCACCGGCCCGTTCTGTGCCATACGGTTTAGGATCGCCTGCTGCAGTTCCTCGACCGTCATTTCTTCGTATGGTTTATCGGCAGGAACTTCTACCGCCTGGCTTTCTTCCGGCATCCTCTCCAAGATATTATCTTTTCCCAACGAATCTTCGTCCGATACCATCTCCAAGCGATTCTTTCCATCTTCATTTTCTGAAATATGCTCTACTTTTTCTATTTCTGATACCGTTTGCGATTCTTTTTCCGATGTTTCTTCTCTCTCTGTATCTTCTGAAACATGCTCTGGTTTTTCTGTTTCAGATACGTCTTCGAAATTTCCAACAGAATCTTCTTTCTGCATCGTTTCATACAGTTCTTCTGAAATCCATACTTCTCCGGAATTTCCCTTCACTGACACCTGCATCCAGCCATCGGTACTCTCCGCTTTTTTTCCGGTAAGCATACCTACATATCCACCTGTCCCATCTGTTCTTACGGACATATCCACATCATCATCACGGTTGTTCACGGTTGTGACCACAATCTGTCCGTTCCAGTTTCTGGAGAACGCATACTGGGTTGTGGTCAGCAGCAATTCTCTGTAGTCTCCATAAGCCAGTGCCATTGCATTCTGACGCAGTCTTCCCAAAGCTGCCACCACTTTGGTACAAAAATTCTGCTCCAATGCATTTTCATAATCGCTCCACTGTAACTTAGGTCTTAAAGAATCATCAGAATATCGTTCCTTTTTTCCTTCGATTCCAAATTCCGAACCATAATAGATTGACGGAATTCCCGGAAGGGTATACAGCAAAATATGCACCGGAACAAAATGTGCTTTCTTTCGAAGTTTGGTATAAATTCGTTCCACATCATGATTGTCCACAAAATTGTACAGCTTTAATCCGTGAGAACGGTTTCCGCCCAGATCACACTGACGGCGTACTGTATGTGCGATTTCAAAATAATTATGGTCATTGTGTCCGGAGTATAACGCCTTATGCAGATGATAATTGGTCACAGAATGCAGCGTTCCCTCGTTCACCCAGCGGGTATAATCTCCATGGATCACTTCTCCCATAAGCCAGAATTCCGGCTTCACCTCATTTGCTGTTCGTCGGAGCTGCTGCATAAATCCAAAATCCAATACATCTGCTGCATCCAGACGAATACCATCGATTTCAAATTCCCGCACCCAAAAGCGAATCACATCACAAATATAATCGCAGACTGCCGGATTTTTCTGATTTAATTTGACCAAAAGATTATATCCGCCCCAGTTATCATAAGAAAATCCGTCATTATATTCATTATTGCCCCAGAAATTCACATTGCAGAACCAATCTTTATATTCTGACTGTTCTCTTCTTTCTTTCAGATCCTGAAATGCAAAAAAGTCACGACCCACATGATTAAACACACCGTCCAGGATGACACGAATCCCCTGAGCATGACATTCTTTCACGAAATTTTTCAAGTCTTCATTATCGCCCAAACGACTGTCCAGTTTCCTATAATCTGTTGTTTCATATCCGTGTCCCACAGATTCAAACAACGGTCCAATATAAAGTGCATTGCATCCAATCTTTCTGATATGTGAAATCCACGGAAGCAGTTTGTTCAGCCGATATTCCAGCTCTCCATAAGAATTTGTTTTCGGTGCCCCGGTCATTCCCAAGGGATAAATGTGATAAAATACAGCTTCATCGTACCAAGCCATGTTCCAGTCCTCCTGATGTCCTTTGATCTCAGAAATAGGTTTTTTCATTTTACCATTTTCCGGATCTATAATCTGTCCGGATTTATTATACTGTTTTTTTCCCGTTCAGGCAATGTTCCTGTTTGCTCCACCAAACAGCTTTTCGGCTTATTTCCGCTTTATCTTGTCAGTTTATTTTTTATAATATCATTAATTTTTAGACACTTTAAAATATTTTTAAATATTTTCAAACTTTTTGTTGACAAATCTTTTTTCATGATGTAGTATAAAGACAACAAAAGAAGAGACAACTTCAAAAACAGGAGGTCAGTCCAATGGCATAACAACTCAAAGTTCATACAAAAATCTCTCAAAGGAGTTTACATAAAAAGAAACCAAAGGAGGAGATTTACATGAAAGGAAGAGATCCATAGCGGACAACCAAAAATCAATAGAAAGAGAGGTTATCAAGTGAAACTTACGGAATACAATCAATAGAGCTATTCGATTTGTAAAGAAAGATCGGATAGCTCTTATTTTTTTGTAATTTCCCCAGTTTCACTGCAGAAATCCCGGTTGCCAAACCTGCCTGCCTTGGTGTAGACTTGATGTCAGATAGTGCCATACATTATTTCGTCAAAATGATGTTAAGAACAACAGATCAGGAAGGAAACAACATGAACGGACAGGAACGCAGAAAACAAATCGTAAAGATCATCAAAGAAAGCAGCCAGCCGGTCAGCGGAACTGCACTTGCAAAACAGCTGGGTGTCAGCCGTCAGGTGATCGTACAGGACATGGCTTTGATCCGTGCAAACGGTCAGGAAATTCTGTCTACTCATCGCGGATATATTTTACAGGAAAAACAGCAGCCAAGTCGTGTATACAAAGTACACCATACCGGAGAACAGGTCGAAGAAGAATTAAATCTGATTGTAGATCTTGGCGGAAAAGTAGAAGATGTTTTTGTATACCACAAAGTCCACGGAGTCATTCGTGCAGACTTGAACATCTATTCCCGCAGAGATGTACAGACCTATCTTCAAAATATTGCCTCCGGAATTTCGACTCAGCTTTTAAATCTGACAGCAGGATATCATTATCACACCATAACCGCAGATTCAGAAATGATCTTAGACCTGATTCAGGAAGAACTGGAACAAAAAGGAATGCTTGCTCCGCTGCAGGATTACGAACCGGTCAATTTCCGGAATCCATCGAATTCAGAACTATAAAAAGGTGCTGTCTCACGAATTTAAGTGTATGCCCTCAAATGAATTTCATTCATTTTCGAAGAAAGCATATCTTTTCATTTCATGAGACAGCACCTTTTTATGCATCACAGGCATTTCTGCCCAGAATGCAAAATGAAGTGTCATGCTATAACTTTTCCTGCTTCAAAATGTTTTGAAAAAATACCAAAAACGTATCTTCTACAGCAAAACGTTTCAGTTCTGTTTCTGACAGATCATAATAATACTTTCCTGTGTTCACATCAATGGACATACTATCCAAAGGAAATCCTTTTTCCCGAATCGGCCCATGCGGTTTTGCACTTAAAATAAATGGTCTGCTTGCCATAGAAGGATCCATCGCTTCATAACTCTTTGTTTCTTCCAGAATCAGACAGATCGCATTTTGATATCTTGCAGTCAGATTTCCATAAGTATTTGCAAGCCCCGTATAATACGCCACCATTTCTTCATCCGACAAACACTTTCCCTGAATCGTACGGACATGAACCCCCGGCTGCACCTCTGACGGTACATTTTCGAAATATAAACCAGAATCACAGGAAAACACCGGCATTTGAAATGCATCATAATAAGCCTGTGCTTTGATTCGTGCATTTTCCAACGGAGTTCCCCCTGTTTCCGACACTTCCGGAATCTCTTTTCCTGCCGCTTTCATGTCATTTAAGCTAAGCAGTTCAATGCCCAGATCTTTCAATCTGTTTTTCATCACAGATACTTTTGCCTGATTTCCCGTTCCATAAAGTAATTTCATCCTGCTCTCCTTTCCCCGATCAAGACAGCGGGATAAATAATACTTGATTTTTTCCACCGCAGATCATTCCCAATGCTCTGCTCTTTTCATCGTCCAGATCATAATCCCGAATCGTTACTTCCGAAAGATTTCTTGCTTCTTCAATCGCTGCAAATTCGATGGCACCACCGCCAATACTGTCAATGACCTTGGAATCTGTTACAAGCATCATGCTGCCTACCCCTCTTGGGGAGGAACCTGTTTTATTAATAATGATACAAAGGGTACCTTTCTCCTTACTTTCCAGCAATGTTTTCGATGCCGAACCACAATGCTTCTGATTTTTGACTGTAATGATCTGTGCCAGAATGCTGACTGCTATTTCAGCCGGAGTTACCGCATGAATATCCAGGCCAATCGGAGCATAAATCGTATCGATCTTTTCTTTTTCCACGCCTGCTTTCTGCAGATTTTCAAACGTTTTACCGACTTTCAACCGGCTTCCGATCATCCCAAGATATTGATAAGAATGGTTCAAAATGGTCTTTACACAATCAAAATCATCTTTGTGACCTCTGGTTACTACCACATAATAGGCATCCGGTTCTAAATATTGCTCCAAATGATCAAAGGTATCACAGATTACTTCATCTGCCTCCGGAAAACGTTCCCGATTAGCGAATTCTTCCCGATCATCCATTACTTTCACATAAAAATCCAGACAGGAAGCCATTTTCACCAAATCTTTGGACACATGTCCGCCGCCGCAAATGATCATCGTCTGCTGCGGTGTAAACCATTCCTTTTTCAACATGGAAACATCCATCTTGGATTCGATCAATTTTGCCACTGCTCTCTGATATAACGAATCATCATGGCTTGGTCGGATCACAATCTTCTTTTCCGGATACTGTTCTTTCATCGGTTCTACATATCCTTTCATCACTAATTTCTGTATATGATGTGCTGTAACGATTTCATCCTCTTCTATCTGCAGACACTGCTTTACCAGTGCTGTGCGATGAGACACTTCTGATAGTTTCTGCCCTAAAGCATGAAGTCCGAAAATCACAACAATCTCATCCACATTGGGATAGATTACCGGCTCCCCTTCTCTTGGAAATTTCATGGGCATATGCTTTGATCCATCTGCTTCCACAAGTACCACATCTGCACGCTGACACACTTTTTCATAGGTTTCCATCGATAACGAACGAATCTTTTTTCCGTCAGCAATGCCAGCCATCACATAATGCTTCTCTTCCAGTGCTGCAATGATCTGCTCTGCATCATCACTTAACAGCGTATCTTCTTCAATCCACATATGGGTAGAGGTTGTTACAAACACCTTTTTTCCCTGTTTTACATACATTTCTGCCTGCCGTTTGATATACGTCGTTTTTCCTCCGGCACCGACAACTGCTGTAATCATAACTGTTTCTCGCTTTTTAAGTGAAGCAGAGCTTCCAAAACGCCTCCGGCAATGCATCTTGCCTTATCCGAAATGGTAAAACAATTATTATATTCCTGAATTCGGGGATCAATATCCGCAATCTTAAATCCTTTGGTTACCGGATAATCCTCCCTGATCAATCCGCGAAGCAGTCCGTCAATGGTAGCTCTCACCGGAATCGGAGCTGTCTCTTCGGAAGTTTCTGTCGGCTGGATCCATGCAATGATTTCATCTTTGGTTACTGTATCTGTAATCTTTTTCACATTTTTCATGATTCCATCTGCCGGACTATGAATGACACGTTCTTTGGCATAGCCTGCGATCACACCCGGAATTCCTGTATTTTTAATCGCACTTCCTGTATAAATCACTCTGCCCAGAGAATGTCCCCGCATGGTCTCTATGACCGCATCTGCATCTGTTCCGGCCTCAAATCCCGGTCCCAACGCAATAGTGATCGGTGCCATTTCCCGATTGGTTCCCAGATTTTTCTTTGCCAGAATTCCATCTACCACAGCCAGCGGACGAAGTCGGGAAATACTGTCCCCCTGCGGATCTACCAGCATGGTCAGCCTGCCTTCCTGCAGCATTTTCTGTGCTTCTTCCAGCGTTCCTGCCAGATAACAAGTCACATTCTCCACCTGATGTTTTCCTTCATAGACTGCCTCTGAAAATGCCACATTTCTTCGAATGGCCGAAGGATTTTCTATTTCCAGAACCAATACCTGAAATCCGCATTGATATAATTTATAAATCGTTCCAGTTGCAATATCGCCGCCGCCCCTGACAATGATCAGATTTTTCATACTCTTTTCGTTCTCTCCGTTCATTTTACTACGGTCTTATGATCTTTTTCGCCGTTTCCATTTTTTCTACGATTTCATA
Source organism: uncultured Lachnoclostridium sp. (assembly GCA_964602445.1). Taxonomy (GTDB): domain Bacteria; phylum Bacillota; class Clostridia; order Lachnospirales; family Lachnospiraceae; genus HGM12587. The sequence continues at coordinate 25,224 of CAZRQV010000009.1, forward strand.
CATATTGGTAACGCTGCCCACTGCAAGCTGTTCTTTGATTCCGTAAAAATCAAGACAGGTACCGCAAGTCAGGATATTGACGCCTTCTGCTTCTAACAGCTTCAGATCTTCCAAGGTATCCGCTCCTTCGCAAGTCAGATAAGCACCTGTATTGTAGCAAAGGATTGTTTCCGGAAGCACATCCTGTCTTGTCACAGCAAACACAAACGCTTTCATCAGTGCTTTTCCAAGTTTCTCATCACCGGTTCCCATTTCATTAGCTGAAAGTACTACGACCATTCCATTGTTTCCGGCATCCGGACTGCAAATAAGTTCTTCACTTTTCGGTTCTGCTGCTGCATCCGGAACCGGCTGTCCATTGACTGTAACTTGAATGGTTACGGCATATTCTTTTTCCGCTCTCTTTTCACTGGTAAATTCATACCCTTTTTGTCCGGCAAATTTCTGGATATTCTGTACAGCGATCTCATTATCTACGAGAACTGTCAAAATCCCGCTTTCTGTCATTTCTTCCGCTGCTTTCTTTGTATTGATCACCGGTAATGGACACGCCAGCCCTTTGGCATCTACTGTTTGATTCATATTATTCTCCTGTCTCGTTTCTAAACCATCTGAGTATTTTAAATTTCCATCATTAACCATGGAATAGGTACCTAGATTTCACAAAGTTGAATGTCTTGAAAAACAATTCCACTTGTTTCCATCAAATGTCTGATCTCTGTTTCACATTCCGGCGGCGCACACCAGGCAAGACCGCATCCGGCCGAAATGGATGCCGGAACCGGAATCAATCTTCCGTTCATCTGCTGTTCCTGACAAACCGTTTCCATCATCATGGCATCTAACGTGGTGTAAAATGTGATTACAAGTTTTAATTCTCTTTTTATCATAACTATGTCCCGCCTCACTTGCGCTTATTGTATCACGATTCTACTGCAAGTTAAACAGAAAAGAGGGACTATTTTATCAATACCAGATACGCCAGTCCATAATAAGTTACGACTGCTACCAGATCGTTAACCGTTGTAATCAGCGGACCTGAGGCTACGGCCGGATCGATTTTCACTTTGTGAAACAGCATCGGAATGACCGTTCCTACCAAACTGGAAACCATCATTGCAGCTACCAGTGCAATTCCTACACATCCGGAAACAGCAAAAGCTCCCATATATCCATACCCCTTGGACAGATGAATATAAATTCCAAGCATCACAAACGCAATGCTCCCCAAAAAAATTCCATTATATAAACCAATCTTCATCTCTTTTCCAAGCAGCTGTAATTTTTCTTTTCCGGTTACATTTTCATCCATTAATACTCTGATCGTGACTGCCAGTGACTGCGTTCCTACATTTCCTGCCATATCCAGCACCAAAGACTGGAAACAGATTACGATCGGTACTACAGCTACCACACCTTCAAAAATACCGACTACCGAAGATACCAGCATTCCCAGAACCAGAAGAACGAGAAGCCACGGAAGTCTTTTTTTCATGCTCTGCACCGTCGTTTCTGTCAGATCTTCTTCCGCTGTCAAACCGGCCAGTTTCGCATAATCTTCTCCCATTTCCTGATCTACAATTTCAACCATATCCTCTGAAGTGATGACACCCAAAAGTTTTTTCTCATCATTCAGTACCGGAATAGAATCTTCTGCATAATCCATGATCCGCTCCAAACAATCTTCCAGTTTTTCACGTTCTGTTACATACGGATAGGATTTGATGATAATATCGTCCAATTCATCATTTTGTCTCGCAGTGATCAGTTCTTTCAGATCAATGGCTCCTGTCAGCCTGTTTTCCTCATCAACGACATACAATGTCATAATATTATCGTGCGTACCTGCCTGACGGATCAGCTCATTCATTGCCTGACGTACAGAAAGTCCTTCTGTAATGCAGACATAATTGGTCGTCATGTAACTGGCAATCTCATCTTCCCCATAGGAAAGCAGCATTTTTACATCCTTCGCTGCATGACTGTCCAGTTTCTCCACAATCCTGTTTCTTTTCTCCGTATCCAGCTTTTCAAGTACATCGACCGCATCATCTGCATCCATCAGGGAAATGATATTGGCCGCACTTTCTATTGATAATTCCTCAATATAAATTTCAGGTTCATCAAAATAAGCAAAGATTTCTGCCGTTTTCGCAAGTCCCAATAAACGATAACTCTTTTTCCGTTCTTCCGTTGTCATCGTCTTTAAAATATCTGCAATATCATTTTCATGATAATTGGATAAATATTCCAAAAGCTCCTGATCGTTATGATGTTCTCTGAATATTTTTCTGATTTCAAAATTTCTGTTGTTCATTTCTAACTCCTTTCTGTCCTACAAATATCTCATTCACATGTGTAATATCGGTTACTGCTCCCCGATAAGGGCTTCACAGCAACAAACAGTGGTGTTAATTTCATAAAAAAGTCATTCTCTTCATGCCTCAATGTGCCAAACGCTTTCCTATGAAATAAAAAAAGCACTTTACAGTGCTTTTTTGAACAACAGGAATAAACACAGCTATTGAATTTTATCTGACAGCTGTGTCATTTCCAAGCCATATAAAGCACTGTAATTCTTACTTCGCCCAAAACCATCACTGCCGTCCATAAAATTCACCTCCGTATTTTCTATTTTTCATTACATTTGCATAGTAACACTTCTCTGCTCTTTTTTTCAAGAATATTTCTGAACTTTCAAAAATTTTAATAATCGCAGATTGCCTCCCAGTATTTCTAACGTATGTTATGATTTCAATCTGCAATATCAGCTAACTTTATAAACCTCCTATAACAAAGACTCCCATTCAGCGATTTTGAATCCAACCAAAATCTGATCTTCGGTCACTGCCATTGGTCGTTTTACAAGCATTCCATTGGTCGCAAGAAGTTTCAGCTGCCCGTCTTCGCTCATCAACGGAAGTTTGTCTTTTAATTTCATTTCTTTATAATTTGCTAATATAACGTTCTATGGTACGAATATCCACATCAAAAAAAGTCGCAACCATATCTTTAGTAAGATATAACTTATCATTCCAAACGATACATTTTACATTTACTGCTTTCTGTATCTTCGGCAAAGCAATATCATTATTCAAAATATTTTGTCTATCTAATTGTGAATCTGTTAAATTCTTTGCCATTTAAGCAATACCTGGTATATTGTTATTGACTCCATTACTCTAATAATATACTAAATCCACCATGAAACCGTACACGGTTATTACTTTACATTTTATCATACGCAGGTGATAAAATGGGAGATAAATTAACTTTTCTTCAAATTCTATTGGCAATAAAAATTCTGCTGATTTATATAAAATTCGCTTAAAATGAGTACTGGCAGGTAATCCAAAGATTACCTGCCAGTCTAAATACACTATATAAATTTTTTATTCGAATTCAATCGTCGCAACTGGCTTCGGAGTAATTTCATAACATACTCTGCTGACACTTGTTACTTCATCTGTGATTCTCTGACAGATTTTTTCCAGAATATCATAATCAATTCTTTCGATGGTTGCTGTCATCGCATCGATGGTATTTACCGCACGGATTACTACCATATATCCCATGCTTCTTTCATGATTTCTCACACCAACTGCTTTGAAATCAGGTACGACTGTAAAGTACTGCCATACTTTCTTATCCAGACCGGATTTTGCGAATTCTTCACGAAGGATCGCATCTGATTCACGAAGTGCTTCCAGACGTTCTCTTGTGATCGCACCGAGACATCTTACACCGAGTCCCGGACCTGGGAATGGCTGACGATATACCATTTCTGCCGGTAATCCTAATTCGATACCGCAGGCACGTACTTCGTCTTTAAAGAGCTGTGCCAGTGGTTCTACCAGTTCAAACTGTAAATCTTCCGGAAGACCGCCTACGTTATGGTGAGATTTTACACATTTTGCTGTCTTTGTACCGCTTTCGATGATGTCCGGGTAGATTGTTCCCTGACCAAGGAATTCGATGCCTTCTAATTTACGAGCTTCTTCTTCAAATACACGGATGAATTCGCTTCCGATGATCTTACGTTTTTCTTCCGGATCTGCTACACCGGCAAGTTTATCTAAGAATCTGTCTGTTGCATCTACATATACTAAGTTTGCATGAAGCTGATTTCTGAATACTTCTACAACGCTTTCAGATTCATTTTTACGCATCAGGCCATGATTTACATGAACGCATGTCAGCTGATCGCCGATTGCTTTTACTAATAAAGCAGCTACAACCGAAGAATCTACACCACCGGAAAGTGCAAGAAGAACTTTTTTATCTCCTACCTGACGGCGAACCAGTTCAATCTGATCTTCTACGAAGTTTTTCATGTTCCAGTTTGCTTCTGCTTTACATACGTTAAATAAGAAATCTTTTACAACTTCGTCGGAAGGAAGCTCTGTATACTGAACTTCACATTTAGAGCCCGGATAATCGATGGAAATTACCGGATATCCGCAAGTATAAATTTCATCGCGAACTTCAACAGCTGCACCATCAACGATTCTGTTTTCACCACCGTTTAAGATCACACCTTTTACATTGTTTAACGCTTTTAATTCTTCTACTGTAATATCATGCGGATGAATTTCGCTGTAAACGCCAAGGTCACGGATCTGGCGGGCAAGTACTGTATTTTCTGTGCTTCCCAAATCTAAAATAACAATCATGTCCTGTTTCATTTGTTTCTCCTTTACTTATCAAAGATGAATTGATACTGTGGGGTAAGTTTTCATCGATATAGAAAAATTACCCAATATAATGATTGTACTTATTTTTTTTCAAATCTGCAAGCATAACATACAGGAAATGTCATATTTCTCATAAAAAACATGATCATTCTAAGTTACTTTCTGTAAATCAGCCACTCCGATTTCCGGTAACTCTTGTTCTTTTCCCTTAAAATTATGCCTCTAATCCACAGATTCTTATAACACGACTAACAAACAGGATTGAATCAGCCGATTCCGCCGTAAACGATTCCTAAAATAAATACCAGTACAGCCAACGGTACATAGAGATATTTGGCAACACTGCCAAACCATTCCGGAATCGTTTTCTTTCTTCCCAGCTGCATTTCTTTTTTGATCTCATCCCAGCCAAGGATATAGTAAACCGAAAACGCTCCCAGAAGTGCTCCAAACGGCACCACAATGATCGTGATGAAATCCATCCAGCTTCCCACTTTATCGCCATCCTCGATAAACAGGCCTACCGCCAGTGCAATGGCACCGCAGCAGATCACTGCCAGCGGACGGGAAACTTTGAACTTTGTCTGCCATGATTCGCAGACAGCTTCAAACATGTTGATGAGACTGGTAATGCCTGCAAATGCTACAGACAGGAAGAAGATCACGGCAAATCCCTGGCCAAACGGCATCTGAGCGAAAATCTTCGGAATGGTAATGAACATCAATGGCGGTCCACTGGTCGGTTCAATCCCGAAGGCAAATACCGCCGGCATGATCGCCATGGCTGCCAGTAATGCTGCACAAGTATCGAAAAATGCTGTATTTCCGCAAGATTTTAAAATATCTTCCTCTTTTTTCAGATAAGATCCATAAACGATCATACCTGAACCGGTAATCGAAAGGGAGAAGAATGCCTGTCCCATGGCCATGATCCATGTTTCCACATTTCCTAACATGGACCAGTCCGGAATCAACAGGAATTTATATCCTTCCACCGCACCATCTAAAAATGATACACGAACTGCCAAAACTACAAATAATACAAAAAAGATCGGCATCAGGATCTTATTTGCTTTTTCAATTCCTTTGGTTGCTCCAAAGATCAAAAGTATACAGGTAAGGACAATAACTGCCGCATGGCACGGAATGTTGCCGAATGCAGACGACATGGAAGCAAAAAATTCCGAAGATTCTGCCACCATCAATTCTCCGGTCAGTCCGCCCAGCAAGGAGCGAAGCACCCAGCCGATGATCACTGCATAACCGATCGCAATTCCCAAAGAACCAAACAGCGGAATCCAGCCCATGACTGTCCCGACTTTCTTCTTTCCCTTAGAATCCCAGCAATATTCATAGGCACCTAACGTTCCTGTCTTTGCCCGTCGTCCAATGGCAAACTCTGCGGAAAGTCCTACCATGCCAAACAAGACTACAAAGATCAAATATGGTATTAAAAATGCTGCTCCCCCATACTGTCCTAAACGATACGGGAACAGCCAGATATTTCCCATGCCCACTGCTGAGCCAACACATGCCAATACAAACCCAAGAGAATTGGCAAATTGTCCGTTCTGATGATGTCCATCATGTGTTTTTGTATTCAAAATACGTTCCTCCAACTTCTTCTGTTCCTATCTGATCCTATCATTTTCGCTGTTTGTAACCTTTTTCTAACTGTCCAAACACGGCTGTCATTCTCTTGTTCCAAAACTGTTTTTAACGCTGAAAACAACGGTCAGACGATTATCAACAGTATATACTGTAAAATGTTTTTTGTAAAACAAATCTTCTCTTTTCCTTGATTTTACAGGAAAATTCGGGATAAGGATTTCCTTCTTGCGAAATCCTACTTTGGGAAACCTTTGACTCGAACCATTGAAATGAAAAAATGGCTATGCTAAACTACCTTTTAACATCAATATTAACGTTCAAGGAGGCAGATCATGAGACCTGAAATTTTATTATCAGAAGCGGAAAACTTCAAAGAAACCCTCTTAAAAGATCGTCGTTTCTTTCATACACACCCGGAAGTGGGATTTGACCTGAAACTTACCAAAGAATATGTAAAAAAGGAACTTCTCTCTATGGGCTATGAACCCATTGAATGCGGAGCCTGCGGTCTTCTGGCACTGGCCGGAGGCAAGCATCCCGGAAAAACGTTTCTGCTCCGTGCGGATATGGACGCACTCAAGATTACAGAACAGGCAGAAGTACCTTTCCCGTCAGAACATCCTGGGAAGATGCATGCCTGCGGGCATGATCTGCACACCGCTATGCTTCTGGGAGCAGCAAGACTGTTGAAACTCCATGAAGAAGAGCTGCAGGGAACCGTAAAACTCTTTTTCCAGCCCTCGGAAGAAACCTTCGAAGGATCGAAAGATATGATCGAACACGGCGCACTGGAACATCCTCATGTCGATGCAGCTTTGATGATCCATGTAATGGCCGGAATGCCTATGCCGGCCGGAACCGTCATCGTATGTGACGGCGGTGTCAGTGCTCCTGCAGCCGATTATTTTCATATTTCCATTCAGGGAAAAGGATGCCACGGTGCCATGCCCCAGGCAGGAATTGATCCCATCGTAATTGCAGCACATACCGTCACAGCTTTACAGGAACTCCATGCAAGAGAACTTGCAATGTCTGATGAAGCCGCACTGACCTTCGGCTTTTTACAGGCCGGACAGGCAGAAAATGTTATTCCGGATACTGCCGAACTTGGCGGAACACTGCGTACCTATGACGAAGAACTGCGCGCCGCATTAAAAACAAGAATGCAGGAAATCTGTGAAGGAATTGCTAAAATTTTCCGTGGAACGGCACAGCTGACCTTCACCAGCGGCTGTCCTACCTTATTCAATGATGCTGCTCTTTCTGAAAGTGCAACCGCCTACTGCCGGGAGCTTTTAGGAGCAGAAAAAGCATTTTCCACCGCACAGTTAAAAGCCATGTCTCCAAATGCAGCCTCCTCAAAAACCGTAGGCTCTGAAGATTTTGCCTATGTCAGTCATCAGACACCTTCCATCATGCTGGCACTGGCTGCCGGAGAACCGAAAAACGGCTACTGCTATCCTCAGCATCACCCAATGGTCAAATTTGACGAATCAGTTCTGGTTCTCGGAAGCTGTGTCTATGCCTATACTGCAATGCGCTGGCTGGAAGATCATCCGGCAGAGAATTAAAGATTTTTGCAGCACGATAAAATCCCGTAGGATTTCTTTCATGATCCACTTCCCAAAGTCAGATTTTACTCTGACTTCAGGAAGCGATCCTCATGAGTTGATTCCTACGGGATTTTCTTTCTTCATAAGATGGAATGATTTCTATCTTACTTATGATGAGAAATTCTCATTTTTATGTTTCGATTATCTTGCAATGATATCGTTTACGCTTTCCAGTCCAAATACAGTAACTACTGTTTCATTAGAAAGAGCTCCTTCGCCGCCAAGGACATAACCGGATGCGATTTCATTTGCTGCTACATAATCTGCTGCAGCTGCTTCGCTGCCGTCTTTTGTTAATACCAGTGGTGCGTTTAATGCTGCTGCCAATGCGCCGCCGCATAATCCGTCCGGGAAGTTCTTGCCGCTGGCAAGTACAACCTGATCAGCGTCTGTGAAGAATGCATTTGCGATTGCTACGGATGTTTCATATCTGCTTGCGCCTGATAATCTGGTTACTTTACCGTATACTGCCAGTTCTGCTACTGTAGATTCTGCAACTGCTCCTTCTCCTCCAACCACATAAATGTTCTTGAAGTTTGCTGCAACTGCTTTCTGTGCATCGTTCAGAGCTGCGTTCTTTTTAGCAAGAAGGATTGGTTTTCCTGCTGCAGATGCGGATAAGCTGTCTGCAAAGGTTTTTCCTGTTGCTACGATCAGATCGTCTCCTTCCAGTCCTGCTTCCGCAAGGATTGCAAGGTTGGTTTCATATCTGTCTACACCGGAAAGTCTTTCTACGTTGTATCCGTCGATGTCTGCTGCTGCGTTAGAAACTGCACCTTCACCACCCAGTACATAGATGGTTCCGCCAGCAGTTACATTTGCTTTGATGTATTCATGTAATGCTGCTACGTTTGCTGCTTTGCCGTTAGTCAGAAGGATCGGTGCATCTTTCACTGCTGCAAGATAGCTTCCGGAAAGAGCATCTGCAAAGTTGCTTCCTGTTGCGATGATGGCTGTTTCGAATTTTTCTACTCCGAGCACTGCTTTTAATTCTTCTGCAACTGCCATACCTGTCTGATATCTGTCTGTACCGGAAATTCTGACTACTTCGTCTTTCTCTGCCGGAACTTCTGCTTTTTCTTCTAATGCTTCGATTGCAGTCATTAAGTTATTTCCGGCTTCGTTTACTTCTTCTGCAGTTGCATTTTCATCAGCGTATACTGCTTTTGCTGCTTCTAATGCTTTTTCTACTTCTGAGAAGTCTACATAATCTGCCGAATTTAATCCTTCTGCATATGCGATTGCATTTGCAAGATCTGTTTTATCTACTTCTTCTGGTGGATTTACTTCTCCGCCTGCTACTTTACCTGTTAAACGTAATTCTGCAACACTCATATGTGCGTCATTTCCGCTGTCGGCATAAGTATGAACACCTACGATACGAACCTGTTTTGCTGTCACTGCATCAAATTTTACCAGTTTCCATTCATCGTCGTCTTTGTCCCATTCTCCGGTTGCACCTTCGATGTCGATCCATTCTCCGGAATCTGAAGTACGATACTGTACCTTATATTCGGTAATGTCACCGTTGTGGCTGCTGCCCTGTCTTGGAAGATAACGAAGACCGTCTACTTCTGCCGTTTCTGATAAGCTGATACCTACCCAACGTTTTTCTACGTCCTGAGCTTCTGTTGTTGCCCAGTTTGTATGCCAATGTGTATCACCGTTGTCATCAAGAATAAAATCATCCGGACCTTCATTGGCTGTTCCCGGTAAGTACTGGCTGCCGGAGATTGCTGTCAGATATTCTGACGGGATATCTCTGCTGGCATCTGCAGGTCTGTCAATCTTATCATGACCAAATACTTGTAATTCTACGATATGGTTTGTAGTTCCTGTGTTAGATCCGTGAACATAGACACGAACATAGCGTCCAAGAACATATCCGTTTGCATTGAAATCAGAAAGTTCCATGCCGGCTTCTGTTTCTGCATAAGTTTCATCTTCACCTGCACCAAATCCATGTACATTTTCTGCATCTGAATTGTAAAGTACAGTTGCATCAGAGAAATCTTCATTTTCAGAAACTGCGATTACAGTTCCTTTGTAAGTTCTTCCGTCTGCCCAGTAGCGGTGCATTTTCAGACTTGTAATTTCTTTTACATCTTCTAAATCTACCTGCAGATAAGCAGATTCATCTCTTCCGTCTGCACCAAGTTCTGCATAGTTGTTTACGGAAACTACTCCGTCGACACCCATAGTTACCGGTCTGTCTTTTGGATTGCATTCTGCAGATGCTCCGGTTGCTGTCCATGCTGCATTAACCGGTTTGTTCAGTGCCAGATTTTCATCTTCTGATCCTGCACCTGCTTTTGCTACTTTATCATAGCCATAAGCAATGTCATAAACCTGTACATCTGCTGCGTTTTCATCGATCGTCACTGCTTCTGCAGTTACTTTTCTGTCTTTATTTGCTGCATCATATGCAGAACCTGCAAGTTCGCTGTTCACATATAATTTTAAGATACCGTTGTTTTCTTTTACACCTACGATAGAGGCACCGTCAGTAACAACCGTATCAGAAACTGCAGTTGCGTTTCCTAAAGTAAAGTATGCTTTTCCATCTTCATTGATTCCCAGTTCATACTGTGAACCCTGATTTACAAGGACACCAGCTTCTGCAGTTACTGCAGTTGCCATCACTGTGAATCCATGATAAGAATCCAGACCTTTTTCTGCTGCTACTTTATTATTTTTGTTGTAATCAAAGGTGATGGTATTGTCTGCAATTGCATTTCCTGCCATATCTTCGATATCATTTGCTGTGACTGTCAGTTTGCCTGCTTTTGGAGCTTTTTCAAGTGTAATATGATAAGTCACATCATCTGCACTCTGTACTACTTCTTTGATTGTTCCATCGCTCAGTTCAAAGCTTCCGCCGGCTACTTTTTCGTTGAATTTAACAATGATTTCTTTAGAACCTTCTGCATAAGCAACGGTCATTTCAGGAGCAGTGGTATCACCATTTTCAGATACTCTGAACATACGCACTTCATCCGGCTGTAATGTGAATGTATAAGTTTTGCCGTATTCAAATGTACCTGTAGTTTCTGTTCCTGCAGTTAAGTTATGAGAATGTTCGATATGATACTGTAATGTATCTGCATTTTCTGGAACACCGATGGTTCTGTCAAAGGTCATAGTTACAGATTTTGCTGTTGTAGCTGCATTTCTGACAGAAATGATACCATCTTTTCCATCAAAGCATGCATATCCGTAAGCATTCTGTACACCATTGCTGGTTCCGCCGAGTTTTGTACCGGTATTTGGTGATTCACCAAACATCTTTGCATTTTTCAGCATATGATGATTTTCTTCAGCCCATGCAAGGAATTCTGCTGTAATCTCATATTTGCCTTCTGTCATGATCTTATCTGAGAAGTATAATTCCCAGAATGCAGTACCACGGGTAGACTGCATATACAGATAGTTCTGGAACTGTTCATCTGTTGCTGTGTTGATGTTCATTCCGGTTCCTTCTACACCATAAACAGGGTCATGATTATAGATGTGAGATAATGGGAACTGGAATTCATGATTTTTCAGGAAATCATAATATGCCGCATCACGGTAAGTCATCTGTCTGTCCATCTTGCTGGAACTGTATCCGGCATCTGTCTGATCATGTGTACACTGTAACCATACAGAGCTTGCCCACTGTAAGTACCATGGACTTGGGTTTGTATAACATGTCAGAGAAATCCAAAGATTATCAATGTTATTTTCTTTTGCATTTGCATGTGCAGCTTCCATCAGGTCGATCCAGCCTTCCCAAAGGTCTGTCACATGATACATATTGTTATAACCGCCGGTCATATGGCCATTTGCATATCCCGGAACACCATCTGCAGCTGCGAATGCTGCAAACTGTGCTCTGTCAGCAAATCCATCCCATTTCCAGTAATTCACACCATAATTATCCTGGAAATCACATGCCATTTTTGTAAAGTTTTCAAGATAAGTTCTATCTGCTACGTCAATAGAACCGCCGGCTTTACTTCCTGTTCCATTTGCCACAAGAATATCGGCAAGAGATCCATAGAAGTTATAACCTCCACGAGGTCCAACCCAGATACCAAAATCACTTCCGAATTTATGTACCAGTTCAGAAGAAGGTGTCAGACCTTCCGGGAATTTGTTGTTGAATTCCCAGAAACCGCTCTGGTTTAAAGTAGTACCTGAACGATCTGCATTTACAATGGATTTAAAGTTATAGTTATTCCATCCATCATCTACAACATAGGAATCGATTGGACGAACACCTGCTGCATTTAATTCTCTGTCAATTTCGATGAAAGAATTAAGGATCATTTCATCATCAATGAGCATCATGTTGTCAAACCAGGAATTGTACTGGATACGGAATTCTGCCGGTGTTGCAATTGATTCGATATAATCAAAGAAATCCGCCTGAATTACCTGCTGTTCTGTACTTCTTGCAGCACCTGCAACAGTCTGCCATGTCATATATTTCCCGTCTGTTGTCAGCTGATTGTCTTTTTCAAAACGATCAAAGCTCTTTCCGGTATAATATCTGATATATCCGGTACCTTTTACGATTTCCGTATCTGTTGCCGGGAATTCACTTCCGAAGAACATTCCCTGAATGTAGATTGGCTGTCCAAGATTTGCTTTATACTGATCCATTTCTACAACTCCGCCGGCATCTGTAGGAACGGTCCACTGAGCATCATCCTTACTTACTACCATGGATTCCAGATCAATATAGTCGATTACGGCATCGTCTTTCTGATCTTCCGGAACGCTGATTTCCATGTATTTACGCATGAAATGGTCGCCTTCATACATTACGATGTTTTCTGTAATGGTATAAGTAACCGTATTGCCTTTGTAAGTAAATTCAAATGGTTCAAAAGTAAATGTTACTTTTTTACCTGTTTTATCTACTTCATTGATCGTAGCTTCTGTATCTTCGATGGTTACGTCTTTTACCGTCAGATCACTTGCTGCAAAAGAACGTTCACTATCTACAACAACCGGTGCTTTTTCTTCATGAAGATTGAATTCTGCACCGCCTGCAAACTGTAAGCCGTTTTTCGCAGAAACTGCTACGAATTTCAGCTGAGTTGCTGTACATGGTTTGTCAAGGTTTACATAGATTGGGCTCACTCCGTTGTATTCGAAATCACCTTCAGAAATCAGTGTCCAGCCTTCATCACCGATTGCTAATTTTTCTTCTGCATCAGAAGCCCAAAGTTCGTATCCTTTAATGTTACCGTTGGTTGCTTCTCCATTCTGTCTTGGTGTGTAAGAGAAGCAGTTAAATGTCTTTTCCCCGTTTAATGTGATGATTACATTATATGGGTAGTTGGTCTGGCCAACACCGCCGCCGTAGTTGGTATGCCAGATACTGTTCAGATTTCCATCCAGAAGATTGGATGCAGGTCCGTCTGATGCACCGCTTGCATTCTGACGGCTGTCAGCTTCTGCTGTCCATCCGGTTCTGTCCATTGCTTTCAGCTGAACTGCTGCGCTTTCTCCTTCTTTGGTTACCTTTACGATAAATTCTTCACTGCCGTCGCCCGGTGTGAATACAGTGTCTGTGTCGTCTGTACGTTTGTTTACGATTTCTACAGTTGACAATGTGTCTCCTTTTACGGAGAAAGTTCTTTCGATCGCATCGTTTCCGATGGTCACGGTGTCCCCTTTTTGTACTGCTGTGATCTTACCAAATTTCGGTGTTGTTTCTGCTGCATTGGCAACGGTCACAGAAGACAGTGCACTGGTAGCCACCATGGTAAAAGCAAGTACAAGACTTAAGATTCTTTTCTTCATTGTAGTCCCCCTTTTTTTATTTCTGAAATCCTGTATTTATCTACAAAATCCCAGTTCGTATTTATTTTAACATAGAACCTCACACCCTTTATTTGCACTTTTTATGTTTTTCTTTTTTATTTTTATTTCTCACATCGTTCCTATTTTTTATTGACAAACAGATTTTTTCGTGTCATTATATAGATAACCTATATATAGACAATCTATATATTATTCACAGAAACCAGATGACCGGAAATGTTCTCCATTCATGTTCCGGCAGGCACCGCAGAAAGGAGGCATCTTATGCCAGTTGACAAATCATTGATCTCAGGAAGTATGTCCATGCTCATTCTCCGTCTTTTATCGGAAAAGGACATGTACGGCTACGAAATGATCGACACTTTGAGAAAACGTTCGGAAAACGTCTTTGAACTGAAAGCGGGAACGCTGTATCCATTGCTGCATTCTTTAGAAGAAAAACAGTATCTGACCGGATACGAACAGGAATACGGTGGGAAAACGAGAAAATATTACAGCATTACAACTCATGGACGGAAATTTTTAGAAAAGAAGCAAAGCGAATGGATGGAATATTCTAACGCCGTGACTAAGGTACTGACTACGGAGGTGGCTTATGGGATTAGATGAATATTTAAAGATCGTAGCAGAACAGATCCGTTATCAAAAGATCCGTTCCTCCGTCACCGAAGAGCTGCGGAATCATATCTTAGATGATGCGGAATATTATGAATCTCAGGGAGCGTTTCCGGAGAAAGCCATGGAACGGGCAGTGCGGGAAATGGGGGATCCGGTAGCTACCGGTGTTTCTCTGGATCATATTCACAGACCGCACATGAATTGGGGACTGGTGGCCCTTATTGCACTGATCAGTCTTTTTGACATTGGACTTTTTTACATTGCCAATCTTTCCGGCGCAGATCTGTTTTCCTGGAAACAGCAGGCAGGATTTACGCTGATAGGATTTTTGCTGATGATTGCCGTTTACCGTCTGGATTACAGTATGCTGGAAATCGGAACATGGAAAACCTGTGTTTTTTATCTTCTGCTTCTGCTTTTGGGAGACCTGTGCTTCGGTTTGGAAGTCAGAGGTTCGGTACAGATCCATTTGGGCTCTCTTTCCTTCTCCCTCTCCGAATTGAGCTTTTTGTATGTTCCTTTGTTTGGTGCTGCATTATATTCTTTCCGGGGTGACGGTGCTGTGATCTTTGCCAAAGCAATCCCTTTACTTCTGGCTCCGGTGCTCTTTTTATTCTATATCAATGTCAACAGTGCCTTTTTGCTGTTTTTATGTCTGATCTGCCTTTTTCTCTTTGCTGTATGGAAAAACTGGTATCAGATCAATCGAAAGAAAGTGCTTGGCTTTTTCGGCGGGATCACTCTGCTGACTCCTGCCCTTGTGATCGGATATTTTTACTTTTTCGGTGCTGATTATCAAAAAGACCGGATCTTAAATCTGTTCACTCGTGCGGAGGAAAATTATTATTCTACACTGACGAAACAGATTATGGAAAACAGTTCCTTTTTCGGAACCAGCGAACATGCTGTAAACCTGTTTCTTTCCGGTCCGTCCAATGAATACCTGACCGATTATATTCTGGCATCTATGTGCAGCTTTTACGGTATTTTACTGACTGTGATCATCATCGCTGCACTGGCATTTCTCATCATGAAAATTTTTCATGTTTCTGTCAGCCAGAAGAATCAGCTGGGTATGATCGTCGGTACCGGCTGCGGACTGGTATTTCTGGCAAAAACTGCTGCGGGAATCCTGGTGAATCTTCAGATTCTGCCATATACCAGCATCCGTATTCCGTTTTTATCCTATGGCGGCAGCAGTACACTGGTCTCTTATGTACTGCTTGGATTGGTACTGAGTGTCTACCGATACAAAAATATCCTGCCTGCCGATCAGAAACATCGAAAACTGCATTTAAAGCTGACTTGGGATCTTCACTGACAAATTAATCCTGCAAATCAATTTATGTTCTTGACAAGTAAAAAAACAAGTAGTAGTCTGATAAAGACAATTGATGGGGCGCTGGTAAATCGGCCGGCTGAGACAAGGTGGTGTAGCCTTGGTACCCGAGAACCTGATCTGGATAATGCCAGCGTAGGAAGAGTACATTTTTGAAAAATAAGAAGCAAACTTCCGGCATCTGGGTGTCCACACCCGGATGCCTTTTTATTTCTTCTTTTCACAGTATGATTTTATGTGAATTTTTCAAGTACCGTCATTTTTGCGAATGGTTGTCAATAGCAAAGCGTTCTGCAGATGCGTCTGAAAACGCTTTTTGTAATGACTCTGAAAAACACCTTATTGCATGAATGTCTGTAGTTCTTATGGTCAGGTATGTCATCTGAATCAAAAAACGCGGTAATCATTTACCGCAGACCACATGCGAAAGGAGGAACATTATGAACGCAAGTGTCGCAATTCAAGTGCTGCCAAAAGTAAACGATGACGAAGAAGTCATCCGTATCGTGGATGAGGTCATTGACTACATCCGATCCACAGGTCTCCACTATTATGTAGGTCCCTGCGAAACTTCTATTGAAGGAGATTATGATCAATTAATGGATATCATTAAGGAATGTCAGAAAATCGCAGTCCGTGCAGGTGCAGATGCTGTATCTGCTTATGTGAAGATCAATTATCGTCCGAAAGGAGACGTATTAACCATTGAAAGAAAAGTTACAAAACACCACAGGTAAATTATGGTCCGTTTCTGCCATTGCGGCAGTGCTGATCCTTTGGCAGACCATCTGCTCACTGGGCATCGTTGACAGTTTTCTGCTGCCCTCCCCCGTACAGGTACTCCGTGCATTACTCACGGAATTTCCTACCTTGATGGAACATTCTGCCGTGACCTTAGCAGAAGCTTTTGCAGGACTTTTGTTCGGCATTCTTCTGGGATTTATCATGGCGGTTCTCATGGATCGCTTTGCATTCTTTTATAAGGCTTTTTATCCACTGATCATCCTGACCCAGACCATTCCGACAGTCGCCATTGCACCGCTTCTCGTTCTGTGGTTCGGTTACGAAATGGCTCCAAAGATCATTTTGGTAGTCATCACGACTTTTTTCCCGATCACAGTGGGACTTTTAAACGGTTTCCGTTCCGTAGATCAGGATTCCATCCTGCTGCTTCGCGCCATGGGTGCCGGACAGTGGCAGATCTTTCGCTATTTGAAATTTCCTGGGGCTTTATCCCAGTTCTTCGGCAGTCTCCGCATTTCTGCTTCTTATGCAGTAGTAGGGGCAGTCATTTCAGAATGGCTTGGAGGATTCAGCGGCCTTGGTGTTTATATGACTCGTGTAAAAAAGGCATTTTCTTTTGATAAAATGTTCGCCGTCATTCTTCTGATCTCTGTGATCAGTCTTCTTTTAATGACACTGGTAGATTTTTTACAGAAGAAATGTATGCCGTGGGAAAAGGAGAAAAAATAATGTGTAAAAAGATAATCAGCTTTCTGTTGACTTCCGTTTTGATCTGTGCCGCACTGACCGGCTGCGGTTCTGAAGGCAGTCCGATTTCCGATACTGCTTCTGAAAAACAGAATTTAGAAAAAATTACTTTTGTACTGGATTGGACACCAAATACCAATCACACCGGTCTTTATGTAGCTCAGGAACAAGGATTTTTTGAAGAAGCCGGACTGGACGTAGAAATCGTACAGCCGCCGGAAGACGGTGCTGTGGTACTGGTCGCTTCCGGAAAAGCCCAATTCGGTGTTTCTTTTCAGGATTCCCTTGCTTCTGCCTTTGCAGGCAACGATCCCCTTCCGGTTACAGCCGTGGCTTCCGTGATCCAGCATAACACTTCCGGTATCATTTCCCGCAAAGGGGAAGGAATGGATACTCCAAAAGGAATGGAAGATCACAGCTACGCCACATGGAATGGGCCGATCGAACTGGCAACGGTTCAGCAGGTTATGGAAGCCGATGGCGGAGATTTTTCCAAACTTGATCTGATTCCAAGTACTGTGACCGATGAAGTTTCTGCCTTAAAAACAAATTCCGTAGATTCTATCTGGATCTTCTATGCATGGGCTGGAATCAAAACCGAACTGGAAGAACTGGAAACAGATTACTTTGCATTTGCTGACATCGATCCGGTCTTTGATTACTATACTCCGGTCATCATTTCCGGCAACCGATTTTTAGAAGAACATCCGGATACTGCAAAAGCATTTTTATCCGCACTTTCCAAAGGATATACATTTTCCATGGAACATCCGGAAGAAGCCGCAGAAATTCTTTGCAATGCTGCACCGGAACTTGACCGTGATCTTGTCCTTGCCAGTCAGATTTATCTTGCAGACCAGTATCAGGCCGATGCACCGTACTGGGGATCTATCGATCCGGAACGCTGGAATGCATTTTATCAGTGGGTCAACGAACATCAGCTGACAGAAGAACCGATTTCTTTAGATACCGGATTTTCCAATTCCTATTTACCGGAACACTAACATTGCCCATTGTATTTTTAACCATTGAACCAAAGGAGAATTCCATGTCCATTTTAAAAGTCGATCACGTTTCTAAATCCTTTGAAGGAGAACCGATCATTCAAAATATTTCGCTGGAATTAAATGAAGGGGAACTGGTTTCCCTTCTGGGCGTCAGCGGCGGCGGAAAAACCACCCTCTTTAATATCATTTCCGGTCTCAGCCTGCCGGACAAAGGTTCCATTTATCTGAACGGAGAAGAGATTACCGGAAAACCGGGAAACATCAGCTATATGCTGCAAAAGGATCTTCTGCTGCCTTACCGCACCATCGAAGATAATGTGGCACTTCCTTTGCTGATCCGGGGTGTAAAAAAAGCTGAAGCCCGAAAAACGGTCAGAAACTATTTTGCAGAATTCGGACTGGAAGGTACAGAGCGGAAATATCCTTCCCAATTATCCGGTGGAATGCGGCAGCGGGCTGCACTTTTACGCACATATCTTTTTTCGGAGAAGGTCGCACTTCTGGATGAGCCCTTTTCCGCATTGGATATGCTGACCAAACGTTCTGTGCATGAATGGTATCTGGATATTATGGAAAAGATCCATCTTTCCACCCTGTTCATTACCCATGATATTGATGAAGCAATCCTGTTATCCGACCGCATTTACCTGCTGACCGGAAAACCGGGACAGCTCACAAAGGAAATCCTCATTCGGGAACCTCGATCCCATCGAAAAGATTTCCAGCTTTCAGAAGCGTTTCTTCATTATAAAAAAGAAATCCTCTCCCATCTGGAAGGATTTCCTGCGGAATAACCAATTTTAGATGTACTATTTCATCAAAAGTTTGTATTTTTTGTGTTCTGACTTTACACTTCTTGATTTTCTATTTATAGTAAAGAGAGTGTCTGCCGGCCAAAGGGGGATTTCCATTGGCTCGGCAGACTTCCTGTAAACGGAGATTTCTATCACGTTTATCGTCACCATTTCGGGTTTTTACCATTTTAAAGTTAGGAGAAGTTATGAAAAAAACAGTATTAACGAGAGTGCTGTCAGGAATCCTGACCGCATCCATGCTGCTTGGCACCATGCCTGTATCTGCAGCAGAAAACACTGCTGTAGTTTCTGCGGAAACTGCTGCAACAGACGAAACACCAGATTACATTTTAGGCCGTCCTATGACAGAAGAAGAGATTGCCGAACAGCAGGCGATTGCTGCGGAAGCCTTAAAAACCAACGGCTATATTCCTATGGAATCTTCCGATGTTCCGGAAACACTTGCCGTAGATGAATCTTCAATTCTTGCAAGAGCCGTAATCCCTTCTTTTTATGATTCCAGAGAAGAAGGCATCGAAACACCGGTCAGTGACCAGTCCCCGTATGGTACCTGCTGGTCTTTTACTGCGATGACATTATTAGAAAGCAGTCTGCTGAGCAAGGGATATTCCTATACCAATCTTTCAGAATCTCATTTGGCTTATTTTGCCAATTTTTCCGCACCGGAACCTCTGAACAATCAGTACAAAGACAGTATGAATAACAAGAATCCCCTTGGATATGCCGATATGGGCGGAAACAATTATTTAAGTTACACTACGCTTTCTGCCTGGAGAGGTGCGGCAGCCGAAACAACCGCTCCATACAGCAAACTGGAACAGGGCTTTTCCAATACGGTTTCTGAAGCCTACGGCAGCACTGTTGCTCACCTTCAGGGCTTTTACCGAATCGATGCTTCTAACAAAAATATGATCAAATCTGCAATCATGGAACATGGGGCTGTCGGTGCAGGATATTATCATGAGGATATTTACTGTAACTATAATACTGTTGCCTATTTCTATCCATATGGATATGCTACCATGAACCATGCCATTACGATCATCGGCTGGGACGATCATTACAGCAAAGAAAATTTCTGGGACGGATGGCGTCCTTCTGCTGACGGTGCCTGGATCGTGAAAAACTCCTGGGGTACCAACTGGGGAAATGACGGATATTTCTATATTTCCTATGAAGATGAAACACTGGGAGAATTTTACGTTTTCGATACGGAAACCAGCGATAATTACGATCACTGCTATCAGTATGACTTAACTTCATCCCTTGGCGGCGGTTATATTCCTGTCCGAAAAGCAGCATCTGTATTTCATGCCAAAGCAAACAACGGAAAACCGGAATATTTAAAAGCAGTATCCCTTGGTCTTACCGCTTCGGTAAATGTTGAATATGCCATTCAGATTTACAAAAATCCAACCGATGCATCGAATCCTTCCAGCGGAACTCCGATGCTTTCCAAACCACAGACCGGAAAAACAACCTTAGCCGGATACTATACGATTCCTTTAGACCGTACTTTAAAACTGAGTGCCGGTGATACCTTTGTTGTTGAATTTTCCTTCCCTGATTACACCTATGTGGACTGTGAATATCCATATGATGATCATAACGGTTATGTCGTAACTGCTTCTTCCAAATCCAGAGAAAGCTACATTTATCAGTACGATGAATACGGATGGTACGATCTCGGCCGTGAAGAATTAGGAAACCTTCGTATGAAAGCATTTACCTGTGATTCCAGAAGCCAGAACAACGATGGAACCGGCGATATTTTTACCAACGATGTTTACCGAATTGCCGGAGCTACCCGTTATCAGACTTCCTTCTCCATCGCAGATGCTTTCATGGAAAGTAAATCTCTGGATCAGTTCCAGAATGTGATCATCGCCTGCGGAAGAAGCTTCGCAGATGCTCTGGCCGGAAGTTATCTTGCCGGCAAAAAACAGGCTCCGATCCTGATGTACAACAACAAATCGGGAAATTCCAATGTGGCTGATCTGGTCAGCTATATCAAAGAAAATCTTGCCGCTAACGGAACTGTCTACCTTCTGGGAGGCAAATCCGCTGTCGGTGCTGATGTAGAACGTGCCCTTTCCAATTATCACGTAAAACGACTGGGCGGAAATACCCGATATGAAACTAATCTTTTGATTCTGGAAGAAGCCGGAATTGAGGATGAAGAAATCTTAGTATGTACTGCACAGACTTTTGCAGACAGCTTATCCTGCTCTGCTGCAGATCGTCCGATCCTGCTGGTAAACAGTAAGACCAATGTACTGACAGAAGGACAGAAACAATTCCTCCGCAGCGTTGCCGGCAATCCAATCTATGTGATCGGCGGTGAAAGTGCTGTCAGCTCTGCACTGGAAACCCAGTTAAAAAACTATGGCTCTGTAACCCGAATCGGCGGTAAATCAAGATACGAAACTTCTGTACTGATCGCAGAAACATTCTTTGATCAGCCGAACTCCGCTGTTTTTGCTTATGCAAAAAATTTCCCTGACGGACTTTGCGGAGGTCCGCTGGCATCTGCCAGAAACTGTCCTCTGATCCTGACTGCTTCCGGAAAAGAAGCTGACGCTCTCTCCTACACAAGCAATTATCAGATCAGCGAAGGAATCATTCTTGGCGGTTCCAGCCTGATCAATGATTCTGTGACTGTGAAACTTTTCCGTCTGAACAGCAAAGATCAGATCAAACTTTGGTAATCTGATCCCAAAGCAAACCATAAAAATCCCGAAAACAGATCGGCTTGTCCCACATCTGTTTTCGGGATTTTCTAGTTTAGATTTTCTTTATTCTACATCATAGGTGTTGACTTCTTCTACGTGCTGACGCAGCGCATCCATTCTTGCATCCAGTTCTGCACTTAATTCTGCACAATCTAACAGCTCTTTTGCCATATCTTCTGTAAATTCAAAATCTTTTTTATAACACAGCTGATGTTCCAGACTTGCCCAAAAATCCATGGCAATGGTACGAAGCTGGATTTCTACCTGCATTAATTTCTTTTCATGTTCCAGAAAGATCGGCACTGTAACGATCAGATGCAGACTGCGGTAACCATTTGGTTTTGGATTCTGTATGTAATCTTTTTTTTCCAACAGAGTGATGTCATCCTGTTTTAAAAGTGCATCTGCCAAAAGATACACATCATCGATAAACGGACAGACAACTCTCACTCCTGCCACATCATGAATATGTTCTTCAATCATTTCCAAAGAAAATGGCAGTTCCCGTCGTTCTAATTTTTCTTTGATACTTTCCAGACGTTTCAGACGGCTTTTGATCCCATTGATGGGATTGCGGTCGTAACGAAGGGAAAATTCTTCATTTAATACATTAAACTTTGTCTCTACTTCCATGATCGCACATCGATAATATGCCATTAGTCTGTTATAGTTCTGAAGAATTCCTTTAGACCACTGCATCATGTCTTCGTTAAAAAAAGCATCTAACAATTTCCGTTCCCGTACTTTATCTTCTAATACACTACTTTTCATTATTTTACCCCCTGAGTCAATGGCTTTTGTCATCTCTATTTTAACATAATTCCCCATAAGAACCTATGATATTTCGATAAAGTTTCTAAAAACTTTATATTTAAAAACCTTTCACATCCATACAAGAATGTTCCTTGGCAACAAAAAGGAGTGCCGCTCTGCGACACTCCCAAAAATATTTTGATGATTAGAATTCCAGATTCTTTCCTGTTTCTTTGTCGAATACATGAGCAACGCTTCCGCTGAATGTAAAGCCGATTGCATTACCCATAGCGACTGTTTCATTACCAAGTGTTGGGATGATCAGGATTACATCCTGTCCTTCATAAGATACGTGGTAATGGATTTCGCTACCCATCATTTCAGATACATCTACAACACCTTTCAGAAGGTTTTCACCTTTTAATGTCAGATGTTCCGGTCTTACGCCTAATGAGATTTCCTGTTCTGCTACGTTGTTTGCAGCAAGTCTAGCCTGTTTGTCTTCTGATAATTCTACAGTTACTCCGCCAAGTCTTACTGCATATTTGCCGTTATTCTTAACGAGTTTTGCATCGAAGATGTTCATACGAGGCATTCCAATGAATCCTGCTACGAACAGGTTTGCCGGATGATCGAATACTTCCTGAGGTGTTCCTACCTGCTGGATTACACCATCTTTCATGATAACGATTCTGTCACCAAGTGTCATAGCTTCTGTCTGGTCATGTGTTACATAAATGAATGTTGTATCGATTCTCTTACGTAATTTGATGATTTCAGCACGCATCTGGTTACGAAGTTTTGCATCCAGGTTTGATAAAGGTTCGTCCATGAGGAGAACTTTAGGATTACGAACAATCGCACGTCCGATTGCAACACGCTGTCTCTGTCCACCGGAAAGAGCCTTTGGTTTTCTTTCTAAGTATTCTGTAATACCAAGAATCTGTGCTGCTTCACGAACTTTTTTATCGATTTCTGCTTTGTCCATTTTTGCAAGTTTTAATGGGAAAGCCATGTTTTCATATACTGTCATGTGTGGGTATAAAGCATAGCTCTGGAATACCATTGCGATATCTCTGTCCTTAGGTGCTACATCGTTTACACGTTTTCCGTCGATGTATAAGTCACCGCCGCTGATTTCTTCCAGACCTGCAACCATACGGAGTGTTGTGGATTTACCACATCCTGATGGTCCTACAAGTACGATGAATTCTTTGTCAGCGATTTCCAGGTTGAATTCCTGAACAGCTACAACACCTTCTTCTGTTACAAGAAGATTTGTTTTCTTTTCTTCCTGACCTTTTTTCACTTTTTTCTTCTTTTCTGCGTTTGGATAAACTTTTTTAATGTTCTGTAAAGATAAGCTTGCCATGATTAAATTCCTTTCTTTATCTATCATCTATGTGACACCTTCCGGTCACTTTCTAACTGTGTTTATTATAGCAAAAGACTCCCTTGAAAAAAAGACAAAAAAACCTGCAGAAACCTGCAGGCTTTTTTATACTTTTTTGCAGCTGGCTTTTTACAAGCACCATCTTCTGCCCCTATTTGTGCTCCGCAGGGCGTCGTCGGCTCCAACTAATCCAAGTACTTCTAAGCACTCGCAGGAGAGCCTGCTTCGCGAAGAAGTACTAGGATGGATTTTCCGCCTCCTTTGGCCAAATGCATCGCAAAACAGGGGACAGATGCTGGTGCATGACAAAATTTACAGCTTACAGCCGTAGTGAGGGAGCACTGTCCAAAGCACGGTGTTAAGTGGATGAGTCCGAAGATCCAGCACTAGCAGCTCATTAATGAGGAAGCCTTTGCTGACGAATTTAGGAGCTGGTTGTGATTAGCTGAGGAGGAAGGAACCTGCCGGGCGTGACAGTCTCCATCCTACGGCGTAAATTTTAAAAATACATGTTGCGAAAAAGTATAACCTTAGAAATTTACCGGAAACAGATTCTACCGCAGATATTCCTGCAGCAGTGCCAAAAGCTCTTTTTTGGTCTTGCAGTCGCAGATGGTCATATATTTTTTTACCCGATATTTTACATTTCCTTCTGTCATATAACTGCTGTCTGCGATTTCACTGTACGTTGCTCCGTCCAGCAGCAGGGCAATGATATGATGATCCATATCATCCGCATCTCTTAACAGCTGTTCCATTTTCGCCATAGAGAGCAACTCCGGATCCAGCCCCTGGAACGCATCTTCTGTCTGTGTCGTTTCTGACCATTGCTCTTTGACCGGAATCTCACAGACACTGCCTTTCACTCTCAGCGTAACTTCCGCAGTTTCCCGTACCTGGGAAGACATATCCATCACTGCCATAGCTGCCGCCCCGTACGCTTCCAGATTCAGATCTGCCAGATGAATCCATTGATTATATTTTGAATGCCGCAATACTTCTTCAAAGGATAAGATCACCAGTTTCTCCAAAAGCTCCGGTGCTTCCTTATACAGTTTTTTTACCAGAGAAATGGCTGTATACCCATTGATGCAAAGAACCGCATCATAAGCTGCCGCTTTTGGTAAAAACATGCGGAAACAGTTTTCCAGATTTCCGGTATTATGAAACACATCATCTCCGGATTTTAAATATCCGGAAAAAAGTTCTGTACGTTCCGCATCCATATCACTCCTATGATTGGCACCGTACAATGCAATCTTCTCTCTTCCTGCTTGATACAATTTCTGCTGCAGCAGCTCTGCCGTATTTCTCAGATTCGGACAGATTCCGTGGTAACGAACTCCGGAAAAAGAAAGATTTCTGCTGCTCAATACAATCGGCGTACTGCCGGAGCCATTACACTGCCGGATCATTTCCAGCAGCCATTCTCCTGTCACACCCAAAATACAGACCTGTTCTTCCGCCCCTGCTTCTGCGGCGCTTTTCCGCTGTTCACAGCTGATACGGCGTTTCTTTAATTCTTTTAAAAGACCGCCCAGAATCTGTTTGCACCAGATGGTTTCTTCGTAAAACTTTTCACAGACGATCACGACCTTTTTTTGCATACTCATTGATCTTATTTTCATGTCACACTCTTGTGAACATTTCTCCTTCTATCTGCCATTATTCCATATCGAAAACTTTTTCTCAAATCTATAAAATCTGTGATTTTCCTACGCAATGATATCTTCAAACACGGCACCGGACACTTTCGCAAGATCTTTCGGTGCAAGGCGGATGGTCGTTCCGATGCGGCCGCCGCTTACATAAATCTGCTCATAGTCTAATGCAGAGGAATGAATGACCGTCGGAAACTGCTTTTTCATTCCGATCGGGCTGCATCCTCCGCGCACATAACCGGTTACTGCGGTCAGATCCTTCAGCGGAAGCATTTCTACGGATTTTTCTCCCACTGCTTTTGCTGCATGTTTTAAATTCACTTCCTCTGCAATCGGAATAACAAATGTATAATATTTTCCGCTTTTTCCTTTCATGCAAAGGGTTTTAAAGGACTGTTCCACCGGTGCATTGGTTTTCTCTGCGGTGTGAAGTCCATCGATAAATTCGTCACACTCATAGGTGATCAATTCATATGGAATCTTATTTCTCTCTAAAATCCTTACTGCATTTGTTTTTAATTCTTTTCCCAAAGTTTCCACCTCTTTACTGCTGTGCTTCTGAATTTCCGGAACGGGCTGCGCCCCTTCTTACATCTTCCCGAAGCAGCCGATAAGCCGCAGCTGCCAAAGTTTTCTATAGAAAATATAATATCAGAAATACTTCTTTGCGCAACCACCTTTTTAAATCGTTAAATTTCTTAATCGATCAATTCTTCTGTCAGACGGAGAATTTCTGAGGCAATCTTATCGTGTTCTTTTTTCAAAGTTTTTTGATATACCGGATATGCATAAACCGCAATGCCGATTCCTAAAATTCCGATGATGATTCCCGGAAGAAACCACTGTTCTGCCCAGACCATGGTACAGCACATGCCGATTCCCAAAAATAAAGTTCCTGTGATTCCCCAGATCAACGAATACTTGGTCGCTTTGTTTGATGCTGCCCCATCTAATTTTCTGATCTGATCCATCTTAGTTTCTTCCTTTGGAAGATATTTTTCCCGAATTGCTTTTAATTCTTCCTGTTCTTTTGCTGAATACGTATATTGAAATTTGTTTTCTTTACTCATATAAAATTCCTTTCTGTTCTTCTATTATTTTGATAAGTTTTTACGGATCTTTACCGTAAATGTACTGCCTTCGCCGAGCGCAGAATCTACCTGAATCTCTCCATGCAAAATATCGACGACCCGCTTGACCAATGCAAGCCCCAAACCATTTCCCTGTACAGAATGAGACGTATCTCCCTGATAAAATTTTTCAAAAATATGTTTTCCGATCTCAGGACTGATCCCGCAGCCCGTATCCTGTACCTGAATGACTGCATACTCATTTTCTGAATACATCCGTACCCACACATTACCGTGTTCCGGTGTGAATTTAAATGCATTGGAAAACAGGTTGTTCCACACCAGTGACAAAAGTTCTCTGTCTGCTTCCACATAAATGTCTTCTTCCAGTTCCGTTTCCAGAGAGATCTTTCGTTTTTCCCAGACTGCTTCATAATTCAGAAGACATTCTGCCAGCTGTTCTCCCAGAAGAAATCTCACCGATTCCGGATAAATCTTCTGATTTTCCAAACGGTTCAATTTCAAAATATTGGTCATCATATCCGCCAGACGCTTGGATCCTTCTTCAATATTTTTTGCATATTCCATTCGTTTTTCTTCCGGAAGATCCGGTGTCTGCAGCAGTGCGGCATAATTCTGCATCACAGCCAGCGGTGTCTTTAACTCGTGAGAAACATTGGCAATGAAATCCGTTCTCAGCGTTTCCACACTGGAAAGCTCTTCTGCCAGCTGATTAAAACAGGCAACAATCTCATCAAAATACTCCTCACTCCAAACACCGGGTGTTTCTACGCGCACCTGAAAATCCCCTTCCACCAGCTTTTTTGCCGCTGCGCCTATGTGCTTTGCTGCCCGTTCCACCGTCAGTTTTCTTCGAATCAGGTCAATGACGATAAATACAACGGTCAGAAATAACACATTTCCCAAAGTCAGTTTAGCCGCAGTACTGAGATTCTCTCCATTTAATTCAATATGCAGCGTATCTGCCAACGCTGAAACAAACAGTGAGGTCGTACAACTGACAAAAAAAGCTGCCAGCAGAAAAAAGATCAGGTAACGGCGGAAGATCCGCAAATATTTTTCATAACGGCATTCTTTTCTCATTTCAGCACCGCCTTATATCCCAGTCCATGTACCGTCTTTAATTCAAACTCATCGCAGGCCGCCAGCTTTCCGCGAAGTTTTGTCATATAAACATCTACGGCACGAGGTGCGGTCTCCGTATCTGCATCCCAGAATTCCTCCATCAACTGCTGACGGGTAAACGTCTTTTTCGGATAGGAAAGCAATTTATAAAGAATCTGGAATTCTCTGATGGTCATAGGAATCGGCTCTCCCTGAAATTCCGCAGAATATTCTTCCATGTCCATGGTAAATTTTCCGATCACTAATTTCCGACTGGCTGCAATCCCGGCTCTGCGCAGCAACGCACCGATCCGCAGCAGCAGTTCCTCAAAATCAACGGGTTTTACCATATAGTCATCAATGCCGATGCGAAATCCTTTTTGTTTGGAACCAATATCATCTTTGGCTGTCATAAAAAGAATGGGAATTTCCGCATTTATCTCTCTTACTGTTTTCGCAAATTCAAACCCATCGATGTCCGGCATCATAATGTCTGAAATGATCAGATCAAAGACATTCTCATACATGGCATCATAGGCTGATTCTGCATTCAGACAGCCTGTGACCGTATATCCGCTGCTGTTTAAAAAACTGCACACTGCATGATTTAATTCTTTTTCATCTTCTACAACTAATATCTGAAACATGTATTTCTCCTGTTTTTCATAAAATCGTCATTTCATCACGCTTGCTGACGTCATTGTAACACGAAAATGTTTCTGTTTTGTTTCTATCCCCGGAAATAAACATATCAAATTGTTTTTAACAGTATAGAAAATGCAAAACGGACAGCTGCTGCACTGTCCGTCAATTGTTTTAAAAAGTCCCATTTTTCGAATCCTCCTGTGCTTTGATGATAGCAGAAGGATATCAGAGAGTTGTTTCAGAGTCTTTTGAAAAATGTTTCTGAAATGTTTTTATCCTTTCCTAAAGGATATCAGAATCAAATTACACCATCTTTCCGATTCCATTCTCAAAAATCCACTTGCGCAGAGTATAACCTTTGAGCGTTTCTGCGGACACAAGGTGCTCGATTTCAGCCACGGTGGTTTCATCTAATTTTGTTCCGATTGCTTTCATCGAACTTACGAAATGTTCCGATTTGGTCGTTCCAATCAAGGACAACACATGATCATATTTTGCCTGTGTCCATGCCAAAGCAAGTTCGCTCATGGTAAGTCCCTGTCTTTGTGCAATGTCAGAAAATGTATTCAAAATCTGCAGATTATGTTCCTGGTTCAAAGGGGACAGAATCTCTCTTGATCTCATCGGATTGCTCATTCCTCCCTTGATCGCTTTTTCTGTCAGAATACCGTGTCCCACTGCACCATAAGCTACTACCTGTACTCCCAGCTCTTTTGCCGCAGGAATCAATTCCGTTTCCACTTCCCGACTAAGCAGAGAATATTCTACCTCAACACTGTGAACCGGATGAATCTTTTGCGCCCTTCTCAGCGTATCTGCATTGACCTCAGACAGTCCGATATTTTTGATCAATCCTTCTTCTTTTAATTTTACCAATTCTTCCATGACCGCTTCCACCGGAATGGTCACATCCTGTCTGGCCGGCTGATAAAGATCCACATAAGAAAGCCCCATCTTATCCAGTGCAGCTTCCAGCTGCGGCCGGATATGTTCCGGTCGGACGTCCAGCGTTGTTCCAGTCGGACCAAATGTTACCCCAAATTTCAGTGAAACAAAGTAATCTTCTCTCGCAAACTCTTTCACTGCCTCTCCTAATACTACCTGCGATTCCCCTCTTTGATAAAAATCGCCGGTATTAAAGATCGAAATTCCTTGTTCCATTGCTGTTTTGATCGTCTGGATCGAACTTTCTTTGTTACCAAAATTCATCCCCATCGTTCCAAGTGCCAGTTTTCCTATACCGTTGTTCATACGCGTCCTCCTTAACCTATCATCCTGTCAATGACGTAGATCACACACAAATGTGCAGGATAATAAAAATAAAATAGATTTTTTAATCTAAATTTTCCTCTTTGATCATTATAGCTTCCGACCAATGGAACTGCCAGCAGGCAAAACCATTGAATCCCTCCATAAAAAACAGACAGTGCGACCAATCCCAAAGCAAAAACGATCAGTCTTTGCTTCCTACTCTTTGCAAAATAGCAGCCCACCGGAATCAAAATCCCTACGATATTATAATCAATCCCATAATCTGTCTGATGCAAAATCTCCGGCAGTCTCAGACATAAGAATGCGATTACAAATACAACACCGATCACACAGATCCAATCTCTTATTTTCTGTTCTTTTTTCGCCCGTTCCAAAGCATAAATAAGCAGGATTGCCAATGTAAACGAGATAAAAACAGATTGATACAAGGATCTGCTTACCGCAAACAGCACCAGCTGCATCCCGATTCCCATCAGTGCGATTTTTTGTAAATATTTCAACTGACTGCGGGTATACCGACAGCCTTCTGCGATCATAAATGCAAAAATAGGAAATGCAATCCTTCCGATGATCCGCATCCATGAAACCTCCGGAAACAACAGCAATCCCGCATGATCGATGGTCATCGCAACCAGTGCGATTCCTTTTAAAGTATTGGCAGACATGATTCTTTCCCTCTCTGTAAACTACATCGGTAATCGGATTAAAATCCACACTCTATTCTTGTTTTATTCTTGCAAATAGATAGTTTCCTATATATTATTGTAACATAGGAAACTATCTTTTGAATAGTAAAAGAGTATTTTCCAATCTGTTTCCTATTAGGAATTTACCAAATCAAATACCATAAGAAAGGTCAGGAGACACTACCATGAAAGACGAAACACTTAAATTTTATCCGAAGCATCCTTCGACTTTAAAAACATTCAAAATCGAAACTACGGCTATGCCGATCTTAGCACAGACTGCTCCGATCCACGCCAAACAGCTCTTCGATGAATTTTCTGCGGATGCAGACAGCTTTTTCCAAAATTATGTAGATAAACGCTTTGAAATTACCGGCGTTGCCAAAAAAATAGGCCCGGACGTTCACAACAAACCATCGATTGAAATTTCTGACAGCACTGACGGACAGACCTATGCTCTGGTAATCTTTCCAACAGATTATCATTATGACAAAGTACAGGCAGGAGATACTGTCACTGTCCGTGCCAATTATCTTGTTATGAGCAACCTTTTCGGTACTGTTATGAAATTCAGTGAATTACTTTCTGTCGTAAAATAAATTTTAAAACTTAACGTGTTCTGCAATCTGTACCGATCCATCGGGCAGCTGCAGATCCTGAGGTCATATCATGAATCAACAAGAAAATTTCGTATTAAATTATCCGCTCTTCGATGGAGCGCACCTTATGGAAAATGCATCTGTAGTCATCGAAAACGGCAGAATTGCCTCTGTCAAGGAAACCGCATCCACTGATTCCGGCCATTTTCTCATGCCGGGACTTATCGATGCCCATACCCATATCAATTCTCCGGAACAGATCCGTTCCATGCTGGCAAACGGAGTCACTGCTGCCTGTGACGTTGCAGCATCCGCTTCACTGATCGAACATTCCAAACCATTTACGATCGTTTCGTCAGCGGGAATGTCCATGGGAACATTCAGCGGAAAGGCTTATGTCAAAAGAGCGATCATTTGCGGTGCCGCATACATCAAAGTACTGCTCATGGAACCGAACCTGATGCCTAAAACTGTCTTAAAAAGTATCTGCCAGACTGCTCATAAACACCATCTGAAAACAGCAGTTCATGCAGTTTCTGTAAAAGCAGTACAAATGGCTGTTGACTGCGGAGCCGACATCCTGATCCATGTTCCTTTGAAAGAAGCATTTCCAGAGGAACTTGCAAAAACCATTGCTCAAAAGGGAATCACCGTCGCTCCAACCCTTGTCATGATGAAAACCTTTTCCACCAGTCATCGAAACGGATATCAGCCGGAGCATTTCCCAAATGCACTGCAGGCTGTCCGCCTGCTGCACCAATGCGGGGTAACCATTCTCGCCGCTACCGATGCAAATGACGGTTCTTTTTCTCTGGCCGTACCGTATGGCCCTTCCCTGCATCAGGAACTGGAACTTCTGGTTCAGGCCGGCATGACACCGACAGAAGTTCTTGCCAGTGTTACCGGAAACACTGCCAAAACTTTCGGCAATCAGGAAATCGGCAGGATTGCCGTCGGTCAAAAAGCTACTTTATTATTGATTGAGGGAAGACCGGATAAAAATATTACAGATACAAAAAATATAAAACAGATATGGATCGACGGACAGCCGATCTTATGAGGGAACCTATGAAGATTATTACAATTGAAGAACATCTGGCAGGTGCACCTATCAATATGCACCTTGCAAAATACGCCGCAAAAGATGCACCTTATACCGCAATGGCTCATGTTGCGGGACGTCCTTATGAAGCAGATCCGGAACTTTTTGGAGATCTGGACAAACGACGGATTGAAGATATGGATCAGTATGGAATCACAAAACAGATTCTCTCCTGTCCTTCCAAATCCCAGCTGCTTCCTTCCAAAGAGGCACCGGGAATCGTAAGCGAAACCAATGATTACATCGCAGAAACAGTCAAAAAACACCCTGACCGCTACGGAGCTTTTGCTCTTCTTCCATGGTCAGCACCAAACGAAGCCGTAAAAGAAGCAGAACGAATCAAACAGATGGGATTTCAAGGCATTCTTTTGGCCGGAAGAGCCTCCGGTGAAAATGCATTCTTAGATGACCGTCAGTTTGTTCCAATCCTGGAAGCCTGTGAAGCACTGCAGCTTCCGATCTATGTTCATCCGGGAGCACCGCTGAAATCAGTCCAAGAGCCTTATTACGGCGGTCTCGGTGAAGAAGTCAGTGCACGCTTATCCCTGCATGGATGGGGCTGGCACAACGAGGCCGGAATTCAGGTACTGCGTACCATTCTCGCCGGACGTTTTGATCAATTTCCGAAACTGCAGCTGATCTCCGGACACTGGGGCGAAATGCTCCCATTTTTCCTTTCCCGTCTGGATCAGTCTATGCCGCAGAATGTTACCAAACTGGAACGGACTGTCACCGAAACCTTCCGTGAAAATGTCTATGTAACACCAAGCGGTATTTTTGACTATCCGCAGCTGAAATTCTGTGTCGAAGTTTTAGGCGCAGATCGAATCATTCATTCTGTGGACTGTCCGTTCATTAGTAACGAAGGAGCAAAACCATTCATCGAAAATGCACCGATCCTTCCGGAAGAAAAAGAACTGATCGCATATAAAAATGCAGAAACACTCTTTCATTTCTGATGTTTCTCCAAAAAACGCTCTCATGCTGCAAGGCACGAGAGCGTTTTTCAACTGTTTCTTTCGAAACAACATCCTGATTTTATTATAAAAATTTTACACACGGATCAGCTCATAGCTGTCTTCCCCTAAACCGATCTTTTTGCCGTGTGTAATCTGTGTACGCCAATTGGTATGTGGGAAAGAACCGGTCAGGTTGTCCAGATCCGGTCGATTTGCCTGATCCAGTTTAGATCCCGGAACTACCGGCTGTGCATTGACTGCATCTGCGCAAGCCAGATCCAGCGCTACCGGATCAAAGCTGGCAAACATACCTACATCCGGAACGATCGGAAGATCATTTTCCGCATGACAGTCACAATACGGGCTGACATCCAGAACCATATTGATATGGAAGTTCGGTCTTCCGTCTACCACTGCCTTCGCATACTCTGCAATCTTGAAGTTCAGAACTTTGGTTGCCTCCTGATTGTCATGATAAATCGCTTCCACCGGACAGACATCAACACAGCGGCCGCAGCCCATGCAGTTGCTCCAGTTGATCTTCATCACGCCGTCATCCTGCATTTGAGGACCGTTGTGTGCACAGTTTTTCGCACATTCTCCGCAGCCAACACATTTCTCCGGATTAACCATCGGTCTTCCATCAGAATGCATTTCCCGCTTTCCTTCATTGGAACCGGAACCCATTCCCAGATTCTTCAAAGCACCGCCGAAGCCAGCCTCTTCGTGACCTTTGAAGTGATTCAGAGAAATCACAATATCCGCATCCATAATGGCACGTCCGATCTTCGCTTTTTCCACATATTCACCGCCGACAACCGGAACTTCCACATCATCGGTACCTTTCAGACCGTCTGCAATGATCACATGACATCCGGTAGACATCGGTGTAAAGCCGTTCAAATACGCAGTTTCCAGATGATCCAGTGCATTCTTTCTGGAACCTACATACATGGTATTGGCATCTGTCAGGAATGGTTTTCCACCCAGATCTTTTACCAGATCCACCACTACTTTCGCATAATTCGGTCTTAAATAGGCCAGATTACCAAGCTCACCAAAGTGAATCTTGATCGCAACAAATTTTCCCTCAAAATCAATCTCACCCATACCGGCACTCATACAGAGTCTTGCCAGCTTCTGGGGCAGTGTCTCATAATTTCGGACACAAAAGTCGGTAAAATAAACTTTAGACGACATAGTATACCTCCCTAGCAATCATATTTACTTTTAAGTCTAGTGATAATCGATTCTGCTGTCAAGAAAAACAGCAGGAATCATATTGTTCACGTTACTGTCAAGTAATCGTTGGCAAATTTTTTCATACAGATTTTTATATCCGCTGTCAGTCAAAGATCGCTTCACGTGACACGCTGC
>CAZRQV010000010.1:0-1339 GCA_964602445.1 uncultured Lachnoclostridium sp.
ATTTTCCTACTTATAGCTATTTTATTTTTAATTTCACAACTCTTATAATAATCATAAAATATTTAAAAAATGGGAATGAACCTCTCGATTCATTCCACATTTTTATCTTTCCTTAGATATAGGCAAACGACTTTATGATTATACTACTGTTTTATAATCCAAAAATATCCCGTACCGTTCTATCAGAAAGTGCTCCCGTACCACCAAGTACATAACCTGATTTAATTCCTTTGGATTTTACATAATCTGCTATCATCTCTACATTACTATTACTATTTCTTGCCAAAATTAATGGTACATCTAATGCAGCTGCTAAAGGCCCCGCACATAAACCATCTGGGAAGTTTATTCCACTAGCTACAACCACTGTATCTACATTATCAAAAAATGTTTCCGCAACTTTGATAGAAGTTTCATATCTGCTTGTACCTGATAATCTTGTCACTGTAC
Organism: uncultured Lachnoclostridium sp.; assembly: GCA_964602445.1. Classification (GTDB taxonomy): domain Bacteria; phylum Bacillota; class Clostridia; order Lachnospirales; family Lachnospiraceae; genus HGM12587. The sequence continues at coordinate 451 of CAZRQV010000010.1, forward strand.
CATAAGCAGTTAATTCTGTTTTCATTTTTTCACTGACTACAGCCGAACCTCCAACAATAAAGATCTTTGCCCAATTCATGTTTGCCAGAACTTTCTTTTGATCATTACTTAAACTTGCGTTTGGTTTTACTAACATAATTGGTCTTCCTGTTGCAGATGCAGATAAGCTGTCTGCAAAAGAGGGTCCCGCTGCCACAATGATTTCTTTTCCTGTAATTCCTGCTTTTTGAAGAATTTTTAAACTTGTTTCATATCTGGATTTACCCGAAATTCTGTCTATTGTATAACCTGCCGCTTTGATACTCTTTTCTACAGTTGATGAAACCGCACCTGTACCGCCAAGAATATAGACTTTTCCACCTTTTGTTACATTAGTTTTAATGTAATTACATAATTGTGCGACATTATCATTTTTCCCATCTGTCAAAAGAATCGGTGCTCTTTTTACAGATGCAAGATAGCTTCCTGAAAGTGCATCTGCAAAATCTTTACCAGTTGCCACAATAACTGTCTCAAACTTATTTATTCCTAAGATTGCTTTTAACTCATCAGCTGTTTTATATGCTGTTTCATATCGGGTCTTTCCCGAAATACGAACAACATCTCCTGTTGCTACATTCGTATATGGCACAAATTTATAACCATATTTGTTAGCATAAGTTTCTGTTGTAGACCCAGCATATCCATAAAGAACTGTAACATCAGGATTACCCAGTGTATCTTTTGATGAATATATAGAACATTGTTTACTTGGTATTATTATTTTTTTCAATTCTGCACATCCACCAAACGCATAATAGTCTATTTTTTCTAACTTTTCTGACAATTCTATATTTGTAAGGTTTACGCAATTTTCAAAGGCATAATCTCCTATTTCTCGCAGATCTGA
>CAZRQV010000010.1:1439-56409 GCA_964602445.1 uncultured Lachnoclostridium sp.
TGCAGTTATAAAATGCGTAATATCCAAGGCTTTCTAATTTTACTGGCAGTTCTATACTTGTAAGGTTTACGCAATTTTCAAAGGCATAATCTCCTATTTCTCGCAGATCTGAATTATTTCCAAATGTGACTGTTTTCAGATCATAACAATTTTCAAAAGCAGAATTTCCGATTGTCTGAACATTGCTTCCTATTGTTATACTTTTCACTCTTGCATAATGTTCTGTAGCACATTTAAATAAATATGCCGGAATATTCTTTACTGTTCCGCTAAATTCTACACTCACTCCTCCGCTTACTTCTTTTCCTGCATCATAAAACGTATCGCTTCCGCTATAACTCTTCATATTCTCCGAATTGATAACAATTTTTGATAATGCTTTGCAGTTATAAAATGCGTAATATCCAAGGCTTTCTAATTTTACTGGCAGTTCTATGCTTGTAAGGTTTACGCAATTTTCAAAGGCATAATTTCCTATTCCTGTTAAAGATTCTGGAAATACTATTTCTTTCAATTCCGTGTAATCGCTAAATACACTATTTCCTATAAGCACTACTTTTCGTCCATCAAGCTTTTCCGGTATCGTTACTTTCGTTTCTGAACCATTGTACGCTGTAATTTTGACATTATCTTCATATAATACATATTCCCACTGGCCACTTACCGTTGCTGCATGAGTTTTTATCGGAAACAGTACAAGCATTAACAAAAACACCGGAATTACTTTCCTGAATAAGTTCCAAACCTCTTTTTTGGTTCCTTTTAACATATTATTTCTCCGTTCATAATCCACATAAATTCAAAAAGCAAATTTCAAAATCAAAAAATCCTTTCTGAAATTATCTTTAATTTTACAAAAATATATTTCCTACATTAAACAATAGTAACCAGTCCAGTTGTGATGAGTATTCGAATGAATGCATAAGCTTGTCTCATCATACACATATTCTGTCCGAATTTCATAATCACCATCGTTTCTTATTTCACTATCAAGATTCAATGAAAGCCCATAATTATATGTAGTAACTTCATTATATCTACTCTCTTTTGTTATTTTCTTAACACATCGTCCTTCAGCATCATAAGTGTACATTTTTGTACTATTCCAATCATTATCCCCATCATAGGTAATTTCTTTCACACAATTTCCTGATTCATTATAGAAATATGATGTCTTATACGCTTCTGAACATATTCCATATTTAGCTTGATTATATTCTGTTATGGAACTTAATTTTCCTTCCGAATCATATTCATACCGTTCTTTCCACCGCGGTATTGTTATATCATAATATCGCTCAAAATCGTTTCTATATAAATCATATCCTGTATAATTTCCATTTTCATCATAATAATTCAAACGATAAGATAATGCCTTTTCACTGCCAAAGTACTTGTCTTGATAATCATAATATTCTTCCTTTAAGCATCTTCCGGATTCATCAAAACTATTTTTATAAGATCCAACTAAAACTTCATTCCACGTATTGGATCGTCGATTTTTATGATATTCATTTGATTGTATATGATTTCCTTTTTCATCATAGATATAAGTTTCATACCATTTTGTTGGGTTTTCCGCTGTAGTGCTTTCGCCTTCCATCCGAATCCATCTGCCCAGATCATCATATGTATTTTTATAAACATTTCCATACGTGCAATCAATGACTTCCAACTCACGTCCTAACTGCAATTCTATTCCAGTTGTATTATAACCGCCTTTTTCTAATCGCTTAATAAAATTCCGAATTGTCTGATCTTTAGTAACCGCATATACTTTTTCCAAATACTCAATCCCTTTTTCAATTTCACCATTTCTGAGATATGTTTCCACTTCTTCTAAATCAGAAACAGCCTGCCAGTAATTTTTCTTCGAAACATTCTGAATATATCCCCATGCATTCCTTACAGTTTTATCTGAAAGTGTATTAGCTCCCCCAAATGTAATCCCTGTCTTACTTTCAGATTTTTCAATATACTCTTCTGCATCAGATTCTTTTCTAGATGCTGTTAAAATAAGCGGAGCATTCATTGTTTTTGCCAGTGGTCCTCCACATAATCCATCCGGAAAATTTTTCGCAAATGCAAGCGTTACTGTATCCGGATATTCAAAAAAAGTTTCTGCAACCATAACAGATGTTTCATATCGAGTACTTCCCGAAATTCTGTTTGTTACCATTATTTTTTCTATTTCATCCTGCATTTTTTCATTTACAGCACCTGTACCGCCAATGATATAACACTGTTTGTCAGCATTTTCTTCAAGAAATTCCTTTTGTTCTTCTAAAAGTGTTTTTCCAACCAGTAAAATCGGCTTTCCTGTGGCAGATGCTGATAAACTGTCCGCATAACCACTTCCTGTACTGATTAGAATTTCATCAGCATCAACCCCTGCTTCTTTTAGAATTTCAAGGTTCGTTTCATATCTTGTCTTACCTTTTAATCTTTCAATTTCATAATCATTTTCAAAACATTTTTCGATACTTGCAGGTACCGCATTTTCTCCACCAAGAATATAAATTTTTCCTCCCGAAATCAAATTTTCCTGAATATATTTCTGCAGATCATCTGCATATTTTTCTTTTGCAAGTAAAATTGGTGCATTTTTCACACTGGCGAGATAACTGCCTGATAATGCATCTGGAAAATTCGAACCACTTGCTATAATAACTGTATCAAATTGCTCTATCTCCAGCTGTTCTTTTAACTCATCCGCAATCGCATAAGCGGTATCATACCTGGTACTTCCCGATTTTCTGATTACTTCTACTTCATTATCTGTATCTTCAATAATCACATCTTTTTCAGCTGCTTCTATCGGCATAACTACGCCAAAAATCAATAATGATGCCAACATAATGCCATACATATTTTTCTTTCTCATTTTCATTTCTCCAATCTGTCTAATAATTTTATAAACAAACTTTTTTATCTTAAAACTTTCAAACAACGTTTCCTAAAAATTAAAGATCCGACATGGGCAGCTAGTCTTTTTCCACTCTGTCATAATCTCTGCCTTAAAAACTTCAAAAGTGTATATAATTGACATGAGCCAAAATTTAAAATTTACTTTAAAATAAATATTGGAACTTTTTCATAAAAGCTTACATTTTTACCCAAAAGCAGGAATCTTAGATTCCTGCTTTTGATATAACATTCATTTTTAATTATGGAATCAAAAATTTCTGTCCCGCATAAATTCGATCTGGAGATTTAATTTTCTCTTTATTTGCTTCATAAATTCTCATCCATAATGTTCCTTTTCCATAAAGCATACGTGAAATCTTCCACAGAGAATCATCTTTTTTTACAACATAAGTTGTTATTCCATTTTCATTATTTGTAATTGCTGTTGACGATATTGTTGTATTGATAACAGATGTACCAATCTTTAAAATCTGTCCTGCATAAATTCGATCCGGACTACTCAAGATATCTTTATTAGCTTCGTAAATTTTTCTCCATTCATTCCCGTTTCCAAAAAATTTCACTGCAATTTTCCATAAAGTATCTCCTGACTGCACTGTATATGTCGTTGAAAAATTTTCACTGTTTCCTGTAATATACTGACCATTTCCAGAACTAAAAGTTCCTGAAGCATTATTAGATATATTTCCACTTCCTGAAGTACTACCTATATTTTCTGTTCCTGATGCACTATTAGAAGATCCACCATTTCCAGCAGAAGAATTCTCTTCATTTTTACTAATTCTAAAGTTCTGTGCTGCACGTTTTAAAATCTGTTTTTCTGATGTACGGAACTCCATACCTAATGTATGTACTGCATTAGAGTCTCCATTATATGCAACTGCCAATGTTGAATTTCTAATTGTAATTCTCGTACTTCCTGATACAGCTGTATAATCTTTTCCTTCCTCCAGTTTTTCACCATCAAGATAAATATCTACAAATTCCGCTAAAACACCTTCTGATACTAAAGTTTGTGTTTTTGAATCTACCGAATCTGCTGAAATATCCTGTACACGCTGCGAAAGTGTATACCCTTCATCTGTAGCTGCATCTACATTTTGATCTGTATTTTCAAGAACATTTAATGTAAATTGTCTATAAACTCTTCCAAATGCAGTATATTGGTTAACCAAACATACCTCAAATCGAAACGTCCCAGTTTCTTTTGGTACACCATACAATTCTCCATTTGCCTTTAAAACCATTCCTTCTGGTAATTTTCCATTATATAATTTATATACTACCTTATTCCAACTATATTTATTATTATTTTGGATCATTGTACCGTATGGAACATATTTTACAGCCTCCGGGATCTCCGTTGTAATAATTGTCGGATTACCTACTTGACCTGTTAATTCTAATACCATTAAATTCTGATTACCTGATTTAATCGTTAATGTTCCTGATACTTCACCACTCTGGATACCGTCTTTTGCTGTAAGACGAATCTTACCAAGATTTGGCAATTCACCATACTGAGTTACACTCGAATCAACTGTACTGAAGCCAGAAAGAGAATTCAAACCTTTAAAAGTCCAATAACTGTCTAATTCCAACGTATCAGAATCCAATTCAACTCCTAACATCGGTATTTCTTCGGTTCCAATATTTGCAAACAAAATATCATGAACATCATTATGATATGTATCAATCATAACCTCTCGTTCACTGTAAATAATGCCTGCTTTAGTCTGAGTTTTTGCTTCAGGCACATTTAAACTATTAATATAAATCTTTCCTACACCAGATTCCGGTTTTACTACCTGTACCCAATAATTTTTCGTATTATCTCCATCTTCTGATGAAGTAGTATATTGAATCATTCCTTTTGAAAAATCATGATAACTTTCACCACTTACTTCTGGTGAACTACTTCCTGCAACGTACAACTTCGCATCTTGTGAAGTTGTAAAAACAGGTGCTAAATTCGTTAAATCAACATTTTCTGGAACTAATACCGTAAGATAATTGCATTCTCCATAAGAATCCTCGTCAGCATCTACCATATAGGCATCAATCCTATTTCCATCTGCATCATTAAATCCATAGAACCACAATGATGCTCCATGTGAATAAATTGGCTTTTCATCTTCAGTTTCATTTGTTATGAAACAAATTTTCGTTACTTTTGAATTTTCCGAATTTTCCTTTTCTGTAAATATGGAAAAATAAACACCTTTTGAAAAATTTTTCGAATACTCTCCTTCCGAATCAAACAATACATCTTTAATATTTTTAGCACCTGCTGCTTCTGCTTTTTCTATCGAATTATAATTTCCTTCATATGCAGCTGTTACACGATTATTATAACTCTCAGACATACGAATAATATATTCCTGATCTGCTGCATATCCTTTATAAAGATCCAAAACAATTTTCTTTACACCGTTTTTATCGCTGTTATACCACTTAGTAGAAGAAGATCCATCAAAACTAACTGATTTTATACCCGCTGCGGTTTTTTTATACAAAGAAAAATCCATATCTGTTTCTGTAGTATAACTACTAACAGAACCATAATATACAAATAAACTAACTGGTAAGCATCCCGTTATTGCACCATTCTCATCAAATGTTACCACTGTAATCCATTGATCATCGGAATAACTTATCTTTACAGGATATCCTTTCCCCTTACTTTCCATATCATTACAGCATATCTGCTCTGTAATCTCTTTTGCAGCTAATGCATCTTCTGCTTTCGTATAATTACCTTCAAAAAATCTGATAGAGCTATATTTATGATTCCAAAATAAATCTTCATTTACCTTTAATGACAGATAGCCGTCCCTTACATATCCCTCTTCAGGACGTGTAACATTTACTCGTAACTCACGCTGACGTGCTACATCATTCCTATAATCACTATACGTTACAAGATTAATCTCACACTGTTTGCGTTTGTTATCTTCATCTTCAACACATACAACTGGTGTAAGCCACAATGTAGACTGTGTTGTTTGCACTTCTACCATATATCTGATATTTTCGATTGCAAGCTGATCTGCCTCACCCACAATCATTTCCCACATATGACTATATCCGTAATATGTATTGTAACTTAAATCAAGCTTATCTCCTGAGGAACTAATCGTATAGTTATCACCACCTTTTGTTGTCCATACAATTTTACTTGTATCTTCCAATTTATGATCACCGATAAAAATACTTTCTACAGACACCATCGTTAACTCAGCCGGTGTATAACCACTTAAATTCACTGATAAGCTTCTTTCTTCTAATGGCAACATAGAAACTTCCATTGCACCATCGCCATTCGTGAATTCTTTTTTTGCTGGATAAACAACAACCTTGTCACCTGCTACATTTAATGACAATTGAGTTACTGCTGTATAATCAAAATATGCGGATACTGTGAATTTATGTCCTGCTATTTCTACACTATCAGTCGGATCCATAAACCAGTATTCTGTTGTCTCCCCATTATAAACAAACTGCACTTCATATGGAAAATACGGATTTGTTTCTGAAAGATTGATTACATAACTTCCATCTTCCGCATAATAATCATCACCAAAACCTTTTTCAAATGCTTCTTTGGTAACAATACTACATTCTGCCGAACCTGTATTCACTTTGATTTCATCTTTTTTAGATTCAATCTCTGTTTCGTCTTCAATCTCATCTTTTGTTTCAACATCTTCGATTTCTCCGGTCTCATCTTTCACTTCACTGTCTTCGATTTCTCCGGTTTCATCTTTCACTTCACCGTCTTCGATTTCTCCGGTTTCATCTTTCACTTCACCGTTTTCGATTTCTCCGGTTTCATCTTTCACTTCACCGTTTTCGATTTCTCCAGTCTCATCTTTCACTTCACCGTTTTCGATTTCTCCGGTCTCATCTTCCACTTCACTGTCTTCGATTTCTCCGGTCTCATCTTTCACTTCACCGTTTTCGATTTCTCCGGTCTCATCTTTCACTTCACCGTTTTCGATTTCATCTACGATTGATACCTGATTTGATGTATCAATCACCTCCGCTGATACCGGCATTGAAGGCACCATTAAAATCATTGCCATCAATATTGCCAAACCTTTTTTGATAGATTTCATTATTATCCCTCTCCTTTCATTCATCTATCTTTGCCATTCCAAGATTTATTAATTCTTGGATGGAATATAAGCGACATTGTCGCAAATTCCCTGATTCATAATCAAATACCAATTGACCATCCACTACATCACATAGTTTCGGCAAATATGCTAATTTTTCAAATTTTTTGTTTAATAAAATTCCATACCTTTCACCTGCTGCACTAATATATTCTGTAATGATATAATTCTTCATCTCAGTTACATAAGTTAAATAAGCATCTTTTTCTAATGTTGTTATCAATTTATTAGTTTTTATATCATATACTTCTGGTGCTGAATGGAGTTCTGATTCTATTCTATATCCATCAACATAAAATTCTTCGTACAGATTTTTGGAAGGTTTTTCTATGTTTTCTTCCCTAATCACACTGCCATCTTCCGCACTATAACAACGCTTCAAACCGTTATACCAAACAACCTCCAAATATGATATTTTATCTTCTTTTCTAAATTGTTGATCATAGATACTATCCGAATCCGGTATTTCTATTTCGCAAATCAATTCTCCTGCTATATCATAAATTTGAAAACCTTGATTACTGAATAACATTACTGTCTGTTTATTTTGACTAACCCGAGCTTCTTCGTGAGCATAGTGTGAATCATATTGTAACAACTGATACTCCTTATACTCTTCATTCTTTAGCACACGAATCTGTGGCTGATTATGATTTCCAATAACAGAATATTGGTTATTAATTAACACAAAGTCACTGATTTCATCACAAGATTTTGAAGACATTAAATTCGCAGCAGAATCAAAAAAACTAAAACACTGATCATCTGTGGCAACAACTACATTTTCTTTTCCAATTGAAAATGTAACAATATTAACATTTTCGGTATAGGCTAACTCCAATTGTTTTTGAGTTTCCGGTTCAAATCTTACTAGCAAATTATTTTTTGCCAAATATATTCCATTGGAATCCACTTTCAATTTCAAATTATCTTCTGTTTCCATTTTTCCTACAAAAACAGCATTTTTTATATCCACAACTTCAAAAACTGTATTTAATGATTTATTTTTCGTATATGCAAAATAATTTCCATAAAATCCTCCTGCAAACTTTCCTGCTTCAGATTTTTCACATAAAATCAAATCATTTTCACTATTTCCTAAATCAAAAATAATTAATTCGCCGTTTGAAAAACTAACAGCCAACATACTTCCATTTTCGTTCAGTGTAAAAATATTTGCTTCCGGATCCATAAATATATCATTTTCTGCTACTGCCAAATGCTTTGTTGCAAAATCACATGTTGCAATCTCACTGCCATCCAGTGTACAATAAATTTTTGCATATGATTCGTCGCGATTTACCGCTGCTAAAACTTTTTTATCTTCAGAAATTGCAAGATTTGTCGCAATTTCACCATTCCAAATTATTCGCATTTTTTCCAGATCATAAGCCGTCACGCCTTCTTTTCCGGCATATATAATCTTTGTTTCTTCTACGAAAACAACATCAGTTAACGCAGATTCCTGAATTGGTAATACAACTATTTTTTTTAATGTTTCCAACTCGTAAACTGATACTTCATAAGCATAAACAACCGCCACATATTTTTCATTTGGAGATAATACAATATCATATGGTGCAGCTGGCAATTCTAAAACATCCAAATCTTTATATCCATCTGACATATCATAAGCTCCAACAGCATTTGCTAACGCTAATTGCACTTCTGCTGCTAATGGTGCATCAAAAATATTCTTTTTCTCCGGAATTGCTTTTAACACCTGACGAATCGCTGTTGTAATCTCTCCTTGTTCTAAAGAATTTGCTGAATATTCTGCCAATGTAAGAGCTGCTTGATGCTTCTCTAACTGTTTTAATCCCACAAAAGTACAAGAAACTCCAGCACAAAAACAGATTCCCAAAAGACCACTAACAAAAGCTTTTTGTCTTTTATGGCGAACTGCTCTTTGATCATTTTTATGAAGCATACGAAATTCTTGTAGCATTTCTTCCGCTGACTGATAACGCATACTTGGCTTTGGTGCCATCGCTTTTTGAATAATCTTGGAAACTTCCGGATTGCATATTTTCGAGTCTAACGGCTCTACTTTTAATGCATCTTGTGCCGGTCTTCTTCCTGAAATCAAATGATATAATGTCGCCCCTAAACTATAAATATCTGAACGAACATCCAACAGAATTATCTGCTTTCCATCTGTTGTGCTTCTTGTAGGAGACAAAGACAATGATAAATTCTTTTTGTCCTTTACGGTTCTATCTGAGTCCAATACGGTCTTATCATAATCAATCTCTGTTTGTAGTGCTTCTCTATTTAATGTCTGTATTGAAGATTTTATGCCTTCTTCTTTTGCATATGATTCACCATAATGTTCCGGAGATGCATATCCACGACTATGCCCTACTTTTACTGCACCTTCTTCGCCTAATGTAAGTGCGATGTTAAAATCAATCAAACAAATATCTCCATTAGGTCGCAACATAATATTGGCAGGTTTTATATCACCATGTAAGATTCCATACGGCGGATAACTGTGAAGATATTTTAATGCTTCTAATAATTGACATGCCCATTTTATTATTTCTGGCTGTGTAAGAATCACACCTTTTTTCAAAATCTTGTCAAAACTTTCACCATCTATGAAATCCATAACTGTATAGACTTGTCCGTCTTCCTGCACAAAATCATATACCTGTGGAATATATGTGTGACTTAAATCTTTTAATAAATCAACTTCCCGGCGTAATACTTCCTTACTTGCACGAAGCATACGTTTATCTGCTTTTAATACAATCTTTTTTTCTAAACGCAAATGTTCACCCAAATAAACATCTCCGCCACCGCCAGAACCTATTTTAGTTTTAATCTCATATATTCCTGCAATAATCTGAGACATACTCTTCTCCCATTACCTAATTTGCTTTCCATAATCTTTTTCTAACTGCTTTTTTATCTTTTTTCCTTTTGAATAAAACAAAAACGCACACATAACTGCTATACATAAAGTAACAATCATTACGATAATTCCGATTAAAAAAAGTAACTGACTACTTGATATATCGACCATTTTATTCTCCCTCTGCTACTTTCAAAACAACACAAGAAATATTATCCATTTCTCCACGTCCCCGGATTTTCGAGATTAAATATTTACATATTTTTTTAATTTCTTCATCATTTATCATATATTTAGATAATTCCTGTATATCTATACAGGTTAATTTTTTGTACAAACCGTCTGTGCCCAATATGAATACATCTCCATTCTGTATAAATCCAGTATTCTTCTGAATAGAAATATTTTCCTTTTTTCCAATATAATTTATTAAAAAAGTTTTTTCTTTTCCGTTGATTTGTTTTAAAATAATTTCATCTTGTGTCATCTTTTTTAACATATGGCGCAAACAATATATTCTACTGTCACCTACATGAAAAATCCAGTATTCTCGATCAAGTATAAAAATTAACGACATCGTACAGCCAATCGGATTTCTATTTTTTCGATTATGTTCAAAAACCAGTTCATTCAATTCCCTAATCGTGAACTCCAAATCTTCTATAAGCTGTACTTTATTCATTACCTCAGGATAATATGGAACCGCTTCGTCAAACCATTTTTTTATACCTTTTACTATCATTTGTGAAGCTATTTCACTCTCAGAAAAACTGCCAATTCCATCACATATACATGAAACCCCTACCAAATGTCCTCTTATAGATGTCCGAGCACACAATATACGATCCTGATTTTTAGTTCTAAAACTTCCTCGATCAGTTGCATAACCAAATTTTAAAGAATTTTCATATTTCATTGTTTAACATATCCTATATGTAATTCTATTATTTTTAGAAAAAATGATGCGATCGCCTTTAGTGAGCTGCCAAGGCATGTTTGCAGCTAAAGCTACATCATTTACCAATGTTCCATTTGCAGATCCCAAATCTATAATTACAATTTTTCCTTCTTTCTTTTCAACTCTGCAGTGTCTTCTGCTGATGAAAGATAAAGATGACTCAAAATTATAATCAGCCTGGGCATTCCCTGCTTTATCATATCTACCAATGGTCGCATAACCTTTTGTCAGGTCTATTTCAATATATTTTGGACAATGAAATCCATGATCTGCTTCTAACTGTAACATCAATTTACTATCACTACTCTCGCTTATCACCAAATCCTCTGTTACTGTCGAGTCATCAAATACATCGTAGTCGCAATAAGCATTCTGATCATTTTCAAAATTTCTTTCATTTTTTTCATATGAAAAATCGCTTATTTTTTCTGCTTCACTTTGCTGCATCTTCTTTCCTTCTGCTTTTGACAATCCATTATTTTTTCCACCAAATAAACTTCCAAAAAATCCTTTACCGTTTTTTTCTTTCGTCTGTTCTTTTGAAACTTCCCGTTCTTTTCCCCTTTTTTCTCTTTTTTTATTTTCTTTTTTAGAATCATTAGTTGATTCATCACCAAATAAATTGTTAATCAACGATTCTTTAACATCATCTTTCCCAAACTCATCTGAAATCTTATGTATTTCTACTTCTTTTACTTTATCAACTTCTTCCTTTTCATTTCTAATTTTAGCTTTCTTACTTTCCCAACTATTACTAATATTTTCTTTAATCTCTACCAAATCTAAAGACTTATTTTTTTCAATTTCTTTTTTAGGTTCAATAATTACCTTATTTTCTGCTGCTTGTTTTTCCCGCATAATATCTTCTAATAATAACATTAGCGTTGTGCTTTTTTCTTTTGTTTTTCGATAAAGGTTCAATGTACATTTAGGATCATCACTTAAATTTATTTTCAAAATAAAATCTCCAAAAAATCCCAAAATATCCTCTTCGCTTTGATAATAAGATTCTTCAAAACGATACATATAACGGATATCTGTATAATTTTTTCCTACAATGATATATTCCTCATTTAAATAAAATTTATGATAGTCCAAAAACCAGTCATTACATTCTTTTAACGGTCGAATCATATTTTCCAGTAATATCATCATTTCATTTTTTGTCATCTTTTCTGGCAAATAACTTAAACGAATTCCTTGACCTATTTCGTAACGTATTTCAGTTTCTCCATTAATATTAATTGCCTTAGTTGGAAGTAAAAAATCTGGTGTTTCATATTTGATAACATTCATAGCAATTTCATCAATTGCTATTTTTTCTGAAATATCAATTTTTACGTATGTCTTATTTGCAATTACTATATCTTTTAACATAATTTTCCGTACCTCTTATTTTTATTTTTAAAACAGATCATAGTATTGTAATTGAAGAATTATATATTCTCCTGCTTCATTCTTAGTGATTGCTTTACCTTGTACAAATGGATATCCCTGTACATATTCTGCATCGATAACCATTGTATTATCATAATTAATATAGCCCCATTGCCCTGCATATTGAACAGCTGCTACATGGTCTGAAAATGAATATGCATCAACATATTGATAATCAATAATGACTTCTCCATCCATGTCTGCAAATCCCCATTTTCCATTTGCATTTGATACTGCACACAAATCACCTTCAAAACCTTTCGCATTCACAAATCTCATCTCGTATAATTCTTTACCTTCAGAATCAATTAAATAATATCCTTTCTCATCTTGTACCATTGCATACTTTCCATTAAAGGCTTGTCCTCTGCTATTTACAGCCACATCTTTAAAAATGTAGTCTGTTATACTTTTAAAATTTTCATCTAAAAGTGCCCATCTATCATCTTTTTTCACAAAATAGGTACCGTTTTCATTCATATATATTCCATCGAACTCATTTTCTGTTAATTGCTGAAATGTTCTAGAATAAATTCCATATTTTCCTTCTTTTATCCCAACAATTGCATATGCTGAAATATTCTCTACCTTATCTAATCTATTTTTATCCAGTGCATTTCGATATCCATTTTCATCTATTAACATATAGATTCCATCATTTTTAACAACTGCATACCCATTTTGAAATGTTGTTACCTCTTCATACGAAAATTCTAAAAATGTTTTTCCAGAACCATCAACATATCCCCAATACTGACCATCAAAAGCAGGCATAATCCAATTTTCATTTGGTTGCTTCATTTCCGAAATCGCTACGATCCGTTCCCTATATTCATATATCAATTCTTCTCTTAATCGAATCAATTCTTCATTCTCTGGATATTCCTTGATACCATTATTTATAATTTCTATCGCTTTTGCTTTATTTTCCTCTTCTAATTTATGCTTAGCCAACGAAAGATACTCTTCGCTTTTTGCATTTCCACTCTCAATACGTTCTTTGATCAAATCGTAATATTCTTCTAACATTTCTGCTTCTAAATACAACTGTTCTAAATCTTCTTCCAAATCCGAATTATTTTCCGTATCATATTCTTCTAACGCTTCTTTATAATTATTTATCGCACGAATATACAACTCATCTTCTAAATATATTTCTGCTTCTTCAATTAATATATTTTGAGCATTTTTTTCTTTATCCATCCCAATTGCAAAGAAAGTACTTATCCAACCAATTCCTACTACAGCAATAATCAATAAAACAATCTCGCTTTTTGTACTATTTACCAAATTTCTTTTTTTTGCCATAATCTTAACTTACCCCACAATATATGTAATAATCATTCCCATATATAAGAATGGAACAAAGGGAATTTCATCTTTACGTGTTATTTTATTTCTTAATAATTGTACAATTGAAAAAAACGCACTTATACAACAACCATAAAAAACAGTTCTTACCACATAATTTCCTGTTATAAAGATTCCTAAAACTAAAGCAAGTTTTACATCACCTTCTCCTATTTGACCTCTGCTAATTAAATACGCTCCACCGAAAGAAAAAAGGCTAAACAAAAATCCAAGCATCATTGACGGAAATATTTCTACTATCATTCCGCTTGCATGTACATATTGCAGTCCGATCTCAATCAAACAACAGCTAACACATAAAAGAATAATTCTATTAGGAACTATACACTCCCAATAATCTGTTATACACAACACCATCATGCATACCAAATTTGTATACAACAATGCTAGCATAATTCCAGATAACTCCCCTCCATAAAACTCAAGCCAAATTTTGAACATTGCTATTTCCCCAAAACTAAGAACAATTATTTCTTCTTTTGATTCAAAAAGCTTCCTTTCTTGATTTTTAACTAATTCAAAATATGGTTTATTCCATTGTAAAATACAATAATAAAGTCCAATGAGCCCTATCGCCAAAATTAAAAAAAATACATATTTCATACGTTTTATCCTAACTATTATTTTTTATAATGCACGCCATCACCATCTAACCATGCTGGAACTGCACATCTTTGAACGACATGAATTCTCGGCTTTTTTAAAAACAATTCAAAAAATGATATTTCCAAGTCATATTCGGCAACAATATCAATCATTTTATATTCCTTATCTTGAAAAATTTTACTTTTACTAAAATCTAAACCTTTTACACCATTAACAACGCCAGCTTTATTTAGATATTCATTTGCCGTCATCGCATCAGATGTTGAAAATGTAGATTCTAAATAAGTGGGAACCAATTCTGATGATATTGTATTTAATATCCAAGACTTTAACGCCTGCTCTCCTTGCTCTATTCCATAATAAACAAGATTTCTTAACAAATCTTCCGGATCACTAACCAATGCAATATCAGCATTAATGGCATCTTTACCTGCATCAATCGTATTTTTTCCATCTGTAATTATTTGATCTAAATCATTTTTCAAATTATCCGAATTGCTATCTACTACTTTTTTTGCATTCGTACTTAAAGAGTCTAATTCTCCTAAAAACTCCGTCGTTTTTTGAATTGCTGTATCAATTTCTACCGTTTCTTTATCAATATCGGCACCTAAAACCTTATCACCATTACGAATTCCTAAGGCTTCGTAAAAATATGTATATGCTGTCAATTCACTGCCTGCCTGATACATCGCATACTGTATTTTATTATGTACTGCAAAAATATTAATAAATGAAATAATACCTAAAATTATCATGATAAACGGAACCAGACTTAATACAGCTTCTACCGTCATCAACCCTTTTTCTCTTTTTGCTTTTTTGTTATACATCTTCTACTTTCCCTAATATCCCCGAATAACTGAATATCCATACGAACCATCATCTAACTTTTGAATAATCGTTTCTGTATCTGTACCTGAAATATACATGTCTACAAATTTTTTCGGAACAATCAAGAATTTTTCATTTATCTTGCAAGTGCTTTTTACAGCAGTTACTGTATCTTCCATTTTAAACTGCAATGTTCCTAATGTATTTCCATTATTTTGACTCTGATTTACGTTTAATGTAATCAAATTTGAAGTTCGATCAAGCAATGTATTTTGGTCAATAAATAAACACATTAACACATACATATAGTCTTCATAAGACAACTTAACTTCGTTGCTTCCTGAACTACCGGAAACATTTTCTCCCAACAAATTCTGAAGAATGTCTGATGATGTTGTTAAATCGCCTAATTCTCTTTTGTAAAAAATCACATCTTCTCTTTCTTTTAAAAGTTTCCAATCATTTACAGTTTCCAATGTAGAAAATGCTAAGCGTAGAGCTCCGCTTACCGCTACTCTAATCAACGGTGCCGCTGCTGCTGCCGTTCCACCACTTGCTGCCACAACAGCCTTTGCTGCCGCATCTGCTATTTTTTTAATCGTACTATTAACCTTATTTATTGAATAAGAAGAAAGATAATTTGTTGTCATTCTTACTCCGCAAATTACATTTCTGGTATAATTTAAATTCTCTACAGATTCATTACGACCACCTATCAAATATTCCAATTCAGCCCCATATAAATAATTCACATCTTTCGACATTTCTATATCTGTCAAACTCACATCATAATATTTCTTTTCGCTATTCTCTGCCGCTGAAACCTTCTCACCGCTACTTTCCGCCAAAGCTTTAATCCCAGATACTCTACTTGAAAACATTCCAAAGTCATACGTCGTTAATAAAAATTTACCAACTAAACCATTTCCAATCGATGCAAAAGATGCTCCGCCTGAAAAACATTCTGTAATTCCCGGTACCTGTGCACTACTTCCTGGTACTTTTAATTGAACTGCAAGATTTTCTGAAATATCTCTCGCGTCTGTTTCTTCATCTCCCTCAAGTTCTTTTTGTGCATCATTTTGAATTTTCTCTGCATGATCTATTTTTTCATCTGCTGCTGCTTTATTTCCGCCTGTACCATCTTTACCTTTACATAATTCTTCAAGTTCACGATAAAATGCACTTTTTGCTTCTTGAAAATCATACCACTCAAAATCAATTTCAGATTTCCAATCGCTTCCTTCCTGTGTTCCTGCTAAAATATTACTTTTAATTTTATATAATTTTTCTTTTTCTTTTTTCCAATCCTTTTTGTTTTCTTTATCTTTTTCTGAAATAGTATGTTGAAAAAGTAAATCTACGGTTTCTCTAAAATCAGATGCCATATCTGCAATTTTTTCTAAACCTTTAATTTCTTCTTCTATATCACCTTTTACATCTTGCGAACATGAATTCAATTTACTTCTTAATGATGCTATTTGCTGTTCCAATGTTGTCAAAATTTCATTTAAACTATTCGCATAAAAATCCAACTCTCCAAGTCTCTTTTCAGCTTCTCCAAACACAATTTTATAGGAAGTTTTATCCATTCCTTCTTCCCAGAAAGATAACTTGTTTTCAATTTCAGTCTTATATTTTTCCACATCCACATATTGTTTTGCTAATTCACTATCATTTTCCGCTTCGTCTACATCTTTCTCTTCTTCAGATGACTCTTCTATCTCACCTTCATTTTCAAAATTATCTACTCTATCTTTCGCCGCATCAATCTCTTCTTTGTTATCAATATAATTCACATATTTTTGATAGTCTTCACTTTCATAAATTTCTTTTAACGTTTTTGAAAATCCTGCAAAATATTTTTGTCTTTCCTTCAAATAGTCTGGATAATCATTTAATTTTTCTAAAGACTCAAAATAGAATCCTATTCGTTTCAATGCCTTTGATCCATTATTTGTAATCTTATTTCTTTCATTGACCACATCCATGTCTGCAGACATTTTATCGAATTTTTCCAAAATTTCCAAAATATCACGTTCGCCCGTAATTTCTTCGACAATTCTAAATTTCATGAAATCGTCAATTTGAGTCAATAAAACATTATTATTGGATAAACTGGCTCCTTTTACTTGTTCATAAGAAACATTTATTTCTGCATTTTCATATGGCATAAATCCAGAAACATTTGTGCCATCTTCATTAGGTGCAAATGAGTAGCCTATATAATTTTGAAATTCTTCAATGGATTTCATTCCATCTTCATTTTGTGTCACCGAAAAAAGCCCATATAATTCCTTTAATAAATTATCATATTCGCTTAATACAACCTCTCCATAAGCATCTGCTGCCATAGCTCCCTGTGAGCTGTAAAGTTTCAAACGTGCAACATCTACCATTGTACCAGTACAAACTACTACCGGAACCATCATCAAAGTCACAAAAACTGTAATAAATCCCCTGCTCTTACGTTTCTTTTTCATTCTCACTCTCATCTCCCAGTTCTTTTGTAAATTCTATTCCACTTTCAATATTTCCTTCATTTTTCTATAAGCTGCTGAAAATTCACTTGCAAAATTTTTCGCAAGTTCTCCTAATTTCGTATCTTCTGTAATATCTAACGCATAATCCACATTACGAATCATGTCATCATGATCAATCACATTTACCCGCGCTACAGCAGAAATTTCATATTCATTTCCTATTCCTAAAATACTAAAATCAATCGGTGCATTAACAATCTGTGTTGCAGTTACTTTTAATTGTTTTAAAATTACATAATTTGAATAATCAATGGTTAACGATAAGTTATCATCAAACAACATTTTCCCTGATACTGAATAAAAATACTTTTCAAAATCCTTTAAATTCCCCAAATATTCGCCATCTCCAAATAAGCCTCTATACGGATTTAAAGGTTCTGTTGCAGAATAGTAATTTCCACTTGCCAACGTATCATTTTCAGAATATGTATATATCAGCGTATCATTCTTTTTTACATAAGTATCTGTTACTGTATTTTTATAATAGATTAAAGAAGTTTCCAAACACGCTTGTAAATTTGCTTTTTGAAACAAAAAAAGAGAGAGATACACCAAAAGAATCACGCTCAAAATTGCAATGGGTAAAATAATGGTGGCTTCTACTACTACTAAACCACATTCTTTATTTTGATCATTTTTCTTCATTGTATCCCTCCCTCTCACAAAATATATTTAACCAATTACATTTCCTTCAACTTTGAATCAGTAAATGTAGTACCAAAAATGGTATCCATTAAATCCTTCAGCCAGGTTTGTAATCTATCCCAAAATACACCTATAATCAGTACTACAATTAAAAGAATAATAATTGTAGCAACAACATTAGAAACCCCTTTTTCTGAATTCCAAAATTCCTTAAAACTTTCTTTTGCTTTTTCCATTTTTAATTGAGCATTGATTACCATTGTATCCAATACATTCATTTTATCCGTCCTCCTAATTATTTTTTATTACAATCCTGTTTGTCTAAAAATTGAAGCCAGACATAGCAGGTATCATAATCACTACTAAAATACCAATAAACATTAACATTGTCGGAATGAATAACTTATTTTGAACAGTTTCGCTCATACGTCTAGAATTATGTTTTTTATCTAACCAACATTCATCATTGATTTCACGTAGATTATCTGCAAGATTTATATTTCCTGCCACATAACTTTTACTAATTACAGACACCATTTTATCAAGATATTTATTATTACATCTGCATTGCATATGTATTAACGCTGCTTCTACCGTTACCGCTTGATTAATTTGTTTCATTACTTTCTGCAATTCTAAATACATCGTTGTTTCATTACTATTAGCCGTTTCTTCCATTGCTCTTGTTATACTCATTCCAGCAGTTACTAATAATGCAATTTTGGAAATCACATTCGGAAAATCTCTATCAATTTCCTCCTGTCGCCGCTGTGCCCTGATTTTCAAACTGTCATACGGAATATATCCAGCTAACAACATTCCAACAAATCCAACAAGAGCAAAAATCATCGCACTCTTTACCGTTCTTCCCATAGCAATCATAAACACTGCTAAAAAAAGACCACAAAACACTCCCAAAAAGGTATACGAAACCAATGATGCAATAATATAATATGCATAAATATAAGAATTTTTTCTTCCACTAGTTTCTTGACCTCGCTCTAATTCTATATAGCCAGAGTATTCACAACTATTTACCACTTTGCGAAATAGATCATTTTCTGCATTCATTTGAAAATCCATTAATAACTGATATCCAAATAATGAAATTCCATCTATAACAGAAAACACTTTTCCTGATAAATATTCTTCTTCTGTTTTAGAATAATTACTAATCTGCTTATCCCAATTTCTAATTTTTTTAATTATTTTCTTCTTACTATGTAACTGATATTTTTCATTTTCTTTTAAAAAATTTTCCTTTTTTTCTTCCAATTCAAGTCTAGAAAAACGATTATTCCATGCTCTTGAAATTACTAATTCTGCCACCGCTGTTCGATTTTCTTTCTTCAGCTCAATTACAAATACTACCGCCATACCAGTCATCATAATCATTATTAACAGCAATATCATCACAACCTCCTAAATCTCTATTTCTGTTGCTTTTGTTGCTATTACATAGGACATAAATGTGCAGATTACTCCAAATGTCGCCGCTAATCTTCCTGTAATTGTATTAAATAAAGAATCCATCAAACCTCCACCCATGGAGGTCATCGCAACAACAATAACTAATGGTAAAACCAACATCATATACGCTTCTGATTTTGCAGAAGTAATTGCTGTTTCTATTTCCATCGTAATTTCCATTTTTTCCCGAATAATTGTATGCGTCTGAGAAATCACATACCCAAAATCACTCGTTTTTCCATCAATTGTTGTATAAATTGCTGCAAAACTTGTAATATCATCTATTTCACTTCGAATTCCTAATTCTTGAAATCCATCTTTCATAGGAATCCCTGCATGTTCATAATCTGAAATAATCAAACCGATTTCTCGAACAATATCCGCCTTATTTCCAAACATCATCTGTAACTCACGAAGCGAGTCCTTTATTGCATTTTCCATAGAACGTCCACTTCCACCGCTAATAGAAATTGCAATAATTTCCAAAAACTCATTAAATTGTAACCGGAGTTTATTTTGCCGCTTTTTTGTCACTGATTTTGCATAATTTTTTTCTTGCCATAATGCAATCAATAGCCCTCCAATCACAGATACTAATATCGAATGATAATAAATATATAAAACCATGGCTATTGCTATTGCAAAAACAGCATATGCTGCAACATGTTCTACTTTTGTCATATTACATTCGTAATACTTAATTCGTAGCTTCTCCCTATTTTCATTCATACTCTTCCTCCAAATAATCATAAATTCCTGCTAAAATAAATTTGTCCTGATTTATGATTTTATTTTCGGTCCGTTTTAATTTCCCAGATACTTTATTTAACGAAGTATTTTCATCTTCTTGAAATTTATAAATCGGATTCAAAATAATTTTCCCATTTTCATATCCTACAACTTCTGTAATTTCCATACATTTTCGTGAAAAATCACGTAATCTTGAAAGATGTACTATGTAATCTACTGCTGAAGCAATCTGCATTCTAATAGCCTCTAATGGTAAGTCCGCACTACCTGTTAAGACCATTGTTTCTAATCGACTTAACATACCTTCTGGAGAATTCGCATGTCCCGTAGATAAACTTCCATCATGTCCGGTATTCATTGCCTGAAGCATATCCAATGCTTCTTCACCTCGTACCTCACCTACAATAATCCTGTCTGGACGCATTCTCAACGAAGATTTAATCAACTCACGAATTGTAATTTCATTTACATCTTTTGAATTTGCTTTTTTCGTTTCCATTCTCACTAAGTTAGGAACATTTTTTATTTGTAGTTCGGCCGAATCTTCTATTGTAATAACACGTTCCCAAGGCTGAATAAAATTCGACAATGCATTTAAAAATGTCGTTTTCCCACTTCCAGTCCCACCTGATACAAATACATTATGTCTAGAAGAAACTACATTTTTAAGAAACTCAGCCACTTCTGGGGTAATTGACTTATATTCCAATAATTTTTCAATGGTCATTGGTTTTTTAGGAAAACGTCTAATTGTAACAGTTGCTCCATTCAGTGCTACTGGCGGAAATACAACGTTCACTCGAGATCCATCTTCTAATCTTGCATCCACAATCGGATTGCTTGCATCAATCGTTCGATCCATAGCACTTACAAATTTTTGAACAATTCTAATTAGCTCTTCATTATCTTGAAAATGTTCTTGTAATCTTATAAGTTTTCCGGATTTTTCGACAAAAATCGTATCATAACCATTGATCATTACTTCTGTAATATCTGAATCCGTTATAATTTTTCCCAAAATCCCCAGCCCTTCAACTGACTCCAATACTGTAAGTTTCAAACTACTTTTATCTTTAAAGGACATATTTAAATAAAATTGATATAATTGAGGATCCTTTTCTTCTGCCCATATCATTCTTTCTTTGATTTTTTTTGATACAAGCTCTTCTAATTCCAGTCTAGTATATTCTCTAAGTCTGCTGGCATCCTGAATTACTTTTTTTAATACAGCAACTTCATTCATGAAACAAATATTGTCCATTTTTCGCCTCTATATCTTTCTCAAATTACTTATTTCATTATGACAGTTAAGTCAATTTCTGATTTTGTCAAAATCATCTGAATCATATTACCTAATGTTTGATTTCCGTAATTAGGCACTTTTCCAATACACGAAAAACCTAAACCGCTTTCTATATTTTCCGTAAAATTAATTACGCTGCAAATTTTATTTCTATATTCCCTTGTTACTGCCTGTTGCACAAACATTTCTAATTTTTTCTTTGGGATTTCCCCGCCTTTCTCTACTATAATCACATTATCTGCTTGACTCAAAATCTCTTTTCCGTTCTGGTTCAAACAACTTTCCATATCTACAACTACAAAATCATATTCTCCATACCGAAGAATATTTTCTAATACTTTTCTAATCTCATCAGGAGAAATTGAATTGTAATCCACAATTCGTTCAAATCCTTCAATATAAAAAACACCATTAAATCCTTTTTGAATGATGCCCTTCATCTTCAATCCAAAATTACTGTTTTCTTCCAAAGATTCTACCAATAACGTAATTCCATCCATTTCATCTTTATGCCGATTCAAACAGGATGAGCTATCTAATTGTTCCATACTTAAAAACAAAACTTTTTTTTCCGATAACGCAAACTTGCTAGCAATTGCCAAAGAAATTGTTGTTTTTCCCGCACCACCTACTGGTGAATATACTGCAATCATTTTAGTATTTTGAACTTTTTCAAAATTTGGTATATATCCTGCTTTATTTGCATATTCTTTAATAATTTCTTTATATAAATTGCTAATTCTCTGATATTTTATTATTTTTACATAATCTGAATACAGTATCGCATTTTTCATATCATCACTATATAAACAAATTGCTAACTTTGTATTAGGGAAAGCAAGTTTTTCATCACTAATATCCGGATTAAATAACAGCACATCTATCTTTTTATTTTGAAGAGTTCTTTCCAGAAATTTTACATCTGTAAAAATCGAAACCGACAAATCCTCATATTCCTGTAATACTTCTACTAACCGCTCTAAATAAACTCTATCCGTATCAGCAATTCCTATTGAAATATTCATTTCTCTTTCTCTCCCTACTCTTGAAAATCCAACAATTTATCTTATTTTTTTCATAATGTCCTATAATAGGACGCATTTTTTTTACATGTAATATATCATATTTTTTGTCCTATTACAAGACATTTTGGAGGTGCTATGCCACGAATAATTGACGGAACAAAATGCAATTTAGTCGGTGAAAAAGTAAAATACTACAGAAAAAAAAAGAAATTCAGTCAAAAAATTTTATCAGAAAAACTAGAAATCCTTGCAATTTATGTTTGCAGAGGATCTATTTCCAGAATTGAAGACGGTTCTCGGACTGTCACTGACATCGAACTTTATGGATTATCAAAAGTTTTAGATGTACCTATTGAAGATTTTTTTCCTTCTGATGAGCAGCCGCATAACTAATTTTTATTATCAAAAAAGTCCTTTGAAAATCTTTCAAAGGACTTTTTCATTATGATTTTACAAGTTTTTTAAGCCATTATTTTTCTTCCTGCGGAAGTTCTTCTCTGATCTCTTTGGTACGGATTTCTTTGCAGATTTGGTCTACAAATGCTTCCAGACTCTTCTGGCCTTCATCGCCTGCATAACGGCTTCTGACAGATACCAGTCCTTCTGCTTCTTCTTTTTCTCCTACAATGAGCATATATGGAAGTCTTGAAAGTCTTGCTTCACGGATCTTGTATCCGATCTTTTCAGAACGATTATCCATGGTTGCATCGACACCGTTGGCAACTAATTCTTTACGAACTTTTTCTGCGTAGTCCATATATTTTTCAGAAATCGGAAGTACACGAACCTGTTCCGGACATAACCATGTTGGGAATTTTCCTGCATATTTTTCAATCAGCCATGCCAGTGTTCTTTCATAGCATCCCAGAGATGTTCTGTGAATGATGTAAGGACGCTGTTTTTCTCCGTTCTGATCAATGTAATACATATCAAAGTTTTCAGCAATCGCACAGTCTAACTGAATTGTGATCATCGTATCTTCTTTGCCGTATACATTCTTTGCCTGAATGTCAATCTTTGGTCCGTAGAATGCAGCTTCTCCGTCTGCTTCTGTGAAAGCGATTCCTTTTTCGATCAGGATCTGACGAAGAGCCCCCTGTGTGCTTTCCCAATAAGCTTCATCACCAAGATATTTTGTCTTATTCTCCGGATCCCATTTAGAAAGACGATAAGTTACATCATCCTGTAATCCTAAGGTTGTTAAAACATGGATTGCCAGATTTAAGCAGTTCTGAAGTTCTTCTTCTGCCTGATCCGGACGGATTACGTTATGTCCTTCTGAAATCGTAAACTGACGAACACGTGTCAGACCATGCATTTCTCCGGAATCTTCATTACGGAATAATGTAGATGTTTCACCCATTCTGTATGGAAGATCTCTGTAAGATTTCTGTGAATTTTTATATACAAAATACTGGAATGGACATGTCATCGGACGAAGTGCAAATACTTCTTTGTCTTTTTCTTCATCTCCAAGTACGAACATACCATCTTTGTAATGATCCCAGTGTCCTGAAATCTTATACAGATCAGATTTTGCCATTAATGGTGTTTTTGTACGAACATATCCCCATTCTTTATCTTCCAGATCTTCAATCCATCTCTGAAGCTTCTGGATCATTTTGACACCTTTCGGAAGCATTAATGGAAGTCCCTGTCCTACTACATCCACAGTTGCAAACAGTTCCATTTCACGACCCAGTTTGTTATGGTCACGTCTCTTAATGTCTTCTAAGTGTTCCAGATAAGCAGCTAACTCATCTTTCTTTGTAAATGCTGTACCATAGATACGCTGTAACTGTGCTTTATTAGAATCGCCTCTCCAGTATGCCATCGAAGAAGAGATCAGTTTGAACGCTTTGATCGGTTTTGTATTCATCAAATGCGGTCCTGCACAAAGATCTGTAAATTCTCCCTGTTTGTAGAATGAGATTTCTGCATCTTCCGGAAGATCCTGGATCAGTTCTACTTTGTATGGTTCTCCTTTTTCTTCCATAAATTTGATTGCTTCTGCTCTAGGAAGGGTAAATCTTTCTAATTTTTCCCCTTTCTTGATGATTTTTTTCATTTCTGCTTCAATCTTGTCAAGATCTTCTCTTGAGAATGGAGCATGTTCAAAATCATAATAGTATCCTGTATCAATGCTTGGTCCAATCGCTAATTTTGCATCTGGAAATACATTTTTTACCGCTTCTGCCAGAACGTGAGATGCTGTATGACGAAGAGTTGCCAATCCTTTTTCATCATTTGCTGTGAGAATGTTTAATTCGCAGTCTGCATCTACGACTGTTCTTAAATCTACAACTTCTCCATTAACTTCACCTGCACATGCTGCACGTGCAAGTCCTTCACTGATATCCAGTGCGATTTCATACACGGATCTGCTTTCTGCGTATTCTTTTACAGAACCGTCTTTGAGTGTGATCTTCATCTTTTTTCCTCCTAAATCTTGCTGCGCACAAAAAAATCCCTGAACAGACATTTTGTGCCTATTCAGGGACGATATACTTTTTTACCGTGGTTCCACCCTAATTGCATGTCTCAATTACGAAACACACCACTTTCTTTATGATGATAACGGAATCACCGGGCTTGATTAGAGCCACTCCGAGATGGTCTTCAAACAGTTCCTGACAAGACTCTTTCACCAACTGAGTCTCTCTCTGAGACATTTCCTGTCCTACTCTTCTCTTCAACGCTTTTTCAATATTCTCCTAAATTTTAGCCACAAAACCAGGTTCTGTCAAGAGGAAAACCAGAAAATCGCCAAGTTGCCGCAGCGTTGATTTACATTTTTCTATAGGGAATGCTACACTAAAACAAAAAACACAGGAGATCGCTTATCATGAACAACAAAAAACAGGCACTTTGATTAAAATCTTTCGAACCAAAAAAGGAATCACACAAAAAGAGCTGGCAGAAGCACTGGACATTTCTATCGCAGAACTAATGTTTTGTGCAGCCTCCATCTGGATTTCTGTGCTGCTGATCGATCTGCTGATGAGAAATCATGAATCCGGTGCTGTTCAGGACCTGGTATGGGCTTACAATTTTGCTTCAATGTTTCTTTTACTTATCACAATACTTTTGAATTTTTTATTTTATCGCATTTCCAAACAAAACATCTGATCAAAAAAAGTCCGTCATACCGACTGTTCAAGCCGGTATGATGGACTCTTTATTTCTTCTTAATTTTAATTTACAGTTCTGAAAAATTAGTTTTTACCGCAGCACTGTTTGTATTTACGTCCGCTTCCGCATGGACATGGATCGTTACGTCCGATTTTCTTTTCTTTGATGATTGTTCCGGATTTCTTTTCTTCTAAGTAAAGAGCTTTCTTTGTAGCTTCATCAAAAATATCATTCCACTGTGGCAAATCATATAACCAGTCAGCTCTTGCTGCTACCATGTTTTTGTAAAGTTTTACTTTATCAAATTTTAAAGATACTACGGTATCTTCTTCCATATCATCGATTGGGTTTGGTTCTACAAGGCTGTCATTGATTCCATCTAAGAAACCTGTCATTTCCATTACAGACAGATTGTATTTTTCTGCCAGTTCTTTTACAGTTCCTTTTACTTCTTCATCAGGATTTACAAGGAGTTTTTCATAAACACCTTTTTCCAGATTAAAGTAACGTGCCCAGAATCTCTGAAGATCACCTTTATTTGCTTTTTCATTGTATGCGATTGCATACCATTCTTTTAATAATGCCATATTTATTTCTCCTCTAAATATTTTTTCAATTCTGCTTTTGCCTGTTCCTAATCCTGAAAATGGATCGCATTCAGTCCAAAGACCTTGCCCCCTTCAACATCTTGGCATCTGTCTTTTTCGCATCATTTGTCATGATACCATGATTTGCAAAACTTGTAAACCTTGAAAAACAGCGAAAACGGCTCCTTTACGTAAAATCAAACAGTGATAACTGGTTTGATTCCGGCATTCCTTCAATGATTCCAAGTTCTTCCATCAGATCCACGATCGTCTTACTTAATTTGGATCTGGTACGCAGATCATCTTTTGATAAAAAGACACCGTCTTTGGCTGCTTCTACCACCTGATCCGCCGCCTTATCTCCCAATCCATCGATGCTGGCAAAAGAAGGCATCAGTTTTCCATCAATAATCTGAAATTCCTTCGCTTTCGCCCGATATAGATCGATCTTCATAAATTCAAATCCACGGGCATACATTTCCTGCACAATCTTCATGTCACGTACCTGATCCTGTTCTTTCTTAGTAAGCGTATCAGCACGTTTCTTATAATCGTTCAGATAATATTCCAGTTTATCCCGTCCCTGACACATAATCTCATAGGAAAATGCGGAAGCACGGATACTGAAAAATGCTGCATAATAAGCCAGCGGATAGTACACTTTACAATAAGCGATTCTGTAAGCCATCATAACGTAAGCAGCCGCATGAGCCTTCGGGAACATGTATTTAATCTTTTTACAGGACCAAATGTACCAGTCAGGGACATTATTTTTTTTCATTTCTTCTTCCCATTCCGGTTTCAGACCTTTTCCCTTACGTACACTTTCCATGATGGTAAAGGAAAGTTCACTTTCTACTCCCATACGGATCAAATAAGTCATAATATCATCTCGTGTACAGATTGCAGTAGAAATGGTCGCTTTTCCTTCCTGGATCAACGTCTGCGCATTTCCCAGCCAAACGTCCGTACCATGGGACAGACCGGAAATTCGGATCAGATCCGAAAAACAGCTTGGTTTGGTATCAATGAGCATCTGGATAACGAAATCAGTTCCAAACTCCGGAATCCCAAGGGATCCCAGTGGACATCCGCCAATATCTTCCGGTGTAATTCCCAGCGCTTCGGTACTTTGAAAAAGACTCATGACCCTTGGCTCATCTAACGGGATCTTCTTCGCATCGATTCCGGTCAAATCTTCCAGCATTCGGATCATGGTCGGATCATCGTGTCCGAGAATGTCCAGTTTTAATAAGTTATGATCAATAGAATGATAATCAAAATGTGTAGTAACCGTATCAGTGGTCATATCATTGGCCGGTCTTTGTACCGGTGTAAACTGATAAATTTCATGTCCCATCGGAAGTACGATGATTCCACCCGGATGCTGTCCGGTGGTTCTTCGGATTCCCGTACATCCCTGCACAATACGATCGATCTCGCAGACCCGCTTATGCTGTCCGCGCTCTTCATAATAGTTTTTCACATATCCGAACGCCGTCTTATCCGCCAGAGTACCGATGGTTCCGGCACGGAACGTCTGCCCTGCACCGAAAATAACTTCTGTATAACGGTGGGCTTTATTCTGATAGTCACCGGAAAAGTTTAAGTCGATATCCGGTTCTTTATTTCCCTTAAAGCCAAGGAATGTTTCAAACGGAATATCAAATCCTTCTTTTTTCAAAGGAGTTCCGCAGACAGGACAATTTCTGTCCTCCATGTCACATCCCACCTTGCCGGCATAGGATTTTACAATATCCGAATCAAAGTCTACATAATGGCATTCCGGACAAATATAATGAGGTGCCAGCGGATTTACTTCCGTAATCCCTGCCATCGTTGCAACGAAGGAAGATCCTACCGAACCTCGGGAACCAACCAGATAACCGTCCGCATTGGATTTCCATACCAGCTTCTGTGCAATGATATACATTACGGCGAATCCGTTTCCAATAATGGATTTTAATTCACGTTCCAGACGTTCCACTACGATTTCCGGAAGATTCTCTCCATAAATTTCATGTGCTTTATTATAACAGATATTTCTCAGTGTCTGATCTGAATTTTCGATGACCGGCGGGCATTTATCCGGATGGATCGGCGTTACCTTCTCACACATATCTGCAATCAGATTTGTATTGGTAATCACCACTTCTTCTGCTTTTTCCGGTCCCAGATATTCAAATTCTTTCAGCATTTCTTCCGTCGTTCGAAGATACAGCGGTGCCTGCTGATCTGCATCGGAGAATCCCTTTCCCGCCATGATGATCCTTCGGTACACTTCATCTTCCGGATCCATAAAATGCACATCACAAGTAGCAACCACCGGCTTTCCGTAGTCTTCTCCCAACTTACAGATTTTCCGATTAATGTCCTTCAGCTGTTCTTCACTGGTAATCCCGCTTTTCGGATCACGGAGCATGAATGCATTGTTCCCCAAAGGCTGGATTTCCAGATAATCGTAAAATTTCACCAGACGAATGATTTCTTCCTCCGGTGATCCACGAAGGATCGCCTGATACAGTTCTCCTGCCTCACAGGCAGAACCGATGATCAAGCCTTCACTGTATTTCATATAAACCGTTTTCGGTATTCTCGGTCTTCTTGCATAATAATCAATATGGGAATAAGAAACCAGGCGATACAGATTTCTGCGTCCGGTTTCATTTTTTGCAATGATCACCGCATGGTGGGTCGGCATTTTCTTGATTGCATCTACAGAAGTGCTTCCCAGCTCATTGACCTGATCTAACGTTTCTGCTCCCTGCTCTTTCAGCATGTTTATAAATTTTACAAAGATTTCTGCCGTGCATCCCGCATCATCCACTGCACGATGATGATTTTCCAAAGATACCCCCAAGGCTTTCGCAACGGTATCCAGCTTATAACGGTTCAAAGACGGCAACAGCACTCTGGCAAGTGCCACCGTATCCATTACTGTAAAATCAGATTCTAGCCCCAGCCTTTTACAGTTTGCTTCCACAAATCCAATATCAAACGCAGCATTGTGGGCTACCATGACACAATCTTTGCAAAACTCCATAAATTGCGGCAGGATCACTTCAATCGTATCCGCTTCCAACACCATTTCATCCCGGATTCCGGTCAGCTGCTCAATTTCAAACGGGATCGGCACCTGAGGATTTACAAACGTACTGAATTTTTCTGTGATATTTCCATTCTCTACCTTTACAGCACCGATTTCGATGATCTTATTCTGCTGGGAACTAAAACCGGTCGTTTCCAGATCAAAGACTACAAATCGGTCATCCAGACTTTGATTTTTGGAATTTACAACAAATTCTTTTGCATCATCTACCAGATAAGCTTCCACTCCATAAAGCACTTTAAAAGGATCATCATCACCGATGGTATGGTATGCTTCCGGAAATGCCTGTACACAGCCATGATCTGTAATCGCCATAGCCGGCATTCCCCAGGATTTTGCCCTCTTCAGCAGTTCTTTCGCATCAGTAACACCATCCATATCGCTCATTTTGGTATGGCAGTGAAGTTCTACTCGTTTTTTCGGATAATTGTCCACACGGGAAGTGGTAAAATTACCGATCTTTTTGATTCCTGTAATGGAAGCGATAGAAAGGTCATTTTCAAAACGATCAAAGCTGACCACGCCTTTTAACTTGATAAATGCTCCAGGTGCTACAAATCCGCAAAAATCTTTTACCTGTTCATTTTTCAGGAACACTTTTGCTTTAATACTGTCTGTAAAATCCGTAAATGCAAAGCTGACAATGGTCTTTTCTCCGTTTCGAAGCTCACGGGTTTCTACACTCATAACTTTTCCCCGCAGGCATACCTCTCCGATCTCGCCTACGATCTGATCAATGGTCATCGTTTCATCATCGAAATCTCTTCCATAGAACACATCCGGATTGTCGCTTCGCTTCATCGGTGCATTTCCAAATCCGCCTCTTCTGCCGCCCAGCGGCTCCAGTGGTTTTTTCCGTTCTACCTGCTTGCTTTCTGCCGTCTTTGCTTTTTCCTGTACTTTTTCGTCTTTTCCTGTATTTTTCAAGATCTGCTTGATCTGTTGTTCCACATAATAAGCTTCCTGATTTGATTTTTTATATTTTGCTTCCGTTTCATATTCCAAAAGAATCGTTACATCAAATCCGCAGCGATGGGCAAATATGTTGTAAAGATCTTCTTTTAATTTCTGTTCTACAATCTCCGGCACAAATGCTGCCGGAAGTTTTAATTTCATCACATTTTCATGTTCAAAGGTAATTTCAGCCATTCGGAACAGGTTATATTCCAGATCATTGTCAGACTTGAATTCTGCTAAAATACTTTCTTCATAAACTTCAAACAGATTTTGTGGTGTATAACTTTTCGAAAGTTCAAACCGCTCTACGATGCAGATACTCACACTGCTTTTGGAAAAGAGCTGGTCTTTGATATTTTTTTCAAGACAAAAAAGCTGCTCCTTCTGGATCAGCTTTTTGCTCACGATATATACTTTAATACGATTGCCTAATTTATTGGTGGTTACTTTCTCGACTTCGATCTGGCCGCAAAGTCCTTCCAAAATCCCCTCCAGTTTCAGATTCGGGAATACTTCAAAAAATGATTTTGGCACGCTTTTTCACTCCTACCATGATCGTACATTTGACAACTTTTTCGTCTTACTGCCGCTCTGCGATCAGCTGATCCAGCTCTGCTTTTAATGCGGATAACAACTGGTCTTCCGGTATTTTTTTTATAATTTCACCTTTTCTGATCAGAAGTCCTTCTCCTTTTCCGCCTGCAATTCCAAGATCTGCTTCTTTCGCTTCTCCCGGTCCGTTTACGATACAGCCCATGACTGCTACCTTAATATCCAGCGGGATTCCGGCTACCATTGTTTCTACTTCATTTGCCAGCTTGATCAGATCGATCTGTGTTCTTCCGCAGGTCGGGCAGGATACGACTTCAATACCGCCTTTGCGCAGTCCTAATGTTTTTAAGACTAATTTGGCTGTCTTAATCTCTTCTACCGGATCTCCGGTCAAGGACACACGGATCGTATCACCGATTCCCTGAGAGAGGATAATTCCAAGACCTACTGAAGATTTGATATTTCCGGAAAACAGTGTTCCTGATTCTGTAATTCCTACATGAAGAGGATAGGTGCATTTTTCTGCGATCAGTTCATGAGCCTTCGCACACATCATAACATCAGAAGATTTAATGCTTACGACCAGATTATCATAGCCCAGATCTTCGATGATCTTTACTTTATCCAAAGCACTTTCCACAATACCTTCTGCAGTAACGCCATGGTATTTTTCTATCAGTTCTTTTTCCAGAGAACCGCTGTTGACACCGACACGAATCGGAATATTACGTTCTTTTGCTGTATCTACTACTGCTTTGATCCGATCAATGCTTCCGATATTTCCCGGATTGATACGAATCTTATCCGCACCATTTTCCATAGCTGCAATCGCCATTCTGTAATCAAAATGAATATCTGCAACCAACGGAATATGAATCTGTTTTTTAATTTCTTTTAACGCATTTGCTGCTTCTATGGTAGGCACAGTACAACGAATGATCTCACAGCCTGCTTCCTCCAGACGATGGATCTGAGCAACCGTTGCTTCCACATCTTCTGTTTTTGTATTTGTCATAGACTGAATCAGGATCGGATTTCCGCCGCCAATCACTCTGTCACCAATCTGAATTACCTTCGTATGATCTCTATACATTTTCTGTCCTCCTAATTAAAGTTTTTGAGTCGAACCTCTTCTTCGTGCTTACGTTCTCCCCACTTCTGCACATTTAATACCATTCCAATTTCAATGAGCAGGAAAATGGTCGCTGTACCGCCATAACTGATAAACGGTAATGTAACCCCTGTATTCGGCATAGAACCTGTTACTACCGCAATGTTCATCACTACCTGAAGTGCAATATGACAAAACACGCCGGTTGCCAGCATCCTGCCAAACAGATCCTCTGCTCTCTGAGCAATGGTAAAAACACGATATAACAAATAAAGGAACATCAGCATCAGCAATGTTGCTCCCATGACTCCAAGCTCTTCGCAGACGATGGAAAAGATAAAGTCATTATACGGTTCCGGGATTTTTCCCAGCTTCTGAATACTGTTTCCCAGACCTTTTCCAAACAGACCGCCAGAACCAATGGCATACAACGCCTGCAGACTCTGATAACTGGTATCAGACTCATAGGAATACGGATCCAGCCATGCACGGATACGTGTCAGACGAAAACCTTCTCCGGCACTTTCCGGATCTACCGGTCCCTGATTGATCAGTACATAAATAAGAATGGCACCTCCTACTGCTGCAAGCAGCACCGCCGCATAAAATAATGCTGATTTTGGATGCCAGGAAAAATACATGACCACGCCGATCAGGGCGATGATCAGGGCACTGCTCATATTATCACTGATTACTCCAAGAAAACCTGCCAGCGCAACTCCCGGAACAGCAATGACTGCTGTCACTACCCAATGTTTCAATTTAAATTTTTTCCATTTGAGTTCCCGGACCCCAAATTTATCGATCAAATAAGCGGTGGAAACGATCACGGCAATCTTTACCGGCTCTGCTACCTGAAAAGAGATCGGTCCAAATTTTACCCAGCGTGTAGCCCCATTGGCAGTAATGGACAGTGATGGAATCTTCAGGATCAGTGTCAAACCGATCGATAAAATGATCGCCAACATAACGATCGGTTTCTTTTTCCAAAAATGATAGTTAATGCAGGATACGATGTACATTACAAAGATCCCCACTGCAGACATCAATGCCTGGTTTTTCAAAAAATGCATGGAGTCATAATTGTAAGCTTTGGTCATACTGCATTTATAATAGCTTGCACTGTAAACCATGATCAAACCGAACACGATCAGAAACATAGTAATTACGATTAGATTTGTATCCAGCCCTCGGTTTCCCAGAATCCAGAAACGGCTGGTCTTTCTTTTTTCTGCCAATTTTTTTCCTTCTTTCAACATATAACTATACAAATACTATCACAAAAAACAAAAGCTTGCCATAGAATTATGACAAGCTTTTTAAATTTTAGAAATTATACTCTCTCATAACGGACAAACTGATATTCCAGATCAAAATAGGTCTGTTCATCGCTTTCTCCGGTTACTTCCCATTCCGGCATTTCGTCAAGATTCGGGAAATGTGCGTCTGCTTCATATGCGTGTGCGATCTTTGTTACATGCGCAAGTTTGCAATATGGTAAAAACTGTTTATAGATCGTATCACCGCCGATCACATAAATCTTATCATCTTCGTATTCTTTGGCAGCTTCCAGTGCTTCTTCTACACTGTGAACAACGATTGCGCCTTCTGCTTTAAATTCCGGATTTTTGGTCAAAATAATATTTACACGGTTCTTTAATGGACGGCCGCCCGGAAATGTTTCCAATGTTTTTCTTCCTAAGATCACAACTTTTCCTTCTCCGCTGGTCTCTTCACGGAAAAATTTCATATCTGACGGAATGCTTACTAAAAGCTTTCCTTTGTTGCCAATAGCCCAATTTTCATCAACTGCTACGATTAAATTCATCGATTTCCCTCTATACTTTCTTATTTATTTTCGTCTTTCTGCACTACACTGCGATCGGAATATTCTTCACCTGCGGACCTGCCACATAATCTTCTACAATCAGATCGTCGGTTGTAAATGCATAAAAATCTTTCACTTCCGGATTCAAGGAAACCTTTGGTGCCGGATACTGCGGTCTCTGAATCAGTTCTTTGATGATATCCACATGTCTGTCATAAATATGACAGTCTGAAATCACATGAAGAAGTTCCCCAGGAACCATATCACACACCTGTGCAAGCATCATCACTAAGATCGCATACTGACATACGTTCCAGTTGTTTGCTGCCAGAATATCCTGAGAACGCTGATTTAAGATTGCATTCAGTCTTGGCTTTTCTTCATCTTTTCTCTGAGTTACATTAAATGTCATGCTGTAAGCACATGGATACAGATTCATTTCATGAAGATCCTGATGTACATAGATATTCGTCATGATTCTGCGACTGTATGGATTATTCTTCAGATCATAGATCACACGGTCTACCTGATCCATCATTCCTTCTTTATACTGATGCTTCACACTCATCTGATAACCATAAGCTTTTCCAATGGAACCATCCGGATCTGCCCATTCATCCCATACATGTGGTTTCAGATCATGGATATTGTTTGATTTTCTCTGCCAGATCCATAAAATTTCATCCATGCAGCTCTTTAATGCTGTCTTTCGCAGCGTCAATGCCGGAAATTCTTTGGACAAATCATAACGGTTTGTCACACCGAATTTTTTGATCGTATATGCATAAGCTCCGTCTTCCCATTTCGGACGTACTTTTTCCCCTTCTGTGCTGACACCGTTTTCAATAATGTCCTGACACATTTCGATAAATACTTTATCTGCGTAACTCATGAAATCACTCCAGTCTTTTTTCCTTAAATCTATGTCCTGCAACAATTGCAAGGACGTTTCGTATATCATACCATTAAATACCTGCCCTGTTCAATCCCAAAATTCCGAAAACTGTTTTTGGCACTGCTCTCGCACAGACGCTACTTTCTGTACTGTTTCTGCTCCACAGCAGCAAAAAATGAGTCAGAAAGCAAACCGCTTTTTGACTCATTTTCTTATTTCACTCATAATTCTATTACAATACAGAAAAGAAATGTTTCCCGGATTATTTCTTTGTAATATATCCTTTTGCTTTTAATGTTTCTGCACAAAGTACCGCACCGCCGGCTGCACCGCGAACAGTATTATGAGAAAGACCTACAAATTTAAAATCATAGATGGAATCTTCACGGATTCGTCCGATCGATACACCCATTCCGTTTTCGAAGTTTACATCTAACTGAACCTGTGGACGGTTATCTTCTTCCATATACTTGATAAACTGCTTCGGAGCACTTGGAAGTTCTGCTTCCTGTGGGAATCCTTTAAAGTTCACTAATTTTTCAATCAGCTGTTCTTTGGTTGGTTTCTTGCGGAATTTTACGAATACTGCTGCTGTATGTCCGTTTAATACCGGCACACGGATACACTGACAGGTGATCTTTGGTTCTTCTGCTTTTACGATCACACCGTTTTCAATGTGTCCCCAGATACGAAGCGGTTCCTGTTCTGATTTTTCTTCTTCCCCGCCGATGTATGGAATGATATTTCCAACCATTTCCGGCCATTCTTTGAATGTTTTACCTGCACCGGAAATTGCCTGATAAGTTGTTGCTACCACTTCATATGGTTCAAATTCTTTCCATGCAGTCAATGCAGGTGCATAGCTCTGAATAGAACAATTTGGTTTTACTGCAATAAATCCTCTCTTGGTTCCAAGACGTTTTTTCTGGAATTCGATCACATCGAAATGTTCCGGATTTACTTCCGGCACTACCATCGGAACGTCCGGTGTCCATCTGTGAGCACTGTTGTTAGAAACTACCGGTGTTTCTGTTTTTGCATATTCTTCTTCGATCGCCTTGATCTCATCTTTTGACATATCCACTGCGCTGAATACAAAATCCACGGTAGAAGCAACTTTTTCCACTTCATTGACATTCATTACAACGATGTTTTTCACTGCTTCCGGCATTGGAGTATCCATTTTCCAACGTCCGCCCACTGCTTCTTCATAAGTTTTTCCGGCACTTCTTGGACTTGCTGCGATTGTTACCACTTCAAACCAAGGATGATTTTCTAAGAGAGAAATAAATCTCTGTCCTACCATACCTGTGCCGCCAAGAATACCTACACGTAATTTTTCACTCATTTTTTCTCCTCCTCATGGGAATTTTCCCAAGCTATATTCCGGAATTTCTCCGTTTAAAATTTAACCACTTCATTTTCTGCAAGATAATTTCGATACTGTTCTAATGTCTGCATCATTACTTTATGCCCCGGAGCGCCTTTCGTCAACCGTTTATTAACACAAGTTTCCATGCTGATGGCATCATAAATATCTTCTTCAAAAACCGGACTGATCTTTTTGAATTCTTCCATCGTAAAATCATCCAGTGCTTTGTTTTGCTCGATTCCGTAAAGAACCAGCTGTCCCACGATTCCATGGGCATCTCTAAACGCAACTCCATGATTCACCAGATAATCTGCCGCATCCGTTGCATTGGTATAACCGTTTTTCGCACTTGCTCTCATCGCTTCTGTGTTGAATTTCATCGTAGCAAGCATTCCGTTGAACAATGCCAGACAGCCTTTTACCGTATCATAAGCATCAAAGGTCAGCTCTTTGTCTTCCTGCATATCTTTATTGTATGCAAGAGGGATACCTTTCATGGTCGTGAGCATCGAAGTCAATGCACCATACACACGTCCGGTTTTTCCTCGGACTAATTCCGCAATATCCGGATTTTTCTTCTGCGGCATAATGCTGCTGCCAGTAGAATATCCATCATCAATTTCCACAAACTGATATTCATTGGTATTCCAGATAATGATTTCTTCGGAAAAACGGCTTAAATGCATCATGATCGTAGACAGGGCACTCAAAAGTTCAATCACATAATCTCTGTCGGAAACAGAATCCATACTGTTTTCTGTCGCACCTTTAAAATGCAGCAGCTCTGCTACATACTCACGATCCAGCGGATAGGTCGTACCAGCCAGTGCACCGCTTCCTAACGGACAGTAATTCATTCGCTCATAAATGTCATGAAGACGTCCTCTGTCCCTTTTAAACATTTCAAAATAAGCACCCATGTGATGAGCCAGCGTGATCGGCTGTGCCTTCTGCAAATGGGTAAATCCCGGCATGATCGTATCTACATGCGCTTCCATGATCTTTAAAATGGTCGTCAGCAGTTCTTTTACCAGACCATCGATTTCAAGGATCTCATCTCTTGTATACAGCTTCATATCCAACGCAACCTGATCATTTCTGCTTCGTCCCGTGTGAAGCTTTTTACCAGCTTCTCCAATCCGGTCGATCAAGGTCGCTTCCACAAAGCTGTGAATATCTTCGTATTTATGACTGATCTCCAACGTACCGTTTTCTACATCCGCTAAGATGCCTTCCAGACCCTTTAAAATCTGTTCTTTTTCATCTTCTGTCAAAATGCCCTGTTTCGCCAGCATTTTCACATGTGCCATGCTTCCTTCCATATCCTGACGATAAAATTTTTTATCAAAGGAAATCGAAGCATTAAAGTTATATACCAGCTGATCTGTTTCTTTCGTGAAACGTCCGCCCCATAACTGTGCCATAACAACTCCTCACTTTATCCTACTAACGTATTAATTTCGTAAATATTAACACAATTTATCATTTTCATCAACCACTTTTCCAGTCATTTTAAAAATACCTATTCCTGTTTATCGGTACTCTGCATACCGTAACGCTCTGTTTTCTATAACGTTCTGCCAGCTTCCCTTTCTTTGGCTTCCCGCTGAGAAAATACACAGCCGCAGTAATTCTGCCGGTATAATTCGTATTCTTTTGACAGTTCCGTGGAACGCTGATAGCCATTTTTCTTTTTAAAATCAGAGGTCAGATGCTTGATCCCGTATTCTTTTTCCAGCATTTCTCCAATCTCATTTAACTTTTCCGCATTTTTCAGAGGACTGATGGATAACGTGGTCGTAAAATAATCATAGCCGCCTTGTTTTGCCAACATCGCACTTTCTCTCATCCGCAGTTCATAACAGCGAAAACAGCGTTCGCCGCCTTCCGGCACCTGCTCCAGCCCCTTCGCCAT
Source organism: uncultured Lachnoclostridium sp. (assembly GCA_964602445.1). GTDB lineage: Bacteria > Bacillota > Clostridia > Lachnospirales > Lachnospiraceae > HGM12587. The sequence continues at coordinate 39,803 of CAZRQV010000010.1, forward strand.
TTCATAAAACCGTTTCGTATCATATGCCCCTTCGATGTAAGAAATCGGATGTTTTGCCGGAAACTGTTCAATCAACCGTTTCTGCTCTGCTGCCCGTTCCCGATATTCCTCCGGAGGGTAAATGTTCGGATTATAATAAAAGACTGTAATCTCAAAATATTTTGATAAATATTCCAATACATAACTACTGCACGGTGCACAGCAGCTGTGCAGGAACAATCTTGGAACTTGTTCTTCTTTCTGCAATTTTTCTATCAGTCCGTCTAATTCCCGCTGATAATTTCTTTTATTTGCCATTTGATTTCTTCCTTAAAAAATATATTTTGCAACTAAGATGGCGTGGATAGTCAATGATAACATCATTTTTTCAAAAAGACCCACGTTACCTTTTTTATCCTATTTCATAAAATAGTATATAAGAAAATCGGAGGTGTGTAAATATGATTCCCCTTCTCACAATCTCTGACGTTGACTACTCCTATCACGAACTGTCCGGGGAAACAAAAGCACTGGAACATATTACTTTTTCTGTCAATTCCGGAGAATTTATCGCCATTGTCGGTCCTTCCGGCTGCGGAAAATCCACACTGCTTTCTATGATCGCAGGCTTACTCTCTCCTGAAAATGGGAAGATTTCGCTAAGCGGTGCACCGATTGCCTCTGCCAGAGCACGGATTGGTTATATGCTTCAGAAGGACCATCTTTTTGAATGGCGTACCGTTTTAAGCAATATTTTACTCGGTCTGGAAATTCAGCACCGCATGAATGAAACCTCCAAAGCCAACGCAATGCGAATGCTGAAAACCTACGGTTTGGACTCCTTCTCCGACTCCAGACCGTCTCAGCTGTCCGGCGGTATGCGCCAAAGAGCCGCCTTGATCCGCACACTGGTTCTGGAACCGGATTTGCTTCTTTTAGATGAACCGTTTTCTGCTCTGGACTATCAGACGCGCCTTTCTGTCGCTGATGATATCTGGAAAATCATAAAAAAGGAAGAAAAAACAGCCATTTTAGTCACGCATGATCTTTCTGAAGCAGTCAGTATGGCCGACCGCATCCTGATTTTAAGCACCCGCCCCGGACGTCTGATCGGTGATGTTCCGATTCATTTTGAGGGACTTTCCGAAGATTCCCCGATGAACCGCAGAAATGCCAAAGAATTCAAATCTTATTTTAATTTGATCTGGAAGGAGCTGAACAGCCATGACACCTAATTTATCTCCTGCACAGGCCGCTTATGTACGGCATCATAAGCGGCAGAAGATCCTGATCAGACTATGCCAGCTGCTGATTCTGACAGTCTTTCTCACCCTTTGGGAAACTGCGGTGCAGGCTCATTGGATCGATGGATTCATCTTCAGCAGTCCCTCTCTGATCTGTAAGACTTTTTACCGTATGTGTGCAGATGGTTCCTTTTTCCTGCACCTTGGAACAACTTTGGGAGAAGTCTTTCTCAGCTTCTTTCTCATTACCGTTTTAGGATATCTGACCGCCATACTGTTATGGTTTTTCCCAAATCTATCCAAAATACTGGAACCCTACTTTGTCGTCCTAAACAGCCTCCCAAAATCAGCACTGGCTCCCCTTTTGATCGTCTGGCTGGGTGCTAATATCCGCACGATCATCGTAGCCGGTATTTCCGTTGCCGTCTTTGGAACGATTCTTTCTCTTTATACTGCATTTACCGACTCCGATCCGGAAGATCAACTGCTCATTTACACCCTTTCCGGAAACAGGTACCATATCCTGACAAAGGTTCTTTTCCCGTCCACACTGCCTACACTGATTTCTTTGATGAAAGTCAATATCGGGCTGGCACTGGTGGGTGTGATCATCGGAGAATTCCTGGCTGCCCGACAGGGACTGGGATACCTGATCATTTACGGATCACAGGTATTTAAACTGGATCTGGTCATTTTGTCTATCGTGATCCTTTGCGTCGTAGCCGTTGGACTTTACAGCCTGATCAGTCTTCTGGAAAAAGCACTGCATCAACGATTCTAAAAAACGATCCTCCATTATAAAGATTCGAATGCACTCTATTTTCTTCTTTGCCATACTAAAAACGTCTTGAACCCTGAGATTCAAGACGCTACATAATTACAATATTTATAAAGATTCTTTTGGTTTTCGTTTCGCTTCCATGGCTGCTTTCATCGCTGCTTTGCGATCATAAATTGCAGCAACTTCCGCTTCGATATCCTTCGGTGGATTGTTCAGACCGCTTCGCAGTGCCTGCACCATCTGTTCCGTACGATTACGGATCTTATATTCTTTCCCATCTTTCATAAAAATATTTCCCGTCTGCCCAAAAATAAACTGCACGTTATATTTTACGCAAGCCTGATAAACACGCTCTACCCACTCATAATGCAGCGGTCGGGATCCCAGATAGTTTTCACCGCCTGCCAGTACCGTTTCAATCTTGCCGTCAGCAAGATATTTTTCAATATCAATTTCACCAATAAACGGTTTTAAACTTACCCAGCGATGCTTTGCAGGAAGATCTAATAAATACGGCATTCTCTGCTCCAGACGCTTCTGATTTTCACAGGAAACAGAAAAAGAGACATTCTCCCATCCATCTCCCCAATCATACGGAAGACAATCCTTGATACGTTCTGCACGTTTTGTCAGCAAGGAAAAGGTTACGTCCGGACGACGACGGATCATATTCCATGCTTCTGTACGCCATTCATCGGCTTCTTCTAAGAAAAAGTCACTGGCCATGCAAACACGGACAAAAGATCCGCTGGGCAGTTTCCAATTACCGCTTCGGTCTTTTTTGATCGGCAGCGTAAAATCGGTCTTATTTTTAACGACCTCACTGGTATCTCTTCCATAACGTTTATCAAGAAAATAGGCATAGCAATTCTGACAGCCTTCGCTGTATTTATGGCATCCATGCCACGGGTTCCAGATTTTATCATTAAGATCCATTGCAATTTTCTCCTTAAAGCTTGATTGTCTGTGTTTCCAAAACCTGATTTGCCTTTTGGATCAGGTTTACCATCGTATCAAATTCTTCTTGTCCCATTCCTTCCAGCAGATGCGCCAACTGCTCATTCATCTCCACCTTCGCATCTTCTACCAACTGCAATGCTTTCGGTGTTAATAAAATATAATACACCCGCTTATCACTCTGAGACTGTTCTTTCGTTATATAACCTTTTTCTGACAGAGAGGTCAGATATGCGGTAATCATCGGCTTTGATACGCCCAAAAGCTCCGCCAACATAACCGAAGTATGAGGCTTTGATGTTGCCGCAAGAATATTCAGCACTCCCATTTCACTGGGACGAATCGGAAGATTCTTTTTCAACTCCATATAATTTCTGCTGAATTTGGAAAACACTGCATTGGCAGCCAAATATCGATCCATGAGACACCTCAATCAAAATAGTTCATATAGATTAACCATATTATAGTCCGGCCATATGTTTCTGTCAATGAGATTCTCTGATTTCTTCTCCCTTCGTTAAATTTCTAAAAAATGAAACGGTCAGAATCAGGATTACGATCACTGCTGCAAGATCCGCAAGCGGGGCTGCATATAAAATTCCATGAATTCCCTTGCCGGCTTCTGCATTTTCTAACATTTTCGGAAGCAGGATTGCTGCCGGTGTAAAACAGAGCAGATCTCGTACTACCGATGAAATTACTGCATACGTAGATTTTCCGATAGACTGGAAGAACACTGCGGTCATTTTTACCAAACAGGTTACCGTCATCAACGATAAATAAATTCGGAAGGTTTTTACTGCAAATTCCTGATACAATGCATTTCCGGAACCAAAAATACCAACCACTTCCTTCGGCCATAACTGAAAGATGACCGTTGCAGCGATTCCTGTAATTAATGTCGCCCGAAGCACCAGTTTATAAGTTTCACGGACACGATCCATTTTTCCGGCTCCATAATTATATCCAAAGATCGGCTGACCGCCTAACACAATACCGCTGACAATGTTTAAAACAATGGTATAAACTTTCGTCTGAATGCTAAAGACAGAAATCGGAATATCCGGACCATATTTTGACATGGCACCGTATTTTGCCAGCATCATGTTGCTTACCAGAGACACTGCTACGATTGAAATCTGAGCTACGAAGGTTGCTGCACCTAAGCTGATCATTTCTTTCAGAATCTGCAGATTCGGAAGAAAACTTTTTTTACTTAAACGAAAACTCTTTGGTTTCAGAAAATATGCTGCACAGATTGCAAATGATCCGACCTGACCGATTACCGTCGCCCAGGCTGCTCCGGCGATGCCCCATTTCAGCACAAAAATAAAGATCGGATCTAAAATGATGTTGGTCACTGCCCCGGTTAACATTGCTGTCATGGCAAATGCCGGACTTCCGTCTGCACGGATCATACTGTTCATCACATTCAGCAGCAGATAGAATGGAAAAAATGCTGCTACAATTCGAAAATAAGTCACTGCCAGTTCCAAGGTCTGCTCTGATGCACCAAAAACGCTCATCAAAGTCTCCGCTGCACCTTCACAAACAGCCATCAGCAGAAGGCTGAGCAATAATGTCACTGTGATTCCGGTTCCGACACATTGATGTGCTCTGTCTGTATCTTTTCTTCCGGCACAAATACTCAAATAAGAAGCTGCGCCGTCTCCGACACACCATGCAAATGCATTTGCGATACAGATAACCGGAAAGGAAACTCCGGTGGCTGCATTTCCCAAATAACCAAGTTCACTGTTTCCGATAAAAATCTGGTCTACTATATTATATAAGGCACTGATCAAAAGTCCCATCACACATGGAACTGAAAATTTCAATAATAATCTGGAAATTCTTTCTTTTTCTAAGGTTCTGTTCTCACTCACTTTTTCCTGTTCCCTCCATTTTTTCTTCTAAATTTCATCAATTTTCGCCTGTTTTGGCCTAAAATTTGCAAAATTTAAGAGCACCGAGAATGTTCCCAGTACTCTTAAGCTGTTTTTGCATTCTATTTGCTTTCAAATTCCGTATGTTTAATAACCGGAACCGTTGTCCGCATTCTTCATAATCTTCACAAGTCTGCTGGTACCCAGTCGGTCGGCTCCAAGACTCATAAATTTTTCAGCATCATCAAAAGAAGAAATTCCACCTGCTGCTTTCACCTTCACATTGCTTCCAATATGATTTTTCATCAATGCTACATCCTCAAATGTAGCACCGCCTGTCGAAAATCCGGTAGATGTTTTAATGTATTCTGCTCCTGCATTGGTCACGATCTCGCACATTTTAATTTTTTCTTCTTCTGTCAGCAGACAGGTTTCAATAATTACTTTCAGTGTTTTTCCGTCGCATGCTGCATGGATCTGTCTGATTTCTTCTTCTACCTGCTCATATCTTCCGCTTTTCAAAGCACCTACATTGATTACCATATCGATTTCTTCTGCACCGTTGGCAATGGCATCTTTGGTTTCAAATACTTTAACTGCGGTTGTATTGTATCCGTTTGGAAATCCGATGACTGTACAGATTGGTAATCTTCCATTGACATATTCTGCTGCTTCTTTTACGTAAGCTGCCGGAATACATGCGGAAGCACATCCGTATTTGATTCCGTCATCCAGAATCACTTTGATTTCTTCCCAAGTTGCTGCCACTCCCAGTAAGGTATGATCTACAATTCCTAATACTTTTTTCTGATCCATAATCATTCCTTTCCGCAATCTCGCCGGATTGCCAGTAACTATCCGGATTTTATGTTCTTCCGGATTTTCTATCATAATTTTTTAATCTTTAAAACAGAGATACAATGCTTACCAGCAATGCACTGTTGATACTTACGAATACCCCTGCGATGGTTGCTCTGACGATCAGTTTGGAAATAATTCCTCTTTTTTCCGGACAAAGAACACCAATTCCGCCAATGCACATTCCCATACTGGAAATATTTGCAAATCCACAAAGGGAAATGGTTGCAACCAATGCGGTTCTTGCATCTAAAGAAGCAAGTTTTCCGGCCAGATCACCAAAGGCAATGAATTCATTCAGGATCAATTTAGAACCTAATAACGTACCTTCCATTAAAACATCTGAACCTTCAAATCCCATCAAATATCCGAATGGGGAGAAAATATATCCAAAGATCTGAGCACAGCTCAGTCCGAATACTCCAAGGATCATATCTACCAGTGCCATAACACCCATAAAACCGACGATAGAAGCTCCGATGGAAATTACCATTTGGATTCCTGTATTGCAGCCTTCTGAAAGTGCGTCGATCACATTGGTATTGTTTCCTTTGTTGTCCATTTTTACTTCAAAGATTTCTGCTGCTTTTTCTGTCTGCGGACACATTACTTTTGCTACCATAATACTTCCGATCGGTACCAGTGCACTGGCAATCAAAAGATTTTCCATTGAAATTCCCAGTGCTGAATATCCGCCAAGAATAGAGGCAGACATACTTCCCATACCGGAAACAAGAATTACAAAGATTTCACTGTCCGTTAATTTCGGCAGATATTTTGCAACCAGAATCGGGCTGTCTGTATGTCCTAAGAACATATTTGCCACTGCAACAAATGTTTCTACTTCTGTTGTTTTGGTTACTTTCCCAACTGCTTTTCCAATCCATTTTACTGCAAATCCCAACGCACCTACATAATATAAGGCACTTACCAGCGCTGATACGAAAATAATGTTTCCAAGACTCTGAATAATAAATACATAGATTCCTGCAGATCCTCCGGTAAAAAGATCTCCGAATACAAATTCCAGCCCCTTATTTCCGCAGCTGATCACGGCTGTGATACCGTCTGATAACAGTGTGATCATTTTCTGTCCGATTGGAACTTTTACGATGATAAATGCGATCACAAATTCCACAATCAGCATTTTCACAATGTCTTTCCACGGAATCGCCTTCCGATTGTATGAAAGCAGCCAGCAGATTAAAAATACACATACCAGTCCTACTAAATTCAATAATATCTTCATCTTAACCTAAAACCTCTCCATTTTCTTTTGTTTCTTAAAAGCTAATCTAATTTTTCGAGAATTGAAATGCCGATTGTTCCTTCCGGCATTTCAACTTCAAAATTATCTGTGATCGTTGCACCGATCACTGCAAATGTATCTGCATCTTCCAGTCTTCCATGACCTTTCATCGAAGGAGAATATGCAATAAACGGAACCCGTTCTCTCGTATGATCTGTTCCGGTATGAGTTGGATCATTTCCATGATCTGCAGTCAGAATCAAAAGATCGTCCTCTGTCAACAGTTCCAGTAACTCCCCTAATTTCACATCAAATTTTTCAATTTCCTGTGCGTATCCTTCTGCATTTCGGCGATGTCCCCACAATGCATCAAAATCTACCAGATTCACATAACAAAGACCGGTAAACGATCTCTTAGCGATTTCAATGGTCTGTTCCATACCGTGAACGGAACTTTTTGATTTATTGGATTCTGTCACTCCTTCTCCATCAAAAATATCGAAGATCTTGCCTACAGAGATCACATCATATCCACCATCTTTTAATGCATTTAATGCAGTCTGTCCGTATGGTTTTAATGCATAGTCATGGCGATTGGAGGTTCTTTGAAACTCTCCTTTTTTCCTGCCTACATACGGTCTTGCGATCACACGTCCTACTTTCCATTCATCTTTCATCGTAATTTCACGTGCAATCTCACAGCAGCGATATAATTCATCCAGTCCAAAGGTTTCTTCATTGCCGCAGATTTGAAGTACAGAATCTGCAGAAGTGTAAACGATCATATGACCGGTTGCAATTTCTTCTTCTGCCAGTTCATCCAAAATCTCTGTTCCGCTGGCACTTTTATTTCCAATAATTTCTCTTCCGGTTCTTGCAGAAAGTTCATCCAACAGTTCTTTTGGAAATCCTGTTTCTGTAAATGTTTTAAACGGGGTGGTAATATGAAGTCCCATCATTTCCCAATGTCCCGTCATCGTATCTTTTCCGGTGCTGGCTTCATTCAGATAACTGTAATATCCCAGCGGTTTTTCCACTGCCTCTACCTGTTTTAACGGATGAAGATTTGCCAGCCCTAATTTCTGCAGATTCGGAATCAAAAATTCTTCTCTGAACTGCGAAATATGCCCCAGTGTATCTGTACCTTCATCTCCGTAGTTTGCCGCATCCGGCAGTGCACCTGCACCCAGAGAATCTATTACAATCGTAAATATACGTTTATATTTTTTCATTTCTATCTCCGCCTTCTTCTATAAAATCTGCCAATTTCAAATATTGTTCATAAGAAATAATGATCTTACGGTTTTCAATCGTAAGAAAATTTTCTTTTTCCAACGAAGCAATATTTCTTTGAACACTTCTCAAATTAAAACCGATCTTATCTGCCAGTTCGGCCTGTGTCTTCTTTACTTTAAACGGAACCGATCGGTCTGTTTGTTCCTTTTCGTAAAGTTTCACCAGATAACTGATCAGCCTTCCTTTGCAATCCATGAAAATGTATTCCCGATCCAGTTTTCTTTCATAAGTCAATGTAGAAAGAATATTATTTAATCTTAAGTAGAGTGCATTCTCGTCATGCCGTACCCAGCTTAAATAACTCTTTTTGGAAAGTTTCAGCAATTCGCACTTTTCTGCCGCACGGATCGTAACGCCGTATTTGGGAATCTCTCCAAATGCCTCAAAATCACCCAGAATATTCATTTTCGTAAAATCCATAAACGAATAAACTCTTCCCAGCTTTTGATGCTCAAAACCGATCACATGACCATTCAACAGAAAAAAGACCGTATCACTGGAATCCCCTGCATAAAGAACATATTCTTCTTTTTGAATCTCTGTATAAGTCATTTCTTTTACAGTGGATTCCGGTATATTTTTAAATAATGCTTCTAAATATTCTCTTCTGTCACATTCTGCTTTTGCAATCGTTTCATATAATTGCTTTTTTGATTCCATCATAATGCCCTTTGCCTGTCCAAACTTCAGACACTGTTTACAGAATTGGATTCTGCAAACACCTCTGATCTGAAAATAAGATTGTATTTTTATATTACTCTCTATTATATCGATTTTCCAATCATTTGTCTGTCATTTTTCCAAGATTTCCAAAAATTAGAATCTGTCTGACAAAGGAATCACTATTTTTAATTACATCTGAACTACTACTTTGCTTACCAGCTCTTTGAATACTTTTCCGACTCTGTCCGCAGTTTCCTGTACTTCTTTATGATTCAATGCTTCTTTCGAAATTCCGGCAGCCATATTGGTAATGCAGGAAATTCCGCATACTTCCATTCCCATGTGACGTGCAGCCATTGCTTCACATGCAGTACTCATTCCTACGGCATCTCCGCCCCAGCTCTGTGCAAGTCTGATTTCTGCCGGTGTTTCATAATTTGGTCCGGTAAACTGTACATAAACACCCTGCTGCAGTTCAATCTTACATTCTTCTGCACATTTTTTAATCACTTCCTGAAGTCGTTTGCTGTATACTTCACTCATATCCGGAAATCTGGTTCCAAGTTCTTCAATGTTTGCTCCGATCAGCGGGCTTGGAACTGCAGTTGTAATATGGTCTGTGATCATCATCAGATCTCCCTGATGAAAGTTTGGATTACATCCTCCGGCTGCATTCGTTAACAGGATTTTTTTCGCTCCCATCATTCCCATAAGACGGGTTGGAAGAACTACATCTTTCATATCGTATCCTTCATAATAATGTACACGTCCCTGCATGATCACGACCGGTGTTTCTTCTACATAACCAAACACAAAACGTCCTTTATGACCTTTAACTGTAGATACCGGGAAACCTTCGATTTCCGTATATTCAATGGTGTCTACGATTTTGATCTCATCTGCAAAATCCCCCAATCCAGATCCTAAGATCAATGCAACCTCCGGCTGAAAATCTGTTTTTTCTCTTACACTTGCTAAACATCCCATTAATTTGTTATACATACTTGTTCCCCTTTCTTTCTGCGTTTTCTCTTTCTGCAATCTTTATATGATACTTAGATTTTACAAAATCATCGCGTTTCTTAAAACGACAACTGTCGTAATTTCCGTGTTTTTTGGTATTTTCAGCTTTTTGGCTAATTTCTTTCTACATTTTTTGTGCTTTTTGACAATAATTTTTGATGATTTTATATTATTTTATTCAATTTGTAGTAAAACACCCAATTCTTACCCATAAAAAAAACGACTCTGCCCAATGATTTACACTGAGCGAGTCGTTTGATTCATATTTAGCTATATTTTTTGATTACTGCATTCATTTCATCCCATTTGGTTTCCATGTCTGCAACCAGTTTTAACTGAGTTCTTGTACGGTCTAAGTTATGTTCCGGATACTGTGTTTTATAATACAAATCCCCATCCAGATAATCAGTCAGGAAACGGATTCCCTGTTCCAGAGTGATCACTTTCGCACCTAACGGAAGTGTTTCGATTTCCTTTTTGCTGAGACCATCTTTACATCCTTCGATGAACCCTTTTACATAAGCCTCAAACAGTTCTAATACCAGATATACTTTGGAAAGATCTTTTTCATCTTCTGCGGTATAACATGCACCGGCACGGATCGAATCCCCAAAATCGTAAGCTGCAAGTCCCGGCATAATCGTATCCAGATCGATGACACAAAGAGAATCATCTGTTTTTGCATCCATTAAGATATTGCTTAACTTGGTATCGTTATGTGTTACTTTTAACGGAAGCTCCCCTGCATTTAACAGGTCGATCAGAGAATCTGTCACTGCTTTTCGTTCCAGGATAAAATTGATCTCATCCTGTACTAAATGAGCTCTTCCACTCTTATTTTCTTCTACTGCTTTTAAGAATGTTTCGAATCGTTTCGGTGTATTATGGAAGTTCGGAATAGTTTCTGTCAGCTTTTCAGCCGGGAAATCTTTCAGCATATACTGGAAATTTCCGAACGCTTTTGCACATTTATAAAAATCATCTGCCCCCTGTGATACTTCATGACATACCGTATCCTCAACGAACAGTAACATACGATAATATTTTCCATCAACACATACCAAATTTTTCCCATCTTTGGTCGGTACTACAGTCAATGTTTCTCTCAGCGGATCTCCGCCCTGTGCTTTTACGATCTCTTTTAAGTAATCGCAGACCATCACAAAATTTTCCATCAATGCTTCCGGATCTTTAAAAATATTGTGATTGATTCTCTGTAAAATGTAGCGGATCTTTGTTCCGTCTTCTCTTTCACAGGTTACACAATAAGTATCATTGATATAACCGCCGCCGTGAGGTTTGCTCTCTAAAATCTTACCTTCAATATCGAATAATTCAATAATTTTATTCATTTCAAATTCCTCATTTCATCGAATGTATATAACTTTTTATATTTTACCATAAACAAATTGGATTTCCAACTGCTATTTCTTAATTTCTCCGCAGAATTACTGCAAAAGAAGGCATCCTGCGGATGCCTTCTCAAAATTCATGAGGAAACCTCATACTTTTTATTTTATGGTTCGATTATCTTGCAATGATATCGTCTGCGCTTTCCAGTCCGAATACAGTTACTACTGTTTCATTAGAAAGAGCTCCTTCGCCGCCAAGGACATAACCGGATGCGATTTCATTTGCTGCCACATAATCTGCTGCAGCTGCTTCACTGCCGTCTTTTGTTAATACCAGTGGTGCGTTTAATGCTGCTGCCAATGCGCCGCCGCATAATCCGTCCGGGAAGTTCTTGCCGCTGGCAAGTACAACCTGATCAGCGTCTGTGAAGAATGCATTTGCGATTGCTACGGATGTTTCATATCTGCTTGCGCCTGATAATCTGGTTACTTTACCGTATACTGCCAGTTCTGCTACTGTAGATTCTGCAACTGCTCCTTCTCCTCCAACCACATAAATGTTCTTGAAGTTTGCTGCAACTGCTTTCTGTGCATCGTTCAGAGCTGCGTTCTTTTTAGCAAGAAGGATTGGTTTTCCTGCTGCAGATGCGGATAAGCTGTCTGCAAAGGTTTTTCCTGTTGCTACGATCAGATCGTCTCCTTCCAGTCCTGCTTCCGCAAGGATTGCAAGGTTGGTTTCATATCTGTCTACACCGGAAAGTCTTTCTACGTTGTATCCGTCGATGTCTGCTGCTGCGTTAGAAACTGCACCTTCACCACCCAGTACATAGATGGTTCCGCCAGCAGTTACATTTGCTTTGATGTATTCATGTAATGCTGCTACGTTTGCTGCTTTGCCGTTAGTCAGAAGGATCGGTGCATCTTTCACTGCTGCAAGATAGCTTCCGGAAAGAGCATCTGCAAAGTTGCTTCCTGTTGCGATGATGGCTGTTTCGAATTTTTCTACTCCGAGCACTGCTTTTAATTCTTCTGCAACTGCGATTCCTGTCTGATATCTGTCTGTACCGGAAAGTCTGACTACTTCGTTTTCTTCTACCGGAAGATCGATATCCACATCTTTATCCATTGCTTCTACAATGATTTCACCGATCATCGGTTTCACATTGCCGTCAAATGTAAATTTCACTGCAAGGATTGTATCGTTAATATCAAACATTTTCCATGCACTGTCTAATTTACCAAGTTCTACCCATGTACCATCCAGTTTTTCTGCACTTACCTGTGCATTACAGATGGCGGTTGCTGACTGATAAACACCGATGGTTGCTACATTGGTTGTTGTTGTCATCGGATAGATTAAAGTATCACCATTGTTTACTTCAGGAATAGAAGGAACTGTTTCCAGTTTTCCATCATCCAGATAATCACTTCTGCCGATTTTTACTGTACCTTCTGTGTAACGAAGAGGATTGCTGTCAATAAATCCGTTAAACTGGATTTCAAATACCTGACACCAGCTGTCTGTAGAAGCAGTTGCTGTAAAACGAACATATCTTGCTGATACTCCGCCGGTTTCCAGTGTACAAAGATATCTTCCGCCTACTACTTTGTATTCGGAACTGCTGATTGCTGCACATGCATCTGTCCATGTAGAACCGTCCGTAGATACCTGTAATTTGGTCGCTGCAAATCCGTCAACTGCACCTGTCTGATTTGGATTTCCGCCATAATAAATTTCTGCATCATACAGAGAAATTGTAGTTCCTAAATCTACCTGAACATAATTTCCAGCTGATGTTCCGTCACTTGAATAGAACTGGGTATCCATATTTCCGTCAACTGCTTTGGAAATAGAGTAAGACTGATAAGTACCCATATCTGTGGATGCTTTTAATGTTACATTATTCATTACATCCAGTGTACGGTTGTACTGGATTTCATATGCTTTTACATGATTTTCGCCATCTGCGCCTGCGATAAAGCGGAGGTAACGCACCGGACTTCCATCACTGTTGAAGTTTACAAGATAAAGATCATTGGATGCAATATAATCTTCTTCTGCGATGCCTTCTCCTACATTAGTCCATGTTTCACCATCCAGAGATACCTGAAGTTTTGTAAGTGCGAAGCCATCTGCATTGTCGTCTGCATTTTTACCAAAATAGATTCCTGCATCATACAGAGCAACAACGGTACCTAAATCCAGCTGAATATAATCTTCTTTTGAAGAAGCTGCAGCAGAGCTGAACATCGTTTCCAGATTGCCATCAACTACGTTGCTGATTTCACTGGATTCTGCTGATTTCATATTGGTAACTGCTGCAGCAGATACGGTTTCAGCTACAGGAGTTACTGATAATGTTTTGATCACTGCTTCTGTGCCGTCTGCGGTACAAACAACTCTGACATAAGCAGCCATCTTTGTAACCTCAGCTGTCAGAACACCATCTTTTGCATCTGCATGGAAATCATTCCATTCAATGCCGTTCATAGAATACTGCAGTTTGAAGAGATCAGTTTTTTCAACATCTGCAGTTACTTTATAGGTGTAGGATACTTTTGGAAGCACGATTCCTACGTAATCCCCTTTGTTCATAGCTGCTTCGATTTCTGAAACAGAATATGTATCATTTTCATAAGCAACATTCTGTTTTTCCAGGTCTGCTGCGTTTGTGATCATTCTGGCATTTACTTTTGCTGAATAATGTTCGCTGAAAACTGCCATGATCTGCTGTTCCATTTCATCAAGGAACGGTGCAATACGATAAGTACCAACACATGCCTGTGCGTCACCGTTCAATGTCTTGATTCGGTAACTTGTACTTTCTTCAAGATATCCTTTCATTTCCGCTGTTTTTGCAATCGTCTGCTTAATATTTCCTGCTAACGCTGCTTCAAACGCTTCCATTGCAGTAACACCGGCATTTCCAAGTGCTTTATAAGCATCCAGATGAGTAGTGATTTCTTCTAACAATGCTGCATTTTCAATTGTTTTCAGTTCGTCTGCATCAGATACCATCTGTTCAAATCTGTATTTCAGGTTTGCAACTTCTGCTTCCAGACCTGTGCCTGATGCCATTGCTGCTTCAAAGCTTGCCAGTTCCTCTTTCAAATATACGGATTCATCAAAGAAGAAACCGCTTCCCTGGGAAACATATCCAAGGTTATCTGCAAAACGTTCAAAAGATTCGTTTGCATCCGGAACAAGTTCTTTGATCGCACGGCTCCAGCTTGCATGGCTGTCGAAATCTGCAATATTCCATGAATAATCAGCGCCGCCATAAATCGCAACCTTAGAAGCTTCTGCTTCTGACATTGGATTCAGGAAGAATGTGCTGATATTATCTACATCATTGCTGAGACAATCCAGCGGAGACATTAAAAGATGTCCGTAATAGTAATCTGTTACCGGATAGTTCCACCATACACCAAAGTCACGGTCTACGCCTGTATTTGTCTGCGGCCATTCGAAATATGCTTTTGTAACAGCAGACATGGTACTGTTACCTGTCCATAATACAAGTGTATCTTCATTGATCTGTTTCATAAACGGTGTGAAATAAGAACCCATAGGAGCTCCCCAGCTGTTTGTATATCTGGTTACAACCGTAACAAACGGTTTCACATCATCATATTTAGAGGTCAGATATTCATATGCATCATTGATCACGCTTGCATGTCTGCTACCGTTGGCAACAGAATAGTCAAGGTCATCATAGAAAATACCGAACTGACGTACACCAAGGCTGTAAACCTGTTCGAATTTTGCAATGATTGCTTCAAAGTCATCTACCAGACCGTCGCCATCGGTATCTCTTGTATAGTTATAGTCAGAGCCTGGATGAATTGTCCAGCAGAATTCCATATTGTTTTCTGCAGCGATTGCTGCCAGTTCCTGAATATTTTTTGCTTCTGCTTCCGGATATAAAGTTCTCCATGCACTTCTGTGATATTCATCATCTTTCGGTGCATAGATATAAGTTGTCATTTTGAAAAGAGAAGTATCTCTAAACAGATCTGCTCTATCTTCAAAAGACCAAGGGATTCCATAGAATCCTTCCACATAACCACGGAATAATACATCCGGGTAGTCAGATACTGTCACTTCTGCAATACGTCCGTCAGAAGTTTTCTGATCCAGTAACTGAATCAAAGACATCACGCCATAGTAAGCGCCGTCTGTATCTGCACCAATGATTGTGATCTGTCCGTTTTTGTTCTCTTCATCACTGGATTTCAGCACATATCCCTGTTCATGGATCAGTGCATTTTCACTGTCTTCTACAGAATGACAGAACGTACAGCTATCGTCTTCACATAAGGTTCCCAGAACGATCGCCGCATTCTTACCTACGCTGTCTTTCATTTCATAGGTAATTCCTTCTTCCTGAAGCAGTGCTTCTAATTTCGGAAGGGTTGCTTCATCCTGTTTTCCATGGATCACTACATCAACACTTCCTGCTAATTTCATACCTTCTTCGGAATCCATCACTGCACTTTGCGGTGTTGGATAAATCGATACCGATGCACTTTCAGTCTCTGCAGCTGCTTTTTCTGCGGATACCGGCACACTGAAACTGCCCAGTACCATAGCTGCTGAAAGCATAGCAGCCATCATACGTCTCATCATTTTTGTTTTCACTTGAATAACCCCTTTCATTCGGTAATCACTGCTGATCTTCATTTTTCAAATCATCAGCTACCTTTTCTGTTCGTTTTTTGAACGAACAAGAATGTTCAGACCTTCGGTCTGCTTTTAATACCTGATCCCCCTTTTCCTTATTTTTTTTAAAAAAGCATTTTTCTTCGATACTGTGATGCTTTTTTAAGTTCTTACTTATTTTTGGTCAATATTTACAATTTTTTCTAAAATATTAACCCTTTTTAATAACCATTTCTACTATAACAAAAGGTTCGTATTCTGTCCAACCTAAAATGAAGTTTTTTCAGTGCTTTCATTTCATAGGAAAGCTCATAATTTTCACACATTAACACAACAAAGTCTTTCCTTTAAAATAAAAAAACAGCGGAACAATCTCCGATTCCATGGGATTGTTCCGCTGCTGTGATTGAATGATCCTACGCTCAGCTAATTGATCGTTTCAATCTTTGAGCGACGCTCATCTTTTATTTTATGTTTCGATTATCTTGCAATGATATCGTCTGCGCTTTCCAGTCCGAATACAGTGACTACTGTTTCATTAGAAAGAGCTCCTTCGCCGCCAAGGACATAACCGGATGCGATTTCATTTGCTGCTACATATTCTGCTGCAGCTGCTTCACTGCCGTCTTTTGTTAATACCAGTGGTGCGTTCAATG
>CAZRQV010000011.1:0-50031 GCA_964602445.1 uncultured Lachnoclostridium sp.
GGATATAAAAATCTGTATGGAAAAATTTGCCAACGATTACTTGACAGTAACATTTATGTGGTGTTAATTTTTTCATGTAGACTTTTGAAAAAAAATGTATTAAAATCAAGATAGTATATTGTTTGTGAGGGACAGGTTATGAAGGATAGCAAAATTGTGGCAAAATCGTTAGCAATGATTTCGCAAGTAGGTATCAGCATGCTTGTTCCTATTTTTTTATGCTGCATGCTGGGCCTTTATCTTGAAAAGCAGTTTTCTTTTCCGGCGTTTGTACCGTTATTCTTTCTGGGTGCACTGGCCGGAATGCGAAATGTCTATGTGATGATTTCTGCTATTTATAAGGAGGATAACGAAAAGAAGAATGATAGAAAAGATGGATAGTTTAAAGCGGACGGTCTTAGAGCTTTTGATCGGAATTCTTATTTTCGGTGTACTTTTTGAAGTAGTGGGGGTTCTGCTGGTAAAAGAAAACGCAGCATATTCGGTTGGAATCCTTTGCGGTGTGATCATGGCAGTCTTGATGCTGCTTCATATGGCACACAATCTGGATGATGCCCTGAGTTGGGACGAAGTGAATGCGAGAAGATCTGTAAGGCAGGGAACGATGCGGCGGTACGCAGCCGTTTCTCTGGCAACGATCTTGTTAGGATATTTCAAGATCGGAAATGTACTTTCCTGTTTTCTTGGAATCATGAGTTTGAAAGCAGCGGTTTACATACAGCCGTTTGTTCATAAAATCATAAACAAAATTCTAAAAATTGAAGAAGGAGGATACGAGAATGCCATCATTGATGACGACGACGCCGAATTTGATCTTAGCGAGTGGGCAGAACGTAGATTTCATGATTCATGGTTTAATTAAGTTTGAACTTTTTGGACAGGAATTATGGATTACAACAACTCATGTCAGCATTCTGCTCGTAATGGGAGTTATTATTCTGGCTGCATGTATCATCAGGGCGAATCTAAAAGGTCCGGATGAGACACCGGGAATGCTTCAGAGCTTTGCAGAAATTGCAATCGAAATGCTGGAGAACATGGTCGCAGGTATTATGGGTGGTAATGGCGGAAGATTTATGAATTATATCGGAACGATCTTTGTATTTATTTTACTTAGCAATATTTCCGGTATCTTCGGATTACGATCTCCTACAGCGGACTTTGGTGTAACGTTGCCGCTGGGCTTAATGACGTTTTTGATCGTTCAGTATCAGAACATTAAAAACAACAAATTTGGCGCATTTACCGATCTGTTTCAGCCGGTAGCGTTTTTATTCCCAATCAACCTGATCGGTGAAATTGCAGCACCATTTTCTTTGGGTCTGCGTTTATTCGGTAACATTTTATCGGGAACAGTTATTGTCGCATTGTACTATGGGATGGTACCGGTACTTTTCAAGATTGGAATTCCGGCAGCACTGCATGTGTATTTCGACCTGTTTTCCGGTTGTATTCAGGCATATGTATTTAGTATGCTGACTATGGTTTATATTAGTGAAAAATTATAAGTTTAAATTCAGGAGGAAATTATTATGACACAGATTACAAACGAAGGTTTAATTTTAGCTTGTTCTGCAATTGGTGCAGGCGTTGCAATGATCGCAGGTATCGGACCTGCTATCGGACAGGGTTTTGCAGCTGGTATGGCAACAAGCGCAGTTGGTAAAAATCCGGGAGCAAAATCAGAAATCACATCTACCATGCTTCTTGGACAGGCTGTTGCAGAAACAACAGGTCTTTACTCTCTCGTAATTGCCCTCATCTTATTATTCGTACAGCCATTATTAGGTGGATTAAGCTAATCTGTAGAAAGACGAATAGAGAGGAGGCGGTGTTTTGGAGAGATTATTTGGACTGGATGCCCAGTTGATCTTCGAAATCGTGCTGTCAATGATCGCGGTATTTGTTCTCTTTCTGGCACTGTCCTACATTCTGTTTAATCCTGTACGTGATATGTTAAAGAAGCGTCAGGAAATGGTGCAGGAAACAAAGGATACCGCAAACAGAGAAAAAGAAGATGCATTAAAATTAAAAGCAGAATATGATGCAAAGATTCAGAATGCGGAAGCTGATGCAGAAGAAATCTTAAACGAAGCAAGAAAACGTGCATTAAAAAATGAACGTGTGATCGTAGATGAAGCAAAAGAAGAAGCAGCACGTATCATTGCCAGTGCAAATGTTCAGATTGAGCTGGAAAAGAAGAAAGCAATGGATGATCTGAAACAGGAAGTCGTATCGATCGCTGCAATGATGGCAGGAAAAATGGTTGCTGTTTCTATGGATGAAAAGACTATGAATCAGCTGCTTGAGGATACTTTAAAAGAAATGGGTGATGACACATGGCAAAACTAGTATCCCAGACATACGGTAATGCGTTGTTTGAACTTGGTCTGGAAGAACAGAAATTGGATCTGTTTTTCGAAGAAGCGAAAACGTTTTTAGAAGTCATTCAAAAAGATGATGAACTGATCAGGTTCATGAAACATCCTAAAATCGTAAAAGACGAAAAAATTGAAACGGGAAAAAAGATCTTTGAGAAAACCTTTTCCAAAGAGTTTGCAGGATTTTTGCTGATCCTCATTCAAAAAGACCGTTTTGCGGAAACAGAAAAAATACTGGAATATTTCATCGGTCGTGTAAAGGAATATAAAAAGATTGGTGTAGCCTATGTCTCTACCGCGGCTCCATTAAATGAGAGTCAGAAGAAAAATGTGGAAAAGAGACTGTTGGAAACTACCGCATATGAAACATTTGAAATGAATTATACAGTAGATGAAACACTGCTTGGTGGTATGGTGATCCGCATTGGTGATCGTATTGTGGATACCAGTATCAAAAATAAGCTGAGAGAATTGGCGAAGCAGTTATCCGCACTTCAGGTAGGCTAATACCTGAAAAGTTTTAGGCTTAAGAAAGAAGGTGTAAGTTTTTATGAATTTAAGACCGGAAGAAATCAGCTCCGTAATTAAAGAACAGATTAAACGATACGCCGGACAAATGGAAGTATCTGATGTTGGTACAGTTATTCAGGTAGCAGATGGGATTGCCCGTGTTCATGGGCTGGAAAAGGCGATGCAGGGAGAACTTCTGGAATTTCCGGGAGATGTTCTGGGCATGGTGCTCAATCTGGAAGAAGACAATGTTGGTGCCGTTTTGTTAGGCGATCAGAAAAATATTAACGAAGGCGATACAGTAAAGACTACAGGACGTGTAGTAGAAGTTCCGGTAGGTGACTGTATGCTTGGTCGTGTTGTCAATGCACTTGGACAGCCGATCGATGGAAAGGGACCGATCCATACAGAAAAGTTCCGTCCGATCGAACGAGTAGCTCCGGGTGTTATCACTCGTAAATCCGTAGATACACCACTTCAGACAGGTATTAAGGCGATTGACTCCATGGTACCGATCGGAAGAGGACAGCGAGAACTGATCATTGGTGACAGACAGACCGGAAAAACAGCCATTGCCATTGATACGATCATTAATCAGAAAGGCAAAGGCGTAAAATGTATTTACGTTGCAATCGGACAGAAAGCATCTACGGTTGCATCTATCGTAAAAAAATTAGAAGAATTCGATGCGTTTGATTACACCACTGTAGTTGCATCTACAGCAAGTGAATTGGCGCCATTACAGTATATTGCACCATATGCAGGATGTGCTATTGGTGAAGAATGGATGGAAAACGGAGAAGATGTTCTTATCGTGTACGATGACCTGTCCAAACATGCGACTGCATATCGTACCCTGGCATTGCTCCTGAAGAGACCACCAGGACGTGAAGCATATCCGGGTGATGTTTTCTATCTGCATTCCAGACTGTTAGAGCGTGCAGCAAAATTAAATGATGAACTTGGCGGCGGTTCTTTAACTGCACTTCCAATCATCGAAACACAGGCGGGAGACGTTTCCGCTTACATTCCGACTAACGTAATTTCCATTACAGACGGTCAGATTTATCTGGAAACAGAAATGTTCAACGCAGGTTTCCGTCCGGCGGTAAATGCAGGTCTTTCTGTATCACGAGTAGGTGGTGCAGCACAGATCAAAGCGATGAAAAAAATCGCTGCTCCGATCCGAGTAGAACTTGCCCAGTATCGTGAACTGGCATCCTTTGCTCAGTTTGGATCTGAACTTGATGCAGATACCAAGGAAAAACTGGAACAGGGTGAAAGAATCAAGGAAATCCTGAAACAGCCGCAGTATCAGCCGATGGCTGTAGAAGATCAGATTATTATGATCTATACCGTAACCAGAAAATATCTTCTGGATGTACCGGTAAAGAAAATTCAGGAATTTGAAAAACAGTTCCTTGAATTTATTAAGACAAAATATGCAGACATTCCGGAAAGCATCCGTGAAACAAAGGTAATGTCGGAAGAATGCGAAGCACGTCTTGTAAAAGCAATCGAAGAATTCAAGAAGACATTCTAAACGGAAGGAACTGGAGGTTAGTTTATGGCGTCAATGAGAGAAATCAAACGGCGTAAGAGCAGCATTGCCAGCACTCAGCAGACTACCAAAGCCATGAAACTGGTTTCTACGGTAAAGCTGCAGAGAGCCAAGGGCAAAGCAGAATCTACCAAGCCGTATTTTGACTGCATGTATGACACCATTGCCACAATGCTTTCCAAATCGGGAAATATTGATCATCCGTATCTGCAATCCGGAGCTTCTCCGAAAAAGGCGGTGATCACGATCACTTCCAACAGAGGACTGGCCGGCGGCTATAACAATAATATTGTAAAGCTGATCACCGGAGACGAAAAGTTTGAAAAAGAGAATACAGAGATCTATGCTCTGGGTAAAAAGGGAAGGGATTCCTTAGACATTAAGGGATACCGGATCGTTTCAGATCGTTCTGAGGTTATGAACGGACCTGTTTATACCGATGCGAAGGAACTGAGCGAAGAACTTTTACAGAGATTTGAAAATGGTGAGATCGGTGAGATCTATCTTGCTTACACTGTTTTCAAAAATACTGTGACTCATATTCCGACTATGTTAAAACTTTTACCGGTGGAAATGGCAGAAAAAGAAGAAGAAAGATCTGCAGACAGTATTCCGATGAATTATGCACCGAATGAAGGGGAAGCCTTAAGAATGATCATTCCGAAGTACATTACCAGCCTGATCTATGGGGCTATGATGGAAGCGGTTGCCAGTGAAAACGGTGCCAGAATGCAGGCAATGGATTCAGCAACAGGAAATGCTGATGAAATGATTCAAAAATTAGAATTAGATTATAACAGAGCGCGTCAGGGCTCTATTACACAGGAACTGACAGAAATTATTGCCGGAGCAAGTGCAATCAGCTGACGGCATAAACCGGAGTGCAAAGCATTTCGGTTTAGAAAAAATAATTCGAGCGGAAGCAAGAATTCTTACAACAAGCAACAAGGAGTGAAAAAATGGCAGAAAAAAATATTGGAAAAATCACTCAGATCATCAGTGCCGTACTGGATATTAAATTTTCAGGAAAACTTCCTGAAATCTATGAAGCCATTGATATTCCGTTGGCAGACGGCGGAAAACTGGTTGTAGAAGTATCCCAGCATCTGGGCGATGATACTGTAAGATGTATTGCCATGGGTCCTACCGACGGTTTAGTAAGAGGAATGGAAGCGATTGCAACAGGAGCTCCGATTACTGTACCGGTTGGTGAAAATACATTGGGACGTATCTTCAATGTATTAGGTGATCCAATTGACAACAAACCGGCACCGGAATGTGAAAAACATTTCCCAATCCACAGAAAAGCGCCGGCATTTAAAGAACAGTCTACTTCAACAGAAGTTTTAGAAACAGGGATTAAAGTCGTTGACCTTCTCTGTCCGTATCAGAAGGGTGGAAAAATCGGTCTCTTCGGCGGTGCCGGTGTAGGTAAGACCGTTTTGATTCAGGAATTAATCCACAACATTGCTACAGAGCATGGCGGATATTCCGTATTTACCGGTGTAGGTGAACGTACCCGTGAAGGAAATGACCTTTACCATGAAATGACAGATACCGGAGTTATCAATAAAACGACCATGGTATTCGGACAGATGAACGAGCCGCCTGGAGCACGTATGCGTGTTGGTCTGACAGGACTTACCATGGCAGAATATTTCCGTGATCAGGGCGGAAAAGATGTGCTTCTTTTCATTGATAATATTTTCCGTTTTACACAGGCAGGTTCTGAAGTATCTGCACTGCTTGGCCGTATGCCTTCAGCGGTAGGTTATCAGCCAACACTTCAGACAGAAATGGGTGCCCTTCAGGAACGTATCACATCGACACAGAACGGTTCCATTACCTCTGTACAGGCAGTTTACGTGCCGGCCGATGACTTAACTGACCCGGCTCCGGCAACAACCTTTGCCCATCTGGATGCAACTACGGTATTATCCCGTTCTATCGTAGAACTTGGTATTTATCCTGCAGTAGATCCACTGGAATCTACTTCCCGTATTCTGGATCCGAAGATTGTAGGGGAAGAGCATTATGCAGTTGCCCGCGGCGTACAGGAAATCTTACAGAGATATAAAGAATTACAGGATATCATTGCAATCCTTGGTATGGATGAATTATCAGAAGAAGAAAAACTCATCGTATCCAGAGCAAGAAAGGTACAGAGATTCTTATCTCAGCCATTCCATGTAGCAGGACAGTTCACAGGTCTGGAAGGACGTTATGTACCATTAGAAGAAACGATTCAGGGATTTAAAGAAATTCTGGAAGGAAAACATGACGATATTCCGGAAGGTCATTTCTTAAATGCAGGAAGCATTGATGACGTAGTGGCTCGCGCAAAAAAATAAGAGGTGAGCAGATATGGCAGAGAATCAAGCATTTAAACTGAAGATCATTTCTCCTGACAGAATCTTCTATGAAGGAGAAGCTACGATGTTAGAGCTGAATACGACGGAAGGCCAGATTGGTGTATACAAATACCACGTACCAATGACTTATATCATTGAACCAGGTGTTTTGACCATCACAGAGTCAGAAAGTGAGAAGAAAAAAGCAGCACTTCATTCCGGATTCGTTCAGATCTTACAGGAAGAGATCACAGTGCTTGCAGAAGCAGTCGAATGGCCGGATGAGATTGATGAAAACCGTGCGAAAGAGGCACAGTTGAGAGCGGAACGTCGTCTTGCGATGAAAGATCCGAATATCAATCTGCAGAGAGCAGAAATGGCACTGCATCGTGCACTGACACGTCAGGAAGTAAGAAAATATATTTAATCATAAGACAGAGACCCTCGCAGTTTGCGGGGGTCTTTCGACACATTTTCATATTTTTATCATATAGTAATAAAAAAAGAAGTGTGATGCAGATGTATTATCAGAAAATATATCTCCCGTTTGATGGAATGTACCCGGAGAAAGAATCCGAAGTATTTTATTTTCCTCACAGTGAAGAAGAGCATGAACGTGACAAAAAACGCATTTATAATATGTATCCGGAAATGGCAAAACGGATGGTTCCTTATGTGGAAGAAGTCTGCGACCGGATGGAGTATGAAGGCGGTGTATTGTATGATGAATATCCGGATCCGCTGACCATGCGGTTAAAATGCCGGGAAATTTGTAATCAGGTGCAAAAACAGGACGATGCGGCAGATGTTATGATGGATATTTGTCAGATTCTTTTATATCATGAAATCTATCTTCGAAGATGTAAAAGAAGGGAAAAGCGAAGAAAAAGATTTTTTTAAGGATTTCAATCCTATGAAAATGTCCTAAAGCACAGACTCATACTCCGACCGCAAAAGCGGAATGTGAGAGGTGCTTTGGGACACTGATTCGGAGAAATTTAGAAATAAAAAATTCAGATCCCTCTTTTGCAGTAATTGACATATCCAAACAGAAATTGATACAATAAAAGTTACGAAAAGATACAATGAGCGTTAGTGAGTCGGAACAGACATCGAATGCCGATAAGGAAAGAAGTTATGGATAGATTAAAACAGATATTAGAAGAACAGCTGAATGAAAATCTGAATCAGATCGTCATCAGCAATCCGAAACGTGCAGCACTGGCACAAAAAGTAAAGATCCGTCCGGTGTTACTGAAGGATCGTTTGAATTTTCAGGTAACAGAGTATAAAGGAAAGCAGGTTTTTCATGAAAATCTGGAACCGCAGGAAACCGCAGCCTACATTACGGAACAGATGGAACACTTTTTCGGCCAGATGGTATTGGAAAGTGCCAGCCATACAGTCAATATGCTTGTAAGCAAAAAAGGAAAAGTGACAATCAAACAGAAAGCGCAGAAAAAAGAAATAAAACAAAGAGAGCTTTCTCATAATCGGAAGAAACGGTATATTTTAGAAGAAGGAACCACAGTTCCGTTTTTGGTGGATCT
Source organism: uncultured Lachnoclostridium sp. (assembly GCA_964602445.1). Classification (GTDB taxonomy): domain Bacteria; phylum Bacillota; class Clostridia; order Lachnospirales; family Lachnospiraceae; genus HGM12587. The sequence continues at coordinate 8,354 of CAZRQV010000011.1, forward strand.
GGGAGTACAGACGGCAGAAGGAAAGATTGTTCATTCCCGTTATGATAAATTCCGGCAGATCAACCGGTTTTTAGAATTTATTCAGGATATTGTAGAGGATCTTCCGAAAGGAAGAGAACTGACCATCGTCGATTTTGGATGCGGAAAATCTTACCTGACCTTTGCAATGTATTATTATCTGAAGGAAATGAAAGGGTTTGATATCCGTGTGATCGGTCTGGATCTGAAAGAAGATGTGATCGCATACTGTAACGAATTAAAAGAAAAATATGGATATGAAAAGATGTCATTTACGACAGGAGACATTGCCAGCTATACCGGTGTCAATGCGGTGGACATGGTCGTAACACTCCATGCTTGTGATACAGCCACAGATTATGCATTGGAAAAGGCAGTCAAATGGGGAGCAAGTGTCATTCTCTCCGTGCCTTGCTGTCAGCATGAACTGAATTATCAGATTAAAAATGAAGCGTTGTCAGCCGTTTTTAAATATGGTCTTTTAAAAGAAAGGATCGCTGCACTGGTGACGGACGGGCTTCGTGCAGAAATGCTGGAACAGTGCGGATATGATACGCAGGTGCTGGAATTTATTGATATGGAACATACGCCGAAGAATATTCTGATTCGCGGTGTTAAAAGAAAGACAGAGCGCAAACCGGATTATGAAGCATATGACCACTGCTGCGAAGCGCTGAATGTTTCTCCGACGCTTGGCAGACTTTTGAAAGAATAGAGGAGTCATTTTTGAAGAAAATTGTTATTAAGATTATTACGATTGTGATGGCTTTTTTTGCAGGACTGGTATTCATGAGCTTTTACTATAATAAAGGAAATCTGGATATGACAGCCCATATGGCAGAAGCTACGCTGCCGATCTTATATTTTGCAAATGGAGAAGAGTATGTAAATCCGACCTATGGATATACAGGAGAGACAGATGCGTCCTGTATGCGCAATGCCATCGCACCGCTGGATGAACACAGGGTTTTGGAAATTGCATTGGAAAAATATAATGCAGAAATCAAAGGTGTCAGCTATGAAGTAAGAAGTATGGATATGGAGCGACTGATCCAAAATGGAGAAGTCGCAGATCTGAAGGATACCGGAGCATTTTTTACCGGAAGCATTAAGGTCAAAGATCTTTTAGAAGATGGGGAAGAATATCTGCTGATCTTTCATGTAACGCTAAAAGAGGACAAAGAGGTTCAGTATTTCAGCAGAATTACAAATTGTTCCTATGATCTGATCGAAAACGGCACTGCATTTGCAAAAGATTTCCATAATGCAACCTTGGATGCAGAGAATGATTATCCGATCACCCAGTATTTGGAAACAGATACCTCCAGAAAGGATACGGATCTGGCTTATGTGGATATTCATTCTAAATATAAAACCGTTATCTGGAATGGGATGTCCGTAAAAGAACATCAGTCACCGGAGTTGACTTATCTGGAATTGAAAGACGATGTGGTTTCGTTAAATCTGGATTATCAGGTTGTGTATGAAACGCCGGAAGGCGGACAGGAAACTTATCAGGTGAAAGATTATTTCAGAATAAGAAGCACCAATATGCGTATGTATCTGCTGGACTATGAGCGAACTGCAGAACGGATCTTTTCCAGTGAAAATGATGTTTTTCAGGAAGATCGTCTGAATCTGGGACTTCAGTGGAAAGAGATTTCCTATATGGCCAATGAAGAAGGCAGCGTTGTAAATTTTGTGGTGTCAGAAGAACTTTGGAGCTATGACGTAGCACAAAATAAATTGTCGAAAGTATTTAGTTTTAAAGACGGCAATGATAAGCGCGGACTTCATGATGAATTTGATATTCAGCTGATCAACATGGAAGATTCCGGAAGTATGGATTTTATTGTAAAAGGTTATATGAACCGGGGGCGTCACGAAGGAGCGGTCGGAGTCGCGGTGATGCGTTATGACAGTCTGACCAATACGACGGAAGAACTTCTTTTTATCGAAAGTACCGAATGTGCAGATGTTTTGATTCAGTCGGTGGGAAAACTTCTGTATATCAGTTTTGATGATAAAATGTATGTTTCAGCGTCCGGAAATGTTTATGCGGTGGATCTGAACATCAGAAGTGTGGAAACGATGGCAGAAAATCTTTCAGAAGGAAGTTATGTGATTTCCAGAGCAGGGGATATGCTTGCATGGCAGCATGGGGAAGATAACTATGCTTGTTCTGAAATCACTACAATGGATATGAAGACCGGAGTTCGCCACACGTATACGGCGGAGGCAGGGGAATATCTCCGTGCGTTGGCTTTTAATGGGGATGATTTTATTTATGGAGTCTGCAAAGAGTCTGACATCGCAGAAGATTTTTCTGGCGATACGCTGTTTCCCATGTATCAGGTCAAGATTGTAGACAGCAACGGTTCTGCTATCCGGGATTTTGATTATTTTTCAAAAAATAAATACGTAATCTCAGCGGACGTACAGAACAACAGGATCGATCTGCAGTGCGTTTCCAGAACTTCCGACGGTACGTATACGGAAGCATTGGCAGAAGCGATCACCAGTACAGAAGAAGAAATGGTCAGCACCATCGTTTTGACGGATCAGAAAGATGATCTGAAAAAGACAGAAAAAGTATTTCGGTTTGAGATTGCTGCTGCAGGAAAGAAAAAGGTTGTCGTTCCAAAACAGATCCTGTTTGAAGAAGACCGAACCATTGCCATGGAGAAAAATGAAGAGCAGTGCTATCATGCTTATGGAAAAGGAAAGGTGATCGGCATTTATGCAGAGCTGCGGGATGCAGCTGCAGCAGCTTATGAAGAAATGGGTGTAGTAACCGATCAGAGCGGACAAGTCGTTTGGGATCGGGGAGGTCGTAAGACCAGAGCAGTCTTAAGTCTGGCAGACGGCACCGAACCGATTGCAGCCGCAGACAGTCTGGAAGCCGGACTGCGCATCCTTCTGGAACAGGAAGGGATATATACGGATATCCGCAGTGCATTAGATGCAGGGAAAAGTCCGTATGAGATTCTGAAACAAAATTCGAAGATGCAGCCGGAAAATTTTACAGGTTGCAATCTTTCGTCAGTGTTGTATTATGTTAATAATGGAAACTATGTACTGGCTATGACAGAGGCATCCGGTGCAGAAATCATTACCGGTTATGATGCACAGAATATTTATGTGCTGGAACCATTGACCGGTCAGGTAACGAAGATTGGGCAAAAAGATGTAGCAGAGCGATATGCGTCCTGCGGAAATGTATTCTTTGTTTTGCGGGAACCATAAAAAACCGCAACTAAAATGGCAGATGCCTTAATCTGTAGCAAAAGATTTTATAAAAATGGAGGAAATGAAAATGACATTTGAATACAAAACAAGAGGTGTATGTGCAAATCTGATCAAATTTGATCTGGACGGCGATGTGGTAACAAACGTATCTTTTAACGGAGGCTGCAACGGTAACTTAAAAGCAGTCAGCAAACTGGTCAACGGAATGACCGTAGAACAGATCGAAGGATATTTAAAAGGAAATACCTGCGGTCCAAGAGATACTTCCTGTGCAGATCAGCTGGCAAGAGCTGTCAGAGCAGCATACGAAGAAGCAAATAAGTAAAAACGGTGGTTTTTATGGATTGTATTATCTTGGATATTGACGGAACTTTGTGGGATACGACTCCTGTGGTGGCAAAGGCCTGGGGAGAAGCGTTAGAGGGACATGAGGAAGTTGTATGGAGACCGACGCCGGACAATTTGAAAAAGCTGTTTGGGCGGCCAATGTGGGCGATCGCTGCCGCTGTTTTTCCGGAACTTTCCCCAGAAGAACAAATGAAACTGATGGATCATTGCTGTAAATATGAGGAAGAAGCACTGAAAAAAACACCGGGGACGGTGTTTGAGGGCGTTGTAGAAACCATCAGAGAATTGTCTAAAATATATAAAATCTGTATCGTAAGTAATTGTCAGGCGGGATATATTGAGCTGACCATGGACAGGCTGGGAATCCGTGATGTGGTCACGGATTTTGAATGTCCCGGATACACCGGACTTCCCAAAGGGGAAAACTGCCGTTTGGTCATGGAACGAAATGGTTTTCAATCTGCAGTTTATGTGGGCGATACCCAGGGAGATGCGGAAGCGGCTGCTTTTGCAGGCATTCCGTTTGTGTATTGCTCCTACGGATTCGGTACGCCGGAAACTTACGATCATAAGATTGGGAAATTTTCGGAATTAACGGAACTGGTGCGTTCTTTAAGTTCATAAGGAAATTGAAAGAAGAAGACCTGATATTGGGAAGGCTGAATGGAATCCTGATATCAGGTCTTTTTAAGTAAGGTTTTGCGGAAAAATCATGCAAAATAAACAGGAATCATGAGGGAATCTTTTAAGAAATGTTCAGATTTCCCTAAGGAATTGTTAGGAAAAGTGTGTTATACTCCTAAGGAGTGAGGAAATCTATGAAATACTTAAATATGGAACAGGCACTTTTTCAGGAACGTCCCAATCGTTTCATTGCCTATGTAGAAACAGAATACGGAAGAGAACTCTGTCATGTAAAAAATACAGGCAGATGTAAAGAACTTTTGACACCGGATGCAGTGGTTTATGTTCAAAGAAATGACAATCCTGCCAGAAAAACAAAACTGGATCTGATTGGTGTGAAAAAGGGGGACTATTTGATCAATATGGATTCTCAGGCACCCAATGGAGCCGTGAAAGAATGGCTGCAGGCGGGAAATCTGTTTTCGAAAGATGCGAAAATCTATCAGGAACGAACCTATGGAGAGTCCCGTTTTGATTTTTACATTGAAGATGGAGATCGTAAGATCTTTATGGAAGTTAAGGGCGTTACTTTAGAAGAAGATGGGGTATGCCGTTTTCCGGATGCTCCCACAGAACGGGGAGTGAAACATATCAGAGAACTGATCCGATGCATGGAAGATGGGTATGAAGCATATCTTCTGTTTGTGATCCAGATGAGTCCGGTAAAATATTTGGAGCCGAATGACAGAACTCATAAAGCCTTTGGAGATGCTTTGCGGGAAGCTGCCAAAGCAGGGGTTCATGTGATGGCGAGAGACTGTCGGATTGAGACAGATAGTATTGAAATCATGAATGAAGTTGAGGTTAGATTATAATGCTGGAAGAGATCACAGTTCCGCTTTTGGAATGGTATGACAGACAAAAACGTATTCTGCCATGGCGCAGTGATCCGTCTCCGTATCGTGTATGGGTGTCGGAGATCATGCTGCAGCAGACGAGAGTGGAAGCAGTAAAACCTTATTTTGCCCGATTTATGGAAGCACTTCCTACAGTAACAGCACTGGCAGAATGTCCGGAACAGGAACTTTTAAAGTTATGGGAAGGCTTAGGGTATTATAACAGGGTGCGGAATCTGCAGAAAGCCGCTCAGGTGCTGGTGGAAGAATCCGGCGGAGAGATTCCGGCAGAATATGAAAAACTGCTGCAGTTACCGGGGATTGGGAAGTATACGGCCGGTGCCATTGCTTCGATCGCATTCGGAATCCCTGTACCGGCAGTGGACGGAAATGTACTTCGGGTGATCACCAGACTGACAGCAGATGAAAGCGATATCGCGAAAGATTCTGTAAAACAGGAAATTTCTGAAAAAGTACAGAAGATCATTCCAAAGGATAGAGCAGGAGATTTTAATCAGGCACTGATCGAGCTTGGTGCCATTGTATGTGTGCCGAATGGAATGGCAAAGTGCAGTGAATGTCCGGTGGCACATTTGTGTGAGGCAAAAAAACAGGACAAGATTATGGAACTGCCGAAAAAAGCGGCGAAGAAACCACGGGTTGTGGAAAAAAAGACCATTCTTGTGATCAAGGACGGAGAAAAAGTGGCAATCAGAAAACGTCCGAAAAAAGGACTTTTGGCAGGCTTATATGAACTTCCGAATGTGGAGGGAGAGCTGTCGGAAGATGAGGTGCTTCGGCTGGTAAAATCTTATGCGCTGGCACCGTTGTTTATTAAAAAGCTGGAAAATGCAAAGCACATTTTTACACATAAAGAGTGGCATATGACCGGATATGCGGTTCGGGTAGAAGAACTGGAAAAGGAAACCGAAGGAATGTTGTTTGTGGATATGGAAACGATGAAAAGTAAATATCCGATTCCATCCGCTTTTGAGGCCTATGCAAAGCATATGAACAGAGAGGAGAAAAAATGAAGTTATTATCAGTTGCAATTCCGTCCTATAATTCGGAATCTTATATGAGAAATTGTATTGAATCACTGCTGCCTGGTGGAGAAGATGTAGAGATCATCATCGTAAATGACGGTTCGAAAGATGGAACCGCAGCCATTGCAGAAGAATATGCGGCCAAATATCCGACGATCGTAAAAGCTGTACATCAGGAAAACGGCGGACATGGAGAAGCAGTCAATGCAGGAATCCGCAATGCCACAGGATTGTATTATAAAGTCGTAGACAGCGATGACTGGGTGAACAAAGATGCTTATTTAAAGATTTTAAAAACGTTAGCCGATCTGGTGAAATCCGGTGATATGGTAGATATGTTCATCAGCAACTATGTATATGAAAAAGAAGGAAAAAAACATAAAAAAGTCATGCAGTATCGTTCTGCATTTCCGGTGAACAAAGTATTTACCTGGAATGATGTAAAATTCCTTCATGTAGGACAGTATATTTTAATGCATTCTGTCATCTATCGTACCCAGATGCTGAAAGATTGTGCATTAGAGCTGCCGAAACATACCTTCTATGTGGATAACATTTATGTATATCATCCATTGCCATACGTAAAGAAAATGTACTATATGGATGTGAATTTCTACAGATACTATATCGGAAGAGAAGGTCAGTCCGTACAGGAACAGGTCATGATCGGGCGGATCGACCAGCAGCTGAGAGTTACGAAGCTGATCATTGATGACTGTGATGTATGGAAATTAAAAAATAAAAAACTTCGTAATTATATGATCAGTTATGTGGAAATCATGATGACCGTTTCTTCTATTTTAGCGATCCGCTCTAAGGCAGAAGAAAATCTGGCGAAGAAAAAAGAACTTTGGCAGTATTTGAAAGCAAAAGATGTGAGACTTTACCACCGTATCCGCAGAAGTGTGATGGGAAATACGATGAATCTGCCGGGCAAAGGCGGACGCAAGATTTCTGTAGCAGCTTATAAGATTGCTCAGATGGTGGTTGGATTTAATTAAACAGATCGGGCTGTGCTTTTCCCAAAGGTGCAGGATGATGAGAGATTAGAATTTTCAGAGCAGAAAGAGGTAATTATGTATATTATTGCAGGACTTGGAAATCCTACAAAACAATATGAAAATACAAGACATAATGCAGGATTTTGTGTCATAGATTATTTATCGGAAAAGTATCAGATTCCGGTAAAACAGGCAGGCTATAAAGCCTTATATGGAAGCGGATACATCGAAGGACAGAAAGTCCTCCTTTTAAAACCGCAGACGTTTATGAATTTGAGCGGTGAAAGTGTTCGTGCAGCAATGGATTTTTACAAGATCGATCCGGAAGAAGAACTGATCGTTGTGTATGATGACATTTCCTTAGATCCGGGTCAGCTTCGTGTTCGCGGAAAAGGAAGTGCCGGCGGCCATAATGGAATCAAAAATATCATTCTTCATACCGGCGGTCAGAAATTCCCGCGTGTCAGAGTCGGCGTAGGTCAGAAACCGGAAGGGTATGATCTGGCAGACTATGTACTGGGACATTTTTCAAAAGAAGATCAGAAATTGATGGACGAAGCATTTCAGGAAGCAGGTAACGCAGTGGCAGCCATCGTAACAGAAGGGATCGATGTGGCCATGAACAAGTTCAACGGGAAGAAATAACAATGAAAAGTTTAACAGCTCCATTAAAGCAGCTGGAGGTACTCTCCATAGCAACAGAAAAACTGAATCGGGAAACAGGGGTCCAGCTGCTGACCGGCTGTATGGATTCTCAGAAAACCCATCTGGCCTATGCCATGGGGGAAACATTCCAAAAGAAACTGATCGTAACTTACAGTGAACTAAAAGCAAAGGAAATCTTTGAAGAATACAGGATCTTCAGTAAAGAAGTATATCTGTATCCGGCAAAAGATTTTCTCTTTTTTCATGCAGATATTCAGGGGAAACTTCTGGAAGAGCAGCGAATGCAGGCACTTCGGGCGTTGATGGAACAGGAGAATGTAACTGTCATTACGACCATTGACGGCTGTATGGGAAAAGTAAAGCCTTTGCAGGAACTGAAGGATCAGGTGCTTACCATTGACATGGAAAGTATCATTGAACTGGAAGCACTGAAAATACTTTTAACTAACATGGGTTATGAACGTGAAGGTCAGGTAGAGGCAAAGGGACAGTTTTCCATCCGCGGAGGAATCATTGATATTTTTCCGTTGACAGAAGAGGTACCGGTGCGAATCGAGCTTTGGGATGAAGAAGTAGATTCCATCCGAAGTTTTGATGCGGAAAGCCAGCGTTCCATTGAAAATCTGGACAGTGTCAGAATTTATCCGGCCAAAGAACCGGAAGCGGCGGTTTCCGGACAGTGGATCAGTTTTTTAGATTATTTTTCAGGTCATGACAGTGTGGTCTTTTTAGATGAACCAAATCGTCTGGCAGAAAAAGCAGATACCGTAGAAAAAGAATTTTCAGAAAGCGTGTGCAATCGCATTGCACAGGGTAAGGCAGCTCCGGAGGAAGCTCATTTGGTGTCCGGAGCGGCACAGGTATTTGCAGAATTAGAAAAATGCCACAGTGCAGCCTTTTGTATGCTGGATACAAAATTGAGGGAATTATCGGTACGGAACCGGTTTGCGCTGGAAGTCAAAGGAATCAACAGCTATCAGAACAGCTTTGAACTTTTGACCAAAGATTTAAAACGGTGGAAAAAAGAAAAATACAGAACCGTTCTTTTGTGTTCTTCCAGAACAAGAGCCAAACGTCTGGCACAGGATCTGCAGGAGGAAGGGCTGAATGCTTTTTATACGGAAGAAGAAAACCGTGTGGCAAGTCCAAGCGAGATCGTGGTTCTTTACGGTAATGTAAAGCAGGGCTATGAATATCCGTTGCTGAAATTTGCCGTTCTTTCAGAAACGGATATTTTCGGCAGTGAAAAAAAGAAAAAGAAGAAAAAACAGACCCGATATGAAGGACAGAAGATTCAGAGTTTTTCGGAATTGTCCATAGGAGATTATGTAGTTCATGAAAATCATGGGCTTGGAATCTATAAAGGGATCGAAAAAGTAGAAGTTGAGAAAAAGTTAAAAGATTATATCAAGATTGAATATGCAGGAGGCGGAAATCTGTATATTCTGGCTACCCAGTTGGAAACATTGCAGAAATACGCTTCTGCGGATGCTAAGAAGCCGAAGCTGAATAAATTAGGCGGCAGTGAGTGGAACCGTACCAAAACGAAAGTCCGTACTGCGGTACAGGATATTGCAAAGGATTTGGTTGCATTGTATGCGGCAAGAGCGGAACGAAACGGATTTGTCTACGGGGAAGATACGGTCTGGCAGAGAGAATTCGAAGAAATGTTTCCATTTGAGGAAACAGAAGATCAGATGGCGGCCATCGAAGATACGAAACGGGATATGGAAAGCACAAAGATCATGGATCGACTGATCTGCGGAGATGTAGGCTACGGAAAAACAGAAATTGCCATTCGTGCAGCATTTAAAGCAGTTCAGGAAAATAAGCAGGTGGTGTATCTGGTGCCGACCACCATTCTGGCACAGCAGCATTATAATACGTTTGTCCAGCGAATGAAAGAATTCCCTGTTCGTGTAGATCTTTTGTGCAGATTCAGAACACCGGCACAGCAGAAAAAGACACTGGAAGATCTGAAAAAAGGTCTGGTGGATATTGTGATCGGTACCCACAGAGTTCTTTCGAAAGATGTATGTTATAAAGATCTGGGTCTCCTTATCATTGACGAAGAGCAGCGGTTTGGAGTTACACATAAAGAGAAGATCAAAAAATTAAAAGAAAATATTGATGTACTGACGCTGACTGCAACACCGATTCCGAGAACGCTTCATATGAGTCTGATCGGAATCCGTGATATGAGTGTTTTGGAAGAAGCACCTCAGGAACGTCTTCCAATTCAGACTTATGTAATGGAATATGAAGATGAAATGGTTCGTGCAGCCATTCACAGGGAGCTTGCCAGAGGCGGACAGGTTTATTTTGTATATAACAGAGTCAATACCATTGCAGATATGGCGGCTCACATTGAAAAGCTGGTTCCGGAAGCGAATATTACGTATGCCCATGGGCAGATGAGTGAAAAGGAACTGGAAAAGAAGATGTATGAATTTATTTCCGGGGAAACGGATGTATTGGTGTCTACGACCATTATCGAGACGGGACTGGACATTTCTAATGTCAATACGATGATCATTTTTGATGCAGATCAGATGGGGCTGTCTCAGCTGTATCAGCTGCGCGGTCGTGTAGGACGTTCGAATCGGACGGCCTATGCATTTTTACTCTACCGGAAAGGGAAATATCTGACGGAAGTAGCAGAAAAACGTCTTCATGCCATTCGGGAATTTACGGATTTGGGGAGCGGGTTTAAGATTGCCATGCGAGATTTGGAAATCCGCGGTGCCGGCAATCTGCTGGGAGCAGAACAGCATGGTCATATGCAGGCGGTAGGCTACGATCTGTATTGCAAGATGCTGAATGAAGCGGTCAAAGATCTGAAAGGTACGGCAAAAGTAGAAGACCGTTATGAAACGGTGGTGGATTTGGAAACCGATGCGTATATTCCGGATTCTTACATTAAGAATGAGGCGCAGAAACTGGATTTTTATAAAAGGATTGCCAGTCTGGAAAATGCAGAGGAATGTGAAGATATGCTGGAAGAACTGACCGACCGTTTTGGAGATGTACCAAAGGCGGTGATCCATCTTCTGGATATTGCAAGACTGAAAGCGGAAGCACATGCACTGTACATTACGGAAATTTCCGGAAATGCAAAACGGCTGAAACTTACGATGTACGAGAAAGCCGAAATTACGGTAGCAAAGATTCCGAAGTTTATCGAGCGATATCAGGGGGCTTTGAAGTTCCAGGCGGCAGAATCCCCTTATTTTATCTATGAACAGAAGAACAATAAGCAGAAAGAAACGAACGTGCTTAAGGTGCTGCAGTATCTGCTGCAGGACATGAAGGTTTTGACGGAAGAGTAAGATTTTGCGAAAAAGGATATTTTTTGCAATCAGTATTTTTAAATTTATGCCGTAGGATGAAGACTGTCACGCCCGGCAGGTTCCTTCCTCCTCAGCTAATCACAACCAGCTCCTAAATTCGTCAGCAAAAGCTTCCTCATTAATGAGCTGCTAGTGCTGGATCTTCGGAATCATCCACATAACGCCGTGCTTTGGACAGTGCTCCATCATAACGGCTGTGCTCTGTAAAAATTTAGGCGCGGAAAAGTATGAATTTTTGGTGATATGGGTTGCTCTGTCAAAGAAAAAAATTTATAATAGGGAGCAGAAGTTTAAAATTAGGAGGCGTATACGATGAAAGTATATCATAAGGCACTGACAGCAGGTCTTTGTGTTGCATTGGCACTGAGCATGACAGGCTGTGGAGACAAAGTATTGGACGGAAGCCAGACAGTTGCAACTGTAGGCGAAAAAACAATGACACTGGGAGAAGCAAATTTCCTTCTCAGATATCAGCAGGTACAGATTGAATCTTACTATGAAAGCATGCTTGGAGAAGGCATCTATGATATGGATCTGTATGGAGATGGTACATCCCTTGGCGAAAACATGAAGAATGATATTATGACTCAGATGCAGGAATATTATATTCTGGAAGAAAAAGCAGCAGATTATGGTGTAGAACTGACAGAAGATGATAAAGCAGCAATCACAGAGGCAGCAGAAGGATTCCTGGCAGCAAATGCAGAAGATGTTCAGGCACAGATGACAGCAGATCAGGCAACCATCGAAAAAGTATTAACATTAATGACTGTTGGTACAAGAACTGCCAATGCGGTAGCAGCATCTGCAGAAGTGAATGTAACAGATGAAGAAGCAGCTCAGAGAGGTTTCAGTTTTATTTCTGTTTCCAAAGGAAGCGGAGATGATGCACTGACCGAAGAAGAACTTCAGGAAAACAGAACAAAACTGGAAGCTGTTGCAGCAGGAGTCGATGCAGGAAGTACTTTTGATACTTTAGCAGAAGGTCAGGAACTGACTGTAAATACAGGAAGCTATAGTTCAGATAACACAGGTGCTTATGCAGAAGAAATGATCGCTGCACTGGATGGATTAACAGAAGGTCAGGTTTCCAGCGTGATCGAAACAGACACCAATCTGTATCTGGTACAGTTAACAGCAGAATTCGATGAAGAAGCAACTGCAAGCAGAAAACAGACCTTGATCGTAAATGCACAGTCAGAATTTTATGATGCAACGATGGATGGTTGGAAAGAAGAATATCCGATGACTGTAGAAACTTCTGTATGGGATGAAGTTGTATTTGACAGAAGCTACGATTTAGCACAGTAAGAGAAAGCGTAACAGAAGGAAAAGGGACTGTCGGAAATTAAGTACAGTTTCCTATTCAGCAGATAAGAAAAATATAGAAAACAAAACTGCCAGCAGAAATGATCCGCTGGCAGTTTTTGTTTTCATTTCATAGAGAATGTTTTTATTGCATTAATGTGCGAAAGTCATAAGCTTTCCTATGAAATAAAAGATTTTATGATTCCGTTTTCGGTCTTTGTACTTGTTTTTTTCTTGCAGAAGAATACATTTTTTGAGGATTCCAGTGGTATACCAGCGGATAAAATAATCCGTTGCAGAGCAGCGCGACCAGAACGTCGATCATGCTGTGCTGTTTTAAAAACATAGTAGATAAACAGATTAAAACGGTCAGCAGATGAGAAATCCACTGCCATCTCGGTCGTTTTTTGAACCATGGGTCTCTGCAGAGAGCCATATCACATGCAAGAGATGCAAATACATGAAGGCTTGGAAGGATATTGGTAGGTGTGTCAATGGTGTAAAGAAGATTGACTGCTTTGGTAAAAAGGTCATTTCCCGTTAACACCGGCCTTAAATCCTGTCCGTTTGGATAGATCAGAGAAGTCAGTACAAATACGACCATTCCAAGGATCATATTGGCAATAAAGTGATTATATTCTTTTTGTTTTCGATCATTCAGTCCCAAGTAAAGTACGGTGCCGCATACGTAAGCGTACCAGAGAACATAAGGAATGATAAAATATTTACAAAAGGGAATTGCATCATCAAACTTTGTATGAATGATGTGAATGGGCACATCTCTTGCTTCCATAAAAAAGAAAGCAGTCAGATAAAAAATACCAAAAATAACAATTCCGCGGAGCCGGTTCCAAATTTCTTTTAAGCCCATAGCACACATCCTCCCGATTCAGTCTGAGACTTATTCTACCACGATGAAATGACAAGTCAATGAACTTTATATATTTTTAAGAAAAGTTTAAGTTCCTTTTTAGGTGGCATTTTTTTTGCTGTCGTTTGTAAATAATATGCCTGTTTTTCACCTTTTTAATTATTATTTATGCTAATAAATTTACGATTTCAGATTAGAAGAGAACGTGTCAGAAGTGAAAATTGGGTATTGGATATTTGAAAAAATTGAGCTATACTTTTTCATATATTTTTATGAACGGAATGCTGAAAAAAGGACATCAGTCAGAAAAATCATAAGGATATGAACGACTGCAAAACGCAGAAATTATGTGAAGGGGAGAATCAGATCCATGAAAGAACAAATCAGAATCGGTATTTTAGGATACGGAAACCTTGGAAAAGGTGTGGAATGTGCAGTAAAACAGAATGACGACATGAAACTTGCAGCAGTTTTTACAAGACGCGCACCGGAGAGTCTGAAAATCTTAACTGAAGGGGTACCGGTATATTCAGCAAAAGATGCTGCAGCTCATGCAGAGGAAGTAGATGTACTCATTCTTTGCGGTGGAAGTGCTACAGATCTTCCGGAACAAACACCGGAAATGGCGAAATATTTTAATGTCATTGACAGTTTTGATACCCATGCAAGAATTCCGGAACATTTTGCCAATGTAGATGCAGCAGCAAAAGCAAGCGGAAAAGTAGGGATCATTTCCTGCGGATGGGATCCGGGAATGTTTTCTCTGAACAGAGTTTATGCAAGTGCAGTGCTTCCGGAAGGAAAAGATTATACGTTCTGGGGAAAAGGAGTCAGTCAGGGACACTCAGATGCAGTACGTCGCATTGAAGGTGTGATCGATGCCAGACAGTATACGATTCCGGTAGAAAGCGCATTAGAAGAAGTCAGAAGCGGTTCTAATCCGGAGCTGTCCACCCGTCAGAAACATACGAGAGAATGTTTTGTCGTAGCAGAAGAAGGAGCCGATCTTGAACGGATTAAAAATGAGATCGTGACGATGCCGAATTATTTTGCGGACTATGATACGACAGTACATTTCATTTCTATGGAAGAAATGCAGAGAGATCACAGCGGTATTCCGCACGGCGGATTCGTAATCAGAAGCGGTAAGACCGGCTGGAACAACGAATACAATAACGTGATCGAATACAGCTTAAAACTGGATTCCAATCCGGCATTTACATCCAGCGTGATCGTGGCATATGCGAGAGCTGCCTACAGAATGGCGAAAGAAGGAATTAGCGGCTGCAAAACCGTGCTTGATATTGCACCGGCACAGTTAAGTCCGTATGAACCGGAATATTTAAGAGAACATCTGCTGTAAGATTAATTGGAATCAGCAGTGAAAAGAGATCCATGCGGTTTCGGGAAAAGATTTCCGGAATCTGCATGGATTTTTTATTTCATAGGAAAGATCTTACTGTATTAACGTATGAAGGTCATGCATTTTTCTATGAAATAAAAGAACTCCTTAAGAAAAATTTTGTTGTGTTACGATAGGAAGTCTATGAAATATAAATTTATCTGCTTCATAAAAATTAACAATGCAAAAGTATAATCCGAACAGATTTCCACATAATAACTTCAAAGTGTATATTTAGCATTGGAGGAAGTAGAAATGAAAGCTACAGGAATTACTCGCAAGATTGATGAATTGGGTCGAATTGTTATCCCAAAGGAGATTCGAAGAACGCTGCGTATCCGGGAGGGTACACCGTTAGAAATATTTACGGAAAAAAACGGAGAGATTATATTAAGAAAATATTCTCCCATGGGAGAATTGGTCGTTTTTGCACAGCAGTATGCGGAAAGCCTTGCCCAGACCACAGGAATGATGGTCTGTGTCACAGATTTGGAGCAGATCATTGCGGCTGCCGGAGGGGCAAAAAAAGATTATTTCGGAAAAGCGATCAGTGAAAAGCTGGAACAGCTGATGGAAGACCGAAGTCTGATACAGGCCAATCCGGGGGAACGGGGATATGTTCCTGTACTTCGGGAAACAGTGGAAGAACAGTATGCCCAGACGATTTCCCCGATCATTTGTCAGGGAGACGTGATCGGAGCAGTGATCTTAATGGGAAAAGATTTGAAAGCAAAGATGGGAGAACTGGAAAAGAAGCTTGCGTATTGTGCGGCTGGATTTCTGGGGCGTCAGATGGAAGAGTAGAAGCAGACGGGAAAAACTGAGATTAGATTCGGGAGGACAAAATCTTCCATAAAATTTGCGGAATAACGGATGTTGGAAATGCTTTTCAGGAAGAACTGACAAGACATATGTAAAATTGAAATGAAAAAATAACTAGGATTTATGAAAAAAGTGTGATATACTCGACAGAAATGATTTACAAAAGGAGAAGAAACATGAGTGGCATGAATCTGACCCTGTTAACTGATCTCTATCAATTGACCATGATGCAGGGATACTTTAAAAACAAAAATAATGATACCGTTGTATTTGATGCATTTTATAGAACAAATCCAAGTGGAAATGGTTTTGCGATTGCAGCAGGACTGGAGCAGGTAATTGATTATCTGAAAAATCTTCGTTTTAGTCATGAAGATATTGAGTATTTAAGAGGACTTCATATTTTTGATGAAGATTTTCTGGAATATTTAGCAGATTTCAGATTTACCGGAAGTGTATATGCAATTCCGGAAGGAACCGTTGTATTTCCAAGAGAACCGCTGGTGAAGGTAATCGCACCGATCATGGAAGCACAGCTGATCGAAACAGCCATTTTAAACATCGTAAACCATCAGAGTCTGATCGCAACCAAAGCAGCCAGAGTGGTTTATGCAGCAGAAGGAGACGGAGTGATGGAATTCGGCCTTCGTCGTGCACAGGGACCGGATGCCGGAATTTACGGTGCAAGAGCCGCTATGATCGGCGGATGCGTCGGAACTTCCAATGTATTGACAGGACAGATGTTTGATGTACCGGTGCTTGGAACCCATGCACATAGCTGGATCATGAGTTTTCCGGATGAATATACTGCCTTTAAAAAATATGCAGAACTTTATCCAAATGCGTGCACCTTACTGGTAGATACTTATGATACTTTAAAATCCGGTGTGCCGAATGCGATCCGTGTCTTTACAGAAATGCGGGAAGCAGGCATTCCGTTGACGAAATACGGAATTCGTCTGGATAGCGGTGACTTGGCATATCTTTCTAAAAAAGCAAGAAAAATGTTAGATGCAGCCGGTTTTCCGGATGCGGTGATCTCCGCTTCCAGTGATCTGGATGAAAATCTGATTGCCAGCTTAAAAGCACAGGGTGCTGCGATCAGATCCTGGGGTGTAGGTACGAACCTGATCACTTCCAAAGATCAGCCGGCATTTGGCGGTGTCTATAAACTGGCAGCCATCAAAAATGCCGATGGAACATTTACACCGAAGATCAAACTTTCTGAAAATACAGAAAAAGTTACCAATCCGGGAAATAAAACTGTATATCGTATCTACGATAAGGAAACAGGCATGCTGAATGCAGATCTGATCTGTCTGGCAGATGAAACTTTTGATACGGGAAAAGATCTTCGTATCTTTGATCCGATCGAAACATGGAAAAAGACAAAGTACAAAGCAGGCACTTATGAAATGAGAGAACTTCTGGTAGAAATCTTCCGTGACGGAGAATGTGTCTATGAATCTCCAAGTGTAATGGAAATGAGAGCTTACTGTAAAAAAGAACAGGAAACTTTATGGGAAGAATCCAGACGTCTTGTCAATCCGCATAAAGTATATGTGGATTTATCCGATCAGCTTTACAAACTGAAAACACAGCTCTTAGAAGAGATGAGTGCGGCAGAAGAAGCATAGGAAAATCTTTCAGATAAAAAGAGAGCGTATCTTTTGGAAGAAACCGGGACAGCAAGCTCCGGTTTCTTCCATAGATTTATAGAGATTTGCGCTGCTGATTTTAGGAGCGGTAAAATCCTTAGAAAACAATGGTTAAATATAAAAGTAAATGAAAAAGATGTCGGTTTTAGGGGTTGCATTTACTTTGAAAATTTCTGAAAAAAATTTTTTTAAAAAATTAAAAAAAGTACTTGCATTTTTCTGAGACATGATATATACTATCCATTGTTGAGACGAGCGGTCAACAAAAACAACAAAATAAAATATAGCGCTATCGCCAAACGGTAAGGCAACGGACTCTGACTCCGTCATTTCAAGGTTCGAATCCTTGTAGCGCTGCTAAATGAACTCAGCAGATTGATTCTGCTGAGTTTTTTTATGTCATAAAAATTTCGAGAAAGTAGGAACTTGTTTGTACAGCAAAAATTTAAGAGTTTCTTTTGAAGAAACAGAAAACAGGATCTTAAGAATTTCTTTTAAAGAAATGTGAACACAGAATCTTCCAATTTTTAAGTCTTGTAGTATAATAGCAATAAATGTGATGATGCTTGGAGAGGGTAGCGGTCATCGACTGGAAGAGAATCCGAGGGGACGGGAGTGATGAAATGTGCTGGTAGAAACCAGGAAGCATACGAATCGTGTTTATGTGATCAGCGATATTCACAATGATTATGTAAACTTCAGAAAGATGCTGAAGAAAATAGAATTTCAGGAAAGTGATACACTTTATATTGTGGGAGATGTATTTGATAAAGGATATCTTCCCCAGCCATTGGAATTGTATCGTGAAATTTTAAAATATAAAAATATTCATGTGCTTCGGGGGAATCACGATAACTGGTTGGCAGAATCCATTCGGTTTGCAGTAAAACATGTGACGGTCAGACCGATGGCAGACTCTTATTATATTTTGAAAAATCGTCTGTCAGAGCAGGAACTTTTGGAATTAGAGCAGTGGATCACTTCTTTGCCGCTGCAGGCGGAGATTGAAGTAGAAGGGACAAAATATCTTCTGGCTCATGCACAGACTGCAAAGTGGTCTGAAAAACTGTCAGAAGATGTTTTTCTTATGGGAAATTTTGATAAAACATATTATGAGTATGGAATTCGGGGAGTCGTATCCATCGTAGGACATACGACCACAGATGTAATCCGTTCCTGGATGGGAGAACGTCAGAGAAAACCTTATGAAGTATGGTGCAATCGTTTAAAAAATGTGTATGTGATCGACTGCGGAAACGGAATTCGAAAACCGAGGAAATTCGGGCCGCGGCTGGCATGTATGAGACTGAATGATCGGAAGGTTTTTTATGTATAAGAGGGTTCGAACTAAAACGTAAAATGGAAATAGATTTTGTCCGGACAGGTATTATTAAGGATAAGAAGTAATGGAAGAAGAGTAAAAAAATAATTGAGGGTGACATGAGTTATTTTGGAAAATTTTATTTAGACAAAGAAAAGGATATGGTAGTTCAGCTGGAGATGCAGGAAGGAAAGTTATCCTATCTTATTTTTACCATGAACCATAAGACGGATAATCTGATCAATAATCTGGCAGCCATTACCGGAGCAGAAACGGCATCGGAACAGGGGAAAACGGTAATTCGGGGAGAGATTCCCTGCTATATTAAAGGAGACGGGCAGAAAGTTTATATTTTCAGATTGAATGGAACGAAGATTGCCAATATTTATCCGGATGGGAAGATTCAGGTCAACTCTGTAATTCCGGCCATTGCCAAGACGCTGATGAGTCAGACGAAAGATTATAAGTATTCTTTCCGGGAAACGCTGGTAAAATCTTATGTACCGGAAAAGATCAAGCTGTCTACGGATCTGCATACTCACGGAAATGCCAATTTGGGTGCCGATATTTTGATCGCCCTGGCAATCAAGCATCAGATTCGTTATCCGCTGTATTATATAAAGAAGCTGAAACTGACGGTTTCAAAGGAACAGCAAAAATTTCTGGATCAGCAGAGAGAACAGGTCAGAACTTCGCTGGATCTGACCGGATTGTCCGGGAAATATCTGGAACGGAGAATTGACGATCATACCTTTATCAATTTTGCAGATCTGATCTTAAAAAATCTGGAAAATTCCACGGAAAATATCCAACGGATCCGAAATTCACTTTCGATCTTAAAAGATTCTCAAGCAGTATTTACCAATCTGGAAAAGCTGTATCTGTATCGTTACGTATTTACGAAAGGAATTGAGGCGGCATATCGGATTCAGATTTCCGGATATGAGCAGATTGAAGATCAGGATATTTGTATGTATCTGGAAAGGATGCTGAAGGATCAGGAAAATCCGGATTATGCAGGAATTACTTTTTATGAAGATACGCTGCTTTGGATTGGACGAGAATATCAGAAACGTCATATCAGATATGTAGAGATCAGTGATACTACCTTGGTCAAAAAAGAAGCATCCGCAGCAAAAATGCTGGATCAGATTCATCATATATTGCCGCTGGTCAAAAAAGAAACCGGTGTCGATATTCGTTTTCTTGCAGCAATCCGAAGAATTCCGCTGACACTGGTAAAACAGGAGATTACTGCGGATAATTATCTGACGGAGGCAATGCAGGCATTAAAAGTTGTATGCAAAGATCCGTATGTGGTAGGAAGCGATTTTGTCGGAGAAGAGATCAATGACATCGGAGAGTTAAAAGGGGTCATTCAGGAAATCGTCACGAAGATTGCCGGTGAAGATCCAAACTGGACGATCCGTGTCCATGCAGGAGAAAATGATTCCTTAAAGAGCAATATGTCCAAAACGATCCAGCTGGTAGAAGAAGCCTTACTGCCGGGACAGACATTTCCATATATGAGAATCGGGCATGGACTGTACTGTGCCAGCCTGAAAAGCAAACTTGGAAAAGAGCTGATGGAAAAACTCAGAGATCATAAAGTGGTTCTGGAATTCCAGCTGACCAGCAATGTGCGGCTGAACAACATTATCGATCTGAGAAAACATCCGCTGAAGACGTATCTGGCCAATGGAATTTCCTGTGTCATGGGAACGGATGGTTATGGACTGTATGGAACAGACAGCATCGATGAACAGCTGGCGCTGACGAACTTTTTGAAGATCACGGATGAAGAATTCTGTCAGATGAAAGCAGTGGAAGAAGAAATCATCCGCCGTCAGGCAGAAAATTTTGTGAAAAAATCAGAAAAATTCGAAGCACTATTAAAAGGGCAGAAGGTTTATTCATATTATATGAATGAATTTCAGAAAGAATTTGATGATATAAAAACGGTAAGATTTGAAATCAATAAAAAGCCGTCCTATCCGGTATTTAAAGAAAAAATCGTTCCGCTGCCATGGGATAAATACCCGATCGTAATCGCCGGCGGAAGTTTCACCAGCGGAACTGCATCATCAAAGATCAGTGAAACGGATCGGGCAATTCTGGATGGACTGCTGAAATGTCTGGATCCGGAAAAAGTATTTTTCGTCGTAGGACATAAGCTGACCGGACATGAGAAATATCTGGTGGAACATAATCAGACATTTGATATTTACAGTATCATTCCATCGTTGATGACGGAAAAACAGATGAAAAATCTTTCCAAAGCGAAGCTGAAAGGAATCAGGATCTCTACGGAAGCGCAGGAAATGGGAATCTATAAATCCTTTAATTATGAAATCTTTGAACGGAGAAACTGTACGGTCTTTGCCTTCGATGGAAACTCTGCTGTGGCCAATCTGGTACAGGAAGCCAGAAACGGAAAAGCACGTGCCTGGATCTTTGTTTATCCAAAATCGGAAATGCTGAAAGCAAAGGCGGAATCTTTGGACGGATATGTTACCATGAATGCATCGATTGACGAAGCGATTGAGAAAATATATCAGATTCAGGACAACATCGGGACACAGCGGTAGCATGAAATATTCAAAAGAAATAATTTCTGCAATATGTAATCTTCAAGCGAATGCATTGAAGGGGAGTCATATTGTCAGAGAAATAAAAGGAGGAACTCAAAAATGGGAGAAACATTAAAAGTATTAGAATCAAGAAGAAGCTGTAGAGCATACCAGCCGGAGCCGATTGAAAAGGCAAAACTGGATGCGATCATTAAAGCAGGGACTTATGCAGCAACAGGCATGGGAAAACAGTCTCCGATCATCATTGCAGTGACAAATCGGGAGTTTAGAGATAAACTTTCCAGATTAAATGCAAAGATTATGGGAAGAGGCGAAGATTTCGATCCATTTTACGGTGCGCCGGAGCTTCTGATCGTATTGGCAGACAAATCAGTGCCGACTTATGTTTATGACGGAAGTCTGGTTATGGGAAATATGATGAATGCGGCAGCAGATCTGGGAGTAGACAGCTGCTGGATCCACAGAGCAAAAGAAGAATTTGAAATGCCGGAAGCAAAAGAATTCTTAAAACGTCTCGGAATCGAAGGGGAATATGAAGGTATCGGACATTTGATATTAGGATATGCAGCAGAGCCTTTAAGAGAAGCAGCACCGAGAAAAGATAATTATGTATATTATGTAAAATAAAGCAGTTCAGAAAAGAAAGCGAGAGAAAACAATGACAGAAGAATTTCAGGAATATGTAACATTTACGACTACAAATAAAGATGGGGAAGAAATCGAAATGGCAGTGATCGATGAATTTGAATTCGAACACCGTAATTATGTGGTGGGAGCTGTCATCGAAGAAGATACGATCAATGAAGACGGTTTCTATATCTATCGTGCCACAGTAGGAGCAGAAGATTTTTCCGTGGAAAAGATCATGGATGCGGAAGAATACGAAAAGGTAGCAGAAGCTTATCTGGAGATGGAATAAGGAATATTGATACAGGAAAAGCAGGTTCTTCGGAGCCTGCTTTCCTATGTTACGTAACAGAAATTGTTTTACAGTAAAATCTAAAAAAGATAAAAGATTGATATTATAAGCGGTGTATCAAATTTTAAGTGTATCCAGAATTTGGTAATATGAAAGTGTTTTTCTTACCCCTTTCGTAATTTCATTGATAAGAGACTGTGGTTCTAAAACTGTGATAGAGGAACCATAACTTCTAAGCCATCGACGGAAATCATGAATACCTAGGATATCATCTTCATAATAATAATAGTCCCCTTCTTGATACAGTTTACTGGTTTCATATCTCAAAGCAGTATCATTTTTGAATTTTTCGATTAGATTGCTTGTCCCTGGTGAGATTCGTAGTTTGATATGGATTGGTTCTTCATGCACAATAGATTCTGTCCCCCAAAAGTATTTTTTGTAAGGGATTGGGCAATATTGATCAATAATTGAAGAATCTGGTAATATTTTTATATTTGATGTAATTCGATCCATTCTATAGTAATTATTATGAACATCTTTTATATAAAGTGTGTAATAGGTCAAATTCTGAATTACAGAAACTGGGCTGCAGGTAATCTTTTTTAATTTGTTTTTTGGAGACTTATATTTAAATTCTATTTTTCTTTTTAGATCAATAGCTTCTTGAACTCTATTTTGTTTATCTAAAATATTTTTAGATATGGTGTAAAAGTTTTCTTTTATTTCAAACAGGCGATTATGTTGGTTTTTTGTTAAAATGGGATATACATTATTTGCATATCCAGATTCAATGGGTGTGATTGGTAATAAAAAATAGTCATCAATAAAATCGTCCATATTAATTAAAAATATTTCTTCTTCATCAGCTTTTCCAGATATGATTTTATCTAGAAAATCCGTTGCTGTTTTGATTGGATCAAAATCATTTTCCGTACTCTCGGGAGTTGGTGATAAGTGGATAAGTAAATTTTTATTTTCGAAAATTATAGAAAGAAATTTTCTCGTTTGTGACAAGGGCAAATCACATGAATCAGAAATGCTTTTCACGGAAGCGGAAAACCGATTTGATAAAAGTAAAGATATGATTAGTCCGATCAAATCAAAATTGTCATTCATTTTCATTTGTAATTACCTCATAATTATTCAGTATATTTTGATTGGAATCAATTATTAATTTGCGCAATTCAGCCGGTTCCAGAACAAGGGCACTGCTTCCGAAACTTCGGAGGTATCTGGAAAAAGAATAGATTCCTCGGAGATCATCCTCATAAACAATCGAATGCGGAATATTGTCTGAGAGAGGTTCGATATCATAAAGTTTTGATGATTTCCTTTTATTATGTAAAAAAACAAGCTGCTCTCTGATATTGCCAAAGTCTTCAAATAGTATCTTTACATGTGTTTTTTGAGAAGTATATTCGGCGGAAAACATTTCATCGTATATATCTAGAAAATCTTTCTTTCTATAATGCTTGTTTTCGGTGTTTTCTTCTTTGATAGAAATAATTTTGTCCAAGCGAAAAAGTACAATGTTTTCTGTAGGATGTTCGGTGCAAAGCAGATAGAAACAATTGGTTTCGACACTATAAAACAAAAGAATGGAATCTATGGAGGATGAGATTTTGCCTTTGGGACTTAAATAGCTTATATGTAATGATTTGGTCTTATATGGATATTTAATGAAGTTATTTAAGTGTTTCAGTTGTTTGGTATCAATTCGATTTAATTTTCCATAAATCTGAGTTGCATTATCATAGCCTTCCCAATCATAGATGCTTGTTAATTTTTTATATAATGATTCTAACGGTTTCTTGGAAGAAAACGAACTTTTGAAATTGTCATAAAATAGCATAAAGTCATTTAATTCATCATCAGATTTAAATAAAATAGTCGGTGACTTTTCTGATATAGAATAGACGACATGAATTCTGTTTTTATACGAAGTTCGTTTTTTATTTATATATCCACGGGAAAGAAGGTCATGTAAATCTTTGCGGAAAGTAGGAAGCGGTAAGAATTCGTCGATATCTTTCTTGGCTCCGTGATTAAATTTTTGCAAATAATTTAAAATATCCATATCAGAATAATTGAAATCGGTGTCGATTTTATTATATAGATAGTTCGCATCAGCAATGGACAAGATCGAACATACCAATTCCATATATGTGGCATTTCCTAGTTTTGCCAGAGCAAGAATGATAAGCCATTGCCGGATTTCTTTTGGGGTAATATCTTGAATAAGTTTCGTTGCTGATTCTAATTTAACGATACCACTTCTGTTAGGTGTAGATATTTCGTAGCCATCAGTACGAAGTTCTTTAATAAGCTCGCTAAGTCTTGCTCTTGATATTCCTGTCTGTTGGATGATTTCTTCTCTTGAAATATTCTCATTAGGTTTAGAATATAAATATTGTATTAAACGTTCTTTGGCATTATTTTTCTTTTTCATAGAATTGCTCCTATATTATAGTTCGATAAATAGGTAAATAAACAAGTATATTATATACTTAACAAAAGCAAAAATAAACAATTTTGGAGGTAGAGATGGCAAAAAGAACTACAGAAGCATATATTTCACAGATGGAAAAGACAGCTGCTTATTGGAAGAAAAAGGCAGACCGTGAATATGCATATGCCAAAAATTCAGATGAAGGGTATCATTATGGATATGCTAAGAAGGCTTATGCAAAGGCAAAATTATTTTCTGAAAAAGCAGAAAATGCAAGGCGTTATGGCTATTAATGGAGGAGATTTGATGAAAACTCAGAAGTGTTACCGAGTACTCTGTTTATATGATCATTTGAAAAATGGGGAAACGGTAAGTACATCGGAAGCAGTAAAATTGTTTGAAGTTGATCATAGAACGATTCAGAGAGATATTAATGATATTCGCTGTTATTTGGAAAATAAAATGGCACTGCAGGGGAATTGCAGTGAAACGATTATTTACAGACGAAACAAGGGCGGATATGTAATTGAGAAAATTGCGTAAAATGTATTTGAAATCACAAAATTATAAAAAACCTGTAAATGAAGAATGTAATATCTTTATTTACAGGTTTTTTGTATGACGTGTTATAATAACGATATTGGAAGTGATTTTATCGTATGAATTTAATGAGTAGAGATAAAGTGTAGCTTTTTCTTGGTAGGATGCGAGCAATGAGGACAACGAAATCTATTCAATCCAACATTAGGATTGTAAATATTTTTGCATTTTCTACATATTTTAAAATTTGTTTTGGTGATATTCATGTTCATTCCCCCTAAAAACTGATCATTATGCAAACAGATTAGGACTGTTACTGTTATGACTGCGAAAGTTCAGCTATTAAAAAAGCTCTTTCTAGTTGCTATCCTGTGTGAGTATAACTACTAGCAGATCTACGACAGCATGTCCTACGATTGATAAAATAGATCCTAACATGTGAAATACCTCCTAAAGATGTTGGTTTTGTTGATGTAGTAATCATAAACAATTATATTTACCGAGTTATCGAATTATATCTATATGTAAAAAATAACGTAATGAATATATGAGAGTACAATGAATAAATGTGATAGAAAGAGTATTATTGAAGTAGTAGAGTTATGGTAAAAGAGTTGGAATTTTATGGAATTTATGAAAGATAAGTGATTAAGGAGCATGTGATGATGGAAAGAAAAAATGTGTTGCTGTTAAGTATGAGTACGTTGCCATATAATATGGCGGTGCATAATTATTATTTTATAGAAAAAAATGGAGAAAGACGAGATTTTTACGGATATTCTCAATTAGAACCGATCACAAAAATGCTGATCCGGCAATTAAATGACCAAGGGAAAAAACTGGATAAGAT
Organism: uncultured Lachnoclostridium sp.; assembly: GCA_964602445.1. GTDB lineage: Bacteria > Bacillota > Clostridia > Lachnospirales > Lachnospiraceae > HGM12587. The sequence continues at coordinate 34,286 of CAZRQV010000011.1, forward strand.
CGTGATCATGACTTCGTGGGAAGCATTAACAAAATTAAGTGAAAAAGTTCCCGGAAAATGTGCTGCGGTTCCGTTTTATCTGCAGCGTATTTGTGAGTTTCTATCCAATGGTAACAATGACGATGATCAAGATCGCATTTATTTTGCAAAAATGTCTGATGCAAAGTATAAGGGTTCCAAGGAATATATGGAGCAAGTCAAGTCGTATTTATCAAAGTACGCGTTTTCTGGTGACGCAGATACGATTTCTCTGAATGATATTTCGGTAGATATTGTGAAGCTTTATGAGGAAGGAACAGGGACTAAAAAAGAAGAAATTAAGATTTTCTTTGAAGTTATCGATTGTATTAAATCCGTAGGTGATGATATCAACCTATATCTGGATATGCAGGGGGGAGACCGTAATGCCATTGCACAGATGAATGCCATCGTCAATCTTCTGGAAGATCAGGGTGTAAGGACGGAAGCAAGATATGCTATTCAATATGATTCTAATAAGGTGGAACATCCAATCAATGAAGTCAGCGAGAAATATTCGGCATATCAACTGATCGGAGCGATGCAGGCGTTTAAAAAATATGGACGAGGCCAATCCTTAATCGATTATTTTGAAACTAAAAAAACAAATCAGGATAAGGAGGTACTTGAGGCAATTGAACATGCCTCTGATGCGATTCGCTTATGTGATATGAATGAGTTTGATAAAGCAGTTTCAAAAATCGAACAAATTAGGAAAAAAAGAGAGCACAGAAAAGAAGAAAAAAAGACGGAATTAGATATTGTATTTGAAGATATTCAAAAAGATTATGAAAAATTATTTGGTCAAGGAAAAGGGATGTATATTGCCAAAATTAAATGGTGTTTGGAAAAAGGATTCCTTCAGCAGGCCTTGACGATTATTGAAAGTAAAATTCCGGAATATTTATATCAACGAGGAATTATTACTGTTGATATGGAAAAATCCATTAAGGGAGAAAAAAAAGAAAATGGAAGATGGCATAGTTATGAAAATACAGAAAAGAAGGTTTCGGAAATTCTGGAATCATTAAAACGTTTTCTAAAAAAAGAATATGCTGCTAATGAGCATATTGTAATTGAGCAGTTGAGCAGAGCCAATAAAGTAGAAGGATATGAAATTTCAAAAGATTTGGAAACAGTAGAGGATCTGTTAGAGAAAAATCCACAGCAGTATGAAAAAGCAGTTCTTTTTGAAATAAGAGAATCAAAAAAATATGAAAAGAAGCAACAGTATCTTGTCAAATATAAGATTCAAGACAAATATTTGGAAGAAAAAAAAGATGCATGTATGGCTCATTTTCTGAAGCTTCACTGGGAGTTAAAAATGCAGCGAAATAATATCAATCACAGCAGTGACAGTGACAATAGATTTCCAAAAGAAAAACTGGAACGATATATCAAATTTTATGTAGAGCTGGGAGAACTGCTGGAAATTGATCCAAAATAGAAAAGGAGAGTAGAAGTGATGTTTATCAATTATTCCAATCATCCTTCTGCTTCATGGGCAGAAGAGCAGTCGGCAGCGGCTAAGAGCTACGGTAAAATCTACGATGTAGCGTTTCCGGAAGTATCCGTAACAGCTTCGGAAAAGGAAATTGAAAAAATGGCAGAAGAACAATTAGAACGACTGCAGAAAATAGCAGAAAAAAATGGATATGATCTGAATCAGACGATGATCATGTGTCAGGGAGAATTTTCCCTGACCTATGCCGTGATCACAAGATTAAAGAAAAAATATCCGGACTGTAAAGTTGTTTGTGCCATTTCCAAAAGAGAAGTTACGGAAGAACAAAAAGATGGTTGTAACGTAAAAACTGTCAGATTCCGTTTTTGTGGATTTCGAGAATATATTTAAATACATTTAGGGGGGAAGTTTATGCGGGAAGAACTAAAAAGTAAAGAAGTTCTGGCAATGTATGATGTCCGCGGAATTCAAAATTATATTTTCCGTACCAACAGGATTAAAGAGATTGTAGGTGCTTCAGTTCTGGTAGAAAATATTATTTTGGATGGTTTCCGGTCAATCATTGATAGAATGGAATTAGAAAAAACAAAGTATCTGATAGATTGGGAAAACGATGATGCGGAGGCTTATTTGAAGGATCGGGAGATTCAGATGCAGGTACTTTTTATCGGCGGTGGAAATGCATTTGTACTGTTTCGTCAGGGAAGTGAATGTGAAAAGTTCAATAAAAAACTGGCGAAATATGTGCTGGAGCATACGTATTCACTTCAATTATCGGTAGCAGTCGTGGAAAAAACAGAAAGTTATGCCAAGGATTATGCTCGGATTAATGGGAATATGATCGAGATAAAAGCAGTTATGCCAAGCAGTAAACCGATGGGAGCCTTTCCTTTTATGGCTGTGGATACGGTAACAGGATTTCCACTGGTAGAAAAGAATCCATATAAAAAAGAGGAATATGTGTGTCGGGAATCGTTGCTAAAATTGCAGCACTATCAAAAATCAGAAGATAAAAGAGATGATCTTCTGGATCATTTGGTTAAAGAAAAAGGGGAAAGCAGTTTTCTGGCAATGATCCATATTGATGGCAACAATATGGGAAAACGGATCAAAAAGATCATGGAACATAAAACAACCTATGCAGATGCAGTGAAAGCGATGCGTATAATTTCTAAAAATCTGAAAAGTGCATTTGAAGAAGCATTTGAAATTACCGGTAAGTATATTGACGAAAGAAAAGAACAGATCAAGCCGGGATATGATGGAAAAATGTATCGAAAACTGATTTTGGCCGGAGATGATATCACTTTTATCTGTAATGCAATGGTAGCAATGGAAGCAGTGAAAGTATTTTTACAGAAGGTCTCTGAAAAAGTAATGTATCGAGAGGAAACATTAAGTGAATTGGAAAATCAGCGGGAATATGGTTTGTCGGCTTGTGCCGGTATTGCATATTTTCGCAGCCATTTCCCGTTCCGCAGTGCATATGAAGTAGCAGAAGCCTGCTGCTCCTCAGCGAAAAAACGTGCCAAAGAAAAAGAACATCGTGCAGGCGGAGAAGCAGAAGGTGCGATCGGATGTTATCTGGATTTTCAGATCTGTAATCATATGAAAACGATGAATCTGAAAGAACATCGGATAAAAAATTATCAATTTGTGGATCGGACAGGTAAGATGGTCTATCGGCCGTATTTTGTATCGGCGACCGTGAATGAAGAAATCAACGATCTGAATACAAGAAATTCAAAGTATGATATTGATCTGATCTTTTTTAAGAATCTGAAATGTTTTCAGGCGCAGGAAACCAGCAGAAATAAAATGAAAAAGTTAAGAAATGCATATGCCTTCGGAATAGATGAAGTGGAAAAGACAGAAACATTTCTAAATTCCAGACAGGTACTCTTTCCAGAAGGAACCATGCGGGAAACCTGGTATGATGCACTGGAAATGATGGATCTTTGTATACTGGAGAAAGGAGAGAAAGCATGAAAATAGATATCATTCTGAAAAGTGACCTTTGTACTTCTTCAGGCGAAAATTATAATGCTGCTCTGGATCTGGATGTAGTATATGACGAATATGGATTTCCTTACATACCGGCAAAAAGACTGAAAGGTCTGATTCGAGAAGCTGCATTAGAATTGGTGGAATTTGGGATTTTCAAAAAAGTAGATTACGACTTTTTATTTGGTCTGGAAGGAATAAAACATACAGCGTTTATGCTGGATGATGCCTATCTGGAAAAACACACGCAGTATGTGGAAGATCTGAAAAGATGTACCGAACCGATGATAAAACATCAGCAAAGAGTATTGAATCAATACACCTATACCAGAACTCAGACGGCACTGACACCGGAAGGTACTGCGAAAGAAAATAGTCTTCGTACCTTTCGAGTTGTCAATCGTGGATTGAAATTTACGGCAAATCTGAGTTTGGTGAAGACACTTACAGAAACACAGAAAGAATTGCTAAAAGCTGCTGTTTCTATGGTAAAACATATCGGAATGAACAGAACCAGAGGTTTAGGAATGGTAGAAATGAAGCTTTTGCCGAAAGATAAAAATGGTACATCTTCAGGCGAAAATAAAAAAGAATTTGAAATTCATGAGCAGAATCAGATTTTATATAAGATTCATCTGAAAGGACCAGTTCTTTGTAAAACAGCTGAAGGAAATCAGGAAAAGACCGATGAATACATTTCCGGAGATAAAATTCTTGGAATTTTTGCAGGATGGATGACAAAAGAAGAATTTTCTGATTTTATGGGACGTGGAATAAGAAAAGCAAAAGAACTGATCGTATCAAATGCCTATCTTTATAAAGATGGAAAACGTTGTCTGCCGATACCGGCTTCCTATCAAAAGAAAAAAGATCAGGAGTTTGAAAAGGGAGAAATACTTTTGAAAGATCTGCTGATTGGAAAACCGGACAGGGAACAGAGAACCCCCTTTGGCGGCGGTTTTATATCAGAAGACGGTTATTTTGGAGAAGTAGAGACACAGATTTCCTATCACCATAAACGTCCGGAAAATAAGGCCATCGGCCGTGCAGACGGGAATGAGGAATCTTCATTCTATCAGTTGAGAAGTCTCTGTAAAGATCAGGAATTTTCCGGATATATGTTAGCAGATCGGGAACAGGCAGAAAAAATTGTGAAACTGCTGAAAGAACATCGGGAAATCAGAATCGGAAATAGCAAGTATACAGAATACGGAAATGCGGTGATCGAGATTTTAGATATAAAACCGGTTCAGGAGCAGAAAACAGCAGCAAAAGAATTTGTCTTAAAATTAAACGCCGCAGTCCTTCTTTATAATGACTATGGAATGCCTTCTTCAGATGCAGATACACTGTTATCCTATCTGGAAGAACAGCTTGGCATCGAAAAAGGAGTTTTAGAGATTAGAAAGCGTTTCGTACGTTATGAAGAGATTGGTGGTTTTCAGGTAACCTGGCATCGAAGAAAACAGAAATTTACAGCTTTGGGAAAAGGTTCGGTATTTCTGATCAGCTGTAAAAAAAATGATTCTGTGGAGCTGCCGGATACACTATTTCTCGGAGAACGTGTATCAGAAGGCTATGGAGAAGCAGCGATTCTTCGGGAATATCCAGAAGAAGTTCTGGTCAGAAAAGCGGGAAATCCTGTTACGACCTTAAAAGAAGAATATCAGACAGATCTGGTTCCAAACCTGCTGATCGTTCAGAGAAATCTGGAACTGAAAGAAAACGCAAGGAGAATTGCAGATCAGTGGATTGATCAATTTGCTGAAAATCAGGAAATGACAGCGGTTTTAGGAAAATTAATTCTTTTGAAGAAGACCGTTTCGACTTTCGAAGAAATGAAACAACAGGTTGAAGGAATTGAAAGCAAGAAGAAAAAAGAACTGACAAACAAAATTTTGTCTAAAATTGAAAAATGCACAGAAGATATTCAGGAACGTTTCAGCACAGAATCTGGTGAAATTGAACAAGAACAATTAAGAAAAAAAGCAGAAGAATTGTTTTATAAAGTAGTACTTCCGGAATATTTGTCACAGTTGAAATATTTGTTAAAAACCATGAATCTGGACAAAGTACAAAAGGAGGGAGAATCATGAAAAACCCAGTGATTAAAAAGAAGGTTTATTTGATAGAAGCAGAGCTGGCTTCTCCTTTATGTATTTCTAGTGGTGACGGAGAACTGACCGATCAGGATGTGATCAAAGATGCAGAAGGAAGACCGTTTATTCCGGGAAGTTCTTTGGCAGGAGCGATGCGGGGATATTTGCAGAAAGCCTCAAACGAAGATTGTATTTTCGGATATGAAAAGAAAAAGGCAATTGGACGAATGAGTTCGGTCTATGTATCTGATTTCACCTTTTTAAATGTTCCGGTGCTAAATGTACGTGACAATGTCGCATTAAGTGATCGAAAAACAGCAATTACCGGCGCTAAATTTGACATGGAAGTGATTGACACCGGTGCGAAGGGGTATTTTTATCTGGAAATGGTCATTCGCGGTAAAGATTTAGAAAAAAAGATGAATCAGCAGATTCAGGAAGTATTCGCCGGATGGAAACAGGAAGCAATCCGTCTGGGTACCAAAAAGACCAGAGGATATGGTAATTTAAAGTTGACTTCTGTCAGAGAAAAAATATTTGATCAAACGAATATTTTACAATATGCAGATGTATATCAGCATGAAAAATGTGATGAAATTTTTTATGAAAATTCGATTTTGGAGAAAATCAATGAAAACAGCAGTTCCAGATATATTACATTAATGCTGCCGTTAAAACAGTGCGGAGGAATCAGTATCCGTCAATACGGGGTGAAGAAAGGGGAACCGGATTTTGTCCAGTTGACTGCTGCAGGTCAAGCGGTTATTCCGGGAACCAGTATCGCAGGAGCAGTTCGTCATAGGATGAAAGAGTTTTTAAAACAATGGAACAGTAATAATGCAGAAGAGATTATCGATGGGATTTTTGGTCTGGTAAAAGGGAAAGAAGCACGTAAATCTCCGGTGATCTTTGATGAATGTGTATTGGAAGGTGCAAGAGCACTTACGATGGTGCGGAATGGGATCAGTCGATTTGAAGCGGGAACAAAAGACGGGGCGTTATTTAAAGAAGTATCTTATGTGGATGGAACTGCAAATCTGAAGATCAGAATAGAGCAGTGTAAAGAAGCACCGGCCATAATCGGTTTTTTACTTCCGGTATTAAAGGATTTGGAAAATGGTTATTTGGCAGTCGGAGGACAGACGGCAGTGGGACGCGGACTGTTCGAAGGGATAGGAAAGCTTCAGATGACAGGTACTGTATACACAGAGAAACAATGCTTGAAAGAAGCCTACATCGTTTTAAAACGAAAGGAGAAGACAGATGCTTAATATAGAAAATGCACCGGAACATGGAACTATTTATGCAGTATATGTCGATAGAATCGTCTATGAATCCTATGAAAGAAAAGAAGAATTAACAGGATATCTGTCAGAAGAAACACTTTTGGAAATGCATTTGTTTGATAGGGAAAAAGAGCTGCGATTTCTGAAAACCAGAAATGGTGAGATCAGATGTTATGAGATTCAGGATGGTGGTTGCTATGATGATGTATATGTAGAGTGCAGTTATCTTTTAGGAACAGAGATTGATCAGACCGGTGATTTAGAACAAAAGATCGAAGTAGTGAATTATATTCGTTATGATGAAAATGATCTGCTGCACATCGTGAACTATCGGTTGAAGGAGGCAGAATGATGGAAAAAAAGAAGTTTATTAACCCGTATAACTTTATCCCGCTTCCGCAGAAGAAACAGAGTGCTTATGAAGATCAAGATCGTCATACAGGCGTGATTGTCTATGAAATTACTGCTAAGACGCCATTGTTCATTCCGAATACCAGCAATGACAATGCGTTTTTATGCAAAGTCAAAGACCATAAAAGTTATGATTTTTTCTCTTATCAGGAATTGGAAAGAGACGTAAATCACAGCAACAATCCACAGGAACCGGTCATTCCGGGAAGTGAACTTCGCGGAATGATCCGTGGAATATACGAAACACTGACCGATTCCTGTATGGTTGTATTTAATGAAGAACTTTATCCGGAACGAAGAACCAGAGATGTTTTTCAGCCAGGGTTGATTCGCAGAATAAAGGATTCGGTAACAAATGAGATTCATTATGAACTGTATAAAGCGAAAAGTTATCAGTATACCAATGCATTTGGATCTGATGAAGTGAAAAGCTATCCAGAGGGAACATTACTTTCTTTTCGGTCAGAAAAGGTAACAAAGTTAAATTCTAACAACGAAGAAATTGAGGTGGATTTGGCAGTCAATGTAAAGAAAGGTACAAAAGAGGATAATAGAACGAAGGGATATCTGATCAAAGGAGAAGCGTTTGGAAAAGAAAAGAAAAAACATTGCCACATTTTTCAGTTAAATCAAAATGGTTTCCTGCTGTCTTTGGATGATGCGATGATTAAACGATTAAAAGCAGTAATTGAATCATATCAGTCCAAGCCGAAACAGGAATTTTATTATAAAGAATATCAAAAAGAATTGGATGCTTTCTTAGGCGGTAATGAAAATGAATATTTTCCGGTACGTTATTCTTTGGTAGAAGATTATAAAGATAAAAAAAGAGAAAAACTGCTGTATTTATCTCCGGCAGCAATTACAAAAGAGATTGCGAATACTTCGTTAAAAGATATTTTGGGAAATTTAAAAAAATGCGAAATTTATCAGAAGCGTTGTCCGGCATGCGATCTTTTTGGAATGATTGGAAATGATCATAAAGAAGCCATCGGAAGTAAAGTTCGATTTTCAGATGCGAGAGTAACAGAACAGTTTTCGTCGGAAAGATATTATGATGAAATCATAACGAGAGAAACATTAGGTGGTCCGAAATTGTCAAATCCTGAATTCTATCTGCAGAAACCCACCCCAAATGCATCGGCATGGAATTATGATTACTATATACAGGATCAGCAGATCTATCTGTACAGCAGAGCGATTCCTTTAAGAATACGTGGAAGGAAATATTATGTACATCAGCCTAACGTACAATTTCCGAAAAATGTAAGACAAACCAATTTAAATGCGACGATTCGTCCGTTACAATCAAAAATCACATTTCAAGGAAAAGTATTTTTTGAAGATGTATCTCAAAAGCAAATTGATCAGCTTCTATGGATTTTAAACGGAGGAAGTGAAGAAGAAAGAAAGGGAAATGAACGACTGTGGTATAAGCTTGGAAGCGGAAAACCTCTGGGATTTGGAAGTGTAGCTTTGAAAGTAATCTCCTGTCAAGAACGGAAACTTTCTTTGGAAAATGAAACATTACAATATAAGATAGAACCATTATCAATCGTACCGAAAAGCTATGAAGAAAATCAGTTCAGCAAGAATGCAAGAGAAGATTTTATAGCAATCAATACGCCGGATTATGCAGAAAACAGTGATGTTACCTATCCTTCTGTTGTCAGGGGAACTGTAATTGGTACAACGGTAGAAAAAGGTTTTGAATGGTTTAAAGCAAACAAAGGAAATAGAATAGCAAAACGTAAAAATTCAAAGATCCAAACGGTACTCCCATCCATTCGGGATAAGTATTTGGAACAGTACGAATTGGAAGCAAAGAAGGATACAGAAGAAAACAAAGGAAAAAATAAAAAGGGCAGACCAAAGAAGAATTTCGGAAAAAATAATGGAAACTGTCGAAAAAAATAAAAAAGTCGGTCGAGGATTCTTCAGTAAAATCAAGGGTTTGCCGGGTTTAACGTTGAAAAAAATTCTTAAATAGACCAAAAATCAAGTAAAAAGTCGGTCGAGGAATTGCGAGATTGTTAAAAAATGTACAATCCCCATTTTCCGGGAATGAACAGCAGTTAGAAGAAAATCCCAGACCGACTTTTTTATGAGAAATGTTGTGATTATGCGGAAAAAGTGCTATTTTAAAAGAGAAAAGAGCAGAAAAATGGTTGTTGAAGAGTACCTATGAGGAATTGAAACATAAGAAGCCCTTCTAATTTTAATTCTTCCATTGTTAGCGTTGAAGAGTACCTATGAGGAATTGAAACAAATAATGATCTTTACAATACATTTCGCTATTAATAAAGTTGAAGAGTACCTATGAGGAATTGAAACTTGCGTTTCATCAAAACCGCAAGCCACTACATACTCATGTTGAAGAGTACCTATGAGGAATTGAAACAAGAGCATAAAGGATACGAATACCATAAAATTCTTTGGACTGTTGAAGAGTACCTATGAGGAATTGAAACAACTCTTTGTCAGATTAATATCCCATACAAATCTCTGATCTGTTGAAGAGTACCTATGAGGAATTGAAACTAATTGTGATATTACATTTTATTTCCACCAAGCCATCACACGTTGAAGAGTACCTATGAGGAATTGAAACTGTATCTACAATTACTTTTGCCTTGTCTGGATCTACACAGGTTGAAGAGTACCTATGAGGAATTGAACAAAATAGATGTTTTCTAGTTGCCGGTTCTATGGAGTGAATGAGTTAAATATCTATGAAAATTTAAATTTATCGTCAGAGAAAAGAGGTGCGAATCATGTTTTGCATTACAGAACTGATATCGAAACGTAATCAAAAAGAGGCAATGGAGAATTTAACAGCAAAGCATGACAGTTGCGGAACAGATGGAGTTTATCTGTCTCATTTTCCAGAATATTGGGAGCAGAATCAAGAACGTGTGCTAAAGGAAATTTTGGAAGGAATCTATAGTCCGGGAGTGATTAAAACGACAGAAATCATTAATGGTAGTGGAAAGCGGCGTGTTATTTCTATTATGAATACACAAGATCGTTTTATATGTCGTTTGATTGCTCAAAAATTGAAACGTTATTTGGAACCGATATTTTTGGAAAATAGTCAGGCATATCAGGAAAACAAGGGGGTAGTATCAGCAACTGAAAAAGCAAGAGCGTATATAGAACAGGGAAATCAGATAGTTGTAGAAATTGATATCAAAGATTTCTTCGATACAATTTCCTTGGCTAAGTTAATGGAATTATTGAAAACATTATTTACAGATTCCAAAGTACTGACATTGATCAGTTCTTATTTGTATTGTCGTCTATTAATTGATGACGAAGTATTAAATAAAGAAAAAGGGTTGATTCAAGGGAATCCGATCAGTCCAATTCTAAGTAATTTATATCTTCATAGTCTGGATCTTCATATGAAACAAAAGGGATATCATTGGATCAGATTCTCAGATAACATCTATATCTATTGCAGTCAAAAAAGTGAGGCTCAAAGTATTTTTCAGCATCTCTGTAAATATCTTTCCCAAGAATATGAACTTCAAATCAATCAAAAAAAGAGCGGAATTTACGATGTGTTTCAGCGTTCTATGCTGGGATATGAATTTTTTGATACAAAGACAGGAATCGGAATTCGAAGGCATAAATATGATATGAGTGCATCTTACCATAAATGGAATATGTGTAAGGTGCAGAGAGTAAACAAGGAATATCATATTGTGGAAGAAGGAATTTTGACGAAAAAAGATTATGCGCTGCTTTTCGAAAGCGAAGCTGGAAAATATCATATTCCTGTGGAAGCGGTAGACCAGTTAAATTTTTACAATAATGTGACAATATCATCAAATGTGTTGAAAGCATTGGCCCAGCATCGAATCAAAGTTTCTTTTTTTGATCATTATGGAACTATGATGGGAACTTATTTACCGGATTCTTTCGAAAAAGATGCAAAAATATTTCTGAAACAGGTTGCTGTATATAACGATGAAAAGAAACGTTTGTATTTGGCGAAAAGAATGGAAATAGCATCGCTTCATAATATGCGTTCTAATCTGAAATATTATAAGAAAAAAGGAACGAATCATTTGGACAAAAATATTGATTTTTTGAGTAATTGTCTTAAAGAAATCAATGAAGGTAAAAGTGTCAATGAATTGTTACTGATTGAAGCACGGGCGAGAATGATTTATTATCAATCATTTAATGAAATTATTCATATGGAGGAATTTCATTTTTATAAAAGGAGTAAACAACCGCCTTTAGATGCAATCAATGCATTGATCAGTTTTGGAAATACGCTGCTATATAATGAATTTTTAAGAGTAATTCAGATGACATCTCTTAGCCCCAAAATTGGAATTGTACATGCAACGAATCGAAGAAGTTATTCATTGCATCTGGATTTTGCAGATGTTTTAAAACCTGTAATTGTAGATAGAGTGATATTTTCCTTGATTAATTGCCATCAGATTAAATATTCGGAGCATTTTGAAGGAATGGAAAATGGAGCTGTTCTTTTGAACAAGTCTGGGAAAAGAATTTTTTTGCAGGAATTTCAAAATAAAATGGATACACATTTTACTTATAAAGGAAACAACTATACTTATCAAAGTCTTTTGAGTGAAGAAGTTCGTTCTTATATGAAGGCACTGATAAATGAAGAAGAATATCATCCCTATAAGTATTATTAAGGAAAGAGAAAATGTTTGTTATTCTATCATATGACATCAATCAAAAAAGAGTTGGAAAGGCTATGAAAATATGCAGAAAATATTTGGTGCATGTACAGCGTTCCGTGTTCGAAGGAACGATTACAGAAGCAAAGTTAAAATCATTAAAACGAGAGCTGGAAGCAGTGATAGATACAGATGTAGATTCTATCTGCATTTATGAAATGGAATCTATGAAATATGCAGGGAAGGAACAGATTGGTGTTGTACAGACTTTTTCTAATATTATATAGAAAGTCGGTCGAGGATTCTTCAGTAAAATCAAGGGTTTAACGTTGAAAAAAATTCTTATATAGACCAAAAATCAAGTAAAAAGTCGGTCGAGGAATTGCGAGATTGTTAAAAAATGTACAATCCCCATTTTCCGGGAATGAACAGCAGTTAGAAGAAAATCCCAGACCGACTTTTTTATGAGAAATGTTGTGATTATGCGGAAAAAGTGCTATTTTAAAAGAGAAAAGAGCGGAAAAATGGTTGTTGAAGAGTACCTATGAGGAATTGAAACATGTACCTGATAATAATTTCACGGTTTATTCTTCCTCGGTTGAAGAGTACCTATGAGGAATTGAAACAAAAGAAATCCGAAACAAACGGGTGATCTGAATCGTTGAAGAGTACCTATGAGGAATTGAAACAATACATCATCAACACTAATATCTCCACAGTCCAGTTGAAGAGTACCTATGAGGAATTGAAACAAATTGGTTGCCCTGTATACTGATCCGCTATCTTACAGCTATCATATAAAGGTTGAAGAGTACCTATGAGGAATTGAAACAAAAAATAACGCATCAATCAACTCGTTACAATCTACTAGTTGAAGAGTACCTATAAGGAATATAGCTCATTGCATTCATTACCCATCTCTTGTACAATATTGGAAAGAGATGGGTAAAATTTTGGGAGAACATATATGAAGTTCAGAGTACTATTTGTGGGAGAAACAGCGGTTTCGCTGCCGATTCAATACAAGCATGTGATCCAAGCAGCGTTTCTTCGCTGGCTGCAGGACGAAGAGGTAACTTCTTTTCTTCATGGAGAAGGTTATCATACAGGGAAAAGAGTTTATAAGTTATATACAATTTCTGATATTTTGACCAAAGGGGAACGAAATCCGAAAACCGGAAAATTGATCTTTCAAAAGGGGATTGAACTTGTTATAAGTTCATTTACGTCGGATCTGGATGAAGTTGTTAAAAATGCGGTAGAGGAAGATTACCCTTTTTTCTTAGGAAAAACGGCATTATATGTGAAAGATTATGAAGTGATTGAGGAAATTGCAGAAGATTGTATTGTCAGAACGCTTTCTCCGGTGACGGTTCATTCCAGCTTTGAGCTGCCGGATGGAAGTAAAAAGACATATTATTATTCGGCTACGGAGAAAAATTTTGCACAACAGATTCGGGAGAATATTTTTCGGAAGTATCGGACAATCTATGGTGTTGATCCGGAAGAGACAGATTTTTCGGTGATTCCTATTGATTGTAAGAAAATGCGTAAAGTGATCATTCAATACAAGTCAACGGTTGTGGTTGGATGGAAAGGGAAATTCAAACTTTGCGGAAATCCGGAATTGATTCGGATTGCGTTGCTATGCGGTCTGGGTGCGCGCAACAGCATTGGAATGGGAGCTGTGCTGCAGGAACCGACGGGAGACAGGGAAAGAGAAGTCGATATAGAATCCATTTGATTTAAAGAATCAAAGTAACAAAAAGATAAGTATAAAAAGCCCCATGGGAATCCCATGGGGCTTTTTCATAGAAATCGATAGCTTCTACAAATGTTTCTTATGCATGAATACCGCGGTTTTCATCCCCCTGTTCGTTGGTTCCGAATTCATAATCATTTCCCGGAAGGATCAGATTTAAGAGAATTCCTGCGATGGCTGCGATTGCCAGTGCAGTCAGTGTGATCGGTGTTCCTGCGATGGTGAAGGTCAGTCCGCCGTCAAATCCGAGACCGCATACGAAGATAACACCTGCGATGATCAGGTTTCGTGATTTGGTCAGGTCTACGTTGTTTTCTACGACATTACGTACACCGATGGCTGAGATCATACCATAAAGCATGAAGCTGACACCGCCGATGATAGAAGCCGGCATTGTGCTGATGATGGCAGATACCTTCGGGATAAAGCTGATGATGATTGCAAAGACTGCTGCCAGACGGATGACACGTGGATCGTGAACACGGCTTAATTCCAGAACACCGGTGTTTTCGCCGTAAGTGGTGTTTGCCGGACCGCCGATAAAACCTGCCATAGCAGTTGCAAGACCATCACCGAGAACTGTTCTGTGAAGTCCCGGATCAGCGATGAAGTTTTTTCCTACGGTAGCAGAGATTGCAGACATATCACCTACGTGTTCCATCATAGTTGCGATGGCGATCGGAGCCATTACCAGAATGGAAGTAATATCAAATTTACAGATCTGCAGTGGCGGAAGTCCGAAAATACCTGCTTCTGCTACTGGTGCGAAGTTCAGGATTGCGGAGCCGTCCGGATTGGTAAATCCGAGAGCATTCATCAGGACTGCAGCTGCATAAGAGATAACAACCCCCATCAGGATTGGAATGATCTTAAACATTCCCTTTCCCCAGATGTTGAAGATGATGATCACTGCCAGTGCGATAAATGCAAGAAACCAGTTGGTAGATGCATTTCCGATTGCAGAGGATGCAAGGCTTAAACCGATACAGATGATTACAGGACCGGTAACAACAGGTGGGAGGAACTTCATGACTTTTTTGACACCGATCATACGAATGATCAGAGCAAATACCAGATATAAGAGACCGGCAACTACAACGCCTCCGCATGCATAAGCTGCTTTGTCGTTTACGCTCATTGTAGCGTAGATTCCGGTGTTGAGATTTGCAACAGTGGCAAATCCGCTGAGAAATGCGAATGAGGAACCTAAAAATGCAGGAATCTGAAATTTAGAACATACATGGAATAAAAGTGTTCCGAAGCCGGCACAGAATAATGTGACTGAAACGGTAAGTCCTCTGGTAGGACCTTCTCCACAAGCGTCTACAAAATAGCTGTTGATTAAGATAGGAACGAGGATTGTTGCCCCGAACATAGCGAACATGTGCTGCAGACCAAGAATCAGCATTTTTGGAATGCCTAGTTTTCGTGCGTCAGTAATGACTTCATTTGAATGATTCATACTCTCTCCTTTTCGTGCGATTTTTTTCTGACCTATTATATGTGCATAACATGAAAAAAGCAAGTGAAAATTCCGGATGATATATAGATTTATTTTTGCATTTGGATTAATTTTAGAAAAAACTGCTTGTATTCGTGGAACAATACGGATCACATACCAGCAGTTAGAAAATCACCTGCAATCTGAAATTAGAGCAGCTCGTACTGCAGCATTTCGTATTTTAACTGACTTCCCACATCGATGCCGTCTGGAAGCAAGGCTCTGGCAACCAGTTTTAATTCCTGATCTTCCTGATCGTTTCTTTTCAGATGCGCATAATCTCCGTCGATTCGTTCTACGGTGTAATAGCATGTTTCTAACATTGGGTTCCTCCTTTGTAAATTTTAAATGTTTATTTTCTATTGTAACATACCTTGGAAATTTTGGGTAAAAAATACATCACAGCCTGAAAAAGATACCGGTAAACCTGTTGACTTGAAAAAACGGGCGATGGACTTTAAAAATTCATTTTAGGAATTGGTAACTTAGAGTATAATTATCATTGGCAAAATAAAGAAAAATAAAAAGAAGAGGCC
>CAZRQV010000012.1:0-49677 GCA_964602445.1 uncultured Lachnoclostridium sp.
GGATATCTGTCTGCGCTTTTTTATCATGTATTTTTTCTTTTACTGCCTTATTGCGCTGAAAAGGATTCTGCTTTGAATGAAATAAAGTTTGAAAAAAGAACACCGGTCATGGCGATATGTTCTCGGAATTCCGGATACATGTCAATACGCCTGATCGGTGTTTTTGTTCGTATAAACTTATATTACTTTTTTAATGAAAAAACTGATAGACCTTCTCTGCTGCCCCTCGATTCATGGACGGCACTTCTGCCAATGCTTCTATACTTGCCGCTTTGATATCATCAATAGACTGGTATGCTTTCATCAGTGCTTTTCGTCTTGCCGGTCCGATGCCTTCAATATCGTCTAAGATAGAATGTACCTGATCTTTGCTGCGAAGACTGCGGTGATATTCGATGGCAAAACGATGGGCTTCATCCTGAATCCGGGTGATCAGACGAAATCCCTCACTGCTGCGGTCAATAGGAATCTCCCTGTTTTCATAATATAATCCTCTGGTGCGGTGTTTATCATCTTTGACCATACCACACACCGGAATCTCCAGTCGAAGTTCTTCTAAGACCCGGAGTGCTACATTGACCTGCCCTTTTCCACCATCCATCATGATCAGATCCGGAAATTTGGCAAAGCCGCCGATTTCATCCTCTTCCTGTGATTTCATTCCATGGGTAAATCTTCGTTTCAGCACTTCTTCCATGCATGCATAATCATCCGGCCCTTGTACTCCACGGATTTTAAACTTGCGATAGTCACTGCGCTTTGGTTTTCCCCGTTCGTAAACGACCATAGAACCCACATTTTCAAAGCCGCTGATATTAGAAATATCAAATGCTTCGATTCTTAAAATATGCGGAAGATCCAGCCAGCTGGCAATCTCCTTTGCCGCTCCGATGGTTCGTCCTTCTTCTCTTTTGATCTTTTCTTTGTCCTGACTCAATACAAGATGTGCATTTTTTGCCGCCAGTTCGACCAGTTTTTCTTTTTGTCCGATCTTTGGCACTCGTACATAAACTTTCTGCCCTTTTTTCTGGCTGAGCCACTGGGCAATGACTTCGGCATCTTCAATCTCGGCCTGCAGCATCAGCTCCTTTGGTACAAATGGAGTTCCTGCATAAAACTGCTTTACAAAGCTGCTTAAAATATCTTCCTGTCTGTCATTGGATGCAATCCTCAAATAGAAATGATCTCTTCCGATCAATCGGCCTTCCCGTACAAAAAATACCTGCACAACTGCATCTTCTCCGTCAATCGCCATGGCAATGACATCTTTATCTTCTCCGTCACTGTTGGAAATTTTCTGTTTCTGGGCAATCTGCTTCACGCTGTTTAAAAGTTCTCTATATTCAATGGCCTGTTCAAACTCCAGTTGTTCGGAAGCTTCCAACATTTTTTCTTCCAGTTCTTTTAGAACCGGTTCGAAATTCCCATTTAAAAATTCCAGCACTTTTTTTACTTTCTCGCCGTAGGCTTCTTCACTGATGTACCCTTGACAAGGTGCATCGCATTGTTTGATATGATAGTTCAGACAGGTGCGCTCTTTTCCCATATCCTTCGGCAGATTCCTGCTGCAGGTACGGAGTTTATAAATCTTTCGGATCAGCTCGATGGTATCTTTTACTGCTCCTGCACTGGTATACGGACCAAAATATTTTGCTTTATCCTTTTTCATCTGCCTTGCAAAAAGAACTCTCGGATAGGCTTCTTTGACCGTCACTTTGATATACGGATAGGCTTTATCATCCATAAGCATGGTATTGTACTTAGGGCGATGTTCCTTGATCAGATTACATTCCAGCACCAGCGCTTCCAGTTCCGAATCTGTGATAATATATTCAAATCTGGCAATCTTTGTCACCATCTGTTCTATCTTCGGTCCTTTGTTCCGGCTGGACTGAAAATACTGACGCACACGATTTTTCAGGGAAATCGCTTTCCCTACGTAGATAATTTCATCTTTTTCATCATGCATCAGATAGACCCCCGGTTTCCCCGGTAATTTTTTCAATTCTTCCTGAATATCAAACATTTTCTCACCATCCTATCGGAATACAGCAGCATCCTTTTTCTTTCCTGTCATTATACTATGTCCTTCTTCTTTACCGCAACCTGCACAGAATGCTTTTTATTTCATCCTATGACTGAAAATGAGCCGGACCTCCGCCCGACTCATTGTAAGATACTCGTATGATCTTTTATGCTTCTTCTGCAGCCACGTTTTCCGGTTCTGCATTTTCTGTTTCTTCCGGTTCCGGAATTCCTTTGACTTCATGGAAGATTCTCATAAATTCTTTTCCGGTAATGGTTTCTTTTTCGATCAGATATTCTGCAATTTTATCCAGTGCTTCTCTGTTTTCCAGAAGAAGTCGTTTTGCTTCTTCATAAGATTCTTTCAGAATTCTCATAATCTCACGGTCTACTTCTGCTGCAACCTGTTCACTGCAGTTTAATCTGGTACCGTTATCCAGATACATACTTTCCTGAGATTCCAGTCCCATCATACCAAATTTATCAGACATTCCATACTGGGTAACCATCGCTCTGGTCAGTCTGGTTGCCTGCTGGATATCGTTAGAGGCACCTGTGGTCACTGTGTCAAAGACGATTTCTTCTGCGGCACGTCCGCCTAGAAAACCGACGATCATCGCTTCGATCTCTTTCTTTGTATTCAGATACTTTTCTTCTTCCGGTACCTGAAGTACATATCCTAAGGCACCCATCGTTCTAGGAACGATCGTAATCTTCTGTACCGGTTCTGCATCTTTCTGCAATGCATTGACCAGTGCATGTCCTACTTCATGATAAGATACGATTCTGCGTTCTTCCGGCTTCATTACACGGTCTTTCTTCTCTTTTCCTACCAGGACAACTTCCACCGCTTCGAAAAGGTCTTTCTGTGAAACCGCTTTTCTGCCATGTTTTACGGCCAGAATCGCTGCTTCATTGATCATATTGGCAAGGTCTGAACCTACTGCACCGCTGGTTGCCAGTGCAATGGCATCCAGATCTACGGTTTCATCCAGATGTACATTTTTTGCATGTACTTTTAAAACATCCACACGGCCTTTCAGATCCGGTTTATCTACGATGACACGGCGGTCAAAACGTCCCGGACGGAGAAGTGCCTGATCTAATACTTCCGGTCGGTTGGTTGCACCGATTACAAGGCATGCTTTGTTGGACTCAAATCCGTCCATTTCTGCCAGAAGCTGGTTTAATGTCTGTTCTCTTTCATCATTTCCGCCGAAATGGCTGTCACGGCGTTTACCGATGGCATCAATTTCATCAATGAAAATGATACATGGTGCATTTTTTTTCGCTTCTTCGAAAAGGTCACGAACACGGGACGCACCCACACCCACAAACATTTCCACAAAGTCCGAACCTGACAGGGAGAAAAATGGTACTTTTGCTTCTCCTGCCACTGCCTTTGCAAGCAATGTTTTACCGGTA
Organism: uncultured Lachnoclostridium sp.; assembly: GCA_964602445.1. GTDB lineage: Bacteria > Bacillota > Clostridia > Lachnospirales > Lachnospiraceae > HGM12587. The sequence goes on from CAZRQV010000012.1 coordinate 3,451, forward strand.
CCCGGAGGACCTACCAGTAATGCACCTTTCGGCAATTTGGCACCAATGGCCGTATATTTTTCAGGATTATGAAGAAAATCTACCATTTCCTGCAGAGATTCCTTCGCTTCATCCTGTCCTGCTACATCTTTAAATAAGATTCCTGTTTCTTTCTGGATATAAACTTTGGCTTTGCTCTTTCCGACACCCATCATGCCGCCACCGCCGCCCATGCGCTTCATCAAAAAGCCCATGGCGATCCAGATGATCGCTAACGGTAAAATGATACTGATCAATTCTATCACAATGGAAAGTGTAGAATCCGGAACGATTCCGTTCTGTTTGATTCCTGCTTCTTCCAGTCTTTCTACGATCTTATCATTACTTTCTACTTTCACCGTATCGAACACGACTCTTGTTCTGTCCGACGGCTGATTTTCCGGAGTGATGTGGAGCTGCTGTCCTTCAATCTCTACCTTTGCAATGTTACCATCTTCGATCATGTCCAGAAATTCTGTATACGTAATCTCAACATTGGAAGAACTTCCGCCGCTTCCAAAATAACTCCATGCCAGCATCACAACACAGCACATCATTAAAAACATAAACAATGACTGTCTGTTCTTCGGGCTTTTGTTTTTATTTCCTCCCCCCTGCGGTTCCCGATTTGGGGTTCTGTTTTCGTCCATTCACGTCCTCCTCTATTTGCTGTACAATCTGGAACCTTCTCTCTTTGGTTCTGAAGTCAGATTGATCTGCAGTTTTTTCAGCACTCTCTCATCTGATTCCGAAAGAATGACACTGGTATGCATTTCACAGCCCTTTAATCTGCCAAGCTGTTCCATGGCTTTCTTCGCATTTTCATCATGTACCGCACAAACAGACAATGCCAGCAGCATTTCATCTGTATGGATTCGCGGATTTCTGTTTCCTAAATGCTTTACTTTCAGATCCTGGATTGGAAGAATTACTTCCGGTGCCAGCAAATGAATATCCGGCAGACCTGCCAGCGCTTTTAATGCATTCATCATGACAGCGGCACAAGCTCCCAAAAGCGGTGTCGTCTTTCCTGTCACAATGGTTCCGTCAGGAAGTTCCATGGCTGCAGCCGGCGCATTGGTCTTTTCTTCCACTTCCATGGCTTTTCCGACTACCACGCGGTCTGTTTCTTTGACTCCTGCCTGATTCATCAGCATTTTTAATTTAAATAAAGTTTCTTCTACTTCCTTGCCTTTGGCTCTCTGTACCAGCGTTGTGTAATAACGGCGAATGATTTCTTCTCTGGAAGCTGCTGATACTGCTTCATCATCATAAATACAGTTTCCTGCCATATTGACACCCATATCTGTCGGAGACTGGTAACGGCATTCTCCATAGATTCTTGTAAAGATTGCATTTAAGACCGGAAATACTTCTACATCTCGATTGTAGTTGACTGCGACTGTTCCGTAAGCTGATAAATGGAACGGGTCGATCATATTGACATCGGCCAGATCTGCAGTCGCTGCCTCATAAGCCAGATTGACCGGATGTTTTAACGGAATATTCCAGATTGGGAATGTTTCAAATTTTGCATAACCTGCTAAATTCCCTCTCTGATATTCATTATATACCTGGGAAAGACAGGTTGCCATCTTACCGCTTCCCGGACCCGGTGCTGTTACAACGATCAGGGAACGGGTTGTTTCAACATAATCATTTTTTCCAAATCCATCATCACTTAAGATGGTATCAATGTTGGATGGATATCCTTCGATGGCATAATGGCGGTAGCTCTTTACGCCCAGTTTTTTCAAATATTTCTCAAATGCCTGCACTGCCGGTTTATCTTCATACAGGTTCAGTACGACACTTCCTACATAAAGTCCATATCCTCTGAAGATATCAATGAGACGAAGTACGTCCTGCTCATAAGTGATTCCAAGGTCGCCGCGTACTTTGGCATTTTCAATATCGTTGGAATTAATGACGATAATGATTTCTGCCTGCTCTTTCAGCTGTAAGAGCATCTTCAGCTTACTGTCCGGCTCAAACCCCGGAAGCACTCTGGATGCATGATAGTCATCAAACAGCTTTCCGCCAAATTCCAAATAAAGCTTTCCGCCAAACTGCGCAATTCTCTGCTTAATCTCTTTGGACTGGGTTTCCAGGTATTTTTCATTATCAAATCCATGTTTTAACATAACACATATCCTCTTTATCTGTTTTATATTGCTATTTTTTTGCTTTCTTTCAACCTTATTAGTATATCTGATTTTTGCAAATTTGTATATCCAAAAAATGTTTTCTATCTATAACAATATATAACATATCTATCGGCAAACATAAGATTTTCTTAGCAAAAACAAATCCTTCCTCCGCAGCAGACATTGCATACCATATTGGCAATGCAAAGCTTCAGACACACATCCGAACTGTTCATGGAATATTCTCTGTATGGCCCCTGCATATCCCGATACCACATGCCCCCGCTTTCTAACTGCTGTACCAGCTGACGGTACTGGAAATTCCCCGGTTCCATGGCTGCCGCCTGTTTTGCATGTTCTAATGCTGCAACATTGTTTCCTGCACCGTTATTTGCCACGGCACTGTAATAATACCAAAGTGCATTGCGTTCCTGCATGGAATTTAATACGTTCAGCGCTTCCCTAAAATGTCTGCTCTGAATATAATTTGCCGCTGCACGCATATAATTTTCATAATCACTGCTGCCAGACTGACGGTTCTGATATCCGCCATATCCAAAATCTCCATAACCATGAAAGCCTCCGCCGTAAGCGTTCTGTTCTTTCTCTTTCATGATCTGGTCATAGGCCTGCTGAACCTGCTTAAATTTCTCTTCCGCCTGTGCCTTGTTCGGATTATTGATATTGGCATCCGGATGATATTTTCTGCTCAGGTTTCGATACGCCTTTTTTATTTCTTCATCAGAAGCTCCGCGGGAAATCCCCAGAACCTGATAAGGATCAAACACCATTATTTTTCTTTCTGTTCCTTTCTTTTCTGCTTCACCTGATCATATCGGCACCACACTCCGGAATATAAGATATTTCTCAGAATTTCGGTATTTTCCACAATCGGAAGCCGTTCAAAGGCTTTCGAGCATTCTGCCATCATCATCAGAAGCATCCGCTCTGCCTGTTCTTCAAAATCAGGATCTTCATATATGCTTTTCAGAGAATTGTACATTCCCTGTTTTAAATCTGTTTCAATATCTTCATATGCATCCATCAGATAAATGAACTTTCCAAGGAAAAATCCCATGCGGCGCAAGGTTTCTTCCCATTCATCTTTCCGATATGCAAAAATTTCTGCCATGATCGCGCCAAAAGCACCTGCGACTTCATCAATGTTTCTGCTGTCTGCTTTTTCAAATTCATGGATTTCTTCCATCTTACGGCAGATTTCATCGACTTTTTCCGGATAACGCTCATACACTTGGTGATCCTGATTTTTTAAAAGCAGTCCCATCAGACCTTTTTTCACACTGCGCTCGTCATTCCAGTCATCCAGACATTTCTCATAAGAAAACAGCAGATTCATATCTGCGGCATAATCCGTAAACTCATTCTGGCAGTATCTGTGCTTTTCGATGGGATGTGCAATACATCTTCTGACTCCGCTGACGGTTTCCGGTTCGTACAGGCTCGTTAAAAGCAATGCCAGAAACGTCATATCATAACTTAACGTCAGCTGTCCCCGCTTTCCGTAACGATCTTTCAGACTTTTACAAAGTCCACAGTAATAAGACTGATAAACGTCAAATTCCCGAAACTTCATCTCCGGCTTATTGACTGCAATATAACCAAACATGATCAGCTCCTCTTTCCGAATTCCTGTTTACATTTCGGACAGGTTACGATGATCGTTCCTTTTCCTTTTGGAATACGGATCTTCTGTTTGCAGTATGGGCAGCTGTAAATATGATAGATTTTTTTCTGCTCATGGAGTCTCTGATAGCTTTCCCATTTATATTTCCACTTATTTTTCAGTCCGAGAAATTTCTGATTTTCATTATATCTGGCAGAATAGTTTTTTGAAAACATTCTGTAATAAGAATAAATCAAACATACCCAAAACAGCAAGCTGAAAACAGCATTTCTTGTCAGAATATTTAAGATCACAAGTACCAGACTCACACCAACAAGAAATTTTGACAGATCATCGGTACCATAACGCCCCTGCATAAAATGATAAAGTTTTTCTCTCATTGAAATATACTCCTATCTATTTCTTCATAATGGATTTAGTTTAAGCGTTTATGGAAGGAATTTCAATGAATTAAGGATAAAAAAGTATAAACAAAGCATAAAAATTGCCCACAAACTGCCTGTTTTCCCAGTGGAATGGTTCTTTACAAGCTTTTTAAAATTGATTATACTTGATTTTGAACGATGCGGCTGCATCAAAGATACTTATCAGATAAAGGAGAAATGACATGAAAAAATTTTTTAATGAGTTTAAAGAATTTATTTCCAAGGGCGATGTGGTCAGTATGGCTGTCGGTCTCATGGTCGGTTCCGCTTTTACAGCGATCGTTACCGCACTGAACGAATGTATCCTTACACCAATCTTAGGCATCTTTATCGGCGGAATTGATTTTTCTACGATCAAATTTTCCGTTGGTTCTGCTGAGATCCTGATCGGTACATTTATTCAGGCCATCATCAATTTCCTGATCACAGCGTTTGTCCTCTTCCTGATCGTAAAGTTTTTTAACAGCTTTAAGAAAAAAGAAGAGGAAAAACCTGTGGAAGCTCCGGCTGTACCGGAAGATATCAAACTCTTATCAGAGATCCGTGATCTGCTGAAAAATCAGAATTAATTCTTTTTTGCCTTCTGCATCCAGTCTTTGCCGTTTACAAATCGTTCTACGATAAAGCTGACTACATAGTCACCAGCTGCATTGACCATGGTTGCAGGAGGATCTACCAGATTTCCAAGTGCCAGTGCGATTGGATATGCAACTGCCAGCTGTTCCGGGAAAAAGATTGTACAAAGTACCAATTCTCCGGTACCGCCGCCGCCCGGAATTCCAGACATGGCAACTGAAGAAAAGATTGCGATCACAATCGCCAATAATGCACGTCCTGTAGAAAAATCCTGACCAAAGATTCCAAATAAAAATGCTACTTTAATGATCGCAGACATTGCAGAACCGTCCATATGCATGGTTGCTCCTAACGGAAGCACGATATTGGACACTTCTTCAGAAATGCCTGTTTCTTTTGCTGTTTCCATATTGGTCGGAATGGCTGCAACACTGGAACAGGTTCCAAATGCAATGGCTGCCGGTTTAAACAGATGACTGAACATAACCTTTGCCCCGCCTTTTCCACCGCCAAATCTGGCATAGATCGGGAAAAAGAGGAACATATACAGAAAGCACATTGCATAGTAAATGATCAGCGTACGGCTGTAATCTCCGATCAGTTCCGGACCATAAGTAGCTACTAATGTTGCAAAGAATCCGAAAAATCCGATCGGTGCATAGTAAGTTACGATCTTTACGGTATTCATAATACAAGTCGTTACATCTTCCAGAAGCTTTGCTGTCTTTGTTTCCGGTCCGCCGGAAAGCTGAATTCCAAATCCAAATAATACTGCAAACACGATCAGCGGCAGAATTGCTTTACGGCTCCATAATTCTGAGAAGTCCGGTTTCGTAAAGAAATTGATGATCATATCTGCCAGTCCCAGCGTTTCTCCGATCTCACCTTCTACCACTTCATAGGTTCCGCCAACGATCGGAATCACACGTACCACAACATACATCAGCAGTGCAGCGATCCCTGCGGTAATGCAGAATGTCAGGATTGTGACTCCCATGATCTTTCCTGCACGTTTCGCACTTTTCATATTTGCGATGGCAGAAGAAATTGAGCAAAATACCATTGGTACTACGATACAGAACATCAGGTTAATAAATACCGTTCCCAACGGTTCCAGACAGGTTGCTCCCGGCCATACAGCTCCGACGATGCAGCCTGCGATAATGCCGGTAAGCATACAGATAATAAATCCATAATTTTTTAATATCTTTTTCATGTTTCCCTCCTTAACAGGTTTGTACTTGGTGCTGTCTGCACATCAACACCGATTACTTTTTATTAATTGTCATTTTACAACGCATTTCTTGCATATAAAATGCATTCTATGCTATGATATTTGCAAAAAGTGCTGTTTGGGGTTTTTATGAACGAGAAGTATACAAAAAAGGGCTATCTTCAGGAAGATTTCCGGCTTTTTCATACCAAAGATGACGGAAGTCAGGAGATCGATTATCATTATCATGAATTTTATAAACTGCTGTTTCTTCTTTCCGGACGGGGAACTTACTTTGTGGAAGGGAAGCGCTATTCCATCAAATCCGGGGACATTGTACTGATCGGATATCAGCAGGTGCACCGGCCGGAATTTGAGGCGGGAACATTGTGCGAACGAATCATTTTTTATCTTTCGCCGGAATTTCTCCGGAGAGAATCTTCTTCGTTCTGCAATCTGACTGAATGCTTTTCCAAAGAATACGACCATGTTCTGCGGCCGGACGGAAAAATGCATCAGAAACTCTTTTCTCTTGCCACAGACATTGAGAAGGAACTGTCTGACGGCCATTACGGAAGTGAGATTTCCAGTACCGGAATGCTGCTGCGCCTGCTGATCGAGCTTACCAGAGGCATCCGTCAGGAAAAGGTTTCCATGCCTTCGCCTATCCTCCCGAAAAATCAGCGGATTCTGGAAATCCTGCAGTATATCGATGCCCATCTGACAGAAGATCTGGATATTGATCTGCTGGCAGCTAAATTTTATCTCAGCCGCTATCATATGATGCGCCGCTTCAAAGAAGAGACCGGAACGACCATTCATACTTATATTTCCAACGGCCGGCTGCTGCTTGCACGTGATCTGATCTCCCAGGGAGGAACTGCAACCGACATCTGTTTTCAGTGCGGCTTCGGAAGTTACTCTTCTTTTTCCAGAGCATATAACAAATTTTTCGGCACAACACCTACCGGACGGACAGAAACGCCGGAGCTGGATTTTTTGTGATATTTCGTCTGCGAATTTTCTGTCTACTTTACATGCAGTATATTCGGATAGATTTTTCCGGTTTTGACCGGAATCTTTTCGATCCATGATAAAAACCCCGGATTACTCCGGGGTTTTATCATTGTCATTTTTCAATTATTTTATAAGATCATGCCCATCAAACACTGACACGCCAGATATATTCCAAAAGCGGATGCCGCCATGGCTCCTTTCCCATTTCCGGATAATTCCACTCTTTCTGCGGTCCAGTCAAACATTCTTGTCAGAACCACAAACAGAACGGTACCGCAGATTGTCATCTGAATACCTGCACCTTGAAGTGCCGCTGCCCATGGAAGTACCAAAAAAGTGACTGCTGCCAGCACCGTCTGCACTGCCCATGCACGTTTTTTTGCCCCTGTCAGCACATACTCCAAAAGAAGTGCAATCAGGATCAAGGCTGCCATTCCGGTCAGATCCATCTTTGGCAGCACCACATTCGGCTGAACAGTTCTCCATACCATTCCGATCAGCATTCCTGCTCCTAATACGATGGCAAGCAATCCATTTAAGATCATTGTATTTTTCTTCAATTCATCAACCTCCCCATGTTGTTGCACTGGATGTGGTATCTGCACCAGTTACATAAGCAGAGGCTGCATTGACCGCTTTGGCAATGGCTTTTGAAGATACCGTAGCACCAGTGATGGCATCAACATTTGTTCCAATCTGTGCATCTCCTGCTGTTTCCAGAAATTGAGATAAAAACCGGTTATCTGTCAGTGCTTCTGCGCCCAGTCCGTAGGTTTCAGAAAGCTGGCGTACGACCAAGCCCTGAACTTCACCGCTTTTGTTTACACCGACCAGCATTACGATTTCTCCTGCATATCCGTCGGTGCAGGTCTGCACTACAAAACCGTTTTCCCCTTTATATACCGCCTGAATGCTTTCGTCTTCACCATCATAAGCTTCCCAGGTAAAGGAAGTACTTCCCGGAAGCACTGCGGAAAGCATTTCATTTAACTCCGCTTCCGCCCGTACCGCACCGATCTGCTTTAAACCTGTTCTTGTGCCGAAAAGTACCAGAGCTGCAAGTAAAATAGCCGCTGCCGGAAATAACATCATTTTTATTTTCATGCTGCTGCTCCTTTCTTTGTTCCAAATCTGCGTGGTGCTGTATACCGATCAATGCCCCAAGCACAGGCATTCATGAGAAGGATTGCATACGTTACACCTTCCGGGAATAATCCGAAATAACGGAAAAGTACAGTCAGGATTCCGCAGCCGATCCCGTAGATGATCTGTCCCTTTGGGGTTACCGGTGAAGTTGCGTAATCTGTCGCCATAAAGAAAGCTCCTAAAACGACACCGCCGCCGGTCAGATTGTACAGCATCCATAAAACTGCATGATCTCCTTTGGAAAAGAAAAGAGAAAGCAATGCAACTGTTCCAAGATATGCCGCCGGAATTCTTACGGAGATTACTTTTTTATAGATCAGATAAATCCCACCGGCCAGCAATGCCAGAGTACAAACTTCTCCAATGCTGCCGCCGATCATTCCTAAAAACATATCCAACAGACTTTCTTCCGGTAACGCCGGAATCTGCATATGGTGAAGCGGAGTTGCGGATGCAACACCATCCACTGCTTCCGGAAGAACATAGCGTGTCATAGCTGCCGGCCAGAAGAGAACCAGAAATGCTCTGGCTGCCAGTGCCGGATTAAATACGTTCTTTCCAAGACCACCGCCAAGTCCTTTGATCACGATGATCGCAAATGCACTGCCTGCTGCTGCAGTCCAGTAAGGTGCTGCTGACGGCATAGTCATGGCAAGGAGAAGACCTGTTACCACAGAAGACAGATCCTTCACTGTATTTCGACGATAAAGAAGCATTCCGCAGATCCATTCTGATATAACGGCTGCAAGGACACTGACGATCGTCAGAATCAAAGCACGGCTTCCAAAACGATAAATTCCAACCAAAAGTGCCGGCAGTAATGCAAGGATCACATCCAGCATGATCGTTCCGGTCGTTCTCTTACTTCTAATATGTGGAGAGGAAGTTACCTCAAATTTCATGATTTCATACCCTCCTTCACGAGTCTTTTTCCATTTCTGAAACGTTCTACCAAAGGCAGTTTTCCCGGACAGCTGTAAGCACAGCAGCCGCATTCAATACAATCCATCAGATTCAGACGCTGTAAACCTTCCAAATCCTGTTTCTTTTCATAAGCATACAAATACAGCGGCTGAAGATTCATCGGACACACATTCACACAGGCTCCGCATCGGATGCAGACTGTTTCTTCTCTGCTTTCTCCATTCTGTGCATGGGTCAGACAAAGAATGGAACTGGTTCCTTTGATGGTAGATGCAGACAGATCTTCCTGCGCAGTTCCCATCATTGGTCCGCCTGCGATCACTTTCCATGGATCTTCTTTCAGACCGCCGGCTGCTTCGATCAGTTCTTCAAAACCGGTACCAATCTTGGTAATAAAATTTCCCGGATGTTTTACGGCTTCCCCACTGACGGTTACGATTCGTTCCATGACCGGAATCCCAAGACAGACTGCACGATAAGTATAAGCAAATGTAGCTACATTAAAGACTGCCGCTCCTACCGAAGCCGGAAGCTGTCCCGGTGCGATCTCTCTTCCTGTCACAGACTGGATCAGCTGTTTTTCTGCTCCCTGAGGATAACGGGTCGGCAATACGACAAGTTCTATTTTTTCATCTCCGGCCAGTGCTTTTTTCAAAACTTCAATGGCACTTTTTTTGTTTGCTTCTACTGCCAGTACAACACGTTTTGGCTGCAGAATCTGACAAATGATCCGCATTCCTTCCAGCACCTGCTGCGGATACGCACGAAGAAGCATATCGTCCGAAGTAATATAAGGTTCACATTCACAGGCATTGGCGATCAAAGTATCTACTTTTTCCATACTGGAAGCTGCTTTGATGTTGGTGGCAAAGGTGGCACCGCCCATACCTACGATTCCTGCTTCGCGAATGATCTCGATGATCGTTTCATCGCTCAATGACGAATAATCCGGATAAGGTGTCATCAGATCTGCCATTTCTTCCTGAAAATCATTGGCAATAACGACAGAAAGCACTTCCCGTCCGTTTGGATGACGTCTTGGCTCAATGGCTGTTACGGTTCCTGACACAGATGCGTGAACCGGAACACATAATCCCTCTCCGTCACCGATCTTCTGTCCTTTTTTTACCTGCTCTCCTACCGTAACTAACGGAGTGCAATGATTCCCGATATGCTGTGACATGGGAATGGTTACCTGCTTTGGACTGTTTACAGGCTTTAACTTTGCTGATGCGGACAATTCCTTACGGTCTGCCGGATGAATGCCGCCGAAAAATAAGCTTTTCATGTTCTGTATTCTCCCTTTTAGGTTCTGATCAATTCTTCAAACCCGGTACTATAATAAATTTCATTTTCAACTGTTACCCACATAGCATGAGCGCCGCATTGTTCCAACAGTTCTTGTCCTTCTTCATAGGACATTAAAAACAATGCTGTGGAAAGTGCATCTGCCAGACCGGAATCTTCACATACCACACTGACTGCACGCCAAAGATTTCCCGGATACAAGGTTTCCGGATCAATGATATGATGATAATTGGTTCCGTCCACCCTGTAATATCTCTGATAATCTCCGCTGGTAACCACACTTTCTCCGGTAATATATAACGTATGGAGATATTCCTCCGCTTCTCCGTCCGGAGACTGGATTCCTACAACCCAGGAACCGGAAGCATCAGGTTTCGCTCCGGTAGAGCATACATTGCCTCCGATGCTGATCAAATATCCCTTTGGTGCTGTCTGACTGACTGCTTCTGCCGCCCAGCCTTTGGCGATCGCTCCCACATCCAGGGTCTGTTCCGGATCTTCAATATAAACCGTGGAAGCTTCTTCATCGATTACGACCTTTTCGAAATCACAATGTTTTGCTGCTTCCTGCAGTGCGCTTTCCCGGGGAAGCTGTGCGTGTTCCGGATCTGCAATTCCTTTTTCTCTGGCCTCATGCCATAACGATAAGACACTTCCCATGGCCGCATTCACTTTGCCGTCGGTCAGTTTTTCATACGTCCGACAGTCTTTCAAAAGCCGGATCAGCTTTGCATCGGTTTTGACCGGTGCGATTCCCGCCTGATCATTGATGGTTTTCAGATTGCTAATCCCTTCATAATCGTTGTAAATATCAAACAACTGATGATAGTGTTCCAGCTCTCCGTGGATCATTTCTGCTGCTTTTTCAAATTCCTCCTCGGTTTTCGCAAATCCAACGATGGTCGTTACCGTATCAAAAAGGTCTAAAAAAGTAGCCTGATATCTTTTGGCTTCTGCCGTTTCCTCTGTACTGCCGCAGCCGGTCAGAAGTACCAGTGCAAGCAGCAGGGAACCCAGACTCTTCCACACACGTTTTTTCACTTACTGTACCGCCTTTTCTATCAAACGCATAAAATCACCTACCGCAATGGTTACGGAAGAGGCCAGATCTGCTTCTGCCGGTGCTGTTGTTTCTGTCACTGCGATTCCGGCTGCTTCTTCCGCTGTTTTTCCGGTAACATAAGCACAGAATGCAGCGACCTGTTCATTCCATTCTTTTCCGATCGGAGAAAACATCTTTAATCCGTAATTTTCTCCCAGCTGATTTTTCGATAACACTTCTCCTGCCGCATCTTCTGTAAAGATTCCATTTCCATCAAATGCTGCCGCAATCTGTACCGAATCGATGATACAGCTTGTGATCACCTCATCTTTTTGTGTCATGGCAATGATATTCGAAGTGACCGATGCCGTTCCGTCGCTTTCTTCTGTCGCTGCGGTACTGGCAGCACCATTGGAGATCGAAGTCAGGATCAGTTCATCTCCTTTAGAAGCACCCAGATATTGTGCCTGATTCACCGCATCTTCAATTCCGCTGACAAAGCCGCCCAGATAAATGGTTGCAGAAGAAGCCAGATCCACATCTTTTACCACACCATATTCATCAATGGCGCCATTTTTCAGTTCTTCTACTGTCTTGCCTTCTGCATAGGCTGCAATGGCTGCCACCTGTTCGTTCCATTCTTTTCCGATTGGAGAATAGGCTTTCATGCCATACGCTTCACCCAATTCATTTTTGCTCTGTATTTCATCATTCTGAGAAGTAACTGCACCTTCTGCATTTACAGAAACCGTTCCCTGAACCGCATCAATGATGCAGGAATCAATGACTCCGCTGTCATTGACTGTTACTGCGATCAGAGAAATATTCGCAGTGGCAGTACCGTCCGCTTCTGCAGAAGCATTTTCTGTTTCTACCGTTGTGATCACGGAAAGCCCTGTTTTCAACGCATCTCCATCTGCAATGGCAGTTTCTTCTTTTACGTTGTCTTCTTTTTTATCGTTCACTGCAACCGGAACTCCGGCACAGCCTGACAGCAGTCCCACTGTCATTCCAATGGTCAATAACAATCCAATTCGTCTTTTCATATTCTTACTCCTCTATCTGATGGTCTGTCTGCTCCGGAATCTGACCGCTTGCTGCAAGTGCACGAAACACTCCGGCACACGCTGCTCCCGTAGCCATTCCTGTAACAATCGATACTGCCAGTAAATACGGAAGATATCCTGCTACATACACGGAATTCATCAAAACTACTGCAACACAGATCTGTCCTACATGATGTGCCGCTGCACCGAACACGCTGACACCATACACAGAAAAACAACCCATTCTTCTGGTCAAACTCATAATCAGCATTGCCAGCAGACCGCCTGTCATGGAAAATGCCAGTCCTGAGATTCCGCCGCCAAATACAGATCCTAAAAAACATCGCAGGATCAAAATCGTAAACGCCTGTGCTTCTCCGAAATAATACAGAGCGATCACCGTCACGATATTGGCCAGTCCCAGTTTGATTCCCGGCAAAGGAATCAAAAGCTGCAGAGGCATAAAGCGCTCCATGTAGGACAGCACCAATGCCATGGAAATGAGCAGGGCACAGATTGTCATCTGATAAGTCTTACTTCTACGCATCTTTCTACCTCACTACAAAATCTACTTCTGAAGAACCTTCAATCCGGATCTCCACACGGTTTGGCAGACATACAATGCTGCGGCCGGCTTCCCGGATCGCTCCGCTGTGGACACAGTCATTTCCCGGACAATCGGATGTTCCGATCCATACTTCTCCCTCTTTTACAATGATATGATTCGTATAAAGATCCTCTACCGTAAATTCAGTATCCTGATCCAGCGGGATCTCCCGCAGAAGTTTTCCTTCCTGATACACCGCCGCGATGTTTCCGGCTTTGGAATGGGTACCTGTCCAGAATACGATTCCTGCAAGGACTGCACTGACTGCTACCAGCCCAATAGCGAAAAGATCGCCTTTACAAAAACGAAATCTGACTTCCTTTTTTTTCACTTTACGCCCTCCTTGTGCGGAACCAACTTTGCACTTTTCTGCATTTTCTGCAATAAAATCCAGTGTTTTGACTTCTTCTTGTCCTTAGTGTGTTAAAACTTTAACATTGTTATCTTAATATAGGATATGCTGTTTCTTAATATTTATTAAGAATCGGAAATTTCACGGTAATTACCGTTCCTTCCCGTTCCACACTTTCTACTGTAATTGTTCCGTGGTGATCTTCCACCACCTGTGCCACAATGGCCATACCGAGACCGGTTCCTTTTCTGGCCTCTTTGGTAGTAAAAAACGGTTCAAAGATATGTTCCAGATTTTCCTTTGAAATTCCATATCCATTGTCCCGTACTGCTAAGACCAAAGATGCTTCTTCCTGTTTTGTCAATATTTCCAGAGTACCGCCTTTTTCTTCTAAGGCATGATAACTGTTCAGAATCAGATTCAGAAGCATCTGAGATAGCTGGGTTTCATTTCCCAAAATCTGTGCTTCCGGACATTTCAGCTCCAACTGAACATCGACTCCATTGGGGCGGGCAGATTTTGCTGCTGAAATCATTCGCCGTACCAGTTCATCCATGGAAACCGACCGGAATGCCGCTGCTGTATTTTTTCCTGACAGATCTGATAGTCTTGAGATGACTGTTTTTGCTTTAGACGACATCTGATAAATTTCCAGCACCTCATCGTACAGTTCCGTATCATCCTGGGGAAGTTTTTCTAAAATCATCATACTGTAGCCCATGATCGGTGTCAGCAGGTTGTTAAATTCATGAGCAATTCCGGACGTTAAAATTCCCATCACTTCCAGCCGCTGGTGATGTGCCAGATTCTGTGTCTGACGGTTCAGTTCTTCCATAGCAGCATTCTTTTCTTTTAAAATCCGGATTTCTTTCAAATGATCCTGACTGCTCTTCATCGTTTTCCACAGTAAAAAGAGCAGCAGTGCCATGCCAAAGACCAAAACACTGGCCATCACGAGAAAAAAGAGCACCGTCGCTTTCAAAGGCAGAATCTCCTGATCATAATTCACCGAAACTGCAATGGTAAAATATCCATTGTCCGACTGTTCTGCCGAAATTGCAGTCAGATCTGCTTCATAACATTCTCCGGTACTGTAAGAATGGGCTTCATAAAGCACACTTTCTCTGCTTCCCGTCTCCTGAAAATTCTGCATCAGACTCCATGGGGCAAATGCCGGATCGGAAGATTCCATCTCTGAAACTTTCCGGATCTGAACGGTTCCCTTTCGATTCTGAACAAGCATTAATCCCGACGGATCTAAAAAGTAAACCTGTACTTCTCCGTCAAGTGCTCCGATCAATGTTTGAAAAAACTCTGTCCCATAAAGCAGAAGCGCACACTCCGCACCCTGATCCGTCTGCTCTGTAAGGGCAAGATACACCGTTCCGTCACTCCCGATGCAGGGACTTACCGGACTGATCCGATTCTTCTCCTTCTTTTCCGGAAAATCATAGGAATTCTGTGTGATTGAATTTAGAATTTTTCCCTCTTTCATCCAAAGAACATCTGCAATCTCTTTTCCTTCTTCCAAATCTTTGGTTTCTATGATAAATTGCAGCCGCTCCTGATATCTTTCCAGCTGCACCATCAGTGTCTGATCTACAGCCTCCGCCATTTCCCATAGCCGTTGATCCACGCTTTCTCTCACCAGAACATCGACTTTCCCAAACACCATCAGGATCAAAAAAAATCCGACAATTCCCAGCAGCAGCATTCCTCCGGCAATCCTGCTGACACCTGTTTTTTGCTCCTTATATTTCTCCAAAACTTCTCCCCCTTGTCAGTCCATTTCTTTTCGTTTATACTAGCATAAATGATTCAAAAGGTTATGTAAAGGGGGCGCAAATTCATGGCAGATCAGGTATTGATCGTAGATGATGACGAAGCAGTCCGCACTATGTTATATAAAGTGATTCGAAGCAATGGGATTGAAGCCGATACCGCTTCCGGAGGCAGAGAAGGATTAGAGGCCGTTTCTCAAAAAACTTATGATCTGATCCTGCTGGACATCAACATGCATGGAATGGACGGTTTTTCTGTCATTCAGGAAATCCGCGGACGAGGAATCAACACTCCTATCATCGTAGTCAGCGGCAGAGTAGAAGATTATGATATGCTTTACGGACTGGATATCGGTGCAGACGATTATGTGACCAAACCGTTCAATCCGGTCGTTTTGGGTGCAAAAGTCAAAGCATTGATCCGGAGAAGCAAAAATAATGGAACTGCTGCAAAAGATGTAATCACAGCCGGACCATTTCAATACAACACCAGTACCCTGCGTTTCTATAAAAATCAGGAAGAGATTTTATTATCCGCAAAAGAAAATGCAATGATGAAGCTCTTTATTGATAATGTAAACCGGGTATTTTCTAAAGATATGATTTATGAACTGGTCTGGGGAGAAGCCATCATTGATGAGAATGCCATCATGGTATATATCAACCGGCTGCGGCAAAAAATCGAGGAAGATCCCGGAAAACCCAAATATATCCAGACTGTGCGGGGACTTGGCTACCGATTTGTACTTTAATGGAATAATCGAACGATTCAAGTAATTCTAGAAAATTTAGAAGCTCCCGCTTCCACCACCAGACTGTCTGCATGCAATCTGCTGTGTTGGGAGCGGGAGCTTTTCTTCCGTATAATCCTAATTTTTCGGTTCATAATAACGGATCGTAAAGGTTCCGTCTTCATTTTTGGTCATTGTTTGGAAAAGGGTACCTTCCAAGGTGCCATCCGATTCAGCTCCTGTGAACGCTTCCACACCAGCCTCATAAGTCCAGTCACCTACATAACAGCAATTCGTAGATTCTCCGTCCTCCGTCTGATAATATACATAGCCTTCTGCATCCGGCAGGATCGTCTGTGTTGATGCAGTTTTTTCTGCCGCACATTGTTCTACCTCACTCCATGCTGCAGCATTGGAATGTTCTGCATTCTGCACCTGTGCCAGCCAGCGATCTGCTTCCGGATTCCCGGTCAGGGATTCTTCTTCTGCTTCCTCTTCTTTCGGCACATTCAAACGTTCAAAATAGGCTTCTGCCTTCGTAGGATCTGCTTTTTCCGGATCCAGCGGGAGTTCAAATAACGCATTGATCCCTTCATATGCTGCTGTTCTGGTGTAGCATCCGGTTGTTTCGTCATATTGGAACGCATCGATTTCACTTCCAAAGCTTTCTACAACGCCCAGAGAAACGCCCCGGTCTGCAAACATTTCCAGATTATCACATTCTAAAAGCTCATACTGCACGCCGTCCTGAACAAAACTTGTAATTCCTGCATTCAATGTTCCGTTATTGACTTCCATAAATGTTTTTCCATGGATCAATGGGGAAACACAAAATATCTGATAATCATTTTCTGAAACCGAAGGCATCGGTGTTCCATCTGCTTTTCTGATCGCTGTTACTGCATAAGTCTTTTCTCCGTTCAGTTCCGCCACAGCCTCTGCATCTTCGACTGCCCCGATCAGGTCTTTTCCGGTAACCATTCCTAAAAAAGTAACCTCATACCCTGCCGTTATCTGCGTTTCTTTCACATTCTCTCCATCTGCCTGTTCAAATACTTCCGCCAATCTGCTGTTTTCATAAATCCTGTCTGCTACCTGAGAAGGTTTCAGATATTGATAAGCTGCATAAGCTGATACAGAACCAACCACTAACACACCGGCAATTGCAGCAGCAGCGACACCTGATTTCCATGTTTTTCGTTTCATATCGGTCATCTCCTTTGCCTGTTTTACGATGGACTGATTCAGTACATCTTCCGGAACAAACTCAGGAGTCAGTTTATTTTTTAAAAGGGGTTCCACATTTTTCATCAAAAATCGTCCTCCAATTCTTTTTCCAACTGTTTTCTTCCATGATATAACCTGCTTTTTACCGTTCCCTGTGGAATTGACAACAGTTTTGAAATTTCTGCAATGGATAACTCTTCCATATAGTATAAAAGAAGCGGGATTCGCAGTCCGTCAGAAAGCTGTGCAATCGCTTTCCACAATCTTCTTTTTTCCTCTTCCGCTGTCAAATACTCAGAAAAATCCTGCCATTCCAAGACCCCTGCGGCAGCTTCCTCACCAACCTGCGGCGCGATCCTGTTTCTCCATGCAGTTTTGCGGACTTGATTTTTCCACAGCCGCAAAGCAATGGACAGCAGATAACTTTTGGGATTTTCCCCATATCTGATCTCTTTGATTTTTTTCATTGCTTCCAAAAAGGTATCCTGATACAGATCATCTGCGCTTTCTTTATTTCTCGTAAGATGAACACAAAATGAATAAATATCATTCCCATAGAGAGCGATGCATTGTTCCAGTTGCTGAATCGTCATAATTGTTACTTCCCGTGTACACGAATTTTAAGACCTTTGATTCCTGCTGATGTTTTTCACAGGATTTTTTGTCTTACACTGATACATTGTCATAAATTGTTCTTTGGTTCAAAATTTTTTGAAATTTCTTGAATCCTGTTCTGCTTGCCAATATAATGATTGATAAATAGCATTCCAAGGAGTTGATTCTGATGATTTTAGAAGTTTGTGTTGATTCTGTAGAATCCGCTGTCAATGCCGCGCAGGGCGGTGCTGACCGGATTGAATTATGTGGAGATCTGATCGTGGGAGGAACCACGCCTTCCCTTGCTTTATATGAACAGATCCGTGAAAAGGTCACAATTCCCATTCATGTACTGCTGCGCCCTCGTTTCGGAGATTTTTTATACAGCGAAGAAGAAAAGGAAGTCTTGCTCCGGCAGGCAAAAATTTTTTCCAAGGCAGGAGCAGATTCTCTGGTCATCGGATGTCTGACCGCTGACGGACAGCTGGACCTTGAAACAATGAAACGAATCATGGATGCCGGAAATGGTACTCCATGCAATCTGCACCGTGCTTTCGATATGTGCCGCGATCTGCATCAGGCATTGGAAGATGCGAAAAAACTGGACATCCGCTCGATCTTAACTTCCGGCGGCAAAGCCTCTGCCATCGATGGAATCCAGACATTGGATCAGCTGAAAAAAGAAGCCGGAACCATCGACATTATGGCCGGTTCCGGCATGAATTCAAAAAATATTTCCTATCTGTTAGAGCACTCCTGCCTGACCGCATTTCATATGTCCGGAAAAATGACACTGCAAAGCAAGATGCAGTACCGCAACCCTCATGTCAGTATGGGACTGCCAAGTCTTTCCGAATATGAGATCCTTCAGACCGATGCCGAACAGATCCGTGCTGCAAAAAATGTTTTAATGTCCGCTTGCAGGTGATTTTAGAAAGTTTCCAGACAGGCTCTGATCTCTGCTTCTGTTCCTTTCAAAGATCCCTGCACCATCTGCGGCTTTCCGCCACCTTTTCCCTGAAACTGTGCATTCAGTATTTGTGCGATCTCCCGTACGTTTTTCGTACTGCTGCCGAGAATATATTGATAACCTTCTTTTTCATTGCCTAAAAATGCACCGCAAATACCGCCGCATCGTTCCATGGCGCCATTGACAAAATTTCGCATGGCAATCGAATCCATGGATTCCTCAAAAATGCAGACACAGGAATCCTGTGCATGGATCTTTTCTAACTTTTCCTGCAAATAAATGTTCTGAATCCGGTTTAACTGCTCTCTTAACTTCTGCTGCTGTTCCTGCAGATGCTGTACCGCTTCGTCCAGTTTCTCCGGCTTTGCCGAAAGCAATGCGGAAACCTTTCCTGTCATCTGCTGCTTCTGCTGATAATCTAAGAGTGCCCGCATTCCGCAGACAATACTCAGACGACAGCCGCCCCGATGTCTTTCACAGCTTAGAATCTTCAAAATCCCTACTTCCCCTGTAAATTTCACATGCGGCGCACAGCAGGCACAAAGATCCACTCCCGGAATTTCTACGAGACGTACCTGACCTTCGATTTCAATCTTGCTGCGATAATCAAAATTTTCCAATTCTTCCTTCGACGGATAATGTACCAGTACCGGAAGATTGGCAAAAATCGCCTCATTCACTTTTACTTCCACGTCCTGCACCTGCTCTGCGGTCAGTTCTCCATTAAAATCCAAGGTCGTGATCTCTGCACCCAGATGAAATCCCACATTATCATAACCATAAATCCCATGAACGATTCCCGAAAGAATATGTTCACCGGTATGCTGCTGCATCTTTGAAAAACGCTCTTGAAAATCAAGATGTCCTTGTACCTGCACTCCTGTTTCTAACGGAGCAGTCACTTTATGAAAAATGACCCCATCCTCTTCTACCGTATCGATTACCGGAATTTCATTAAGCCATCCCGTATCTCCTGCCTGACCACCGCCTTCCGGAAAAAATGCGGTGCGATCCAGCACCACATTCCACACAGATTCCTCTGCATTCTCACAAGATACGACCACTGCCTGAAACTCTTTCCGGCTGCTGTCTTCCTCAAATAATCTTTTTGTTGCTGTTTTTTGATTTCTCAACTGCTTTTCTGTCATCTTTTCCTCTATCTTACTTTCCTAAACTGCTTTTCGTAAAATTCATTTGATCGCATATCATTCGCACTTCTTTACGAAACTGAGAGCCTGCAAGCACATCAGTAGTACTTCGACATAAATTTTATACAGACTCCTCTGCCTGATATTCTAAAATATCCCCCGGCTGACAATCCAGTGCTTTGCAGATTGCCTCCAATGTAGAAAACCTGATGGCACTGACTTTTCCGGTCTTTAATTTTGATAAATTGACATTGGATACACCGACCCGCTCCGACAGCTCATTCAGGCTCATCTTCCGATCTGCCATCACTCTGTCCAATCTTGATATGATTGCCATCTTTCACCTCTATACTGTTTCATCTAAAAATTTCTGCAGCTCTGTTCCATACTGAAAAATATAGGATAATCCAAACACCACCAACGCTGCCACCAAAAATGTCAGATCAAATCGAAAATCCAGCGTACATGATGCGATCTTCCGGCTGTCAAACAGGCTTGCGATCTGATACTCATGATACTGTATAAATTCAGTATACATTTTTGCAAGTTCCCACACAACTCCCTGCAGCAAAATAAAAACGCCCAGTTTTTTCAGATTTTTATGAACACTCTCCTCAAAAGGCTGCGCTTCTTTCATCGGCTGAACGATTTTTCGCACCACCTTTGCCATGAAATAAAATAAAACAGAAAAAAAAGCACTGCCAAAGAAAGCGTGGATACGATCAGCCTTATGATCGATGCATCACCAGAAGTCCGGTATGCTGCATATTCCAACTGCGGCTGAAGTTCTACATACCCCAGCGAAATTCTGGAATATTCATCCAATTGAAAAAACACATCCCGGTCAAATAATGCGGCTATTATTACCACAAAACAAGCAATACTGGCACATACCCCTGCAATAAAATAAATGATTGCGGCCACTTTCGCCACACGATCTACATTAACTGCAAATTTTTTAATCTTCTCCATACTATACCTTACCCTTTCTCCCTAACTATCGGATTTCCCTATGCGTTTTTCCATATCCTGCGCGGAACGATTTTAATCTCATAGAAAATCTTTCATTTTCATACCGTAACAAGAGCTCTCATACAAAAAAGACAAACATATTTACCTTTTATGCCTTCAGTATAGCTTTGGTATATATGTTTGTCAATTATTTTTTAATGTTATTCGTTAAAATCAGTTCATCTTTTCCTTGGCTTCCAGAATACATTCCATATCAATCTGATCTTTTTTCTGCACCATCGCAGTCACCGATGCTTCATTTAACACCGTTTCAATTCCGGAACAGCTCATTCCGTCAAATAATTCTGCCAGGGCTTCGATACGAATTCCATTTGCCAGCCGTTTTCCTGCGGTATACATTTCCACTAACCGGATTCGGGTCTTCTGATCCGGATTTCCTATGGTATATTTCAGGTCAAAACGTCCCGGACGAATCAATGCGCTGTCCAAAGAACGGTAAGAATTGGTTGCCGCAATGACCAGAACCCCGTTTCCGCCTTCAAACCCATCCATTTCATTTAACATAGCAGTAATGATTCGGTTATTTTCTTTATCAATTCCGGAACCTGCATAATTTCTCCGCTCACCGATTCCATCAAATTCATCAATAAAAATGATACACGGTCTGTATTTTTTCGCTTTCTTAAACAGCTGCTTGATCTTTCTTGGTCCCATCGACATGAGTGCACTCTGAAAATCAGCACCCTTCGTAGCGATAAAATTCACACCTGCTTCTTCTGCCAATGCCTTTGCAAACAATGTTTTTCCATTTCCCGGAGGTCCTTCTAAAATGATTCCTTTGGTTGGACGGATTCCCTGTTTCTTATATTTTTCCGGATTTTTCAAAATGTCCACTGTATAGGTCATTTCATTTTTCAACTGTTCCATACCTGCAATATCCGAAAATCGGGTTCCGGTATGCCGGATCACCTGAAAACTGCTTCGGTAAGATTCCACCGCTTTGCTGGAGCCGATCCACACTGCCGCCAAGATGATCACATAAAAGATCAGATCTAAGGCATACATCAGCGGATCTTCCACCGACTGATGATTTTCCACCTGAATTCCGGCCAGCAGCAATCGTTCTTTCAAATCTTCTGATTCCGGATGATCCGTATAATACAGCTGTGGATCTTCCCATTTTTGAAATTCCAGACGATCCTTTTCTAACGTAACACTCTGGATGTCCTGATTTTCCACTGCTTCATAAAAATTCACATAGCTTACATATTCTGCTTTTTCTTCTTCCCCAAAAGCAAGATAGATGATTCCTGCGATCAGCAAAAGAAGTACCACGATCTGCAGACCTCTTTTTCGTTTCTTTTCCATGGATTCTCCTCTTTTTATGACTCTTCTAAATTCATTTTTCACAAACTATATTTTTGTTCCTGTTTTCTAAACTCCCATTCGGAAGATCTGTTTTGCCTGATGCATCCGTTCTTCATACTGCAGATAAAAATCAGCGGAACGGTCATAAGGTTTGATATAAAAATTCTGCAGAAGAAACATACTGATCTGTTTGGCAGTATTCTCATCTGCTTCTACGGCACGTTCTTCCATCTGCATCAGAAAATTGTGCCAGTCATTGATAAAACCTTCGTATTGTTTCAAATTTGGAGTATCGATCCATTTTTTTACTTTGACCTTGGTGCGGTTCTCTTTTCTGCATTCCTGTGTCTGCAAAAAGTAGCGGAAACCGCCATCTTCATAATATCTGCCCAGCGGAAACAGACGACAGATACCCGGTCGGTGCGCATGAATGCTGCATCTTCCGTTTCCATCTAAAAATCCACAGGCTTCTCTGCTTCCGGACATTTTCAGATTCGGCAGAATGATCCCATCTACCACATTTAATTCCACATACCGGCCAAGCAGTGCTTCAAAGCTCATTTCAAGATTGGTCGTCAATCTGTAGATATCCAGCGGATCCAGCACGATCGATTCCCCCATTCCATGACAGCAGGCAGAACAGCCTTCGCAGTCACCGCAGTCTGCTTTCACCATGTCATTTGCCGTATATAATCTGCCATCTGAGATTTCTTCCAGCGACACATTTCTCTTCATCGTAACCTTCCCTTCTACTCAAACATTTTTTCTGATTCTAAAACAGGGGATGCGATGCATCCCCTGTCATAATTGTTTATTGCCAAGCCTGTTTATTTGTCTTCTTTCGGCAGGTCGATCTTAATATGAACGTCTGCAAGCTGTTTTGGATCTACTTCTGACGGTGCACCCATCATTACGTCCATTGCAGTTTTGTTCATTGGGAATGGAATGATCTCACGAATGCTTTCTTCCCCTGCGATCAGCATAACCATACGGTCTACCCCCGGAGCGATTCCGGCGTGTGGCGGTGCTCCATAGCAGAATGCGTTGTACATTGCCGGGAATTTTGCTTTCACATCTTCTTCGCCTAAACGAACCAGTTCGAATGCTTTGATCATGATTTCCGGATCATGATTACGAACTGCACCAGAAGATAATTCCACACCGTTACATACCAGATCGTACTGATATGCAAGAATATCTAACGGATCTTTTTCCATTAAATCTTTCATGCCTCCCTGTGGCATAGAGAATGGGTTGTGGCAGAATTCCAGTTCTCCGGATTCTTCGCCCATTTCATACATTGGGAAGTCTACGATCCAGCAGAATTCATAGCAGTCTTTCTTCATATGACCTTCTACGGTATTACCTAAGATCTTACGGAATACGCCGGCTGTCTTCTGTGCCACCAGTTTCTTTCCTGCGGTCAGACCTACGAAATCACCCGGTTTTAATCCCAGTGCTTCGATCACAGCATCTTTTCTTTCTACTAAGAATTTAGAGATACCGCCGACAAATTCTCCGTTTTCATCCAGACGGAACCAGTATGCTTTGTTGCCGGACTGCATTTCTACTTCTGCACACATCTTATCAATGACTTTTCTAGTACCTGCAAACTGATCTACAACGATGGCTTTTACTACATTTCCTTCAAATGGTCCGAATCCGCAGTCTGCCATAACTTCTGTCGCATCTGTCAGTTCCAGATCAATACGAAGATCCGGTTTGTCAGAACCGTATCTATCTAACGCATCTAAGAAAGAAATACGTTTGAACGGTGCTTCACTTGCTGTTTTGTAAACACCATATTTTGCAAAGATTGGCGGAAGTACTTTTTCAACCACTGCGAATACGTCTTCCTGACTTGCAAATGCCATTTCCATATCTAACTGATAGAATTCTCCCGGTGAACGGTCTGCACGGGCATCTTCATCACGGAAACATGGCGCGATCTGGAAATAACGGTCAAATCCAGAAGTCATGAGCAGCTGTTTGAACTGCTGCGGTGCCTGCGGCAGAGCATAGAATTTTCCAGGATGATTTCTGGAAGGTACCAGATAATCTCTTGCGCCTTCCGGAGAAGAACAGGTCAAGATCGGAGTTGTGATTTCTAAGAATCCCTGTTCTGTCATTGCCTGGCGAAGTGCTGCAACTACCTGACATCTGAGAACGATACGGTCTTTAACTGCCGGATTTCTCAGATCCAGATAACGATATTTTAAACGTGCATTTTCATCTGCTTCCTTAGAATGATTGATTTCAAATGGAAGCTCATTGTACTGACATTTTCCTAAAACAACGATATCAGAAGGAACTACTTCGATATCACCTGTTGCCTGATTGGCATTTTTGCTGGAACGTTCTCTGACAACACCTGTGATAGAAAGTGTTGATTCACAGTTTACGCCTGAAAGCTTGTCCATCATTTCTTCTGTTTCGATTACAACCTGAGTTGTTCCGTAGAAATCACGAAGAACGAGGAATCCAAGATTTTTGCTGACTTTACGCAGATTTTCGTACCATCCAACGATCGTTACGTTCTGTCCTGCATGCTCCATGCGGAGTTCATTACATGTATGTGTTCTTGACTGAAACATTTTTATCCTCCAATGTATTTAAAATTTCATTGTTTTACATACTTTAACTAAGTAATTATAATACAAAGCACTCATTTCTTCAATACCGGCTTTTCGAAAAATCCTTGAAGAATCTTCTGATCTTCCGATTCTTTTTTAGATTTCCTTCTTCCCAAGCCGTACTTCTTTTAAATAAAATGCCAGCTCTTCTTCCAGATGATCAAACAGGTAATTTTTTGGTCCGGACGGATGCTTTTCCAAATATTCTCTGCGAAGCTCCTGTTTCATCAGTTCGATCTCATCCCACAGCTCTCTGGCAGATAAAAGGCGGCATCCCTGCCCTCTGATGATCAGCTGCTCCAGTCCGTCCGATGTAGCAACCGTCACCTGATATTTTCTGCCCATTTCATGTGCCAGCTTTTCAATATATTGATCCGCTGTTTCTGCTTCCTTGGTATAAACCACATGAATGTTATGATAATCCAGCATTTCTCCCATATTGCCGACTACTTTATAGGCATCAAACACAAGGATCAGTGTACAGCCCTTATATCCCTGATAGTTACAAAGAATGTCCATCAGTTTTCCTCTGGCTGCTTCGATATTGACTTCTGCCAGTTCTTTTAACTCCTCCCACGCAAAGACAATGTTATATCCGTCTACCAAAAGATATTCTTTGATCGGTTCCGCAGATTTTTTCGGATGTGCTTTGGGCGAATCGTAATCCCGTACCCTTCTGGTCAGCGCTGCCGTCTGTTCCCTGCGTTCCCGCTCTTTTCGGTCTCCATAGGTTCTGGTAAAAATTTCTTCCAGTTCTTTATCCTCCGCACCGTAACCTCCAAAACCACTGACCGCTCCGGATCGTTTCGGTGCATTGAGCACTTCCGGATCCGGTTTTTTCACCGCTGCATATTCCGTTTCTACGTGCGCCATGGCATCTACTTCATCCCACGGCACATAATATCCGGCACCATGAGCACAAAATACCGAACCGGAAGGATTGCGAAGATCTCCATCCGGATCATATCCTTTTTCCGCAATGACTTCTTCCGCATTATGACACGGCATATAACCGCCATGAACACAGTTTAACCTTCCCCTGCCTTTGGTATAAGCGATCACCTCCATGGTGTAATCCCGCATTTCCGATACAGGTGCTTTTCCGGTCAGCACTGCCATTTCTGCTCCCAGCTCCGGAGGATCACATTTTCCGAACATTTTCTCTACATCCGTCATGGCACGCCCCAGCTGATCTGTCGGAACTTCCAGACGGAATTCATAATAAGGCTCTAACAGGACACTTTCCGCTTTCATCAGTCCCTGACGGACTGCACGATAAGTAGACTGTCTGAAATCGCCCCCTTCTGTATGTTTCAGATGCGCCCGTCCGCCAATGACAGAAATTTTCATATCCGTAATCTCCGCACCGGTCAGCACACCACGGTGTTTCCGCTCTTCCAAATGCGTCAGAATCAGTCTCTGCCAGTTTTTCGCCAGCAGATCTTCACTGCAGTTTGTGAAAAATTCCAGTCCGCTGCCTGCCTCTCCCGGTTCCAGCAGCAGATGGACTTCCGCATAATGGCGAAGTGGCTCATAATGTCCGATGCCTTCCACCGTATTGCGAATCGTCTCTTTGTAAATGATACTTCCCGTACCAAACGTCACTTCCAGATCAAATCGCTCTTTTAAGATGGTTTGGATGATCTCAATCTGAACTTCCCCCATCAGCTGTACGTGAAGCTCCCGCAGCGTCTCATCCCATACAATGTGCAGTTCAGGTTCCTCTTCTTCCAGCTGACGTAATTTTCCGATGACTTCATTGACATTCACACCT
Source organism: uncultured Lachnoclostridium sp. (assembly GCA_964602445.1). Taxonomy (GTDB): domain Bacteria; phylum Bacillota; class Clostridia; order Lachnospirales; family Lachnospiraceae; genus HGM12587. Next base: position 30,118 of record CAZRQV010000012.1, read on the forward strand.
TCCGGCAGGATCATCTGGTAATTCAGTACCGGTTCCAAATACGGTTTTTCCGAAAACTGTTCCGCTCCCAGCCCCTGTCCCGGAAAGGTTCTGGTCAGTCCGGTTACGGTACAGATTTCTCCTGCAAAGGCTTCCTGTATGGTTTCAAACTTTTCTCCAGAATACAGACGGATTTGGTTTACTTTTTCTTCCCACGTTTCCTCTTCCGCTGTACCGGAAAGGATCGTACGCACTTTCAGACTTCCTCCGGTAACTTTCAGGTGGGTCAGACGGCCACCCTGCTCATCTCTGGTAATCTTGTAAACCTTCGCGCCAAAAGCATCTCCATACACCGGTTCTTTGGCATATCGCTCCAGTGCATCCAGCAAAGTCTCTACCCCTTCCAGCTTCAGTGCCGATCCAAAATAAACCGGAAATGCCTTACACTCTGCGATCAGATTCCTAATCTCTGATTCTTCCACCGTACCGGTTTCCAAATACCGATCCAGAAGAGATTCCTCGCACATGGCAAGACTTTCATAAAATTCATCACTTTCTGCCGAACTAAAGTCAATACAGTTTTCTGACAGCCGCTGCTGAATGTTCCGAAGCAGTTCTTCTTTCTCCGTCCCCGGCTGATCCATTTTATTGACAAATAAAAAAGTCGGAATCTGGTTGCGCTTTAACAGCTTCCAAAGCGTTTCCGTATGCCCCTGGACTCCGTCAGCACCGCTGATGATCAAGACTGCATAATCCAGCACCTGCAACGTTCTTTCCATTTCGGCAGAAAAATCCACATGTCCCGGTGTATCCAGAAGTGTTATCCCCAAATCCTTCCATGTAAATCTCGCCTGTTTGGAAAAGATCGTGATCCCTCTGGCACGTTCCTGAGAATCCGTATCCAGATAAGCATCTTTTTTATCTACACGCCCCAGTTTCCGGATGGCACCGCTCAAATAAAGCATTGCCTCCGATAAGGTCGTTTTTCCCGCATCTACATGAGCCAGCAAACCCATACAAAGATGTTTTTTTGCATTTTCGCCCATAAAAATGTCTCCTCTCATTTCTACTAATAATCATTTTGTATTTTTTAAAATATCCAGCGTATGGGAACCTGCACCGATCAGATCCGGACGTTCACATACCGATAAATGATATCTTACAAACAGCTGAAACGTCTCTTCATCCATTGCATTTAACGTTGGGCGCATAAAATCCGACGGTCCATCCGGGGAAATGATCTTTTCTCTGGTCAGACCGATCTTCGCATTCAGCTTGTCAATCTCGCTCAAACGCATATAGCGGTAAAGATCCTTCTCATCAGAAAGAACCTGAAAATCCTCTGACAGTTTTCCTGCTGCCAGACTTTCTTTGATATGACCTTCTTTAAATCCATAGGTCAGCACACTGTACTCATTCATACAATAGGCAACCAGGATCATTCCATCCTTTTTCGTCACACGGGAAGCTTCCGAAAGTGCTTTCAGCTGCTCTTCCTCTGTGTGCAAATGATACATCGGTCCAAACAGCAGCGTCAGATCAAAGGAATCCTCTGCGAAACGGGACAGCTTTAATGCATTCCCCTGATATGCTTTTACACTGCTCTTTTTTGATTTTAAAATTCCAAGATTATATTTGACCAATTCCACTGCCGTTACATCATAACCTTCTTCCGCCAGTGCCACAGAATACCGCCCGGTACCTGCACCGACATCCAGCACTTTTTTCGTCCGATCCTCGTTCAGATATTCGTGGATATATTTCATGGAAGTAATAAATTCCACCTGCCCATGACGGGACTGTAAACGTTTCTCTTCATTAAATTTGTTATAATATTTTTCTAATTCTGTCATAAGTACTCCCAGTTTTTCTTTCTATTTCCATTGTTCTTTCTCTCTGTCCCTCTCAGGAAAAGAAGTCCAGCAGTTCCATCGGCTTATCGATCACCGCTTTCGGTCTGCAGTCTTTCAGTTCCTCTTTTGTGCGAAATCCCCAGCTGACCAGCACACAGTCCATCCCTGCATTTTCTGCAGTTGCGAAATCCACATCAGAATCCCCTACATACAGTGCCTTTTCCTTTACCGAACCAAGTACCTTCAGTGCTTCATACACCGTATCCGGTACCGGTTTCTTCCGTACCCCTTCCCGCTGACCGATGGCTGTTTTCATATATTTTTCAAAATAAATGTGATTCAGCTCACAGACTGCCGCATGATTTTTATTAGAAACCACTGCCATAGCACAACCTTTCCGATCCAGGATTTTCAAAAGTTCCATGATTCCATCATATACACCGGTTTTGATCTGACAATGATCTGTATAATATTCCCGAAATTCTTCAAACACGATTTCAAACGCGGTTCCCTGCACCGAATCAGGAACAGCACGTTCCATCAGTTTCCGGATTCCATTTCCCACAAACAGCCGTACTTCTTCCAGTGTACGTTCCGGATAAGCATGCTGCCGCATCACATAATTCACTGCATCTGCCAAATCTTCCAGTGTATTTAACAAAGTACCGTCCAGATCAAAAATCACTGTATCATATGTTCCCATAACCACTTTCTCCCCATCGATATTTCAAAAATAACTGTTTTGTAACATCATTCCTTTTCATATAGCCACAATCTCCTCTGCAAATCAAGTCTCTTTCTATTTTTTTCAAAAATCAGCTTTCCAAATGATTTTTGCATATTTCTGCGGAATCTGTAAAAACTAGGGTTACAGCTGAAAGGAGATTTTATCATGAACAAAAAATTGTTTTTCTCATGGATACTTGCGCTGTCACTGCTCTGCTGCACAGCCTGCGGCAAACGAATGAACAGTGCCACCGACGGCAGTGATAAAACAAACCAGAACACACATGACACTACCGTAGAAGACAACAACACCAACGGTACGCTGAGCAACGGCACCAACAACAACGACAATAACGATTACAATGTCAATGACAACTTCGACAACGGTACTACCAATGACAACGTAATTGATGGAGTAGTCAACGGCGTAGAAGATACGGTAGACGGTGTGATCGATGGTGTCGACGATGTCATCGACGGCACCGTCCATGATTCTACACGCAGCACTCGATAACCCACTTCGGCAGAATCAGACTTCATCCTGCACAAACCAATACCCTCTAAATGAAGTAAGGGAGATCTCACCTGAGTCTCCCTTTTTTTCTGCCGTTTTTCAGACCGGCAGATTCCATTCTTTATTGAACTTCCTGTTCCGGCACATAAAACGTCTGAATGATCATGTCATACAACGCTTCATCATCTACATAATATTCCGCATACTGTTCTCCGGCAGCGACTTCTCCCGGTACTGTACGGAAGCTGTCTTCCGTAAAATTAATCTTTGATACCATTTCTGTCAAATACGCAACTTTAGAAATATTCAGATTGGTCGTCATATTTCCTTCCTTCTGCGCAATCTGGAACAGTTTCACCGGTGTAGTCACCTCTTTTTTCGTCATCTGCAGCGCCTTCTGAATAAAGTTCATCATGTACTGACGCTGTCTTGCCATACGGTTATTATTACTGTCAATGGCTTCATCTGCCCGCTCTGTTCTTCTGGAACGGACATAGGTCTCTACATCGTCTCCCTGCAAAAGAATGGTCGTTCCCGCTTTAAACTTCGCCGGCAGAATATCTTCTTCATGAATCGTAACTTCCACACCGCCTACCGCATCATTCAGCGGACGAATGGCATCCATATTGATCACCGCATACGACTGGATCGGCATCCCATACAACAATCTGGATACCGCACGTACTGTATTTTCACAACTGCTTTCCTTGCCGTCACCATATCCAAAGGCAAGGCAGGCCTGCAGCGTTTCTGTACGGACATATTCTCCGTCTACATTATAGATATCCACTTCTGTCATAGAATCTCTGGAAATATTCCACAGGGAGACCTTTCCATTTTCAGTATCCAGAATGGCCAGCATCAGCAGATCTGCCTGACCGGAAGCACCGATCACACTCTCTTCTGAACCGTCATTTTTATTATCTACTCCCATACACAAAATGCTGGTAATATTTTCGTTATAGCGATATTTTCGTCCCTTATAAACAACGACCTCTCCGTCATCTTCCAAAACAACATCTTCCGTCTCCGGTGCCGTTTTCTGAACAGAATCATCTCCTTTTCCTGTCATGGAATTTCTTCCCAAAGCCTTTGCAGCAAAAAAAGATGCCAACGCTGCCAAAAGCAACAGGATCAGGATCAAAATGATCCATTTAATTTTCCCCTTCGTTTGTTTCTTCATTGACCGCTCCTTTGTATTCTGCCGGAATCTCTTCCCGCAGGACTGCCTGCAGTAATCGTCTATGATTTGGCTTATTTGCCACACAAGTACTCAAAGTCACCAGTTTATCCTCTGTCGTAAGCGGAACCCCGTCACGAACCATGGTATACATGCTGCGCGGATTCATGATCTCTTCCAGATAATCAGCAAACACTTCTTCATCTGAAAAATCAAAACTTCCCAGCAAATGTCGGTCATCATACTCATAACAGCTGATGATCTCGTATTTTAAAATCTGATCCGGCAGATAGATATACAGATCTTTATGTTCCTCAAAATATTCCGAATCTGCAAAGTAGCGCACATTATGGAACATCGAACCATTTTTCATATTATGGCCGTAAAGGATCGTATTGGGATCCATAAAATCTTTGCTGTTATAATATTCTGTATAAATACTTCCTGCACTGGAATTTTTCCCATAAATATCTCTGGTCAGATAATAAGTCTGATCCTCCTGCGCATGCTGTAAGATTGGGTAATCAATCTTTGTGTCCGGAATCCGGATCCATGCATAGATTTCCGGATTGATTTCCTGAAGACCGGCAAAATCAATAGGCAGCTCCGCTTTTTCCAATTCTTCCTGCCCTTCCTGTCCCTGTACCACATACTGCGCTTCCAAGCTTTCTTTCTGTTCCTGTACCGCCTGATCCTCCGCTGCACTTTTTTGCAGATAAACAGCGATTCCTCCGACACATCCCAAACAGATTAAAATCAGCAGGGCATAAACTATTTTCCACCTGTTTTTCATCATTTCCTCACTTTATAAAAACACCCCGTTCTTCATCCGAAAAACGGGGGATTCCTATCTTTTATACTTTACTTTTTGAATTAAGCAACTGCTTTTTTTCTGATAACAACTGCTCCTGCTGCACAAACAACCGCTGTCATACCCATTCCGTAAAGAACGATATCACTTTCTCCTGTTTTTGGAGAAACTGCCTGAGCCGGTGCTTCTGTTGTAGGTGTGCTGCTTGGACTCTTTTCTGCACATACTGTCATAGAGCATGCACATAACATTACAAGCATCATCATCAGTGTGATCATTTTTTTCATATCAAATACCTCCTGCTCTCAATCATAAGACTCGCTATGATCGCCATTCTCAGTAACATCATTTGGTTCATTTTACCACGATTTACTCTCACTGTAAACCATCATTTTCGGAAAGTTCTCTGCTGTATCTTCCATAATACCGGTAGTTTTTATACCCATATCCGCCCACTGCATTCTGGACACCGTTTAAGATACATCCGGAAATATAGATCCGGCTTTCTGCCAGCTGTTCGATTCCTTCCAGAATGGCTGCACGGTTGGCATAATCCTGTTTTACCACAAACAATGCGGCATCTGCAGCTTCTGCCAAAACTGCCGTATCTGTCAAAATTCCCACCGGTGCCGTATCCAAAATGATATATTCCACGGTTTCCTTCAAAGAATCCAAAAGAGTCGTCATTCTCGGAGAATCGATCAGCTCGGATGCATTACCGATCGGCTGACCGCCCGGAACCACATACATCTGATACGTTTCATTCCATTTCAAAACATCAGAAAATTCTGCTTCCTCTAAAAGATATTCGCAAAGACCTACGCCCTCCGTTTCCATATTCAGACGTTCCCGTACCGATGGATTACGAAGATCACAGTCCACCAAAGCCACTTTCGATCCACGCATAGCCAACGCCATGGCAATGTTCGCTGCAATGGTACTCTTTCCTTCACCGGCTTCCGCACTGGTTACCAGAAATACTTTCAGATCATTCTTCTTTGCTTCCTTTTCAATACGGGCACGCAGCATACGCACTGCTTCCAAAAAGGTTTGAGAGATCTTTTTATTATAAATTGAAATATCCTTTCGGAACTCTTTTCCACGTTTCTTAAACACGATCTGAGGAATTGTACAAATGCAGTCTATATTCAGCATTTTCTTAAAATCATCTTCCTCATGAATGGTCGTTCTCGTAAATGCATAAAGCAAAAGAAAGACAGCTCCCAGCGCAGCGCCCAAAAGCATCCCTTTCAGTGCATCTCTTTTGTAATTCGGCGGATTCGAAACACTTTCCGGAACATCCGTCATATCCAGCAGGTTCATGGAAACCTTTCCAATGACCGGTTCTGCTACCTCCGGATAGTTTTTGATCACCGACCGCAGAATATCATAAGCATCCTGAGCGTCAGAAGAACTGACAATGATCGTGATCATATTCGTACTGCCCAAGGTCTCCGTCGTAATATTTCCCGGAATCGATTCCGTTCCCAGATCCTCTGCGATCTTTTTCTGCAGAATCCCGCTGTTTAAAATATAAGGAAATGTTTTTACGATCTGACCGGCAGTTTTCGTATTGACGTAACTACTGCTGTATAAACTGGAAGTATCGCTGGTGATCGTAAAAGTTGCATTGGCAGAATACACCGGCGAATAATTCCGATAGGATCTGACACAGAAAAATACACCCAGAAGCAGCACCACAGCCACTAAAAGATACCAGTATCTTTTGGCACCTTTCCACACATTGTCAATGATACGGATCAGATCAATCTTTTCTGTTTCCGCCGTCTGATTATTTGTATACTCGTTCATCCCTACTCCTCATGTACCTTCAGTTCTTCTCTTAAAGATTCCTTCTGCGACTTCACATATCTGCTGTGATTGCTCTTTCCGTAACTATAATTACCGTATCCATAACATTTATAATGACCGTATCCATAGCCGCCAAAAATCTGCTTCCCGGAAAATACACCGGTTTTTACATCGTTATATACACAGCCCAAAAGCTCTGAGTGCCCGTTATCCAAAATGTCAATCGTATCATTGATGCTGCGTACATTCGCCATTCCCTGATGTACAACCAAAAGAGAAACATCTGCATATTCTGCTAAAATTTCCGCATCTGCCATCAAAGAAGTCGGCGGAGAATCGATTACCACATAATCCGCTAGCTTTTTCACTGCCTTCATCAAGGTTTTCAAACGTTCCCCGGAAACCATTTCCGTCGAATTTCCGTAAGACTTGCTTCCGATCAGCAAATGCAAATTACTAGCCTGATCGTAATAGAGTACCTTCTTTAAAGGAACCTGTCCATTCAAATATTCCCCAAGTTCCTGCTCTTTTTTTACTTTCTGCTCTAAGATCTTATATACCGAAGGCTTACGCATATCTCCATCCACAAGCACTACTTTCCCTGATTTCTGTGCAAGGGTCAGCGCAAGATTGGCCGCTACGGTAGATTTTCCTTCATTCTCCAAAACACTGGTAACCAGAATGACCTTGCCTTTTTCCTGATTGATCTTATAGATCAGCTTTGTACGCAGCTTTTTATAAGTCTCAACAAACATAAAACTGCTGGTCGGATCTGTCACAAGCAATGCCTTTCGATTCTTTTTCAGACTGCTCCGTAAAGTTTTTCCTTTTCGCTCATGATAAACCGTACCAAACAGACTGGTATCCAGCTTCTGTTCTACCTGTTTTTCATTCTTCACATCATCTTTCATATAATCGATCAATGCCAGAAGTGTGATCATACACGCCATTCCTATGAGCGCATACTTTTTCATCAGCTCCCCGGCCGACACCGGATTAGACGGTGCCATCGGAACCTGAGGTGCTTCCATTACATCCAAGACAACATTATTCAGCACATACTTAGTAATCTCAGAATAATTATTCAGCACCGATTTCATGATCTTAAACGCATGTTCCGGTGTAGGCGCACTGACGCTCAAACTCATCAGGTTCGTTCCTTCCACTACATTCGTAGTGATATTTCCCGGAAGATAACTTAAATTCAGTTCCTGCTGAACCTTTTTCTTCAAAAGACGGCTGTTCAGCACTTCACTAAAAGTTTCTGCCATCTCATTTGCTGCAGTAAGATCTGAAAGATTGCTGGTAGACCCTTTGGCAGATACGATAAATGTCATTCTGCTGGTATAGGTCGGTGTATAAGCACTTCCTACCATCATATAAGCAATGATTGCTCCCACCAGTCCGGCAGTCAAAATCATCCACCAGTCTTTCAGCAGTGCTCTTAAAATGCTGCAAATGTCCAGCGGCATTTCTTCACTTTGCAGCATGCTTTTGCTGTTTTCCTGCATTCTCATCCTCCCTGCTACTCTACTACAACATACAATACTTCTTTTCCTGTAGAACCGCCGCTCTCAGTTTCAAAAGAATAATATAAATATACCGGATAAACTCCCGGTTTTGACGGAACCACATAAGAATCATCTACTCTGACACGGCTTTTCGGAATCTTGGCTGACGTAGTCTGCACCTGACCATCCTCTGTCACAGTCTCATCTTCATCTGTACTCTTCGAATCAGCCACTTCCTTCTTCGTATCCTCCGAAACAACTGTTTCTTCCTCTGCGGACTCGCTCTCAAACAATGTTTCACCTTCGAAAGCATATTCCTGATTGCCTTTTTGGACACTCTTCAGATAATTCTTATAATTCATATTTTCTCCGGTATAATATACCAGATAAGTTTTCAGATTCAGCTGAACCTCATTGTTTTTCGCCTCATAGATTTCAATATCAATCGGCAGTGTCACTGTATCTCCTGCACTGTTTGTCACCGTATATTCCACCGGATAAAGACCGGTCACACGATTGTTAATCGTGGTATCCATATGAATCTTAATCTTACCGGATAAATCTCCATCCAGACAATCTTCTGCGCTCACGATCGTATCAATATTGGCACTGGATCCCACTCTAAATCGCGGGGAAGCACTCATATTGAAACGAGGACTGACATAATCTGTATAACTTAACTCCCGCTGTACCTTGGAAATATGGTTGTCCGAATCAAAGGCTGCATAAGTAACTGTCCGCCTTCCATCCTCATAAAAATTAGAAATCTTCTCCACGATCAGCGAATCGGTCACATCTCCGTCCTTTTTATCTTTTGCAGTCACTCCCTGCAGCAGAACATCGTCACCATCATGAATGCTGACTTCAATCGCTTCTTTTTCTACTGAAATGACCGGACCGGAAGAATCAGTCTGCATCTTATCCCGAACACAATATGCTGCAAACAATACCAGCATCAGCAGGACGAAGCCCATCCAAAATTTTCTAAATTTATTCATACATTTCACTCCATAATTATAATGTCAAAGTGTAGCACATTTATTTTTAATATTCCATATGATGGAATAAAATTTTCTTAAAAAAGGGCGCAGCGGAATAATATTCAGCCAAATGTGTTCGAAAAATTCCCACCAGAAATTTCCCGGACCAATCCATATTCCTTTCCGCTTTACCGACACGATCTTACCAAAAATCTGATCCGGCCGAATCGGACCTTCGATCACCTGCTGAGCATCTCCGATCAAAAAACATGTCCCGTCACGATCTACCCGACAGATCCTGTGCATAATATACTGCCCGTTATCTCTCTGAAAAAAAGCCATATCCCCCTTTTTCCAAGCACCCTTAGGCGGTGCGATAAGGATCTCATCACGCCCGTGGATCAAAAACGGTGCCATACTGCTGCCGGTAATAACCAGCGAAACTTCCCGGCCTTCGGAGAGAATTTCCCGCAGAACCGGCATATAGGTATAAATATCAACGATTCTTTTCTGTTTTTCCATAGTTTTTCCTACGATATTACTGTTCTGAACTTTTCAAATGTTCCTTTTGTTCCATCCGCTTGTATCTGAACCGACTTATGAGTAATGCCAAAGTCCCTAAGAACGCACCAAAGGTATTGCAGATGATATCATCCACTTCAGCTCGTCCCAGATGAAAATAAAATTGAGCAAATTCAATTCCGGCAGACAGCAGAAACGCAAATCCTACCGCCAATAAAACCTTTCCCTTCCACCGCTCCGGAAGTGCAAACGGAAGTGTCAGTCCCAGAGGGAAGAACAGGAACACGTTCATCAGCATGGAACGGTAGATTTCCGGCTGCTGCTTCGCCTCCTCTATAAAATGAAACGGAGTTAGGATGACTTCGGTAGTGTTTTCTCTTGAAATAATCGTTGCTGCCAGAATTGCAAAAAAAATGCAAAAAAAGCCGAGACGATTGATGAATTTCCATGTTGCTGCCTTAATTCTATCTTTTTTCACTAAATAATCTATGCAAGACCATATGATGATCAGAAAATAGATTAAGAATCTTATTTTTGACAATGGCATGGCGTAAATCAATCTATATAATTGCCCCATAATAAAAACTCCTTCGAATTATTATTCTACATCACCATTTCTTTTTATTTATCCATTTAACTCATTCAAATATAACTTTATTTATTTTTCTAATAAATAAAACTTGTATTTTATGTAAAGCACACGAAAAACTTATTGTAATAATAATTGAAAATATGTATATCAATACTGGATATTTAAACTTCCAAATCAAATCAACAAACACATATTGATAAAAAAACATATGTATCAACCATATATTAGTCGAATGATTTCCTACGAATTTCAACATTCTAAATATGATATTTCTTTCATCATATAATATATGAAACATCAATATTAATGCTACCCCAGTAATTGGTGCAACAAACAATGTTGGTGCCAACAAAGTCCTCCCTAACAACATTAAAATAAACAACACAAAACAGCTTATATATGTCAATATATTTACTTTGATCACTGTTTTAACTTTAGAAAATATTTTATACTCATAAAAATAGACACCTATAGCATATTCAGCCACAGTCATTCCATAAAGATATAATTGTGTTATTACAAAATTATTGGTTACATAATGAAAACGTACATAATATGAAATTATGTATATAACAATAAAACTTAGAATCATTATTGGTCCTTTGGTATTTTTAATATTTTGTATTATTATTGGCGATGTTGCCACCAACAAAATATAGGTTATTAAATACCACCAAGCACCATTGTAATTCATTTTGTACAGTAAAAGATTACCGATCAATTTCAAAAAAGAACCTGGCATTTCCTGCCCATAACCATTCAATATACTTAATAATGAAAAAAATATTACAATAACCCAAAACGATACTACTAATTGTATGACACTTTTTATTCTATTTTTATAATAATTCCTATCTGATTCCCAAAGAATTGTATGAGCATATCCGCTACAAAATGCAAATCCCATAACACAAAAATCAGATAATTGTGCCAAATAAAGACATAATGGCTTTCCAGCAAAATATATTAACGGTGTATACAAATTTTCAAATTCAAATCTACAAAACAAATGCAGACACACCATTGCCAAAACAGAAAAACCCTGTATTGATTTTATTTCTGTTCTTGACGCCTCTAATAAACCTTCTTTCATAACATAAACAATGAAAATATCAATGATAAAAACGGAACGATCAGTCCTTTCCACCATTGATATAATCCTTTTCCTTCTTTACAATTCTGCAATAATCGATAGCAGCGATTTCCTTTCATTTTTCTCTTTATTATCGATTTTTTCTTTCACTTTTCCACCTTATAATCCTATTCATAAAACTCTTTTTTTCATCAAATAATTTTTCACATAATTCAATCTTTCCATTACAAATCTGCTCCAGAACCTTTTGACGATCTCTATTTGCTTCTGACGATTTTATCATCGATGGATTTTGACAACTTGCTTGTTCTAAGGTAACTTCTTTAATAATTAATCGCTTTTTTATTTCATTCCAAACTTCTTTCCCTCTCAAAGACTGTAATAGTACGAGTGATGTGCCTTTATCATCGTCCATTTCAGGAATGATATCCCAAATTCCCCAAAAATCACCTAACGTAAGATCACTTACTCTATGATAGCCTTTAAATTGACAATTTTCACAAGAATTTCTTGAAACATAATCACCAATAAATAATTTCATAAACAAATTCTGTGTATTCATTAATTTACGTTCATGTCCATCTTCATATTTAAAATAACTCGAATACCGATATCGGCTCCACCCTGTACTTTTATCTCTTAAATTAATTTGTACGGTCTTACTTCCTGCAGCATCTTCCTTTCTGCGTAATTTTACATATTCTTCCCAAACTTTTGGTGATGGAACTCCATGACAAACAAAATCAATACATAGTAAATGATCATAATCCCTTTTTAGAAAAGATTTTAACCCTGCCACTTGACACGGTGTTCCTGAAAAAAGCACATATTGATCATTTTTTAATGTTTTTAAAATTTCAGAATATGTATTCCCTAAAAAACTTTCAGAATATTTCGCTCCGCGTAATTTTGACAACTCTTCTATCTTTTCAACTCGTATATGATGTACCACAAAATTTTCATTAAAAGCTGCACCATACACCACACCTTGCTGCTCAAGTACGTACTTTGCTGCTTCTGTAAAAACCCCCCCCGAAGAACTTTTCATACGTATTTGTTCATTGATTGAATAAGCAGCAAATGCCTCTGGACAATTATGCTCTACATCGTTTTCACTAATAACCGGACATCGATTAGTACATGCTCCACATTGGATACATTCAGATGACTTCCAAACAACAGGATATGCAAATCCATACTTATCGTTTTCCATTTTGATGCATTGTTTTGGACATACATTCATACATGCTGTACATCCGCAGCATTGTTCTCTCTCTGGCAACACTGGCATACGTAATCCTCCCAACTTCAACTTGCTTACTTTCTGATTCAATTAGTGCAGTACTGTGTTTCTGATTTTTCTAATAATTCTTAATAGGTAAAAACGTGTCTTTGATATCATTGAATAATAATTGATCTTATCATCAAGAGTTGCATTTTCATATTCCTGCAATTTTTTATATGCATTTTCTAACTCCGAACTATTTTTATTATTCAAAGAAATGGTCATGATATTTCTCCAATATGCTCCCTCTATCTTTTTAATCAATAGTTCCTTTTCCGAATCCTTTACAATCGTATTTACCATATGTATTCTAATGTCTCGAAATCCTTTAGCATTTTCAATATCCTTTTTAAATACATCTCTCGAATTGGCCGTTTGAGTAAGAGAATATTCCTGCCGAATATAATTCATATGTGGTTTATCGATAAATCCACATTTGCTTTTATACACTAACGGCAACAATATCTGGAGATTCTGTCCATATCTTGATTTATAGATTTCTCGATCCGGATAAAATTGAAACAAAGCACTTGTGCGTACCATATAACTCCCCGCCCAATTATTTGTTTCTCCTCTTAATAACGGCAAAAAAATATCTTCCTTCTCTTTTTCCACTTTTTCGCAAACAAAAGGATATTTTGATTTTGTATTAACAATCCAGCCATTGGAACGAACCACTGAAATATCCCTGTGATTTTCTAAATATTCTACACGTTCCGAAATTGCTCCCAGTAAATATTCATCATCCACATCCAAAAGAGACAAATACGCTCCGGAGACATATTTTAGTCCTTGATTAATTGCACTGCCCGCTCCTTGATTTTCCTGCTTTACATAGAGCAAACGCCTTTTTTGTTTTTCAAATTTTTTTTTCCATGACAATATTTTTTCTTCACTTTGATCTGTGGAACCATCATTTACCACCACAATCTCAATGGCAGAATATTCTTGAATTTCAATTGACCGAAGACATCTGTCAACAAATTTTTCCCCATTAAAGCATGGAACAATGATACTTACTACTTTATCCATCCCTTATCTCCATCTGCATATACTATTTATTTTTCTCAATACTCCACGTAACATCCGGCAAACAATTTTCCTGGTTTCATTGAACTCCTTTGTTTTGTAAAACAATAAACAGTTTATCGTCATTGGAACGATTACAGCCACACAGCCTCTGATACAAAATCGAATATATGGATTGCTCATTGAAATAAATGTGCACAGCCAGTATGTAAGCGCAAGATAGATTCCACCTAACAGAACATAAACTACATATTTTTTATAATATTCTATTACAGATGCATGAAATACTGTTCGATAAATCACAATCGGACGATACCAATCCGCTGTACATACACTTCCTACAATCGTTCCCATAAAAACGCCTGCTACACCAAATGACTTTACCAATACAATAGAAGCAACTAAGTTAATCGCTGCAAATACAAACGGAACCCATGAATCTTCCAAATATTTGCCTGCTGCGCCTTTCATCGTAATAATAGGAATTCTCAAACCGGTTAAATAATTATTGATTACGATGACCAACACCGTTCCTGTAGAAAACAAATACTGTCTTCCAACCCAAATATCACCTATAAATGTATTAAACAGACACATAAAACAAGTGGCTTCTATCCCATATACTAAAAAAGCACAAAAAAACATTGTATGAAAAATTTCTTTTTTTCTTTGATTGCTTTCTACTGCAACAACATTTCCCATACCAGCCGTTATACCAGTAAAAAATGTACCAATATATCCGTTTACCATATTTCTAATCAATAAATAATTAGAGTAGATTCCGGTTGCCGCTAAACTTACAAGCTTTGTTATGATCAAATTATCTGTAGAATTAACTAAATAATCTCCAATTTTAGCAATCATCAAACCTGATATATTTTTTTTAATTTCTTCTTTTTGAACTTTTGTCAGTTTCTCATCCGAATGAAAATCTACCTGATTATATTTTCTGGAAATATAAACATTTTGCACTGCCATTATTGCAACCGTGCATAAGATTTGAACTGCCAAATAAATCGTATAGTCTTTCCAAATGAATAATACAATGATCTGAAAAGTTGTCTGTACACAATTTCCTAATATCTGAATCGGCATCAATCGAAATGATTGATTATCTGACGATATTAATGTTGTCTTATATGACAGAAAATATCCGACCACGGTACTTATTAAAAAAGCAAAATATGCAAAATTAGTTCCTGCTGGCTGCTGCTCTACAGGAATAAAAAAATCTAAAAATGAGAATAATAAAATTCCGGATACTAACACAAGTACACCAATGACTGAATATGCTCTTCGATAAACAGACATTAATGCACTAACCGTTTTATAATCTTTTTCGGCCAATGGTTTATAAAGACTAAATCCGATTGCAGTTGCAATTCCAAGCTCACCGATTGAAAGAAATCCCAAAACATTCCCTAATAAGCCAGACAAACCAAGATATTCGGATCCTAATGTATAAATAAATACGGTTCTCGAAATTAATCCGAGTAACGACGTAACAAAATTAGTGCCAAATGATCCAAAAATATTTTTACTCGCATTTTCTAACCTAGACATCTAAACTCCCCTTAATATCATTCTTCTCAAGTAACTTTCCGCACTCAATGATTCTTCCAAAACTTCCGGCATTTTAATTTCCAACTGTTTTTTTATCTCTTTTTCGTTCTGTAAAATCCACTGAAATTTATCTATTAAGTCCCGATTGCTCCTTAACTCCTGGACAGGCAAAATATAGTTTTCTTCATTTCCAAACAAATCCCTCGCAATTCCTCTTGCTTTCACAGAATACCCAATGACTAAGGTCGGAATACATGATGAATATGCGGCTATCGTTGCATGTGTTCTTGCCCCTATAAAAAATCTACATTTTGAAATTATATATTTCAATTTTGAACAATTTTGATCTTCGATCAACACGACCCTTCCGCAATCCTTATATTTTTTATACAATGTCAGCAATGGAATTCTGTCATCATTATTTTCCCATATTACATGAGGAATCAGGGCAATCCCCATATCTGTATATTCTAAAATAAATTCTATTAATTTTTCGTAATTTTTTAGTGTAATGCCATCCTGTTTTTCATTGTTCTGAATCATTGGACTAATATTGATCCCAACCATATTTCCAGAAATAAATCGATCCGGAATTTTGGTAATCAACGGTGGCAGAGTAAAAGCAGGGTCTGTCACTAGTTCAACATTGGCATTCACTGCTTTTAGTGCATGATAAGTAATCGTTTCTCTTGCCGTGATCAGATCATATTTTTTTAAATCTTCTGAAATTTTAGGGTTATTTAATAACGCTGGTTCAATGGAACATCCCCATAACACCGTTTTCGCTTTTCTGCCGATCATCATATCATGCAACATAATATATTTATCTACATCTGCATAACAATAATTATCCCCACCAATCGATAATGCAATATCATCGTTTTGAATTAGGTCAATCGTTTTTTTATAGTTCAGTTGATCTAATGGTATGTAATCATGTTTCATTTTCAAAGACAAATATGCTTTGATAAATGAAACGCTTTTTTTCGAATACGGTATCTTATCTTTTTTAATCTGACAAAATTGTCCAATTTCGTAATACGCATCTTCTTCCGGTCTTTCAGAAATCAATATTTTTTCGCCGTCCAGCATATTGCAGGTAGAACGAACGATTGCCTCACATCCATGATTTCCACTCCCACCATGGGCATACATATAAATTTTGTTCATTTATTTTTCTCCAAATATTTTATTTTTTTAATGCTGTCCATAGAAAAAATAGCTTTTCTTTCCAAGGAAAAGCACGGCAGAATAAAATCTGATATTTACATTTCCAAAATACTTTTTTGGCTTCATTTAAAAAATTTGCTTGCTCAATATCGTTCTTATCTCGATTTTCCTGAATCATTTGAACATACTGCATTAAATGTGATAATGTGATGTAAAAACAATAAGGATCTAGCTCTCTATGATGATTCAAAAACTGAATAATATCTTTGGTTGCTTTAATAATATCCTTTGATGGATTTTTTCTATTTTTCCCCATCGCACTTTCTGCATTTTGAAGATATTTATATTCTGTTTTATTTGTAAATGCTATTTTTTCACTTTTATCAAACACATCCCGCACAAATAAAATATCTTCATACACTTGTAATGCTGGAAATTGTATGCCGCTCAAAATTTTTGCAGAAAATAATTTTGCACATGGACCGGAATTAATATACTTTCTTGACAATAAAAAATTTAATGCCAAATTTTTAGTTAACACGGACTCTGCATAAGTAAATCTTCTTGTTTCTGCTTTATCACAAAACACTGCAACATCACAGACAACAATCTCTGTTTTGGTATCTTTTTGTGTTTTCACTAATTCGTACAGATAGTTTTCAGGAATTTCATCGTCAGCGTCCACAAATGTGATAAAATCGCCTTTTGCCTGCTGCAAACCTATATTTCGTGCTGCTGACACTCCTTGATTTTTCTGATGAATGACTTTTATTCTAGAATCTTTTTTTGCATATTCATCACATATGATTCCACTCTGATCCCTACTTCCATCATCTACTAATATCATTTCCAAATTTTCATAAGATTGCTCTAACGTACGAATTATACAGTTTTCTATATATTTTTCGGCATTAAATACAGGCACGATCACGGATGCCAGTGGAAAAATGTACTGCTGAAACTCAGTCCTTCTTTGATGGATATTCATTTAAAAACTGCCTCCTTCTTCGTATCGATAAAAAGAATCCCATCGGAAATGCCAAAATTGTAATACCTATATGATTACTTTTTCCGATATATTCGATATGATTTCCATACAAGGATAACGCTATATGCTGACATGCTGCATAATATTTTTGTTTAAAAGAAATCGGATATTTTAACATATGATTGTACATCATAGCATATCCCATCGGATTATTTTTTTCTAACGAAAAACTTCCTTTTGTCAGCCCATCTTCTAAATAGTCACAAATATAAATAATTTCTTTATGCCAACGAAGTTTATAGCCAGCAAGAGCTATCTCATTTAAGGCAATCTGCTCCGGAGCAAATTTCTCTCCTTCCCATTCTGCCATTGGAAATTGTCGAAATATACTTGTCTTATATGCCTCTGTCATATCAGCATCCAAATGATATTGCTTTCTTTCCAAATTGGTTGCATCTACATATCCAGATTTATTTACGAGCGGTGCGACTCCTTTCAAATATCTGTCTTCAGAATAGCCTCTTGCAGCTCCTACCCCTATAAATTCTTCATTCTCATCAATTTCTATACACCACTGTTTCATTTTTTCAACAGCATCTGGTAAAACAGTATCATCTGAGTCTATCATAAAGAAATAGTTTCCTTTTGCATATGAAATCCCATAATTGATTGCTCTCGGCTTTCCGCCATTTTCTTTTTTCAAATAAACAATCGGAAATCCATTTTCATTATCCATATAATTTTTTATTAAATCTTCTGTGTTATCCGTCGAACCATCATCTACGATCAGCCATTCAAAATCTTTACAAGTCTGTTTTTTTAAAGATTCAAATAAGCTGGGTAATATATATCCTCTATTATATGTAGATGTGAATATTGTAAAAAAAGACATCTTATACTCTCCTGACTATTTTTCTAAAAAAACGATAACCTTGTAGACTTTTCTTTGTTAACCAATACTGATTGTGTTGAACCAGACACAAAATCCATTTTTCAAACAGATTTCTTCCATGTAAATTTATTTGTTCCTCTCGATAAATTTTTCGAACTTTCCGAAACGAATTCTTTAATTCAAATATTTCACAATAGAACAATATATAAAATATATAATTACTCAATAGTTGAAAAACAGTACTTCGGTTATTTTCAGTACAAACTCCCATTTTTTCTAAAAAATGTTTATATTCCACATTTATATCCAATTGAGCACTGTAATTAATCAAGCGATCATCAACAACTGCAGATGAATTTTCACTTTCCTGCTGATAAAAATATTCTGTTTCATTCGTAAAACTAATTTTTTTTACCCTCGGATATATATTTAAATAAAATAGGAAATCCTCAGCTAAATTTAGCTTTTGATCAAATCGTTCTTTCGCAATAACATTCTTGGAAATTAATTTACCACAGCAATATCCATAAATCCCTGTATCTTTTTGGCAGGCTGCGAAATCTGGCAATAATTTCTGAAAATCCGTCACTCCACTTAGAGGCAATGACATCTGTTGTTTCTTTCCAGAATTCCATACTTTTGTCATTGTACAAATGGTCAGATCTGATCGATTTTTTGTGATGTCTTGATATAAACATTCTAAATAATTTTCAGGTACATTATCATCCGCATCAATGAATGTAATAAACTCTCCTTTCGCAATATCCAATGCTACATTTCTCGCATGTGATACTCCTTGATTTTGGATATGCCGAACAATAAAATGCTCATCATCTCTCGTCAATTCATCACACAATGTTCCTGATCTATCTGTTGAACCATCATCGATAATAATACATTCAAATGAGCGAAATGTTTGTACTTTGATGTTGGAGATCAAATCAGCGATATATCGATCTTTATTGTATATCGGAACAATTACCGAAATTAATGGCTGCATACTGACTCTCTATTCTTTTTGGTGCAAGTTTAACAAAAAGCCTTGATTTTACGGCATTTG
>CAZRQV010000013.1:0-49370 GCA_964602445.1 uncultured Lachnoclostridium sp.
ATTCTAAAAAAGCTTATCCGTGGGATAATGCTTGTATCGAATCATTCCATTCATTAATTAAACGCGAATGGCTGAACCGATTCAAAATCCGTGATTTTGCTCATGCATATCGACTGGTATTCGAATACCTGGAAGCTTTCTATAATACAAAACGTATTCACAGCCATTGTGATTACATGTCACCGAATGACTACGAAGAATTGTATCGTAGAGTGCAACAGGGCGAATTGCTGATGGCGGGTTAAAATGAGGAAAACCTCATTTTAACTTGTACTAAATCTTGACATAGAACCACTGCAACTGTTGGATCGTTTGACTCCTTTACAAATTAACAAGACTCTCAAACATGTAAATCGTTTATATTCCGCCAGACGTTGTTTGACTCCTTTACAAATTAACAAGACTCTCAAACGTTATTCGCTGACTTTTACCCGTACTACAAGTTTGACTCCTTTACAAATTAACAAGACTCTCAAACTCAAGAGCAGGTTAATCGTATGATGACCCGGTTTGACTCCTTTACAAATTAACAAGACTCTCAAACCCTGTTATACCTTTTTAGAAGTTCAGGGCAGTTTGACTCCTTTACAAATTAACAAGACTCTCAAACTGTTGTAATCAATAAATAAAACTGAATAGAGTTTGACTCCTTTACAAATTAACAAGACTCTCAAACACGCTTTGGAGCGAATCTGAATTGACAGACGTTTGACTCCTTTACAAATTAACAAGACTCTCAAACCATAATAAAGTTGAGCAGTGCGATATCTTCGTTTGACTCCTTTACAAATTAACAAGACTCTCAAACTCATCTGTTTCATCTAACCAGCCGCCGACAGTTTGACTCCTTTACAAATTAACAAGACTCTCAAACGGCTATGATTGCTTATGGTGTAAAGGAAAAGTTTGACTCCTTTACAAATTAACAAGACTCTCAAACCGAGAACAGTATAACAAAGTACGTGGTAAAGTTTGACTCCTTTACAAATTAACAAGACTCTCAAACACTGTTTTTCACATGGTAACTTGTTGGGGAGTTTGACTCCTTTACAAATTAACAAGACTCTCAAACGGGGTGGTATAATGACAAGGGAGCAAGCAAGTTTGACTCCTTTACAAATTAACAAGACTCTCAAACACATAGTAACATAGGCTTTTAAAGTCAGAAGTTTGACTCCTTTACAAATTAACAAGACTCTCAAACCAAGTCAGTTGCTCTCTTCAGGGCAAGAGTGTTTGACTCCTTTACAAATTAACAAGACTCTCAAACGAACAAGGGAGCAGTTCCGGAAAGAATTTGTTTGACTCCTTTACAAATTAACAAGACTCTCAAACGCAGTCACTCGATAGAGTGGCTAAAACTGTGTTTGACTCCTTTACAAATTAACAAGACTCTCAAACTCATAGTGTTTATTTGTTTGCAAGTAGTTTGTTTGACTCCTTTACAAATTAACAAGACTCTCAAACCGTGTGCACAGCATCTTTTCCTCTGGATAAGTTTGACTCCTTTACAAATTAACAAGACTCTCAAACAGCCAGACTTCCTTTTCCTTTGCAGAATGAGTTTGACTCCTTTACAAATTAACAAGACTCTCAAACACTGGTGCGGTTGAGAACGAGATTACCCAGGTTTGACTCCTTTACAAATTAACAAGACTCTCAAACAGAATGGCTCACAACGAATAACATTGCTAAGTTTGACTCCTTTACAAATTAACAAGACTCTCAAACACTTTACTACTCATTTGCGTGCATGTCAACGTTTGACTCCTTTACAAATTAACAAGACTCTCAAACCTCAAAGTTCTCACCGAGTCATCCATCCTACGAAGATGGTGTTAATTTTCACATTTCAATTATACATAAGTCCTTATCTAAAATCCAGCATCGTTCTCCACTTATCTGCTTTGTAAATACTGATTCTATACTAATCAAATAATTTTTTTCATAAATTGCCGATTCATACAATTGTTCTAACTCATCAACCGTCAAATAGTGTTTTAGCCCCACAAAAATAAAGATTCGAATATTACATACTCTACTCATTGTTCGCATATATTCTATAATCTTTTCCAATAAGCTTTCTCCTAAACAACTTATTCGAACATTATACATTTTCAATAAAGCATTTAAATCTAAATCTACTTCAAAATCAAGTGCATATGGCACATGTTCCGTTATTTTTTCCAAATATTCTATAATATTTTTATTTACCACCGCATGATCTTGAATCAGTGTTTCATCCGAAACTTCTTTGATTTCCTGATACAGTTTATTAATTACTTTTCTATTATTACAATCAAGCCCAAACGGATTGAATATCAATTCTATTTCTTTTGAAATTTTTTTAACCTTCTCACCTTCAGATAAAATAATTTCACCTTCGCTACCTTCTACTTGATTCCAAAGATCCATTAAAATTGTTCTATATGCTTTTTGATTCTCTATGGTTAAAACCGTTATCTGATTTTCTTTTAAATGTAATTCTAACTGGTATCCTGAATGTATTAATTTCATAAAATAATCAGCCTTTCATCGGAATCAATGATATTATTTGTATTATCTCCAACAATGTACTCCATTTTTGCATATTGTTTTTCTGTAATTTTTAAAAGTTGTACCAGACCTGCACTCGGCTTATGCTTTTTTACATTTTCAATAAGTGCATCTGCAGTTACACCATTTTGTACCAATTTACAATAAACAGATTCCTGCATCATTAAAAAACCTGATTTAATCAGAAATTTGCGAAAATCTCTATAATCCTTTCGATTCTTTTCTGTAAGCACCGGCAGGTCAAAAAATACAACAATTCTCATATATCTATAACTCATTTCGATAAAATTTCAGCTGAGATGTATCGGCATCATTCAATGCTTCGAATATACTTCGGCAATAGATTTTAATTGCATTATTAACATTTTCTTTTCGTCCCGAAATAACCACTTCTTGCTGTAATATTTTCAATATTTCCATTTTTTCTTCATGTTCGAACTTTTGGAAATTCATCAGCTTTACCTTTTCATCAACAAGCGGTCGAAATGGTTCCATAATATCAGATCCTAAATTGAATTGGTTAAACATATTATCATGGAATAAACCTAACTGCGTAATATATCCATTAGATACAATTTCTCGATTGCATGTTGATAAGATGATTCCATAGCCATAATTTAATGCAGCATTAGTACTATTTTCTGTGGTTCTAGTAAAATCCAATCCAAACAATGCATTAAAATAAACTTTTGCAGCATGTCCTTCTCGATTGGTTATATCACCAAATTGCATTTCTTCTATATAACCATACAACATCTCTGATTCTTTTTTATTAAAACGTTCTAGCAACTCTGCTTGTTTTCGAATTTTTTCTGTTACAATCTCTGTCCAGATTGCAGCTTTCAACGCAGAAGGCCATTCTATCTGCTTTCGAATTTTTATGCTCGTATCATGAGAACCATAATATGGAACTAATTCAGACGACGGGTTTCTTTTTTCGTCGCAAAATATCACTTTAATTTTCTTTTTTGTTAATTCACTCAACAATGCCGCTGTTAGTGATACCGCTGTTGTTTCAATAATCAAAGTTGCAATCTCACTGATATGTATTTTTACTACATCCTCTCTTCTTACAACTAGAAACCCTAATTGATAATCTAATTTAGCACTGTTGGAAATTACGACCGTACGCCAGCTCATATGGTTAATAAATTAGTGCGTTTTTCATACACACCTGTAACAGATTGATCAATCAATAAAAACTCTTTTGCTGAATTAATATTCTTTGGAATAAGCATAACACCTGCATGTTCTGCCTCTCCGATTGCCTTTAAATTCGCCGAAGTTCCACCGATTATTGTCAATTTTAGAATTTCTGTCAACACCTTACACTGCTCCATGACTGGAAGTTCTATGAATTTTTCTTCTTTCTTTTGAAGCTTTTCACCAATTGGATTTGGTCGTTTCGAAAAAATCCCCTTCAAAAATTTTCCTGTTAATTCTTTGTATAATTCCAAATTTTTCTCACATGTAATATTGATGCTTACATAAGAGTTTTCTATACATTTTTCAATTTCTTTTATGTACCTTATCCATTCACTTCTCAAACATAAATTAACAGCATTTCTTATTGCAATTTGGTTCCCTGTTTTTCCTGAAATATGCATAAAATATCCATCTTTCTTAATTAAAGACTGCAATTTTATTTTCGACATACAAATACGAGGTTTGACCAAACCTAATACTTCTATGCAATAATTAAAAAGTGCTTCCGAATCTTTTTCAATTTCCTTTGCCAGATATATTGGAACAGTCTCCAATGTACGAATTCGTTTCTTTTTTTCTGTATGCTCAACTAAGAAAAAGTATGCTGTCGATACACTTGTAAATCCACCATATTTAGTAACATCCAACATCTTTTTATCTCCATTTTTCAATGGAATATACTTATCCGGGCTTGCCTTTTTCTTGCTATATAATGTTTCGTTTGCAATCGCACCATGACCTTCAAAATTTCTTCTCGTCATGCATGGTGTATTTTTCTCCAAAGTTTTCTTCACAACAGCAATTGTTCCTGGTGCTCCACCTTTCCTAGGACCAATCCACGCAACTTCCCCACTTCTGACAACATCCCAATCAAACATACGATTCAGATTGTAGCGATATCGTTCTTCATTATTCCGATATTCTTTTTTTATATAATTCAATGGATTCTGCGTAAATTTCACATAATAAACATTGCCTACTACAATGTTCAAATAAGCATCATGCGCATGATGAAATTCATTTATACTTCTGCATTTTACAAGTTGGCGCTTTTGACGAAATTCTGAAACATTCGATGCTTTTGAATAAACTATTTCGGTTTCTGGTAGCACTTTTTTCAGTAAACTTGCAACTGTCTTTGTCCCCTGACTCGTTTCCACTAACTGTCGTGCAATAAAATCTGCCCTCTGCTCTTCTGAAAAAGGATTACGTCCTGTCAAACGTTTATACTTTTCTTCTGTAATCATTCCTTTGTCTAACAAACTTTTCCAAAAACCTCTACACTTTTCATATACCGTTTTCGCTATCGGATAATTATCACCCTTATTTTCATTTGCTTCTTTTTTCACAAGCACCAAATTGTTATCAATATTGTCGTCCTTTACATAACATCTTGGATAAATGTGATCTATATCATATATATTATCTTTAAATAAATCATCTAAATTAATCTTTTCGCCGGTATACATGCATTGCCCCATCTGCGTCAAGTACAGATACATTTTTTTACTTCGCAATGTTCCATCCGAATCTGCCTTTTCTATTTCAGTTACCCAATCTTTTGTTTCGTCTTTTATATTTTTATACAATTCAAGGAATTTCTGCTTTCGTGGAATAGTCCTTAATTTTTTCTCATCTGGCTTTCTGGTCATTTCAATAAAAATACGTTTTGGCTGTCCTCCTAAAATTTCTTCTAATTCTTTTAAAACTAGAATTGTCTGCCAAATCATTCTTTTTACTGGAGCTGAAAAATAATATCCTTCTAAATCTTCCGGAAGCAGTTCGTAAAGCTTTTTAATCGACTGATCATGTCTTAGATTAAGCTCTGCCTTATATGAAAAAGCCTCACTATTGATGATTTCCATTAAATTCAGATTTGTATCCCACATCATACGAATTAGAGACACTTTCTCACCGATCGAAACATCACATCCCGGCAATTCCAAAAATTCTTTTGACAATCTTCCCCAATCTTTAAATTTAAAACCTGTAACACGCTTTATCTCTTCTTTCGTCAAATATGAGCCATAAGTCTCTTCCACTTTTTCTTTCAAAAACTTTTTCGAGTTACCATACACTGTCCCCCAAAAAATAATCTGTTCACTCATTTTTTTTACAAAGTCTTCTTCTATTCGTTCTCCGAAAATTGCTCTAAATTTCCCATAACTAGAAAGTGAATTATTCAATGTAACATCAATTCCTGACAATTGACTTTCTTCTTTTAAAAATCCCTGTGCAATTAAATAAGAAACCAACTGTTTTTTGGTAATCTTTTTCCCTTTTTTAAATAAATCATTATATATTTGTTGTTTTAATGGTACAGAAATACGTTCTCCATCAATTTCAATCGTGTTGATCTCATTTAATACGCAAAAACTTTCATATTCTAATGATGCTTTTGGCAAAACTCTCTCCCCATTCAAATAAGAACATCTTCTTACCATTTGAAAAATAAATTGTTCTGATGTTTCTTTTACATCAACTTTTTCTTCTAAATTCCATGGTAAAACAGAGCCTTCTTCTTTTCTGATCACCCAACCAGTTTTACTTCGCTCTGATATTGGTCCAATATAATATGGAATTTGAAATGTAAATAATTTTATAATTCTCTCTGAAACTGTATAACCGGATTCATCTTTTTCTCTTAAAAATGGAAAATATTTTTCTGTATTTTCCAAAATCTTTTTCATCTCTCGTGCATGAATCTGATTTGGAATCACGCCATTTCCTGCTGTTAGCTGTTTTGGAAGAAATGTTTCTTTTTCTAATTCGGAAATAATATAATCTATTCTCTCATCATCTCGAGGCATTTCTTTCACATATTTTTTTATCGTCTTATATAAATTCTCTCTCGTTCGTTCTTTCATATTCCGTCTGGATTTTTTTCCTGCGTTTACAGAATTCACATATGCCGAATAAGTTCCGGATGCCTCACTTCTGAAGAAATAATCATATTCTTCCGCACTTTTATATGTCTTAATAACTTCCTTTAAAATTTTCAAATCCTTTTTGTGTTTTTCATACTCAGCAACTCTTGCATCCGATAAATACTTATAACCCTTCATGATTTTTTCTACCACAGAAATGTCATAAAGTTCTTTCGTCATTTCTAAAATCTCGTAATAATCTTCTCCAATCACATCCATGATTTCCGACATTTTTTCTTCATAATCATAATCAGAAAAACAGATTTCCGTCTTTTTTTCATCCTCTATCTCTGGAAAAAGTTTCTTTACTGCAGTCTTCAATCCACAAACCGTTTTTATAAATTCTTGTTTTTGTTTTTCCTTTGTTTCGACCTTGAATAAGTTTTTTAACAATTCTACTTTTTTACTTCTTGAAAATTCACGTTCTGTAAGAATTTCTTTTACCGATTCAAAATTAATATCTGAATCAAATGAAAATCCCATTTTTTCTTGTAAAGTTGTATTAAATTCCAAAAATACTTCTTCAAATTTTCTTTGATTTCCTTCATCAGATAATCCTGTATTCAAAAAATGTCCTCGATGCTTAAACATATTCAGCAATGCGAGATACACCAAGCGAATATCTTTCTGCTCATCTTGATATAATAACGCTTGCCGCAAGTGAAATATGGTAGGAAATTCTTTATAATAATCTGCATCTTGATATGTTTCATCGTTAAAGATACTATTTTTTGATCCTAATTTGCCGTCTTTATCTTCCAAATAATACTTGCTATTTTCTAATCGCAAATAAAATTCAGGATCCACACGCTGAATCTCATCATGAAAATATTCTTTTAATAAACCGATTCTCGCAACTTCTCTCTGTCTTCTTCTTCTGCTTATCCGATGTGTTCTTCTCTTTTCTGCAGTTTTTGCCTCTTCAAACTCTCTGATACCCCACAAATCTTTTCCTTTTGCCCGAAGCAGGTTATAATTTTCATCTGTTACAGCCCATCCTACAGATGAAACTCCCATATCTAATCCCAAATAATAATCTTTTACATTCATGCGTTATACCCCCTTGTCAAACAATTTGACAATTCTACCCATTTGATGATATTATACTATAAATTAACAAGACGAGTGCAAATAAGGTTTATCCGAACGCGTCATATGACTCTGCATGGTGCAGAAAAAGGAATTTGGAAACAAATTCCTTTTTATTTTTTTATTAACAAGACTCTCAAACAACATGTATCTTTTTTACATAGGATACCAGATAAATTTCTATTTCCAATCAAAATATATCATCCCTCCTGTTCCATAATTTTTCCAGCAACCTAATATTTTTCATAATCCACATTGTTTTCATTTCTATTATACATCTTTTGTTTTAATTTTCAACATGTATCTACTTTTTTAAAGGAGCGGTTTACACCGCTCCTATCATCGTTCCAAGCCAATAAATCACTCCCAGCACCCAGCTGACCAAAATCCCATACAGGATTACCGGTCCGGAAATGGTAAAGATCTTACACCCGATTCCAAAGACCTGTCCCTCTTTCTGAAACTCGATGGCCGGGGCTGCTACCGAATTGGCAAATCCGGTGATCGGTACCAGTGCACCGGCTCCGCCGAATTTCGCAATGCTTGGATAAATATTCAGTCCTGTCAGCACTGCACTCAGCAATACCAGAAGGATGGTGCCTACGGTTCCGGCATCCTCCTGACTCATTCCGTATCTTTTTGCCACGTTGATTAAAAACTGCCCCAGAGTACAGATGGCACCTCCTACCACAAACGCATGAACCATTTCTCTGGGCAAAGAATGCGTCGGTGTATATTGTTTTACTTTTTTCTCATATTCCTGTTCTATCTGCTGCTGCAGTTCCTTTTTCTGCTCATCCATAGTGTCACTCCCATTTTTTCTCCTCACCTTTTATAAATTACCCATTGTCCAAGTCAATGGAATATTACGGTAAACTTATCTTAAATGCTGCCTTGCCCTCCGATCTGCCCCATCATTTCCTTATACGACGATATAGTAATATACAAATGCTCCAAAACTATGTCCCAGAGCTAATGCCCATACGGCTGCTGCCAATCCTTTCCTCAGATAGATCCTGCGCATAAAGATCGGTATCGTATCAATGATCTCCGTCAGTGCCATTGCCCAGGCTCCTACAAAAATTCCGGCAAAACTTCCATAGGAAAACAAAAATATCTTTCCCAAGGGAAAACTCCATTCATACAGATACCAGAATGTTCCTAAAACGCCTCCCAAAGCGACCATGGTTTCATAAAATAAAATTGCTTTTGCTGTCCGTGTCTGATGCGCAAATCTGGAAATGATTCCAAGCGCAATGATCAGTGAGAAAAAGCCACCGGCCAGTCCGGCACCGGCACCCAGTCCGCAGAAGATCAAAAAGGCATATTTAATCCACATCCTGTTCTTCTCCCCTTCGTGATACCTGCTTGATCAGAGACTGATTCACCTGCTGTTCATAACCGGCCATTTCTACTTCTACCGGTGACGGATCATCGGTCAGGTATTTCTTTCCAATATGATTAAAGAATAGAATAATTCCCACACTGACTCCGATGGAATACGTAATCTCCAAAACGGTCACTCCGGAAGGAGGAACCCCCATGACCCACTCATATACTTTTGCGAAACTTTCATGTGTGCTGACATCTTCATTAAAAGTCATCATAGCAAACATGGAACCGAAAAATGAAATCAAACTAACAAATGCGATCTTCAGCTTTTCTAAGACCACAGACTGTTTGCTTGGATGATAACTAATCACAAAATCCGTTTCCCCTACATTTTCCACTTCCAGTTCCGGATAGATTTCATGGATCTTCTGTATCACATACAATACAGAAACGATCCTGCGACTGTTCTTTTTCTCATCCATGGAAAACAGTTTTTCTGTTTTCAAGCGATAAATAATCGCCGGATCACTGCATTCCATTTTTGCCACATCACCAATGGTCACGGAAGTTTTTTGGGTTTCATAGCATTGTTCCGCTTTTATATACAGCATTTTACTCATGCACTCAGCTCCCTCGCAGAATCGTTCCATTCCCTCGGAAGTTCCACGAAGATTCCGCCTTCATACCGGGCTGCCTGCTCGCCTTGATAAAGAACATAACTGATCCACAGTGCAGCAATCAGTAAAATAAAGGTAACTGCATAAAAATAGTTTCTTCTCATTACTTTCACCAGCCTTTTTCCATCGTTTTGAATTAGTATCTGAAAAAATGCCGGATTTTATGCAATTTCTTTCATCTGCCGCAAAATCTTTTTTTCCAGTCTGCTGACCTGAACCTGACTGATTCCTAAAATTTCTGCTACTTGATTCTGCGTTTTATTTTCAAAATACCTGAGTAAGATCAACGTTCTGTCACGTTCCTCTAACGTTTCCAGCAACTGCTGCAAAAAGAGATGATTCATCAGTTCTTCCTGTTCGTTTTTTTCAGAAGCCATACGGTCTTTTAAAAAAAGCTCTTTCCCGTCATTTCCATAAAGACTCTGTTCCATCGATTCCACTTCGATCACCGCTTCCATCGAAAGCATGATCTCTTCCGGTTCCATCGAAAGTTTCTGCGCCAGCTCTCCGATTTCCGGTTCCCGCCCCAGCTCATGCTGCAGCTGTTCCATCATCTTTTTGATCTTCCACTGATTTTCTTTCAGTGAACGACTGACTTTGATCATTCCATCATCTCTCAGAAATCGTTTGATTTCTCCTGAGATCAAAGGTACTGCATAGGTAGAAAATTTCACCTCATAAGCAAAATCAAATTTATCAATGGCACGGATCAGCCCGATGGCTCCGATCTGATACAGATCTTCTGTTTCATATCCTCTTCCCATAAATCTTCGAACCACATTCCAGATCAGACCGGAATGGATCTTTATCAATTGTTCCTTTGCACTTTTATCGCCTGACTGTGACTGTCTGATAAGTTCAAAGGTCTGTTCCATGGGTCAATCCTTCGTTTCATAACGCCTTCCGATTTTTTTAGTCATCGTAACGGTCGTTCCTTCTCCTTTTTGGGATTCTACATGCACAGAATCCATAAAGGCTTCCATAAATACAAATCCCATGCCGGAACGTTCTAAATCCCTTCGGGTCGTATACAGCGGTTCCATCGCTTTTCGCACATCCTCAATGCCAACTCCAAAATCCTGAACACTAACTGTCAGCATATCTTTTTCTATCGATGCAGTGATCAGGATTTTACGGATTTCATGATCATAACCATGAATGATCGCATTGGTCACAGCCTCTGAAATAGCTGTCTTAATATCTGCCACTTCTTCCATCGTCGGATTTAATCGGGTCAGAAATGCTGCTACCACAACTCTTGCGAAGGATTCATTTGATGGGAGACTATCAAATTCCAGTTTCATTTCCTGTTTCATATTACAACTCCTTTTCCATTGGAATGATTTTGTGAATTCCGCTTAATACCAGAATCTTTCTGATCCGTTCACCTGCATGTGTAATCCTGACATTTCCGTTTAACGCCCGCATCAGCTTATACCGCCCCATGAGCAGTCCGATCCCGGAACTGTCCATAAACTCCGTTTCCTGAAAATCAAACTCCAGCTGTCTGATTTCCTCTGTCTGCAGCCGCCGATCCAGCAGTTCCCGCATTTCGTCCGAAAAACAATGATCCACCTCCTGCGGTATTTTCACGATCAGCCGATCCCCCTTTTTTTGTATTCGTTCCTTCATAAATACCTCCGTTAATTTCACCTAAAAAATAATGTCTTCAATTTTCCCTTTCCTAAAAATGAACAAAAGTGTGCTTCGCAAATTCGCAACTTTCATACATTAATGCAGCAAAGTCTTTCCTGCGAACAAAAAGAGACTATGTATTCACATAGTCTCCTATTCTTCCAGGTTTCTCTTACGTATGATATTTTATGGATGTGCTTCCAAATAAGCCTTCGCTGTCTGGGCTCTCTTTGTCGTTTCCGGTAAAATTTCCAAAACTTTTTGATAATAAAGTTTGGCATTTTCCCCATCTCCCAGTTTTTCATAACATCTTGCCAGATAATATAATGCATTATCATGCTGCGGGTTGATCGCAATGACCTTTTCCAAATCTGCTTTTGCGTCTTCGTAACTGCCTACATTATATTTCTGTTCGCCTTTTTTATAGAGATCTTCTACCACCGTTGCATTGACAGACGCGTTGATCTTATCATAAATTTCTTTCGCACCTTCTGCCAGACTTTCCGGATCGATCTTTGCCAATGCTTCCGCTGCTGCTTCATGATTCTTTTCTGCTTCCAGCTTCTGTGCTTCAAACAGAATGTCGTAGGAATCCGCTTTGGCTGCCGCTGCATCTGCTTTGGCTTCCGCTGCAGTCTTTGCATCGTTTGCTGCTTCAATCTCTTTGTTCAGAGAATTGATCGTTGCTGCTTTGGCTTCCAACTGATCACTGTACTCAATAACCTGCTGATTGGCAGAATTATTCGCCGACTGAATCTTTGCCGGTGCAAATACAAACCAGCAGACTGCCATTCCGATAACCAGTCCCAGCAAAATATCCAGCACCACATTACGTCCGTTATTTTCCTGAACGCTTTTTGGCTGAATGATCGTTTCATTTCCGCTGACATAAGCTACGGCATCTTTACTGATCTTTGCGTTCTTTTTATCACTGCCTTTTCCCTTTAACTGATCTACTTCTTTAAAATAGTTCAGCGCCAGTACATTTCCCCTGTCAATATGCAGCACCTTTTTCAGCTCTTTTCTTGCCAGATCGACCTGATTGGTCTGAATCGCAACCAGTGCTAACAAAAGATGGGCAGATACAAACTTATCATGAATTGACAAAACCTTTTTTAACTGGATCACTGCCAGATCCAGACTTCCCTGACGTGCATACAGCAATGCCTGATTATATTTTTTCAGTGCCATATTATAAGCATCCAGTTTCCCTGCATTTTTCTGAACTGCATTGATATAGGTATCTGCAATGTTATCTTCCGGCTGATAATTTTTGCTGACAATCCATTCTGAAAGTGCAGATACAATATCTCCCATTTCAAAATACACCAGTCCCAGCAGATTTCTCGCCGGTATATTCTGTTTATAAACTTTCAGGCTGTTCTTTAAATCTTCCTTTGCTCCGGACAGATCCCGCACCTGCGCTTTTTCCAGTCCGTTATTATAAAAGGCATTAGAAGCAGAAATCAGCTTTTTATAAATCTTGACATTGGTTCCGCAGTGATTGCAAAAACTGCTTTCCGTCAATGTTGCTCCACATTTACTACACTTCATTCGACTTCGCTCCTAACGACGTTCCTTTGTTTCTTTTATCATTTCTTCCATCAGGTCTACCAGATCTGTCAGATTTTTATTGTGAATATTATCTTCAATCTGTTCTACTTCCAGACTCGGATAAAATTTTTTCAGTTCTTCTTCAAAATTGATCATGTTCATTTCTCCTTACTGAGACTCTGAAGAAATTGTTTCATTTCTTATCTTATTGCCTTCGCTGTTTCCGGCATTATTTCTCTGCCTTGGACAACATCGTTTTTAATTCTCCCACCAGATACAGGGAACCTACACAGAAAAGAAGTCCGTCTTCTTTTTCCCTGCATCCCATCTGAAAGGCTTCTTCTGCGTTCGCACAAACCTTTACTGGAACTTCTGTATATTTTCTAAAGATTTCCGCCAATTCTTCCGCAGGGGTTTTACGATAACTGTTTACTTCCGTAACGATGACTTCTGCGAATTTGGTTTCCCGACAGATTGTTTCGATCATTCCTTCGTAATTTTTATCGTTGACTGCTGCGAATACATAAACGATCTTTTTTTCG
Organism: uncultured Lachnoclostridium sp.; assembly: GCA_964602445.1. Lineage (GTDB taxonomy): Bacteria > Bacillota > Clostridia > Lachnospirales > Lachnospiraceae > HGM12587. Next base: position 13,519 of record CAZRQV010000013.1, read on the forward strand.
TCCTGATATGAACGAACGGTCTTTACAAATTCCGCTACACCGGCTTCATTATGGGCACCGTCTAAAATGACTCCGTCCATGACCGTTTCCATTCTTCCCTGCCATTTCATCCTGCGGATCCCTTCCCGAATCGTCTCTTCCGAAAATTCTCCCTGCGGATCGATCGCTTTTAATGCAGTCACCGCCAGCATGGCATTCTTTACCTGATATTCTGCAATGCTGGAAATCTCTAAATTCATAGTTTCATAATACTCAGCGGCTGTAGAAAAATCAATCTTTTTATGGGTTGCAGACTGAATTTTATACATACCGGAAGTGACAGGATACGCCTTGCTTTTCAAGGTTTCTGCCTGTTTTAAAATAACTTCTGTCACATCTTCCCGTTCCCCGTCAAAAACGACCGGAACGCCCGGTTTCATGATTCCCGCTTTTTCTCCTGCGATCAGTGCATGGGTATCTCCCAGATATTCCACATGATCCAGTCCAATCGAAGTAATGATAGAGATCATCTGATGATCTACCGCATTGGTTGCATCTTTCTTACCGCCGAGACCGGTTTCCAGCACCAGATACTCTACCTGCGCTTTCTCGAAAACAACCATTCCGATCAAAAACAGTACTTCAAAATAAGTTGGGTGGAAAATTCCATCTTTTTCTGCTTCTTTTACGGTATCCATTACCTTATGGAATGCTTCCATAAAAAGTTCATCTGAAATCTGTTCCTGATTGATCTGGAATCTTTCATTGATCTTTACCAGATGCGGGGATGTAAACAATCCTGTCTTTTTTCCTGCATAGGTCAGGATAGATGACAAATAGGCACAGACGGAACCTTTTCCATTTGTGCCTGCTACATGCAAAATCTTCATGGAGCGTTCCGGATTACCCAGACGCTCCAATAATTTCTTTGTATTTTCTAATGTATTTTTCTTCGTGAATTTTGGTATCTCATCAATATAATTCACTGCCTGTTCGTAGGTCATTTTTAAATCTCCTGAGATTCGTTTTCTATCGTTTCACTGTTTCCATTTTCTTCTTCCGTTCCCACAGGTTCCGGAAATTCCGGCATTTCATATACCGGTGCTTTATAAATGACAGACATTTCTTCGCTGAGAATACGTTTATTTGGTGCCAGCTGTTTGACCTGTACTTCGTCTCCGTCTTCCAGTGTTACATCTTTCACACGGATCAGATGTTCGTTTACAAATCCGGTAGAATAAAATTCTCCATTGATATAGATTTTCGACTGGGTCGTAAAGTTTTCACCGAAAACATAAACACTATTTTGTACCTGCTGTACTTTATCGATCACCTGATCGATAATTCCCATGGTCATCTCCACCGGCGCATGCTTTCCTTCTTCGCCGTAACCATATCCTTCTCCGTAGAGCAGATCATACTGCAGGATTTCCATATCTTTCTGATAATTTTTCGTTCCTCTGCGGTTCTGATGATACTGAACTATAGAACCGGTATGGATTCCCAGCTGATTCAGCACTTCCGCACCGACCTGATAAGCGCACAAGGTTTGGTCCTGTTTTTCCAGTCCCATATTGTTCCAGATCACATAAGAAGTATCAAACAGATAACGGTTGGTTACTTCTTCCTCTGTCAGATCCATGGTCGGAAGATGATCTCCGTAAAATACGATCACACTGTCTTCTCCTGTAGAATCGACGGCTGTGATCAGATCTTCTACGAACTGATCCATTTCATGGATCATATTTACATAATATTCCCACTGATTATTCTTCGCTTCCGTAGGAGAACCGCTGACTGTAATAACCGGATCTTCCAATATTTTTTCTGTCGGATAGTCTCCGTGACCCTGCACAGAGATTGCAAATACATAATCCTGTCCTTCGGTCGATTGCAGACAATCCATGACCGAACCAACCAGAACCTCGTCTTTCAGCCAGCCGTTTGGTGTCTGATTGGAAATATCCATATATTCTTTAGACGTATACGTTTCAAAACCAAGATTCGGGAAAACGTCTACACGACTGTAGAATGTAGCTTTGTTATTATGAATCGCATGTGTATGATATCCAATCTCCTTCAATGCATATGGCACACTGTCGCAGGTGGTCTTTTTCATAATTGTTTTATGCGGATATTCTCCCGGTCCGAAATAACGCATATTCATTCCGGAAATCGTTTCGAACTCTGTATTGGCAGTTCCTGCACCTACAGAAGGTACTTTATAGGCACCGGAAGAATAATTTTCCATCAGAGATCTGAAATACGGAATCGGATCCTCGGAAAATCTTAAATATTCGACGGTAGTCACATCAAAGAAGGATTCCAGCTGCACAAAAATAATATTCGGCAGTTCTTCCGGTACTTCTTCTTTCCATCCGGTAAGTTCCTCAATCTGTTCTTCACTGTAACCATACGGCTTGTTCATACCGGTTCCTACTAAGGTACAGGAGAAACAGTACGGAAAACCATAATCTTCATAAGCAAATGCAATATTACCAAAATAAGAAGAAATGATTCTGTTTTCCAGTGCGGTTCTGGTGCTGAGTGCAAACACTGCGATCACTGCTCCTAATCCAAGAAGATTTCGGATATAGTGAATCTTTCCCTGATATTTCGGACCTTTTTTCCAGAACAAATACAGGATCGTGATCGCCACAACGACCAGAAGAACATTGGCAAGCAGCTTGTCCGGAGACATGTATTTATCCAGAATGTCCATCAAATCTTCGATCAGCTTAATATCCTGCGCGGTAAACGGAGTCACTCGGTTGCTTAAAACCGTACCGTTCATATAACCGCCGTAAAGCCAGACTGCTGAAATGCCGATCCGGACAAACAAACGTCTTCTGAACAGATAGACGATCATCAGAGTCATAAAGATCAGCAACGAGTTGTATAAAAATACCAGCGGGCTGTCTGCGAAAAATGCGATTCCTTCTATCAAAGAATGTCTGGAAAAAGCTTCAATGGCCAATTCCAAAAACATTGCCCACAGTGCATGAAATACCAGAGAGTACCGATTCAGAAATGCTGCACATTTTCTGAACTTTTCTCCATGGCTTTCATAAAATGCAACCCATGGGGCTTTTACTGTATTACATAATTTACGGAAAGGGGCAGAGAATTTCTCTGCCGCCATTCTAATCTTTTTTTTCATAATTCCTCCTCAACGCAGGAATCCCGAATTCCTTACGCTAACTATGCCAGTTGAGAAAGTCTTAATTTTACCTGTTCCATCATCTGAGTATATTTCGCAAGTTTTTCTTTTTCTTCATCGATCTTGCTCTGCGGAGCTTTGCTTACGAATTTCTCATTGCTCAGCATTCCGTTTACTCGTGCGAGTTCTTTTACGAGACGCTGTTCTTCTTTCTTCAGACGTTCGATTTCTTTCTCAATATCTACCAGTTCTGCAAATGGCATACAGATTTCGATTTCAGGAATGATCGCGGAAACTGCATCTTCTGCGATTCCTGCTTTATCGCTCTGTACAACAACTTCACTAGCATAACCTAAACTTCCGAAGAAAATGTGACCATTTTCAAAAATATTTCTTAATTTTTCGTTTTCAGATACTACAAATACTTTTGCTTTTTTGCTTGGCGGAACATTCATTTCTGAACGCACGTTACGAATGGCACGAACTGCTTCTTTGATGGTTTCTACTGCGAATTCATCTTCTGCAAAGTTCCATTCTTCGGTGTATTCCGGCCAGGAAGAAATCATAATGGATTCTTCATCACATAAGTTACAGAAGATTTCTTCTGTAATGAACGGCATATATGGATGCAGCAGTTTTAATGCATTGATCAGAACTGTCTTTAATGTCCAGAGTGCCGCTGTCTTTGTTTCATCTGCATCGTTATACAGACGAGGTTTTACCATTTCGATATACCAGTCACAGAATTCTTCCCAAATGAAGTCATAAATCTTCTGTACTGCAATACCGAGTTCGAATTTATCCATGTTTACACTAACTTCTTTTGCCAGTGTATTTACTTTCGATAAGATCCATTTGTCTGCACTTGTCAGTGTAGAAAGATCGATCTGTTCCGGTACTTCTGCGCTTTCTTCGTTCATCATGATGAAACGGGAAGCATTCCAAATCTTATTTGCAAAGTTTCTGGAAGATTCTACTCGTTCCATATAGAAACGCATATCATTTCCAGGTGCATTTCCTGTGATCAGTGTCAGACGGAGTGCATCTGCACCATACTGATCAATGATTTCCAATGGATCGATACCATTTCCAAGAGATTTACTCATCTTACGTCCCTGAGAGTCACGAACCAGTCCGTGAATGAGTACATGATGGAATGGGCTCTTTCCTGTCTGTTCATATCCTGAGAATACCATACGGATTACCCAGAAGAAGATAATGTCATATCCTGTAACAAGAACATCGGTTGGATAGAAATAATCCAGTTCTTCTGTTTTGTTTGGCCAGCCAAGTGTTGAGAATGGCCATAATGCAGAACTGAACCATGTATCCAGTGTGTCCGGATCCTGTGTCAGATGTTTGCATCCGCATTTCGGGCATACTTCCGGAGCTGTCTTTGCAACTACGATCTCGCCGCATTCGTCACAGTAATATGCCGGGATTCTGTGTCCCCACCATAACTGTCTGGAAATACACCAGTCACGGATATTTTCCAGCCAATGTAAATAAGTCTTGTCAAATCTTTCCGGAACAAATGTCAGATCCCCGTTTTTCAAAGCTTCGATTGCAGGTTTTGCCATTTCTTCCATTTTTACGAACCACTGCTGTTTGATCATTGGTTCTACCGTTGCACCGCAGCGGTCATGAGTACCTACATTATGAGAATGCGGAACTGTTTTCACCAAAAGTCCGGCTTCTTCCAGATCTTTTAATAATGCTTTTCTGCATTCGTAACGATCCATGCCTTCGTATTTTCCGGCAAGGGCATTCATCGTTGCATCATCATTGATTACTACGATTTCTTCTAAGTTATGACGTTTTCCAACTTCGAAGTCATTCGGGTCATGTGCCGGTGTGATCTTTACACAGCCTGTTCCGAATTCTTTATCTACATAAAAATCTGCGATGACCGGAATTTCTCTGTCTGTCATTGGCAGTTTTAATGTTTTTCCGATAATATCCTGATATCTTTCATCATCCGGGTTAACTGCCACTGCAGTATCTCCGAATAAAGTTTCCGGTCTGGTCGTTGCGATTTCTACGAATCTTCCTTCTTCTCCAACCACCGGATAATTGATGTGCCAGAAGAAACCGTCCTGTTCTTCATGTTCTACTTCTGCATCAGAAATCGAAGTCTGGCATACCGGACACCAGTTGATGATCTTAGATCCTTTATAAATGTATCCTTTTTCGTATAATTTAACGAATACTTCCAAAACGGCATCAGAACAGCCCTGATCCATGGTAAAACGTTCTCTTTCCCAGTCTGCGGAAGAGCCTAATTTTTTCAGCTGGTTAATGATACGTCCGCCGTATTCTTCTTTCCATTCCCAACATTTTTCAAGGAAGCCTTCTCTGCCCAGATCGTCTTTTTCGATTCCCTGTTTTTTCAGATTTTCGATTACTTTTACTTCTGTTGCAATGGAAGCATGGTCTGTTCCCGGCTGCCATAATACGTTATATCCCTGCATTCTCTTATAACGGATCAGGATATCCTGCATGGTGTTATCCAGTGCATGTCCCATATGAAGCTGGCCTGTGATGTTTGGCGGCGGCATTACGATTGTAAATGGCTTTTTGCTTCGGTCTACTTCGGCATGAAAATATTTTTTATCCAGCCAGTTTTTATAAATACGATCTTCCATCCCCTTCGGATCGTAGGTTTTTGCTAATTCTTTCATGTTCAATTCCTCTTTTCGTTATTTTGTCTAACCTTCTCTATATATAAAAAGCTGAAGATCTTTTGCATTGTCTACCCGTTCCATCTTGGCACCCAATGCCTGCATCTTTTCTTCAAATCTTTCATATCCACGCTGTACATAATGAATATTGTCAATGATGGTAATGCCCTCTGCTGCCAGTCCTGCGATTACAAGCGCTGCACCTGCTCTCAGATCCGGTGCACTGACTCTGGTTCCGCGGAGCTTTTCTACGCCCATAACCACGGCACGGTTGCCTTCTACTTTGATGTTGGCACCCATTCTTACCAGTTCATCGATATATTTAAAACGATTTTCGAAAATACTTTCTGTTACCATGCTGGTTCCCTCTGCAAGGGTCAGCGCTGCTGCAATCTGCGGCTGCATATCTGTCGGAAATCCCGGATATGGCAGTGTCTTCACTCGTGTCGGACGCAGCGGTTTCCGTCCGATCACACGGATCGCATCATCGTGTTCTTCCACGATACAGCCCATTTCCAAAATTTTCGCACTGGTTGCTTCCATATGTTTTGGAATGATATTTTTTACCAGAACGTCGCCTCCGGTGGCAACGGCTGCGAACATAAAGGTTCCTGCTTCAATCTGATCCGGAATGATCGAATATTCTGTACGATGAAGCTGCTTCACACCTTTGATTCTGATTACATCCGTACCTGCACCTTTGATGTTTGCGCCCATACTGTTTAAGAAATTCGCAACATCCACTACATGAGGTTCTTTTGCAACATTTTCAATGACCGTATTTCCTTCTGCCATAGATGCTGCCATCATAATGTTAATGGTCGCTCCCACGCTTTCCATATCCAGATAAATGTGTGCTCCGTGAAGATTTTCTGCCTTCGCTTTGATAAAATTATTTTCAATGGTCACGGTTGCACCCAGAGCTTCGAAGCCCTTAATATGCTGATCGATCGGTCTGCTTCCGATATTGCATCCTCCCGGAAGAGGAACTGATGCTTCTTTATATTTTCCAAGTAACGCACCTAATAAATAATAGGATGCTCTGATTTTCTTTATAAATTCATAATCAACGCTGTGTGCGCCGATTTTTCCGCCATTGATTCTTGCGGTGTGTCTGTCTACACGAATCACATTCGCACCGATTTCCTGCATGGCTTCTAATAATACGTTAATGTCCCTGACATCAGGAAGATTTTCTATAATTACAGTTTCATCCGTCATAATGGCTGCGGCAATGATTGCCAGTGCTGCATTTTTCGCACCGCCGATCTCCACTTCGCCTACCAACGGAATCCCACCTTTGATAATATACTGTTCCACGATTCTACCTCTTAAAACCTGTCTAAGGGCAAAAGCCCACCTATACATAATCTATTATAGCATAAAACCTCTAAAAAGCAACTATGCCAAAATCAAAAAACAGCCCCTCCTTCGAGGGACTGTTTAGACATTTTTACTAAAGATAATTCAATGGATTGACCGCCTGACCATTGATTCGCAGTTCAAAATGCAGGTGCGGTCCGGTGCTTCGGCCGGTGTTTCCGCTCAGTGCGATCTTCTGACCCTGCTGTACCTTCTGGCCTGCAGATACTAAAATCTTACTCAGATGACCATACCGGGTCTGTCTTCCATCCGGATGATTGATATAGACTACATAACCATAACCGTTCTGCCAGCCTGCAATACTTACCGTACCTCCGGAAGATGCCATAACTGCAGTACCGGTTGGTGTTGCCCAGTCAATTCCTTTATGATTCGTAGAGGCACCTTTTTTCGGTGCTTTACGTCCGCCAAAGTTTGAAGAAAGTCTTCCTCCCGAAATCGGCTTGATATAAGTCGGAGGAGTCTGTGTTCCCCGCTTCACGATCTTCGGTGTTGGCTGCAGAAGAACGATCTCGTCCACGATTTCCCTGCCCTGTTCCATTCCGTTTCTCTTTGTCACCATGGCCGTCACCTGACGATGACCTGCGACAGCTTCCTGCACAACTTCTGTATGGGTTGTATACCAGTCTTCTACATCAATATATTCTGTTTCTGCATAATAATCTTCTTCATAAGTGGACTGTTCCACTGTTACCACGGTCAGTTCCGGCTGCGGAACAGTAATAATGATCTCATCTCCAATCTGGAGCATGGTATCTTCACTTAATCCTTCATTTAACGACAGTACATCTTTCACATAAAGTCCATGACCGTTGGCAATGGTTGACAACGTATCGCCGGACTGTACTTCATAGATTTCATTTTTCTGACTGTCCTTTGTAATCTGATCTGCCGCTTCTTCTGCGGAAGTGATCAGATCCTTAGAAACGTAGGCTTCTGCAATCTCTACTTTTTCTCCAAAGCTCATTGCCTTTAACCCGTCTGCGCCCAGTGTTTCTTCTGCCGCTTCCGTCGTTTCTTCTTGAACCGGTTCTTCTGCCGGATTATTTTCCGGTGCATCCGGTTCCGTCACAACTTCTTCAGAATGATCCGGTTCTGGGGCCGGATCCTCTTCCGGCGTGTCCGGTTCTGCCGCAGTATCTCCTTCCGGCATATTCTTCAGAACTTCCTGCAGCGGGATTTCAGAAACACGGATTCCTACTGTATCCAGCTGTAAAATTTCTGTTTCCGAAGAGACTAACTCCGCCGTATACATATTGATCTCACGTTCTGCATCCGCAATGATATTGACATGAAAACGGTTTTCCGCATCGTATTTTTCTTTTGCCAGTTCCAGCGTTTCATATACATCTTCGATGGTATCCAGATACACGGTATAGGTACCGATTTTCATCATATATGCCCGCTGAATATCTACCGTATCATTTTTCAGATAACCATACAGCTTTTCGTAAAGTTCTTCCTCCGACATAGATTTGGCAAACCAGCCCTTTACCGGCTGATAAGTACAGTCCACATCTGCCAGTACCATGGTCTTTTGCTCCTGTGCGATCTGAAGTCTTGCTTCCAGCAGCAGCGTTTCCACATTGGCAGGATCACTGACTGCTCCGATAGAAATTCCATCCACATAAACTTCTGAAAAACTGTTTGCAAATCCAAACTGTTCTCCGATAAACGGTACGACCAGCATCATACAGAAACAGGATAACAGTGCTGAAATCACAAATTTCAGTTTTATTTTTTTAGTTTTTAGTATTCTCATTTGTTTTCTTCTTTTTTACACTATAACCAAAGGTTCCTAACAGATCTCCCGTACTGTAATATTCTCCGTGAGAATAGATCAGCGGTTCTGCTTTTCCCAGTTCAAACTTCTGTTTTTCATTCAGATACGTATCATCCACATGCACTGCAACCACTTCTGCCAGAAACATATGATGTGATCCTAATTCTTTTACCTCTGTTACTTTACATTCAATATTGACCGGACTTTCCCCAATCATCGGTGCATTGACTTTGGAAGCTTTTTCTTTCGTCAGCTTCATCTCTGCAAATTTATCCAGATCTCTTCCGGAACGTACACCACAGAAATCCGTTGCATATGCCAGTTCCTTGGTAGTCAGATTGATCACGAATTCTCCTGTTTCACGGATCATCTGATAGGAATGCCGCTCCGGTCGTACGGAAATATATGCCATCGGCGGATTGGTACACACTGTCCCTGTCCATGCCACAGTAATAATGTTGCTGTTCCCTTCTTTATCGGCACAGCTGACCATCACTGCCGGCAGCGGATATACCATATTTCCCGGTTTCCATTCTAATTTTGCCATAATTACTCCTCTCAGTTTCCTGCGCCTAATGCTGTAATGATCCTACGATGGCAGGAATCACCTGTTTCTTTCTGGAAACAATATTTCTCAGAATACAGCTGTGTTCATCAATAATGTCTTCTGCCCGCACAAAAAATGCATCTTCAATCATCTGTTTTGCACGTTTTCCGAAAAACAGCATTTCTGTCGATTCTCTCATAATATCAGTCAGCATGAAAAACAATGCATCTACTCCGGCATCCATCTCTGCCATAAACGGAAGCAGCTTTTCTTTTAAAAGTACAAGCTCATCACTGTTCATAGAATTGATCTGTCCTACACCAAAGCTGACATCACCTACCAGAAACTTTTTAAAGTCCTGATAAATGATTTCTTCCGGTTTTTTCTTTTTCAGATTGCTTCCTGCAGAAAACATTTCTTTTGCATATTCTGCCGGATCGATCTCTGCGATCTTTGCAAGTTCTTCCGCTGCGGCGCGATCCACGATCGTACAGGTCGGCGAACGGAACATTAACGTATCTGACAGGATTGCAGAACATAACAGCCCTGCGATCTGCTTGCTGATCTCCACACCGCTTTCCCGGTAAATCCGGTAAAGAATCGTTGCCGTACAGCCTACCGGCTCATTTCTGAAAAATACCGGTGACATAGTTTCCAGAGAACCGATGCGATGATGATCGATGATCTCCATAATATCTGCAAATTCAATCCCGTCAACTGCCTGGGATTTTTCATTGTGATCGACTAAGATCACCTGTTTTTTCTTTGCATTGATCAAATTACGTCTGGAGATCATTCCCACGTAATTTTCATTTTTATCCAAAATCGGGAAATCACGGTAACGTTTTTTACCCATGATGTCTTTAATATCTTCTGTTCTGTCTTTCAGATGGAAGGTGATCAGACGCTCTGACTTCATAAAATGAGAGATCGGCATACTCTGATTGATCAGTCTTGCCACGGTAAAAGTATCATACGGTGTGGAAATGATCGCACATTTGCGCTCCTCTGCCAGTTTCTGAATGGTCATAGATACTTTCGCACCCATGCAGACGATGATGCATCCTGCATTCATTTCGATGGCGCAAAGCTGGGATTCATAACGATTTCCCAGAATGACCATATCTCCCTTGTGAATATATTCTTCCATCACATCCGGATTGGCTGCTGCAATGATCACTTCACCTTCTGTAAAGTAATCTTCTTCCTCTCCGATCAGTAATGTTCCTTCCAGTGTATCCAGAATATTTTTATAAGAAGTTCCTGCTCTGGAAAGAATCTTGTTATCATATACATCCATGTAAGCAGTCGCAATGTCAGAGATCGTGATCAGCCCTTTCAGCTTGTCATCTTCTGTAATCGGCAGGGTTACAACCCCCTGAGCATTCATGATCTCCCAGGCTCTCTTTAAGGAAAGGCTGCCCGGAACCCCCTGGGTTTCCCGGATTTCCATATCCTTGACCTGTGTCATCACATCCGAAACATAAACCGGTGTTTCCGCACCGAATTTTTTCAGTACGTATTCCGTCTCCGGATTCATGGCACCTGCTCTTGCTGCCACATAACACGGTTCCTCCGGTGTTTTTAAAAAGTTTTTTAAATTTGCATATGCAATGGCGGAACAGATAGAATCTGTATCCGGATTTTTATGTCCCACTACATGAATTGGTCTTTTCTTATCAATACTCATAAAGTTACTCCCTTCAGTAACAGTACCGGTTACCGTAATTTTTATACTGCGGTAACTTTGCAGAATTCTGCTTTTATTCTTCATTGTAACATTTTCTTAATATATTGACAACTCTAGGATTTTCTTTCCATTTTTCAAGGTTCCGAAAACGGGGAAACGATCCGGTGTCTCTAAGGTTCTCTAAAATTCAAAAAACCGCAGTACAGCGGTTTTTGAACGTTAAAAGATTAATCCAAATACGATCTGCATGATCATATTGTGCTCATATAAGAACAGCAAAAACTGGTTTTCACAGATCAGTGCGAAAAAAACTCGTCCCAGATCTCCGCTGCATAAAATTGCTGCCAGCAAAAAGAGCAGCCATACCTGAATAACACCGATGGCTAACCCAAGTGCACCTCCTGCCCAGCGATTGATCCCATGGAGGATTGGCAGCATCGTAACGATATCCAATGCCAGCAGAAGGATTCGAATTGCTGCAAAAACAAGGATAAAGGTCAGCAGATATGCCAGCGTATCCAAAATCGTACTGGCAAGATATGCTCCTACATACTCCCGAAATCCGGTCACACCCAAAAGATCATAGGCTTCGGAATTGTTATTTTCCACCAGCATCTCTCTGATATTTTCCGGAAGATTCATATGCTCCATCATCAGCACCTGATCTGTCTTGATGTTTTCATCATAATCTTCATCCCAGAACAGTTCACTGCATTTTTCCTGCAGATTCTGATAAAGCGGTGTATGATCCCGCAGAAGCGTTGTGATCTGAGGTGTCAGATACGTTACCAGCGCAAGCGTTACGATCAGAGAAACCGCAGATACTGATTTTCTGATAAATCCCTTACGAAATCCGTCAATGATATTCCAGCCCAAAAGGACTGTAACTGCCCAAAAAAGCCAATTCATAATTTTCTCCTCTGAATGCTACTGTAATTTCATCTTCTGTGTCTCATTGTTATAGATCAGCAGATATTTCCGTCTGGAATTCGTTGTAAAAATATCGGTCACAGACGTTTCGAAGGTCTGGCGGAAGCATTCTTTTCCGTTAAAATTATACAGACCCATTTCATTGCCATTATAAATCAGCACCCATTCATCTTCGATGTACACCTGATCATAATTCATATCAAACGGAATCTCCGCAGCCTGATTTCCTTTCAGATCAAAGATCTGCAGTGATTGTCCTTGTTCCTCTTTCAACACAAGACCAATCGTTTCCTTTCCGTAGAAAACACTTAAAAGTTCTTTTTCAAATGAAAGTTCTTTTACCTGTTCCGGAATCTGGGTTCCCTGATAGATTGCCAACATTCCATCTCCCACTGCTGCAAAGGTACTGTTGTTAAAATAGTGAATTTCCGGAATCAGATAATCTGTATAATTCTGTGCAAACACAAGATGATCCACATGATTTTCACCCACACTGTCAAAATTGTAAACCGCCACACTGCTTTCAAATTTGGTGCCGGATACCTGGGCAAATGCAATGGCAATCTTCGTACCATCCGAAGAAATCGTCAGATTCATCGGATATCCGGCATCTTCTAAGGTAAACTTTCCATCTCCCAGAAGTGTTCCGTCCGAAGCATAGATTTCCAGTTTGGAAGCACTGCTCTCTTCCATCAAAACAGCAACCACGCCTTGTTCAGAAATTGCCAGATGTTTGATCGGCAGCAAGGTTTCAATCTTTCCGGTCTGCTGAATCTGATTAAACGTATAGATCTGATTGCCGTTCCGTTCTGCCACTGCTCCTGCTTTTTCATTCAGCACCAGCATTGGATCCTGCATCGTATACGTAATACTGAACAGCAGCTTGTCCTTTTCATCGGTATAAGAAACACCATCTCGGCTGTACTTTAAGATTTTTCTTCCAAAAGATGCATACTTTGTCGTCAGTGTATCTTTTCGTTCCGTAGTCTCCGAAATTGAATAATCAGAAAAACTCCTGTTTTTTACGTAATACCGAATGCCGGCGATCACTGCGATCACAAGCAGCACCAACACCGCATATCTTAAATATACGGCCATTTTATGTTTCCATATTTTTCTTTCATAATCTTTCATCTCATCATCCGCAGATGAGAAAATGTTGATAATCTTTGCCACAAAAACTCTCTCTTTCGTCCTAATCTTCCGAAGATCTGCCCTGCTTTCACAAAAAAGACCTTCCACCATTTGTTATAGCAATGATTATAACACCGGTATTTATGGAAGTAAAATAATTTCTCCAACCTGAATGTAATCCCCGTCAGAGATTCCATTGAGCTGACAGATCTGATCGATCATCTCTTCATTCCCATATCTGTCCCTGCTGATTTTTGCCAGCGTATCTCCCTGCTGTACCATATATTCTTCATAGGCCGGTGCAGCTGTTTCCTGAACTGTCTGCTCCAAAATTTCTGAAACCGGTTCCTCTGCCTCTTTCTTTTTTTCCATCTCCACCGGAGGTTCTTCCTGCGGTGTTTCTGCGACTGTCTCCTCCACCGGCAGCGGTTCTCCTTCCGGAATTTCTTCAGTTTCTTCGATTATTTTGGGCTGTTCTTCCACATTTCCCGGCAATTCCTCCACAATCACATCATCTCCTGATGTTTCCTGCGCTTCTCCTTCCATCAGATTTCCCTGAAGCTGCTGTTCCATCTGCTGCACCCTGTCCGTTTGGTTTTTCAGTGCCACTGCCCCTACGAAAAGAATCAAGAGAATCGATACTTTTATTCCATAAGTCAGCACCTGTTTTTTCCGTTGTTCATTGCTCTGCTGTTTTTCCTGTAAGATCTTCCGAAAATTTGCCATTACTACATCCGGCTTTTCACTCTTTTTTGCCATTTCCTGCCCCTCACTTTTTTTTACTAAAAATTCCTGCATCGGTTCATTTTTTTCATAATAAATACAATATCCCGGCTGCTTTACAAAGCGATTTCCGTCAAACCCAAAAAAACTCTGTTCCTGTTCTGACGGATTCATGACCAGCAGGACTTTCTCTGCTCCTGAAAAATAGGTGCGATGTGTTTCTTCGATCATCTCCGTTTTTTCTGTAGAGATTCCCGGTTTGCTTAGAAACCATCCTAAAATTTCCTGATGCGGAAAATATTGGGTACATTCCTGATAAACCGTTCCCCAAACCATTTCCGAAAACCGATATTTTCCCTGTTTTTCCTCTACATTTTCTACCGGAAGCGCACTCTTAATATAAATCTGTCGTTTTCCCTCTGCCTTTTTGGACATTCCCAGCAAGATTGCAATCTTCGCTTTGGTATCTTCCTCTGCGCCATATCGGAGCAAAAAAGTATGTACATAATCTTCCACATAGATTTTCTTATATTCTCCGGGTATCCCTATCTGCCGGATATTCTTCGGCTCCTGAAGTTTCCCTTCTTCTGCTGCAGATCTTTCGTCTTCGTTGTAGATCAGTTCAATCATGATTTCCGCCTCCTTCATACTTTTCCTTATCCTAGCATGTCCGAAACGTAAAATTTGTAAGAGTCTGTCGAGAAGTTAAGATCCCTTTTTCTATTTTTTTCACAACAAAAGAGCGGCATCTCTGCCGCCCTTTCTATCGCTTTTATTTTTTTCTGATCATCGGATTTCCTGTGCACTGTTCAGGGAAAAGATCTTTTCTACGGTCTCTTCTTTCAGTACTCCGGTTCCTCCGAGAACATATCCGGAACGGATTTCATGCTTTTTGACATAATTCATTGCTTCCGCTTCGTTTCCTTCTCTGGTTAAGATTAACGGTGCATGGATTGCTGCTGCCAGCGGTCCTCCGCATAAGCCGTCCGGGAATTTTTTTCCATAGGCCACCACAATCGCCTCCGGATCTGTAAACAATGTTTCTGCTACAATGACAGAAGTTTCATATCTGCCGGATCCTGCCAGTCGTTCTACATTTTCTGCAAGTTTATTTAATTCTTTTTCTACAGATGCACTGACTGCCCCTGTACCTCCAATCACATATACTTTGCTGTCACTGAAATTTTTCACCAGCTTTTTCTGGGAATCATTTAATGCGGTTCCCGGCTTCACTAAAAGAATCGGTTTGGCTGTCGCTGATGCTGATAAGCTGTCTGCAAATTCTTTTCCTGTCGCAACTAAAAGTGTATCCTGTCCCCGGATTCCGGCTTCGTTCAGAATCGCCAGATTGGTTTCATATCTGTTTTTACCGGAAAGTCTCTTCACACGATATCCTTTCACCGTTTCCACATTCTTTGGAACTGCTCCTTCACCGCCGAGAATATACAGAACTGCGCCTTCTTTTACATTGGCTTTAATGTAATCATGCAGTGCGGTTACATTTTCTTTATTTCCATCCGTTAAAAGGATCGGTGCATTTTTTGCTGCTGCCAGATAACTGCCGGACAATGCGTCTGCAAAATTCTTACCTGTGGCAATGATCGCTGTTTCAAATTTTTCTACGCCCAGCACTTCTTTTAATTCTTCTGCTGCTGCAATTCCTGTTTCATATCTGGTCTTTCCGGAAAGTCGGAGCACCTCATGGGTTTCATTGACAGGAATCGTTCCTTCTACGTAAACATTATCAATACAATATTCATCGGAACTGTTCCGCTTGGTAAGATCGATATAATAATCTTCATAATCTCCCGTTGTAAAGCTCAGTTCCAATGTACCGCTCACTTCAGATGCAGTTACACTTGCCAGTACGGCATGTTCGGTATCACCGGCTTTTTTTGCCTGATCTGATTTTACTGCAAATACAAATGCATTTTTTCCCGATGCTTTGTATTCCATCCCAATGGTATATTCGGTGTTCGGTTCCAGCCGCAGATCAGAAGGAATGGTTCGCATATAGTCACTGCTGCGGACTTTCAAGGAGAATTCTCCATCGATCACGTCCGGTGTATATTCCGGATTTACCGGATTTTTCTGTGACAAATGACTTCGGTCAGATAAACTGTTATTATTTCCGTCCACAGTCGATACGAATATACCAAAGCCCTGATCTACATTTTCAAAATCTTCCCAGTACAGATATTTGTCCGGTTCCGGATTGGTATCTGCTTTCACCTCTACGATCCGCACATCATCGAATTCTGCTGCTGCAGTTTCTGATTCAGCCTGAGCTCCTTTCAGGGAAAGTACCACCATATCTCCCTTTGCTACGAAACGAACCTGCATCCGCTGTGCATAGGTCTGATATTTATCACTATGGCAGACGGAGTTGATCACGGTACTTTCTGTCATTTCATTGGAAACGATTTCTTTTCCGTTTTTCACTTCCAGAGATGCGGTTTTTCCATCTGTCACGATACACCATACCGATGCAGAATAGCTCTGTCCTTTTTTCAGTCCGATAATAACCTGAGATACCTGTCCATCCTCTCTGCCTTTCACATACAGATGAGAATTTCCAAGATGATTATTTTCAATGATAATATGATCCAGTTTTCCTGAAGTCGAAGATGGTTCCCATTCATCAAAATTATGAGCATCAAATCCCATATCTTTCACCAGTGATCCGACAGACCATTCCATCGTATCTGCAGTATCAAAAGTTTCTGCTTCGGATTTATAAAGTACGTATCCGGTCTTTGCTTCTGCATCAATGGTCACCTGTCCATTTTTCACTGCTAATGTAACCGGTTCTCCTTTTCCGCAGTCCGACAGTTCATAGATCACTACTGAAGAAACATCTCCCCAGGATAACGGCAGAGACCAGGTGCTGTTTCCGCCTTCTCTGTTCCAATGATAGATTTTCCCGTCTGCTTCTCCATCCATTTCCCATGGAATAAAGATCTTCGTTCCATTTGCCACTTCCAGACCGTCTTTTGTGATCACATTGACGCCGTTTTTCATTGCCGTAACGACTTCAAGATTTTCTCCTAAGACTGCCTTTGTATCATTCTCATACTGCATCACCGGATACTGGGCAAGGAATTTATTTGGAAGGATCTTTTCATAAAATGCCTGCAGCGCATTATTTAAATTCTTTGCCGTCTGCCATCCATTGATTCCGGCTTCATCACTGTTACGGTTGCTTGCACCACGGAACAGCTGATGATAGGTAAAGATATCTGCCTGATCATTGTTTACAAAACGAACCAGATTTCCTGCACCGCCAAAATCAGAAACGATATGATGTGCAAACGTACTGTAAGATACAAATTCATCGGTATATTCTGTACCAAGACCAAGAGCACGTCCTTCTCCATTGATATTTTTGATCAGATTATACATCGGCCATCTGGTGCCGAAAAATACGTCTACGTAAGTTGTATCGATCATACTTTCTGTATCTGTATCATATAACTGAGCCAAACGTCCATCCAGACCTTCTTCTGTTTTATCCAATCCGTCATTTTCTCTGATGATCTGCATCGAAGAATCATACCAGCTCCAGCCATTCAGATTTGTTTTCAGTTTTTCGTACTGCGGTGCTTCCGGATAAACCTCGGTATGATTGATATGGATTCCGATGGTTGCATTATAATCTTCTGATTGTTCCAAAAGGGTCTTAAAATCTTTAAGACCGCCTGCTCTCTGATTATAATTCGCAAAATCCGGGTGGGAAGAATCATGTCCTTCACTCTGATAGCCTTTGATGTAAATATTCTGTCGGAATTGATCGGTGGCCAGAGACATTTTTTTAATATTATCTAAAATACGCAGGAATGGATACTGTGCCTGAGAACCAACATCCATAGCGATCATATTCCAGCTGTCTGTAGCGATCTCTGCTCCGATCTTACGTTTCATACAATCTTCACGAAGTGCAATGGCACCGTCCTGATAGTCGACTTTTCCGTCCCCATTTCGGTCTGTTGCAATGGCAACTTTCGTCCATGGCACATGTACAGCGCTTCCATCTTCATTTATGTAATCAATCAGTTCTCCGTCCAGACCTCTGTACGTATATTCATTCATCCAGAGTCCTGTCGATGTGTGATCCCCTACTGCAAACGTACGATAAGCAATCTCATGACGGTTTTTATAGGAGTCACCGCTGATTGCTGCTGCCACTTGATCATTGCTTAAAACCGCAAGGCTGGTTTCTCTATATTCTTCCGTTGCCTGTGCAGAAGAAAGTACATATTTCGTCTCACTCTGGAAATTGTTGACCGTCAGCTTGCCGCCTTTTTCCTTGCTGGACATGGAAACCAGACTGTGTCCCGGAAAATTCAATGTATAAAGTTTTTCCTTCGGTTCTTCTACGTTTTGAATTTCCATCAACAGCACATTGTCCTGAACTTCAAATACAACTTCAAAAGAAATCTCTGTTTCCGGCTCTGTCACATAATAAATAATCCAGTTTTCACTGACTTCACTGCTTACGATCGGTGTATACAGCCGGTTATTGATCTCCAGCTGATGCAGCGGAATTTCCTGTCCGCCCACCTGTTCTCCGGTCTTCATCGTATAGCCGATGACTCTCGGAAATTCCCGATCCACCTCTACCGTCATAATGTCCGAACTGATCTGCGCGCATTCGATCAGTCCTGTCACTTCTTCCGGTGCTTCTGCTGTTTCCTGAATGAGATACTGGATACTCATCCCTGTATTCTGTGTGGTACGGAATCCGGTCTTTCCTGCATTTCCGGTCAGTCCTGACACTCTTCCGTTATAAATTTCTTCCTGATCCACAAAGATTGTAATCACGTCTTCAATGATCCGAACTTTTACTTTATATGGCTCTGTACGTCCTTCTAAAATAAAACCGCTGTCCTGCAGATTCACTTTCTGACCATTCGGACCATAGATGCCCCAGTTTGTATAATGCTGGCTCACCTGTCCGGACGGACCTACATAAATATATTCTGTCGGTGATACATACCGAAGGACTACACCATAATTACACTGATTGCTCAACGGATCATAAGTAAATTCCACCTCCTGATTTTTCAGAGCCTTGGAATTTTGATCAATAAACAATCCATTTCCCTGCAGATTCAGACTCTGATCTGCAAGTTTCATTGTTCCGTTTCCGGAAACTTTTTCCATACCGTCTATGCCGTCTGCAAAATCACGAACGTAACGGCTCGCTGCTTCTTTCTTTTCAATGGACAATTTCAAAATCTGACTCTGACCATCTGCAAATTCAAAAATCAGATTCACAGAATTTTTTTCCTTCAAAGCGGCAATATATTCTTTTTTTAACGTAACTACGGTACCTTTTACTTCATAGTCTTTTCCGGTTTTCAATGTTTCACTGCCATTTTTTAATGCCTTTAATTCCGGTACCTCTGTATTTAGAACAATTTCATAATCTTTGATTCCTGCTTCTTCATATGGAATCTTTAAAGCGGACGGATTGATGGTCACTTTATTTTCACTAATATCGCCATAAGCTACATTATCAATGCAGAATTCATTGTCATAATTTTCACTGACAATTCCCCATAAGCGCATTCCGATCTTTCCTGCGTTCGCTTTTCCAAACTCAGATACTTCCTGATCTACTACAACATTGGTTCCATCCAGAATAACTTTCACATGTTGTCCACGATATTCAATTCTCACACGATGGGATTCTCCTTCTTCGACAAAAGACTTTTCTGTATAATCCAGATTTCCCCAACCATTCTGTCCGGTGATCCACAGCCAGTTTCCGCTGTCCACAGCAATCCCTTCCCAATCGGTAGGACTGTTATAACGGAAAATAATTCCCATGCGGGCACCATTCGGAGCATAAGACATGGTCATATCCATTTCTATATAACCATCTTTTCGAACTTCTGCTTCCGTTGCCGCATAAATGGTATTGTTATCAGAATGAAGTTTCATATATCCTTCATCCCCTTCCCCATCCACAAATACAATGGTTCCGTTACCGGATGTTTTTTCCCAGCCTCCGCGACTGTTCGCATCCGTAAACTCGGTAATACTTCCATTGCCGGCCGCATTCAGAAACAGCGGACTTCCCTGTACGCTCCCTGCCAGCATCATCGATGCAGCCAAGATTACCAGTTTTATTTTCATATTTCTGTTATGCATATGTTTCCCCCTTTCCCCGTGTTTCATATGCCTTCTCACGATTTCATCATAGCATTAATCCCTCTGTTTTGTATAACAAAAAAGCACATATTCCGAAATATTCTGTTTCGAAATATATGCTTTCTTTTATAATTCGGTTCTGCCCTCCAAAGCGCGGAGCAGCGTCACTTCATCGATATACTCCAGATCTCCTCCCACCGGTACGCCGCTGGCGATTCTGCTCACCTTGATCCCGGTCGGTTTGATCAGTTTACTGATGTACATAGCTGTGGTCTCGCCTTCCAGATTGGAATTGGTGGCAATGATCACTTCCTCCACATCTCCCTGCAGTCTCAGCATCAGTTCCTTTAATTTAATATCATTTGGCCCCACACCCAGCATTGGGGAAATGGCACCATGAAGTACATGATAGACTCCATCGAATTTTCCTGTTTTTTCATATGCAGAAAGATCTCTGGAATTTTCTACTACCATAATCACCTTATGATTTCTTTTTTCATTTTTACAGATCGGACACACTTCTTCATCTGTCAGTGTAAAACACTGACTGCAGTATCTGACATGATCTCTCGCCTCTGTGATCGATGCTGCCAGCGCATCTGCCCGGTCTTTCGGCATATTCATGATGTGAAATGCCAGTCTTTGTGCCGTTTTTCTTCCGATACCCGGAAGTCCGGCAAGCTGTTCTATCAGCTTTGTAATGTAATTACTGTAATATTCCATTAGAATGGGAATCCTCCCATGCCTCCTGTCATACGGGACATTGCAGACGCACTTGCTTCATCTGCTTTTTTCATTGCTTCATTGACAGCAACCATGATCAGATCTTCCAGCATTTCCACATCGTCCGGATCTACTGCATCCGGATCCAGTTTTACGTTTGTCAGAACTTTTTTTCCTGTGATCGTCACTTCTACTGCTCCGCCGCCTGCAGTTGCAGTAAATTCAGATTCTTCCAGTTCTTTCTGCTGTTCTTCCATCTGTTTCTGCATTTTCTGCGCCTGTTTCATAAGATTGTTCATATTCATACCGCCGCCCATGCCTGGGTATCCGCCTCTTTTTGCCATTTTTCTAATCCTCCTCTATTTGAATGTCTGCATGAATGACCGACTGGATATAGTCTACATCGATCATGTTTGCCGTGGCACTTTGATCTTGTTCCACGGAAATATATTGAACAGAAACTTCTTTGCCGATCTTCTGAAAGATCGCCGTTTCCAATTCTTTCTTTAAATCTTCTGATGCCAGAAGATCTGCTGCCAGATTTTCTCTCAGAACGATCTGCAGACCGCCATTGCCGTCCTGTCTGAAATCTTTATGTCCCAGCAGATAATTTTTAATCACCGGAGAACATTCTCGGATGATCTGGTTCCACTGCTGCAGAATCTTTTGAATATCCTCAGAACAAGCCCGAACTCTCGGCTGTTCCTTCACAGGTTCCGGCTTTGGTTCCGGTACCTGATTCTGAGATGGTGCTGCCATGACCACACCTTTTTCTATCTGGGTTTCCAGATTTTGCAGCCGCTCTAAAATGGAATCATAATTTCTTTCCATCTGAGGTCTGCAAAGCTTGATCAGTGCCACTTCCACCAAAACCCTTTTCTGGGTAGAATATTTGATCTGACCGGACAATTCGGAAAATACTCTGATGTAACGCATCAGGGTTTCCGCTTCGATCATTTCTGCTTCCTCTTTCAGCTGTGCAAGATTTTCTGTAGAAACTTCTAAGAAATCTTCCAGATGATCCGCACTCTGTACAAACAGAAGATTTCGAAGATACTGAATAAATTCTGTTACAAACTGAGACAGCTCCCGTCCCTGCATAACGACAGATTCCACATCAGACATGACCGCAGAAACATCTCTCGCAATGATTTTCCGCAAAAGACTGCTGTATACATCTGTATCCAGCGCTCCCAGCACTTCCAGCACATTGTCATAGGTTAGTTTTTTGCCCAGATAAAACGCAATACACTGATCCAGGAGACTCAAAGCATCTCGCATAGAACCATCGGCTGCTTTCGCAATATAACGAAGTGCCCGTTCTTCCACGTCTACCTTTTCCCGATCCATTAATTCTGCCAGACGTGCAGTAATGGTTTCCGCTGTAATACGCTTAAAATCATACCGCTGACATCTGGAAAGGATTGTGATCGGAATCTTATGTGCTTCCGTCGTCGCCAGAATAAAGATCACATATTCCGGCGGTTCTTCCAGTGTTTTCAGCAACGCATTAAATGCGCCGATGGAAAGCATATGAACTTCATCGATGATATAAACTTTATATTTTCCCTCCGTCGGGGAATATGCTACATTCTCCCTGATCTCACGGATATTATCCACACCGTTATTGGATGCGGCATCGATTTCGATCACATTCATGGAAGATCCGGAAGCAATGGATCTGCACACCGCGCATTCGCCGCAGGGACTTCCGTCCACCGGATGTTCACAGTTTACTGCTTTCGCAAAAATCTTTGCAATACTGGTCTTTCCCGTACCTCTGGTACCGCAGAAAAGATAGGCATGGCCTATCCTGTCTGCTTTGATCTGATTCTGTAACGTCGTTACAATGTGTTCCTGTCCCTTTACTTCTGTAAAAGAAGCAGGACGGAACTTTCGATATAATGCTACATACGACATCTTATCAATCCCCAAAACTGATTCCGATCAGTTTTGCTTCCTTTATAATCTGAGAATCCGGATCTACATATTTCAGTTTTCCGGCAGATTCCTCTAACGGAATCCTCTTTGTTTCATTATTTACAATTCCGATCATCACACCAAATTCGCCGTCAATGATCGCCTGTGCACAGGCTGCTCCCAGTCTGGTAGAAAGTACACGGTCATACGGACACGGACTTCCGCCCCTCTGAGTATGTCCCGGAACAGTTACACGGACTTCCGAACCGAGACGTTTGCTTAATTCATCTGCAATCTCATAGGAAACTGCCGGATACTGGTAAGTTTCCATGAACTTCTTCAGCTCTTTTTTCGACATCTTTGCACGTTCCTTCGGAATCGCACCTTCTGCCACTGCCAGAATCGTGAATCCTTTTTTCTTACTGTTGCGCTTTTCAATCGCTTCACACACTTTATCAATATCATACGGAATTTCCGGAAGCAGAATGATATCCGCACCTCCCGCAATTCCTGCATGAAGTGTCAGCTGACCTACTTTATGTCCCATCACTTCTACAATAAATACACGTCCATGGGAAGCCGCTGTTGTGTGGATACAGTCAATACATTCTGTGGCAATATCCACTGCACTCTGAAAACCAAAGGTCATATCCGTTGCCCAGATATCATTATCAATGGTCTTTGGCATATGGATTACATTTAATCCTTCTTCTCTTAACAGATTCGCTGTTTTCTGAGTACCGTTGCCGCCTAAGATCACCAGACAATCCAAACGAAGTTTGTGATAATTCTGCTTCATTGCTTCCACTTTATCCAGACCGTTTTTATCCGGAATACGCATTTCTTTAAATGGGGCACGGGAACTTCCAAGGATCGTACCACCTTTGGTCAGAATACCGGAAAAATCTTTTGCTCCCAGCAATCTGTAGTTTCCATAGATCAGTCCTCTATAACCTTCCTCAAAACCATAGATTTCCACTTCATCATAGAAGTTGCAGACTCCTTTTACGATTCCTCTCATCGTAGCGTTCAATGCCTGACAATCGCCGCCGCTCGTTAATAAACCAATACGTTTCATATGATCGCCCCTTCCTGCCGTCCGCTGATCCACTTCCGGCATTTCCTATCTGACGGATCTGATCAGGAAAATATTCTGATCCTCATTCGCCCTTTGGCAGGAGTACACGCGCTCCTGTCTGTTTAACGTTTATTATAGCTTATTTTATCTGCAATTCCAAGGCGTAACAAAAAATATCTCCTGATTCCCCTGCTACCAGCCGCGAACTACATTTTGCTCCTGCCCATTTAAAAATGCCCTGATATTTTCTGCTACCACATCGACGCACCGCTGTCTCGCCTCGCTGGTTGCCCATGCAACATGAGGTGTAATGATCAGCTTACTGCTGTCCTGAATCTTTAAGAGAGGATTTTCTAACGGCATTGGCTCTGTACAAAGCACATCCAGCCCTGCTGCACGAATCTGTCCTTCTTCCAAAGCTCTCGCCAGATCCTCCTCCACGACGATAGGACCACGACCCACATTGATAAAATAGGCACTCTCTTTCATCTTGGAAAATGCTTCGTAATTCATCAGCCCTTTTGTAAATTCATTTAACGGTGCATGAACAGAAATAATGTCCGATCCGCTCAGCAATGTATCAAAATCCACCTGCTCATATAGAAAATCATACTGTTTTCCGGAGGCAGAATAACAAATCACCTTACAGCCAAAAACCGCAGCGATCTGTGCCACCTTCTGTCCAATGGCTCCCATGCCGATGATTCCCCATGTCTTTCCGGAAAGTTCCGGGAAGATCATATCCAGACAGGAAAAGCAGTTACTTCTGCTGTAATCTCCTGTTTTTACGTAATCATCAAAAAACCGCAGTTTTCCCACCAGATACAAAAGCAGTGCAAAGGTATGCTGTGCCACAGAATCGGTAGAATAACTCGGCACATTGGCAACCTTGATCCCCTTTGCATTGGTATAAGAAAAATCCACGTTGTTCGTTCCCGTCGCCGTCTGTGCGATCAATTTCAGATTTTTGGCTTCTTTTAATGTTTCTGCATTCAAAGGCAGTTTGTTGGCAATGATGATGTCTGCATCACCGATATGTTCCCTTGCATTTTCTGCAGTTGTAGATGCATACACGGTAATTTCTCCCAAATCTTCGATGGCAGACATATCTACATCAATTCCCAGACTGTCTCGCTCTAAAATCGTGATCTTCATACAAATCTCTTCCTTTTTCTAAAAACGGGACGGAGTTTTCTCCGTCCCGCATGGTACAAAATCAATTTTACTACGTATTAAATGTTTAATAAATCGCTGTATACTTTCAGTGCGCCGTCTGTTTCGTGAGCAAGTACACGTTTTGCAAGTACTTTACCAAGCTGTACACCTTCCTGGTCAAAGCTGTTTAAGTTCCATACAAAGCCCTGGAACATGATCTTGTTTTCGAAGTGTGACAGTAATGCACCCATTGCTTCCGGTGTCAGCTGATCGCCGATGATGATGCTGGATGGACGGCCGCCATCGAATTTCTTATTCAGATTTTCATCATCTTTACCGCATGCAAATGCAACGATCTGTGCTACCACGTTTGCACACAGTTTCTGCTGGCTTGTGCTTCCCTGAATATCTACATCCATACCGCACTGGTTGTTCTTAAATCCGATAAACTGCAGCGGAATGATATCTGTTCCCTGATGTAAGAGCTGATAGAAGGAATGCTGTCCGTTGGTTCCCGGTTCTCCAAAGATTACCGGACCTGTTACATAGTTCACAGGTTCTCCAAAACGATTTACGGATTTACCGTTAGATTCCATATCTGCCTGCTGTAAATGTGCCGGGAAACGGCTCAGTGCCTGAGAATACGGAAGCACTGCAGTACAGCCATATCCAAGGATATTGCGTTCGTAAACACCGATCAGAGCATCTAACATTGCAGGGTTCTGTAATAAATCTTCATTTTTTGCAAGCTTGTCTTCTTCTGCAGCACCGTTTAAGAATTTTTCAAATACTTCCGGTCCGAATGCCAGTGATAATACGGCACCGCCAACTGCTGATGTAGAAGAGAAACGTCCTCCGATATAATCATCCATAAAGAATGCTGCCAGATAATCATCACTCTTTGCCAGAGGAGAAGTTTCACTGGTAACTGCTACCATATGTTTGGAAGCATCTAAACCTGCGTTCTTTAATGCATCTTTTACGAAAGATTCGTTTGTTAATGTTTCCAGTGTTGTACCTGATTTAGAAACCAGTACAAACAGAGAATGTGCAACATCGATAGAATTTAATACTGCTGCTGCATCATCCGGATCTACGTTGCTGATGAATTTTGCTTCCATCTTAAATGTATCATTTTTCTTTGCCCAGTTTTCCAGTGCAAGATAAATTGCACGTGGACCAAGGTCACTTCCGCCGATACCAATCTGAACAACTGTTGTAAATTTTTCACCAGCTGCATTTGTGATTTCACCGGCATGTACTTTATTTGCAAATTCTGTGATCTTTCTCTGCTGTTCTAAATAGAAAGCACGTTTGTCTACACCATCTGCTACCACTGCATCTCCTAACTGTCCGCGTGTCAGCTGATGAAGAACCAGACGTTTTTCTCCGGTATTGATCATTTCGCCGTTATAGAGTGCTGCAAATTTTTCTGTCAGCTGTGCTTCTTTTGCAAGCTCTGCCAGTGCATTCAGTACCTGATCATCTACTTTTTTTGCTGCATAGTTGTATACCAGTCCTTCTGCCATCGGAACGCTGCATTTTTTCACACGTTCTGCTCCGGCTTCTCCAGACATTGCTTTTACAAGATCTACTTTTTCTACTTTTCCAAGTGCTTCATAAGAAGCAAGTGTATCTAAATTTTTCCAAGCTACCATCTTGAATCCTCCTTATTTTGTGAATGCCATGTACCGCATCTTTGCAGGAACTATGACCATTCCTTCTTTCTAATCTGTTCAAAGAATTTTGACTGCATCGATTATACTATTAAATAAAGTTTAATTCAAGCATCTGGGTTTTGTTTCTGAATTTTTTATCCGAAAAACTCTGTCATCAGCTCCTGCAGAACGATTATTTCATCCTCCCCCATATCCGGTTTCTTTTCTGCCGGCTTTTCAGGAAGGACTGCTTTTTTCGTCTCTTCAACTTTTGGCTTTTCAAATTTAACGACCGGAATCTCTGACTTTCCGCTTTTCACTTCCTCTTTCAACTGTTCTGTCGGTTCCTTTTTTCTCACCGGAACTTTCGTCAGCTTTTTCAAAAGAAGGTTTGTCCTGATCTGGCACAGACAAAGGAACAGCAGCTCCGCCGCCAAAAAAGTAAAGATCAGATTTCTGTTTTCTAAAATGGATTCCAACATAAAAAGTCTCCTTTCGTTTCCTAATTGTAGGTATTATAACGAAAAGAGACTTTTTTGAAATGAAAATTCTGTCGGTGTTTTTGTCGTTTTTACAGACGGCGGATCATTTCCTCTGTCAGACGTACACTATGAACGATTGCCTGTCTTTCAAAGGTCGGATAATCCATCTCTGCACTATCATCTGCTTTATCAGAAATCGCACGAATGATAACAAACGGCACTTTATTTAACCATGCTGCCTGAGCAATGGCACCGCCTTCCATCTCTGTACACATTCCATCAAATTCTGCCTTGATGCGATCCTTTACTTCTCTGGAAGCTACAAACTGATCTCCTGTAACTACACGTCCGGTAAATACACTGATTTCCGGATTTACCAGTTCACACGCTTCTTTTGCCGTTGCTGCCATCTGTGCATCTGCCGGGAATGCAAATGTTTCCATTCGAGGAATCTGTCCCAGCGGATAACCAAACTGGGTTGCATCCATATCATGCTGCACTGCTTCGGTAGAAATTACGATGTCTCCGATATTGATCTTTGCGTCCAGAGAACCTGCGATTCCTGTATTAATGATCTTCTCCGCACCAAATACATCCACCAGAATCTGAGCACAAAGTCCTGCATTAACTTTGCCGATTCCGCTTCTGACAACTACGACCTGTTTTCCCTGCAAAGTTCCTTTGCAAAATTCCATAGAAGCCTTTGTTACGACTTCTTCGATTTCCATTTTTTCTTTTAACGCTGCTACTTCTTCTTCCATTGCGCCAATGATTCCGATCACTGCCATGCCGTTTCTCCTCTCGTCTGTTCCCGCTCTTTTGGGGAGTGCTGTTTATTCTATTTTTGTAAGTCAATGACTGCTTCTGTTCCACGACATTATAATAGATTCCTATTTTACACGCAAGGGAAAAACTTAATGTTACTGTAATCCCCTCTTAACAGAAACTGTACTGGCGCATTTGATTCCGATCTTTCGCCTGATTTTCTATCACGCGAAACAGATATTCCATTCTGTTCCGTTCTTTCTTGCGAATTACTTTTTTTACGGAATTCTTATATTTTTTATTACTTAGTTCTGTCGATATTTCACCAGCATCGACGGCAGCACGGAACTTATCATGTTCATAAATATAATCAAGTGCATCTTCAATCGTCACATACAGAAATCGATCTTCCTGCTTATGGTAACGTTCTCTCCACGGCTGCTGAAAATTGACCGGAAACCTTGAATGGTTACGATGATACATTCCCACACGTTCTCTGCTCGGCAAATAGATTAATTTCCAACAGCTCACTTCGGTTTTTACATACAATGCATTGCGATTATCAAAAAGAAAATCCATTCCTTTTTTCTCACGAAAGAAATCTATGCTCTGCTTTTCACTTTGATAATGATGAATCATCGTATTGCAGCATTTACATGGAATGAATCCTTGCCGCTGTACTTCATATTGCGTAGTCTCCAAAATATTTTTATCTTTAATCCTTCGGATATATCTGCATTTCGGCTGATGATAAATACCACTTTCCATACTCATAATTCTTTTTACACTCATTATGATCCTCCTTTCCGGTCATGCCTTCCCTCCACTGTCTCTTTTTAGCGCCGATTCTCTTTATTCCTCAATCCTTGTTTCCGGCTTCTTATGCTGATTCTCCAGTAAACTTTTCTTGCTGATGCTGCAGATTGTTCCGCATGGTGTCACCCGCACAACTTTTGCTTTTGCAGTATCGCCGATCTTATCATAAATCCGGCCGGCACTCATACAATCTCCGATAACTGTATGTGTACTATTTGCTACGTGACCAATGATTCCAAGTCCTTTCATCTTTACAACGATGGCTTCTTTATCATACTTATTGTCCGGCTCTTTCTTGAGCATCAGCTTTTCGCCCGGCTTCAAAAATTCATTTTCGTAATAATATTTCGTTCCTGTCAATGTAAAATAAATCTTACTCATTCTCGTTTCTCCTTTACTCCTAATCTGTAAAAACTCTAAACATCCATCTGCAGTACTTTCGTTTCACTGCTCTCTTATAATTAAATTTTAATACGCACTCTGTCCCATAAAAACACCACGAAAGTATGTTCTTTTAATCTTTTAATTCATAGGAAAATCCATGACTTTTCTATGAATTAAAAAAGGTGGAGATTTCTCTCCACCTCATTTACTCTTCCATATATTGCCGCTGCAGTCTTGCAATTTCTTCTTTCATCTGCGTGACCGCTTTTTCCGGTCCTGCAATCGTTACCATTTCTCCTAAAGAGAATACCCAGCAGAAAAACTGCCGGCTGACATGCACCTCCACATTTACCGTAAAATGTGTTTCATCTGCCGGAATCATCATCACATCTTTTCCGAAACGGTCTATGATCACCCCCGCCAGACTATTGTGAACCAACAATTTTACCGACTGCTCTTCTCCACCGAACATTCCAAAACTCTTTTTCGCATAATCTGCCATGTCCAGCTTCTTAAAATATTCTCTTCCCTCTCTCGCTTCCTCCGACATACAGATATGCAGCATCTTATCCACTCGATAATGCTTGATCTGCCCCGCTGCGGTATCATATCCTACCAGATAATAATTTTCATCATCCCAGGATAATCCCCATGGACTGATGTGATACCACGCACCGTTATGACGAAGTTCCATTTCTTTCTTTACATTCCATTGAAAATACTGAAACTGAATCTTTTTATTCTCCGAGATTGCATTATGAATGGTATCAACGGCATAGTAAATACTCTCATTCATGGTTTTGATCCGGCCGGATACATACACCTGTCTCTGCAGCTTCTGGGCATCATACTTACTGATCAGCCGCTCCAGTTTTTTGATCAATGTATTAGACTTTTTCTCCGTAATAAATTTGGATGACTGAATTGCATCTACTAATAATTTCAGCTCCGGAAGTTCGAAATCACGGCTGACCACATGATAATAATAGCGGTTTCCAACATGTTCTCCCTCAATCTCAATCCCTAACGTTTCCAGATCCCGCAAATCCTGATAAATGCTCTTTCGGTCTGCTGTAATATCATACGCCCCAAGCTTTTCTATAATCTCCGACATTGTAAGATAATGATTTTCGTCGGTATTTTCCAGCATGATCTCTGCCAGACGATAAAGTTTAAATTTCTGATTACTTCCTTTTGCCATGGTATCTCCACCTGCTTTTCTTACTGTGTACAATAAGAAAATTATATCACATGAAAATGTTTTGTGGAATGCTTCTTACTCATTATGAATTTTTCTATTTTTTGAATGAAAATCTTCCTACTGTCTCAGGCACTGACTTGTGACCGAACACTTCTGTTCACAACAAGAATATCGTCAATTCTAACCTGCAGCACCTCTGCCAGCACGATCAAATTATCCAGCGTCGGCATGGTCGTTCCATGCTGCCATTTGTAAATCGCCTGAGGTGTCCTGAATCCAAACACATTCTGCAGTTCTCTGACTGAAATACCTGCAATTTTTCTTAATCTCTCGATATTTTTTCCTGTTTCCACCATATCAATGGTTATCATCGCATACATCGTTTTCTCTCTTTCCGGCCTTCCGACCGGCGCAAAGCTAGTCGGATGCCTTAAAATTATAAATCGGTTTCATCACATCAATGATCTCAACAGACTCACGGATCACATCAATAATGTCATCCAGTGATTTATATGCCATTGGTGCTTCATCTAAGGTGCTTTCATTCACAGAAGTTGTATAAATTCCTGCCATCTCTTTTTTGTATTCTTCCAGACTTAAATCTGCTTTTGCCTGTGTTCTGGACATGAGTCTTCCGGCACCATGGGGTGCAGAATCATTCCATTCTGGATTTCCTTTTCCTACCGCCAGAACACTTCCGTCTCTCATATTGATCGGGATCAACACCTTTTCCCCTTGATGAGCTGCAATCGCTCCTTTTCTTAAAATCATTTCTTCAGTATCAATATAGTTATGAATCGTATGAAATGCTTCTCCGCCGTTCATTCCGGTTCTTTCCAAAATGATCTCAGCCATTTTTTCTCTGCTTCTGCAGGCAAATTGCTGACAGATTTCTACATCATGAAGATAATCTTCTAAATATTTACCGGATAAATAACACAGATCTTCCGGCATAGACGGCTCTCTCTCATATACTTGAGAGTAAAGTTCCTTCAATGCCTCCTGAATTTCGTTTCTTCTTCCTTGTTCTTTATAAGTTCTAATGATCTCATCCCGTTGTTCAAAATAAGTACCATAACCGCGATCAAGATCTACCGCCAGTTTCTGATACAGCTCTGCTACCTGCTTTCCAAGATTACGGCTTCCTGAATGGATGATCAGATATTTGGTTCCGTCTTGAGCTTCATCGACCTCTATAAAATGGTTTCCGCCTCCCAGTGTACCTAAGGATCTTTCCAGTCTTTTTGTATTTTTCAGATTTCGATAGCAGATCAGCTGCTGCAGATCAAATCTCTCCTGACGGCCTTCCCATACATTCAGCCCTGACGGAATAAAGTGACAAGCTTCATCTAATTTTTCAAAATCAATGTCTGTCTTTCCCAGATTCACGGTATACATACCGCAGCCGATATCCACACCCACAACATTCGGCACTGCTTTATCTGTAATCGTCATCGTTGTTCCGATGGTGCATCCTTTTCCTGCATGAACGTCCGGCATAATACGGATTTTAGAACCCGCTGTAATGTCATAATCACACATTCTTCGAATCTGCTCGATTGCATCATCCTCTATTACCTTCGCATAACAGATTGCAGTATTTACCTTTCCTTTAATTTCTAACATTTCACATTTCCTCCTTCTTTCATACATTAATGCAACAATGTCTTTCCTATGAAATAAAAAAATCGCCTACCTTCACCAGATAAGCGATTCTGAAAATTCATGTTTTTTTGATCGAATATTTTCTCGATATGCAGATTCTTTATTTTCTGCGTTTTTTACACAAATCCCAATAAAACTTTATCTGATTCCGGCGTACAACATCATAGCCCTGTTCATCTACGTACAGTGCTTCAAGTTTACGTTCATTATTCAAATGAAGTTTATCGATCATTGTAAACATAATTTATCCTTTCCGGGTTCTGTTCCAGAACCGCCTTTCCTCTTTCTAAAAAATAACATAACACTTTTTTTCATCATTGTAAATGATACTTGTAGTATAAAAAATTACTATTGATATTCAGCCTTTCTATGACCAATCAGAACAAGTATCTTCATCCTTTGTATTTACAATGCTGAAATCTGATCGTTTATGCAAATAACTATTTTCTTTCCTGTGCTTTGATCAGATTCCGGTAGAATTTTACTGCCCCCGGAAGACAATTATATTCTATATTTTCATTGATTCCATGCATTCCTTTCATCTGTTCCGGTCCAAAAATCACTGGTGCAAAGCGAATACAGTTCGGGCAAATTTCCTGATAAAATTGGGCATCGGTAGCCCCCGTCATAACGTACGGACTGGACGGAAGACCCGGAAATGTTTGTTCAATGACCTCTTCCACCTGACGGAATGCTTCGCCGTGAATATCTACCGGTTCCGTATAATCATTGGAATGCACCACTTCCATCTCAAGATCGTATTTGTCAGCGAGACGTTTTACGATTGCCAGACTTTCCTTTTCTCCCTGATGCGGAATAAAACGCATATTTGCACCAAGTGTTGCCTCCTGCGGGAGTACGTTATAGGCATCCGAACCTGTCTGCATCGTAAATCCAATCGTTGTCTGTATCATCGCACCGGCCTGCGCGCTGATCTTTCCCAAAATCGGTTTCAGGATCGGACCGAAAAACCACAGATTCGCAAACACTAATTTTAGCCCAAAGGAAGCATAGGGTGCCAGACTCTGAAACATGGCAGAAACTTCCGGTGAAAATTTACGCCGGAACGGAGGATGTTTTTCAAATTCATTAACAAACGCTGCAAGTCTTGGAATCGGAGTGTTCTGTCCGGGTGTACTGGCATGACCGCCATTGGATCTGGCAGTAAATTTTACATCTGCTTTTCCTTTTTCAAAAACTCCTACCATTGCAAAGTTCCCTTTGATGCCGCTGATTGGATCCGTAATGATTCCACCGCCCTCATCACATACAAGGAACAATCTTACCCCACGGCGTTTCAGCTCTCCTACAATCTTCGGTGCACCGTCACCTGCCCATTCTTCAGTACAGGAAGATGCCAGATAGACATCACATTCCGGAACATAACCTTCCTTTAAAAGTTCTTCTGCCGCCTGAAAAAATGCCATCACAGACGCTTTTGTATCAGCTGTACCTCTTCCCCATACTTTCCCTTCTGCAATATCTCCGGAAAAAGGTTCATGTTTCCAAGTTCCTTCCGCCGGAACTACATCCTGATGACTCATTAAGAGAATTGGCTTTTCGCTGTTCTTTCCCTTCCAATAATAAAGCAGATTTCCATCAATCACTGTTTTTTCCAGATTTTTATGCACCAATGGAAACAGTTTTTCCAATACTTCATGAAAACCAAGAAATTTTTCTTCTTCATGTACATTTGCATGGGAAGTAGTATCAAATTTGACCATCTCAGATAATTTCTCAGCAAGTTCTCTCGCATAATCATCTGCTTCCGGTGCTTTATACCTAGAAACTTTTTTAGGAATCATACAGGTACGAATCAATACGATCAACAATGCTAACAATAAGATTGCCAATAAAAACATTAAAATCTTCATTTCTCATCATCTCTTTCTTTTTTGT
Organism: uncultured Lachnoclostridium sp.; assembly: GCA_964602445.1. Taxonomy (GTDB): domain Bacteria; phylum Bacillota; class Clostridia; order Lachnospirales; family Lachnospiraceae; genus HGM12587. The sequence continues at coordinate 47,431 of CAZRQV010000013.1, forward strand.
AAAAATAATATGCGATCACAATCGCCATACCGCCTGCCGGGATGATCATAAAACTGGTAGATCCGGTCAAGGATGGGATAAAAATAAATAAAAGACTCATTACCACCAGCGGAAGAACGGCAATTTTCATATTTCCACGAAAATATTTATATGCCATTGCACCAAACAATGCCGGCACTACATTTTCAAATGCCGGCTGCAGTACAGCACTTTGCAGGATTGGCTGCAGCGGTACTAAAAGCAGCACTCCCACTGCCAGAACAAGAATCGTCACCAGCGAAGACGTTGCTATCGATAAGGTGGAAATAATTTCATTTTCCGGTGTTCCGGTTTTGGCTTCTACGATATCTCTGGCATTGACCGCACAAGGAATCTTCATATTGATCAGATTTCCGGTAATAAATGCAAGATAACTGCCGCCGGCTCCCAGCATCGGTGTATAGATCAAAAATTCCACCACACTGCTGACAACCCATACGATTCCCACAGATACAAATCCTTTGGCTGCTGCCGTAAGATCCGGCATTGCTCCAAGAACTGCACCGATCACAAACGGTGCACCTATCAGAAGCAGCACTGCAATCCCGCTGACAATCCTTCCTATGGTATGCGTATGTGCATTATAAGTTTTAAAATAAGTTTCTTTATTTTCTGATGTATGCATAGTTTGCCCTCCTACATAAATTGTCCTGCAAGCACAGCGGCTGTCATTCCTGCAAGCATACTTCCTGCGATGGAAAAACTGTCAAGCCATGCCATTTGCTTTTTCTCTGACAAATATAAAAACAATGCCATGATCAAACCGGAGACTGCTACGACGATCAACGGCACCAGACTTCCCGTAAAAGTCAGTCTTCCATTTCCGGATACAAATCCTCCCACATAGCTTCCGATGTACGCAGACACCAGACCGATGAACATTGCAGTCATCGCACTGTCTCCAAAAGATTTTCCTCCGGATTTTTTCGTAGTTCCACCAACTTTTCGAAGATATTTTTTATTAAAGAAAATATTTAATACCATGCCCCACATAATACAGATGCTCATCAGCAATGTAATCGTTGCAAATCCGGAAGCTGTCATTTCTGACGCAGAAAGTGAAGCCATCCCCACCTGTTCTGCTGCTGCCTGTGCCACCTGTGTCTCATAATGAAGTGCCCCGATTACAGACAATCGAAGCCACGGCCACGGAATTCCAAGACTCCCCGAAAGTGCGATCACTCCTAACAGAATTCCCACACTTGGAAGAAGTGAAAATGTTGCGCTTGCCGTAATCGTTCGTTTTAACTTTGTTTTATCCATACCAATCGCAACACCGGCACGATACGCACGTACCATAAAAATAATGCACACAAGTGCTACAAATCCAATGATGCTGCCGCAGATCAGGTACATCACCGGACTGTTCAACTGAGATAAAATATTCATTTTTGTTCCTCCTTATATAATCTATTTTATATCCAAACCAAAGCGATAGATTTCATTGATCTTCGCTTGTGCCTGTTCTGCTTTTTTCTTTTTTATAATTGCATACTGATTTTTGTTCGTGCTTTCATAACTTTCTTCTCCTATCATACAGGATTTCAGGAGACTGACATCGTTTCGAATCATTCCAAACCTGTTCTTTCTTTGTAATCCCCTAGTTCTAATGCATTTCTTGCTTCATTCACTGCATCAACTGTATGTACTGCTTTAATATATGCTATATCTAGTTTATTCTCTTCAATGATTCTTTTTGCCGGTGCTATCATTCGTTCTTCCGGAAGTAGCATACCTATCTTAACCATTTTTCTGCTTCCAAAATATTCTTTCGTATAAATTTATACAATAAGACTAACATGTAGAAAATGCTTTTTCAACACCACAACAAAACTCAGATTCTTCACGTTACTGTCAAGTAATCGTTGGCAAATTTTTCCATACAGATTTTTATATCCGCT
>CAZRQV010000014.1:0-49105 GCA_964602445.1 uncultured Lachnoclostridium sp.
CTGCTGTTAATTCATCTGCTTCTGCGATTGCTGCTTCTAATGCTTCTTTTTCAACTGGTTCTGCAAATTTTTCCACTAATGTAATATCAAATTTATCCATCTGTGGTGCGCCTGCATCAACTGCTGCAATTGTTAAAGCACCTGCGCCTGCTGTTTCTACTACCAGTTCAAATTCTGCTGTATGAGTTTCTCTTGCGCCGTCAGCTGCACCTGCGATCACACTGCCTTCTGTGATATTTCCAGATGCTTCTGTCCATGTAAATCCATTGTTTGCATCACCACTGCGGAATGTTACAACTACTTTGTATTTTCCTGCTGCTGGAGCATTGTAATAAAGAGTTGCTGAATCATCTTTATTCATTGCATTTACAAAGTAATCATTGCTTGCCCAGTTCTTGTTTTCTGTAACCTTTAATGGCCAATCTCCGTCGGTATCTTCATGTTCATTATGAAGTACCATGTATTCAGCTTCCAAAGTAACAGTTTCTTCTGTTTCTGCTGGGAATGTAAATGGATTTTCTTCTGTATAAACAAAATCTTTTGCTTTTAATGCATCTTTTGCTGCTGTAAGTGCTGCAAGTGCTGCATCTACTGCATCCTGATCTGCTACTTTGTCTGCATAGACTGTTTTTGCTGCTTCTAATGCTGCTGCAAATGGTGTCCAGCTTTCTTTATAGTAATCAGTTTCTACAAGTTCTTCCGCTGCTTCAATCGCTGCTGCCAAATCTGCTTTTTCAACTTTGTCTGACATGTAGTTGTATCCGCGTGGATATACAACTTCGTCTGTGTAAGATTTTGTTTCTGCATCAAACTTATAAACAGTAACAGGTAATTTACCTGAAGTTGTAGGGAATACACCTAATGCAACTTCTACACCTGCGATGATGTTTGGTCCGTATGCATCTGTAGAGCTTGTTCCTACGATTGCTTCTGTAGGGTCTGTTGTAGATCCTTTGCATCCGTAAGCTGCTAACACTGCATCTGCATTTGGATATAACTGAACATCATATGGTTTGTCTACTGACATGATGACAGAAATCTTTCCGTTTTCATGTGCATAGTTTACATAATCGTTTGGTCTTGCTGATACCCAGCTGTTGTATGCCATGTTATTGGCACTGGATACTTCTGAGTTAATGATATAAGTATCAGCCCAGTCAAGATCTGCTTTCAATGCTTCTGTAGTAGAACCACTTGCGAATCTTACTACTTTTACTTCTGCTCCTTCCGGAATCAGACCTGCTTCTTTTGCACGGTTCCAGCCCCAGAGCATCTGTGAACGTTCATTGTTGTATGGGCAAAGCAGTAAAACTTTGCTGTTTTCTGTGATCTGTAATGGTAATACATCGTTTGTATTCTTAACTACAGTCACTGCCTGTGCTGCGATTTCTCTTTCAATCTGTCTGTTTTCATCAGAACCTACGGTTGCATTTGCTTTTTCTAAAGAGTAATCGTCTTCGTTGTAATCAAGAATTCCTCTGTTTTCTTTTACAGTAAGGATTCTTGTACAAGCATCATTTAATCTGTCTTCTGTGATTTCGCCTGTTGCTACTGCTTCCAGAACGCCATCAATGATTGCATCAAGATCTGCAAGATCTTCCAGATCATAAAGTGTGCATGGCATACAGATCATATCAACGCCTGCCTGGATTGCAATCTTCACAGACTGTACCTGATTCCAGTTTGCTGCGATACCTGCCATGTTCATAGCATCTGTACAAACAATTCCGTCAAATCCCATATCACCTTTTAATAAACCTGTGATGATGTCATCTGACATGGTTGCCGGTAAGCTTTCTTCTTTACCTGTTTTTTCTGAAAGGATCGTATCAGACTCTAACTGTGGATACAGGATATGAGCTGTCATGATCATTTCGATATTATTTGCAATTGCTACTTCATAAGGTTTTAATTCGCATTCCTGTAATACGTCTAAAGACTTATCTACGATTGGTAATCCGTAGTGAGAGTCTGTTGCTGTATCACCGTGTCCTGGGAAGTGTTTTGCACAACCAACAACACCGTATTCAGCCATACCTTTGATGGATGCTGCAGCCATTTCTCCAACTGCTGTTGCATCATCACCGTAAGATCTTAAACCGATAACCGGGTTATTCGGGTTATTGTTAACGTCTACTACCGGTGCAAGGTCTGTATTGATTCCTAATACACTTAATTCGCTTCCGATGATCTTACCTGCTTTGTATGCAGCTTCTGTATCGAAAGTAGCACCCAGTGCCATGTTTCCTGGTAATGCTGTACCTGTACCTAAACGATATACAGAACCGCCTTCCTGGTCAGCACTGATCAGCATTGGGATACCGCCATCTTTAATAGCTGCAGCCTGTACTGCCTGCGTCAGGTTAAAGGACTGTTCTGTGGAAACCAGGTTCTGTGCAAAGTAGATTAAAGCACCAAAGTCATAATCTTCGATGATTTTCTGAACCTGATCGTTCATTTCTGTGAATCCGACTACACCTTTATCATCTGTTAAGTCTTCATCCCAGTATCTGAAGTCAACCATTAACATCTGAGTAATTTTCTGACGGATAGTCATATCATTCATCAGATCATCTACTTTTTCAGATCCGCTTCCTTCAAAGGAAGTTTTTAATCCGCCAAATGCGGTAACGACTGCTTCTTTTGCTGCATTAACATCTTCCTGTTTTGCAGTAACATCTTCAGCTACTTTTCTTGCTTCTTCTAAAGCAGTTGTGAAAGCTGCCGCTGTTTCTTCTGTATATTTTTCAGTGTCTACCTTTTCGTAAGTTGCGATTGCTTCATTTAAAGCATCTTTGTCAACCACTTCTACAACAGGATCACCCATTGTGTAGTTGTATCCGCGTGGATATACAACTTCGTCTGTGTAAGATTTTGTTTCTGCATCAAACTTATAAACAGTAACAGGTAATTTACCTGAAGTTGTAGGGAATACACCTAATGCAACTTCTACACCTGCGATGATGTTTGGTCCGTATGCATCTGTAGAGCTTGTTCCTACGATTGCTTCTGTAGGGTCTGTTGTAGATCCTTTGCATCCGTAAGCTGCTAACACTGCATCTGCATTTGGATATAACTGAACATCATATGGTTTGTCTACTGACATGATGACAGAAATCTTTCCGTTTTCATGTGCATAGTTTACATAATCGTTTGGTCTTGCTGATACCCAGCTGTTGTATGCCATGTTATTGGCACTGGATACTTCTGAGTTAATGATATAAGTATCAGCCCAGTCAAGATCTGCTTTCAATGCTTCTGTAGTAGAACCACTTGCGAATCTTACTACTTTTACTTCTGCTCCTTCCGGAATCAGACCTGCTTCTTTTGCACGGTTCCAGCCCCAGAGCATCTGTGAACGTTCATTGTTGTATGGGCAAAGCAGTAAAACTTTGCTGTTTTCTGTGATCTGTAATGGTAATACATCGTTTGTATTCTTAACTACAGTCACTGCCTGTGCTGCGATTTCTCTTTCAATCTGTCTGTTTTCATCAGAACCTACGGTTGCATTTGCTTTTTCTAAAGAGTAATCGTCTTCGTTGTAATCAAGAATTCCTCTGTTTTCTTTTACAGTAAGGATTCTTGTACAAGCATCATTTAATCTGTCTTCTGTGATTTCGCCTGTTGCTACTGCTTCCAGAACGCCATCAATGATTGCATCAAGATCTGCAAGATCTTCCAGATCATAAAGTGTGCATGGCATACAGATCATATCAACGCCTGCCTGGATTGCAATCTTCACAGACTGTACCTGATTCCAGTTTGCTGCGATACCTGCCATGTTCATAGCATCTGTACAAACAATTCCGTCAAATCCCATATCACCTTTTAATAAACCTGTGATGATGTCATCTGACATGGTTGCCGGTAAGCTTTCTTCTTTACCTGTTTTTTCTGAAAGGATCATATCAGACTCTAACTGTGGATACAGGATATGAGCAGTCATGATCATTTCGATTCCCTGATCGATTGCTACTTCATAAGGTTTTAATTCACATTCCTGTAATACGTCCAAAGACTTGTCTACGATTGGTAATCCGTAGTGGGAGTCTGTTGCTGTATCACCATGTCCAGGGAAGTGTTTTGCACATCCGATAACATTGAAATCAGCCATACCTTTGATGGATGCTGCAGCCATTTCACCAACTGCTGTTGCATCATCACCATAAGATCTTAAACCGATAACCGGGTTATTCGGGTTATTGTTAACGTCTACTACCGGTGCAAGGTCTGTATTGATTCCTAATACGCTTAATTCGCTTCCGATGATTCTTCCTGCTTTATAAGCTGCATCAGTATCAAAAGTAGCACCCAGTGCCATGTTTCCTGGTAATGCTGTACCTGTACCCAAACGATATACAGAACCGCCTTCCTGGTCAGCGCTGATCAGCATTGGGATACCGCCGTCTTTTGCAGCTGCAGCCTGTACTGCCTGTGTCAGATTAAAGGACTGTTCTGTTCCGATTAAGTTCTGTGCAAAGTAGATTAAAGCACCAAAATCATAATCTTCGATGATTTTCTGAACCTGACCGTTCATTTCTGTGAATCCGACTGCACCTTTATCATCTGTTAAGTCTTCATCCCAGTATCTGAAATCAACCATCATCATCTGAGAAATCTTCTGACGGATGGTCATATCGCTCATCAGTGCATTTACTTTTTCTGTACTGCCTGTAAACGCTGTTTTTAATTCACCAAATGCATTCAGCATGTTTTCTTCTGCTGCCTTGCATTCTTCTTCCGTTGCTGTAGTTCCGGAAAGTAATGCTTTTGCATCTGCGATTGCTGTTTTTAACGCTTCTGCAGTTTCGTCTGTATATTTTGCTGTATCTACTTTTTCATATACAGAAATTGCTGCTCTTAATTCTGCTCTTCCAGGAAGTGCTGAGAATCCTTCCATTGCAGCATTTAAAGCTTCTACTGCATCGTATACATCTGCAGATGCTGCATTTTCATCAGCAAGCACTTCGTTTGCTTTTGTTAAAGCAGCTTCTAACGCTGCTGCTGCATCTTCTGATGCAGATGCCTGATCTAATTCTGATGCTGCATCTACCAGATCCTGAAGTGCTGTTTTATCTGTCTTGATTTCTAAGGCAGTTTCACCAGTTGTATAAATCTTGATATTCTTAGCAGCAACATGTCCGTCACCATCGGCTCCATTATTATCTGCTTTCTTATATGCACCTGTTGCTGTGATACGCACATGTGTTGCTTCTACTGCTTCGTCCAGTGTAATTTCCTGTACGGAAGTGCTGACATTGAGCTTACCTGTTTTAACTACCTTAAAGTCATCATCTGTCGGTGCTGCGCTTGGATCTTCCAGTTTTGCTACAGATACTGTGTAGTCACTGATAATTCCCATCACATTTTCTCTGGACAGATACGTCAGTTTCGTAACTGTTTTTACTTCGTCAAATCCTGTCTGAATCCAGATTGGATTGGTTTCTGAAGGTTTACCTGACATTTCCTGTGTAACTGTTTCATAGTCCTGTCTGCTGTCCCAGTTACCCCAACGAGAATGCCACCAACGGTCATTTTCATCAAATGCCCATGATGCAGGACCATCAGATCCGTATGCAGGATTCATTTCAGAGTTTGCGATTGCATTTTTTGCAAGCACTGCTGCATCAATTTCTACATTACCGAATGTTTTTAATCCTGCCACTGCTTCCAGAAGTGCTTTTTCTGCTGCTTCTTTTTCTTCATCTGTTGCTTCTGCATTTTCTAATACTTTTTTCGCATTTGCCAATGCTTCTTCATATGCAGCTGCTGATTCTTCGGTTGCTGCACTGATATCAATGTAGCTGTTTTTCTTAACGGTTTCTTCCAGGTTGCTTTCCACAACTGTCAGCACGTCAAGTTCTGCTGCATTTAAGAAATTGTTTGATACAGTTCCGTCATTAAGGTAGGATTCTTTTACTTTAAAACGTACTGCAGTCACATTTTCCTGTGATTCTTTGAATAACAGTTCTTTTTCTTCCCCAGGCATACTTGTATAGGAAACTGTTACATAATATCCGCTGTCATATGTATCTTCTCCTTCTGTTCCGTATGCTGCTGTTTCAACTGTTTCCCCATTAACGGTGGCAATGTCTACATCTTTCCATTCTGTACTGTCCGCTGTCTGTACCTGAATCTTAAATGTACGGAACGCTCCGTTAGAATAACCTTTACCTGCCAGCTGTCTTGGTAAATAAGTAACACCCTCTACTTTCGATGCTTCCGGCAAAGCAACATCAATATAACTGTATGGCGATTTCGTTGTTCCCCCTGTTGTAGATAAGTCGAATTCGCCTCCATCATAAGATGAATGCCAGAATGTAGATGCATTATCATCTACAGCTGCACTTACAATACCGTTTCCATTTCCTTCATATGCTTCAGTTGTCGCACTTTTTGCATCTGCTGTCAGTTTGGCAATCTTCGCATAACCGGAATCGGTAGCTTCCGCTGACCATGCCGCTTCTACGCCCATCGGCTGAACCATACCGGCTACCATAGTCAGTGTGAGTAATGTCGAAAGAGTTTTCTTTTTTAAACCTTTCATGCTCATTTTCTCCTTTAATTTATATTTGTACGTTAAAAGCTCAACCCCATCATTTGCGGATTATGATTTTCGGAACTTTTCCGTGAGACAGACGATAATACGTACATCCTTATCGCCTTCATAAGGTTTTCCTTATGTCACATTTACAGCTGATTCATTATAGCATGTTCTGTTTCTTTTTACCACTCTTTTCCCACTGTTTTTTATGTATTTTATCTATTTTTCCCCTGAACTTTCGCCAGCCTTTCAGCTATTTTCACAACATTTTCACCAATCAACGCCCAGTTTCCTTTCTACGACAACGTCAGCCGGATTTCGCCATCCAGAAAACTCTTTGAAAATTTCAAGGATTTTTCTTGTAAACTCTATGTAAAATTCTGTGTTTCTTTCCTTGACCGTGATAGGATACAATGATACAATTTATGTGGCAGTTTTTGTCGAAAATTAATATCATTTCTGTTTCAGAGACAAAAAGGAGGACATTATGTCGATCAACGAGCATTTTCAAAATACAATTCCTGTAGGTCCGTTAAAACTTGCAGTTTTAGACAGCGCCAGCGAATTAGGAGAGAAAATCGACAAGCACATTCAGAAATTCCGTATCGAGAGAGATCACGAACACAAATCCAACATCCACTTTTCCGGATATGAAGAAGACAGTTACAAAATTTCCTGTTCCTGTCCGCGTTTTAGTTCCGGTGAAGCAAAAGGACAGTTCAACGAATCCGTTCGTGGTGCAGACCTGTATATTCTTGTAGATGTCTGCAATTACAGCTTAACTTATAAAATGGCAGGTCATGAAAATCATATGTCTCCTGATGATCATTATCAGGATCTTAAACGTATTATTTCTGCTGCTACCGGAAAAGCAAAACGTATTAACGTCATTATGCCATTCCTTTATGAAAGCCGCCAGCACAAACGTACCAAGAGAGAATCTTTAGACTGTGCTTTTGCACTTCAGGAACTGATCGATATGGGTGTTTCCAACATCATCACTTTTGATGCTCACGATCCACGTGTTCAGAATGCAATTCCATTAAGCGGTTTTGACAGTTTCAATCCGCCATATCAGTTTATCAGAAGTCTTTTAAGAGCTAACCCTGATATTATTTTAGATAAAGATCACCTCATGGTTATCTCTCCTGATGAAGGTGCTATGGGACGTGCAGTCTATTTTGCCAACGTACTCGGTGTTGACATGGGTATGTTCTACAAGCGCCGTGATTACGCAACGATCATCGACGGAAAGAATCCAATCGTTGCTCATGAATTTTTAGGTGATGACTTAAACGGAAAAGATGTTATCGTTATTGATGATATGATTTCTTCCGGCGGAAGTATGTTAGACGTTGCAAAACAGATGAAAGAACGCGGTGCCAAACGAGTTTTCGTATGTACTACTTTCGGACTTTTCACAGATGGTTTTGATAAATTTGATGAATACTACGAAAAGGGATTCATTTCCACCGTTGTTACGACAAACTTAACTTACCGTTCCCCTGAATTACTGACCAAACCGTACTATGCAGAAGCAGATATGAGTAAATTTATCGCTGCGATCATCGATTCTCTGAATCACGATATTTCTCTTTCTTACGTACAGGATCCAACAGACAGAATTCAGAAGATCATTGATGGACATAACAATAAATAATCATTCAAAAAGGGAAGCCGCTGCTTCCCTTTTAGTTTGCCAAAATTTTCTGTATCCATTGCCAAATATCCTGATATACCATTTCCCGATCGGTTTCGTTTAAAATCTCATGCCGGTCTTCTTCATATAACTTTATTTTTACCTGCGTCATCCCCTGTGCCACATATCTTCGGTAAACTTTTTCTACCCCTTTGCCTTTGTTTCCCACCAGATCTTCTTTTCCAGCCATAAAAAAGATGGGCAGTTCTTTTGGAACCTTTCCTTTTCGTTCCTGAACATTCATTTTCTGCATTCCGTCAAACATATGATAAAAAGCGTTCAGTGTAAACACAAAATTGCAAAACGGATCCCCGGTATACGCTTTCACATTTTCTTCATTTCTGGAAATCCATGATTTTCCCAGCTTCTTTTCATATCCTCCCACAACAAACTCATTGACAAAAGAACATCTCATATCCCAGCCTTTAAAAAACGCCAGTGTTCTGCAGACAGTCTTTCCAAGTTTCAGTACAATTCCCGGCTGATCTCCCGTACCCATGATCACCGCTCCTGTCAATCCTTCTCCATATCTTCCCAGATACTGACGCAGCAGAAAAGAACCCATGCTGTGTCCTAACATAAAATAAGGAAGAGAAGGATATTTTTCCTGTGTTATTTTTCGAAGTTCCTGAATATCTCCCAAAACACACTCATTGCCGTCCGGATCATGAAAATATCCCAGTTTTTCCTGAGATGTCACCGATTTTCCATGCCCCAGATGAGAATTTCCCACAACATAAATTCCTTTTTCTGCCAAAAATCCCGCAAACTCATCATATCGGGCAATGTGTTCCACCATTCCATGAGAAATCTGCAGAACTGCTTTCACCTGACCTTCCGGTATCCATTCCATCCCATAAATCTGTGTTTCCTGATCTTTTGACAGATAATAAAATTCTTTTCTCACAGCAGTTCCTCCTCTGAACATTTGCACAGTTTTCTTTGAATATAACACAAAACAAAAAAGAGTCCAGATTTTTTTCAATCCCAGACTCTTTGTTTTTTATGATTTTTTTGTTCCCTTAGAATTTCTTGCTGCAATTTTCAGACTGCTCAGCACCAGTTCTTTTTCTTTATACAAAATGGTGGGAGCGGTTTCTTTCTTAAATGCATATGCGCATTCAAGCTCATCTTTTGCTCCCAGCTTGATTCCGTGATTTCCTACCGCTGTTTTTTTCATTTCCGGAATTTCCGTCAACGCCATTTTCAGGAAATATCCTGCTTTCGACTGCAACACTGCAAATTCACTGTCTCCCAGTTTTAATACAGAAATCACCTCGTCTTCTTCTCCCAGTTTTGTGGATGCGATTGTTTTCTTTGCCACCTGGAATTCTCCGCCGGATACCACCTTGACCATACCGGTTTTGGTTACAAACAGCAATTTTTCCTGTGCAAGTTCCTCTAACGCAAACACACCAATCACCCGTTCAGCAGCACTGTCAAATTTACTGTAATTATCGATTGGAATTCCTTTATCCCTGAATTTTCCAAACGGTACATCCAGCACTTTAATCTGATGCATTTTACCGGTATCTGTAAAGACTGCCAGACGTCCGGTATTCATTACCTGTAAAACATATCGGTTTTCCTTTTCCGCCGCTTCTTTATTTCGCTCATAAGTTGCCATGTCGATGGTTTTTGCATATCCAAAACGATCCATCAGGAACATAACCGGCGCTTCTTCCAGTTTTTTCTCCTCGTAAACCGCAGCTTCTCCGTTTTCCACAACTGTTTTTCTCGGACGGGCATATTCTTTTTTATAGCTGTCCATTTCTTTTAGGAGAACCTTCGTCATAGTCTTATGATTTTCTAAAACATCCATATAAAATGCAATCTTTTTCAAAGTTTCATCGTGTTCCCGGCGCAATGCTTCTACTTCCAGACCGATCAGCTTCTGCAGCCTCATTTCCAGAATCGCCTGTGTCTGACGTTCTGTGAAACGCAGCTTTTTCGCTTCTTCTCTGGACGCTTCCGAACGGAATTTAATGGCATCTGTTACCCCATTGGTCAGACAGGCTTTGGCATCTTTGATATTTTTACTTCCGCGAAGGATTTCGATGATCAGATCGATCACATCACACGCTTTGATCAGACCTTCCTGAATCTCTTTTTTATCCAGCTCACGGTTCAGCATGGTCTTATATTTTCTGCCGGCAAGCTCATACTGGAAATCCACATAATATTCCAATACCTTTCGAAGACCTAATGTTTCCGGTCTTCCCCCTGCAACCGCAAGAATGTTTACCCCAAAGGTATCTTCCAGCTTTGTCTTTTTATACAGAAGGTTTTTCAGCTGATTTACATCTGCTCCTTTTTTCAATTCCAGAACAATGCGGATTCCTTCTTTGGAAGACTGATTGGAAATATCTACAATATCTGTTGTTTTCTTCGTTTCAATCAGTCCGACAATGTCATTTAAAAACTTCGAAATATTAGCACCGATCATCGTATACGGGATTTCTGTAATGACCAGACGTTCTTTTCCGCCTTTTACAGATTCCACTTCCACTTTTCCGCGAAGTTTGATCTTTCCTACACCGGTTTCATAAATTTCTTTTAGTTCATCTTTATTGATCACAATACCGCCGGTCGGAAAATCCGGTCCCGGCATGATCTCTAAAAGTTCTTCCGTGGTAATCTTCGGATTTTTCATATAGGCTTTCGCTGCTTCCATGACTTCCCCAAAATTATGAGGCGGTACATTGGTTGCCATACCGACCGCAATTCCTTCCGTGCCATTAATCAAAAGGTTCGGCACACGAACCGGAAGAACGGTAGGCTCTTTTTCTGTCTCATCAAAGTTCGGCATAAAATCTACCACATCTTTGTCCAAATCTGCCAGAAACACTTCCTGCGTTACCTTTTGCAGTCTTGCTTCGGTATATCGCATTGCAGCAGCTCCGTCACCTTCGATAGAGCCAAAATTCCCGTGACCGTCTACCAGCGGCATTCCCTTTTTAAACTCCTGAGCCATCACGACCAGCGCATCGTAGATTGAGCTGTCACCGTGAGGATGATACTTACCCATGGTATCACCTACGATACGGGCACATTTTCTGTATGGCTTGTCGTATTTGATTCCCAGTTCATGCATATCATACAGAGTTCGACGCTGAACCGGTTTTAAACCGTCTCTTACATCCGGAAGTGCTCTGGCAATGATAACGCTCATTGCATAATCAATGTATGACTTCTGCATCACTTCCGAATATTCGGTTCTGATAATTCTCTCTTCCATCTATCTATTTCCTTCTTTCATCACTCAGAACTTGTTCTGTTTGTGATTCTAAATCTCTGTTCACTCTATGATTCAATTAACTAATTTACAAAAGCTTAAAAATCCAGTTCCGCATCTGTTGCATGTTCATGGATAAAAGCACGTCTCGGCGGAACTTCCGTTCCCATCAGCATTTCCGTCACTTCGGAAGCCATTCTGGCATCTTCAATCTCTACTCGTTTTAAGATACGGCGTTCCGGATCCAGTGTCGTTTCCCAAAGCTGTTCCGCATCCATTTCTCCAAGACCTTTATAACGCTGCAGCGTAAAGGAGCCTTTATGACGTTTTCGATATTCTTCCAACGCTCTGTCATCATAAAGATATTCTTCTTCCCCTACTTTCGGCATCGCTTTATAAAGAGGCGGCATGGCAATATAAACATGTCCTTCATAGATCAGTTCCGGCATAAAACGATAGAACAAGGTCAGCAGCAATGTACTGATGTGGGCACCATCCACATCCGCATCTGCCATAATGATGATCTTATCATAGCGAAGTTTTGTAATATCAAAATCATTGCCGTAGCCTTCGGAAAAACCACAGCCAAAGGCATTGATCATGGTTTTGATCTCCGCATTTGCCAGAACCTTATCAATGCTTGCCTTTTCTACATTCAGGATCTTTCCGCGGATTGGCAGAATCGCCTGATAATTTCTGTTTCTGGCTGTCTTCGCAGAACCGCCGGCAGAATCCCCTTCCACGATAAAGATTTCACATTTCGAAGCATCTCGGCTTTCACAATTCGCCAGTTTCCCGTTCGAATCAAAAGAATATTTCTGTTTTGTCAGCAGATTGGTCTTTGCCCGCTCTTCTGATTTACGGATCTTGGCGGCTTTTTCTGCACAGCTTAAAATGTTTTTTAAAATTTCCAGATTTCTGTCAAAAAATCTCGGCAATTCATCGGAAGCGACCTTTGCAGTTGCCTTGGACGCATCCTGATTATCCAGTTTTGTTTTTGTCTGTCCTTCAAAACGAGGTGCCGGATGTTTGATGGAAATGACTGCCGTCATACCATTTCGGATATCAGCTCCCGTAAAATTCGCATCTTTTTCTTTTAATACACCAATCTCTCTGGCATAGCTGTTCATAATCGTTGTAAATGCAGTCTTAAACCCGGTCAGATGGGTTCCACCTTCTGCATTATAAATGTTATTACAAAAGCCCAGTACATTTTCATGGAATTCATTTACATACTGAAATGCACCTTCTACCGTAATTCCTTCCGATTCCCCTTTAAAATAAATCACTTCATGAAGCGGCTCACTCTTTTTATTGATGTCTTTTACAAATCCAATGATCCCATCCGGTTCATGAAATTCCAGATGATTTACCTCCGTTCCCCGGCGATCCTCAAAAATGATCGTCAGTTCCGGATTCAAATATGCCGTTTCATGCAGACGACTGATGACTTCATCTTCTTTAAATTTTGTTTTTTCAAATATTTCCGGATCCGGAAGAAAATTAACTTTTGTACCGGTCTTTCTGGTCTTTCCGATAACCGGAAGCAGACCGTCTTCCAATTCCAGAACCGGAATTCCCCGTTCATAACGATCATGATGAACCGCACCTTCCCGGCTAATCTGCACATCCATATAAGTAGACAATGCATTCACAACCGAAGAACCTACCCCATGAAGTCCGCCGCTTGTTTTATATACAGAATCATCAAACTTTCCTCCAGCATGCAGTGTAGTAAACACAAGACGTGCTGCAGACATCCCTTTTTCATGCATTCCCACAGGAATTCCTCGTCCATCATCATTTACGGTACAGGAACCATCCTTTTCCAGATACACTTCAATGGTCTTGCAAAATCCTGCCAGATGTTCATCCACGGCATTGTCTACAATCTCATAGATTAGATGATTCAATCCCTTTCTGGACACACTTCCGATATACATTCCCGGACGTTTTCTTACTGCCTCAAGGCCTTCTAATACCGAAATACTTCCGGCATCATAGGTCGGTTTCTTCGCCATGTTCTTCCTAATCCTTTCAAAAATAATATTTTCTGTTTCCTATTTATACAAAAACAGCCACCCCCGAAACGAGGATGGCTAAATCGCAGTCCGTACGGGAATCGAACCCGTGTTTCCGCCGTGAGAGGGCGGCGTCTTGACCGCTTGACCAACGGACCGTACTTGCTCATTATATTACCAAACATTTGTTTTTGCAAGCAATATTTTAATTTTCTATAGATTTTTTCGGATCTTTGCTTTAATCCTCTGCAGTGCATTATCAATGGATTTATCTGTTTTCCCCAGGATCCTTGCAATCTCCGTATAATCTTTTCCTTCCAGATAAAGTTCCAGCACTTCTTTCTCCATGGAACTTAAAAATTGCTGAATATATTCATAATTCTGCTGAAAACTGGTCTTTTCAATGACTGCTTCTTCAATGCCCTGATCCATCAGCGTTTCTTCTTCTTCCGAAAGTGATATATAAGCATTTAATGGTGCATTTTTCTGTCTTCCTGCCGCTTCAATAGCTGTATACAGCTGACGTTCTATACAAACTTTAGCAAACGCCGCAAAGTATGCACCATTTTCCGTATCAAAATCACGGATTGCCTTAAACAATCCGATCATTCCCTCCTGGATCAGATCTTCCCTGTCACCACCTACCAGATACAATACCCGGCTCTTGCTCTTTACAAACGGCTTATATTTTTCCAGCAGATACTCTTCAATCTGTTTTTCGCCGGCACGCAGCCGGCGAATCAATTCTTCATCACTATATTCTTTCCAATCACTCATTAGCTCATTCTCTGTCGAACAATCTCATAGGCAAGAACTCCGGCTGCAACCGATGCATTCAGGGAATCAATGTCTCCTTTCATCGGAATCGATGCAATATAATCGCATTTTTCACGAACCAGACGGCTGACACCTTCTCCTTCATTACCGATTACGAGACCGATGGCTCCTTTCAGATTCAGGTCATACATTACTTCACCGCCCATATCGGCACATACGAACCAAAGACCTTCTTTTTTCAGTTCTTCAATGGTATTTGCCATATTCGTAACCTTGGCTACCGGTGTATAATTCAATGCACCAGCGGAAGTTCTTGCAACGGTTGCAGTCAGACCTGCAGCTCTTCGTTTCGGAATGATCACACCATGAGCACCTGCCAGATTTGCAGTTCGAATGATCGCTCCCAGATTGTGAGGATCTTCAATATTATCCAGCAGAAAAATAAACGGAGGTTCATTTTTCTCTCTTGCAATCTTTAAAATATCTTCTACTTCTGCATAATCATATGCCGCTGCATATGCGATCACGCCCTGATGATGTCCGGTTTCTGACAGCTGATCCAGACGCTCTTTTTTTACAAACTGTAAAATACAGTCATGTTTCTTTGCTTCTCTCTTGATCGTTTGGATCGGTCCATCCTGACAGCCGTCCAAAATAAATACTTTATCAATGGTCTTTCCCGAACGAAAAGCTTCGATAACCGCATTTCGCCCTTCAATGGTTAATTCTTCATATCTCATAATGTTACCTCTGCTCTTTCCACTCCTGTACGGATTAAATCAATCATACGTTCCATTTCTCCGTTCAGATAAAGATATCCCATCAGTGCTTCAAATCCGGTCGCTCTGCGATACTCTGACATGGTTGCATTTTTGGCTCTCGTCACTGCTTTTGCATTGCGCCCCCGCTTATAGACTGCCAGTTCTTTTTCTGTCAGATCCTCTTTCAAAACTTCGATCATCAACGCCTGTGTTTCTGCTTTTACAATTTTTGTCGCTGCTTTATGAAGCTTTTCCGGCTGCATATTTTTTCGTTCTACCAAAACAGTACGTACCACCAGTTCAAAAATGGCATCACCGATATATGCAAGGGTCAGCGGTGAATACGTTTTAATATCCTGCTCCTCTAATTGGAACGCTTCCATAAATGTTTCTTTCAGATTTATGCTCTTTTCCATTTTACTCCTTCACGGGTATCTTCCAGAATGATTCCTTTTTCTAACAGCTCATTACGGATTTCATCTGCTCTTGCAAAATTTTTCGATTTTCTGGCAGCCTGTCTTTCAGCGATCAGATTTTCAATTTCTTCATCCAAAAGACCTTCTTCTTTTTCTACGATTACACCTAAAATATCACACAGCTCTGTCAACTCATTTTTCAAAGTTTCAAGGTAAACTTTAGAGTTTTCAGCTGTTGTATGCGTATTGATAAATTTTACAAGTTCAAATACAGCTGCGATAGCATCTGCAGTATTAAAATCGTCGTCCATTGCTGCTTCGAATTTTTCTGCAAATGCTTTTGCTTCTTCTAATGCAGCAGTTTCTTCTGCCGTCAGATCTTTTTCTTCACTGTTGCCGATCAGATGTTTTAAATTTGAGGCAGCTGTCATAATACGTTCCAAACTGTTTTTAGATGCTTCCATCAGTTCTGCGCTGAAATTCAACGGACTTCTGTAATGTGCCTGAAGCATAAAGAAACGAAGGATCTGAAGATCATATTTTTCACTGATCTCACGTACTGTGAAGAAGTTTCCTAAAGATTTCGACATCTTTTTATTGTCGATATTTAAAAATGCATTGTGCATCCAATATCTGGTAAAAAGTTTTCCGCAGCATGCTTCGCTCTGTGCAATTTCATTTTCATGATGCGGGAATACCAAATCTTCTCCGCCACCATGAATATCAATCTGTTCTCCCAGATATTTCTTAGACATAACAGAGCACTCAATATGCCATCCCGGTCTTCCTTCTCCCCACGGAGATACCCAGAAAGGTTCTCCTTCTTTTTTCGGTTTCCAAAGTACAAAATCCAATGGATCTTCTTTTTCATCTTCTCCGGATACCAGAAGGGTACGATTTCCGGCTCTTAAATCATCCAGATTTTTGTGGGACAATTTTCCGTAGGATTCAAATTTTCTGGTACGGAAATATACGGTTCCGTTGACCGGATATGCATATCCTTTTTCTACCAGCGTACTAATCATGTCGATCATTCCATCGATTTCCTGGGTTGCCAAAGGATGGGTTGTTGCAGGTTTAATGTTCATTCCTGCCATATCCTTTTTGCATTCTGCAATATATCTCTGTGAGATTTCTTCTGCAGATACGCCTTCTTCAATGGCTTTTTTAATGATCTTATCATCTACATCTGTGAAGTTTGATACAAAGTTTACATCGTAACCCTTGTGTTCAAAATAACGGCGAACGGTATCAAACACAATCATCGGTCTTGCATTTCCGATGTGGATAAAATTGTATACGGTCGGACCGCATACATACATTCTTACTTTTCCCTCTTCGATCGGGATAAATTCTTCTTTTTTCTTTGTTTCTGTGTTATAAATTCTGATCATTTTCTATCTCCCTTTGTAATCTTGCTACAGATTTCTTTAATTCGCGGTTTTCTTTTTGAAGCTCTGTAATGGCATCCAATACCGGGTCAGGCAGATTGACCTGATCCAGATCGGAACATGGCAGTTTTTTATTATTCTGTCTGACGATTCTTCCCGGAACACCTACCACCGTACAGTTCGGCGGTACCGGTTTCAGCACAACAGACCCTGCACCAATCTTGGAATTTTCACCAATCGTAAACGAACCGAGAATCTTCGCTCCGGCACTGACCATTACGTTGTCTTCCAAGGTTGGATGACGTTTTCCGGTTTCTTTTCCGGTACCGCCCAAAGTTACCCCCTGATACAGCGTTACATTGTTTCCGATGATCGCTGTTTCTCCGATGATCACACCGGCGCCATGGTCAATAAAAAGACCGTTTCCGATAGTCGCTCCGGGATGAATCTCAATTCCTGTTTTTCTGGCAGCCCGCTGTGAAATATAACGTGCCAGAAAATAATGTTTCTTTTGATATAATTTATGAGCAATCCTGTATCGCAGCATTACCTGAAAGCTCGGATACAGAAGAACTTCCATAGGACTTTTGATCGCTGGGTCGCGTTCCTGAATGACACGAATCTCTTCTTTGATTCTGGAAATCATTCCCATAATATTCTCCCCTCTATGCTTTAAATCCACCGACAGAACAAGGTATTTCATTTTCATCGAATTTCATATACACGTTTCTGTCCATCCGGCACGGAGTACTTTTTATTTCTGAAATAAAAAAACTTCATCTCTGCATTTAGAGACGAAGTTATCCGCGGTTCCACTCTAATAAGGATGTTCCATCCTCACTCGAAGCACGTAACGAGTGCAGCACGTACCCAGCTACCTCTTTTCACCGGATCAGCTCCCGGATGCACTTCCCATACGTTCCTGCAAAATCTGTTTTCAGCCACTGACAGATTCTCTCTGTTACTCTCCTGCATGGTACTTTTCCGTTCAAAGCATTTACATTTTCACTTATTGATTAGGATATGCGAAAACCGTTCATTTGTCAAGAAAAACAGCAGATATTCCAACCATTGGAAAGTATCTGCTGTTCTTTGATCGTTCTGTTTTGGTTATCGTTTTCTATTTCTTCTTCCGACACACAAACCTGCCAGACTTCCAGCCATCGCGATCACACAGACCAGAATCGGCGCATAATCTCCGGTCTTTACTGCTTCTGCTGTTTTTGGTACCGGCGGTTTCGGTGTTTCCACCGGAACTTCCGTTTTTTCTTCCGGTCTGTTTTCAAAGGTAAATACCTGTTTCTGATCGGTATCGATTACCTGAATCACCAAAGGATTTGCCTGCATATAGCCGTCCATCTTTTCCGTTTCTACAATCCGATAGGTTCCGATCGGGAGACGTTCGATATAAAATCCCTGTTTTTTCGAAGAAACCCATGAATACCAGATTTTCCCATCACCGTCTCTTAATTCCAGCTTTGCGCCCTCCATCAGTTTTTTCGTTTTTTGATCTCCTTTTCGGATTTCCACTTTTGTAATGTCATCCTTCATCTCAATGCTGTTTTCTTCTGAAACTTTCCATTCTCCCTGCTCCATGATCAAAATCTGCGTCAGGTTTGAATCCAGGTTTTCTGCATTCTGCTGCAGTTTAAACTCCAAATCTGCAGCTGTGACATAGCCGGCAGGAGGTTCCAGTTCCCGCAAAACATAAATATGTTCCTCTGCTCCGGAAAGTTTCAGTCCTTCCAGTAATTTTTCATGTTCGTCCGTGATCCATTCTGCTATTTTTTCTCCCGTTTCTTTTTCCAGTACACACATCTTTGCACCACTGACCGGCTTTCCCGTCAAAAGATCTGTTTTCCGGATTCGAACCTGTGTCTTTACATTTTCCGCTTCAAAATGAAATTTTAAGTTTTCATTTTCATCTTCCGCTTCTGATGCATCTACTGTAAAAATTTGCTGATTTTTCAAATATCCGTCCGGCGCCTTAATCTCTTTGACTTCATATTTTGCACAAGGAAGATCCGCTGTAAATTTCACTTTTCCTTCGGAATTACTTTCCGCTGTTTCAATCAGCATATCTTTGCGGATCACAATTTTTGCTTTTTCCTGTACAGATCCATCTTCCTGCACCTCATATCCCCAAAGGTCTTCTGCTGCATACAATCCAAACAATGCTCCTGATATCGGAAGTTTCTTTCCTGCTTCACTTTGTTCGTACTTTTCCAGCGTAATCTCCACTTTTCTGCGCTCATTAACATAATAGACATCTGCTGATTCTATGACTTTCATTTTAGATGCATGGACCACCGGTTCCCACTCTCCTGCGTAGATCAAACGAACTTCCCGTATTTCCTGATTCAGCAGAAAATTTCCCTGCGTTCCTGTAGAAATTTCTTTTACATAATAAGTTCCCAAAGGTAGATTCTCCAGTTCCGCGATTCCGTGATGATTGGTCACGATCAGATCTACCAATGTATTTTCCTTCAGTACAATCTCTTTTCCCTCGGAATTCACACGGGTCGCAAATGTTCCGCTTCCATCCGGTGAAAAAATATCTTCTCCTGTATAGACCGCAAAAGTCACATTTTCTACCCGCCCTAATAAATATTCAAATTTCGTTTTTACGAATTGAAGCATCTGATCCGTCAGTGAACGCTTGGCATCGGTCAAAAATTCGCCTTCTTTGGTAACACTTAATTTTCCTGTCACTCTTCGATTACCGAATGTTCCATCTTCCTGATTAGATACAGTGATCATTTTTTCGTTTTGGGACAAATCCTTTGAAATTTGAAATTCATATTCCTTCTTATCCTGAACAGAGTCTGTTTTCGAATCATCTTTCCAGTCTCCAACGTATCCTTTTGGTGCTTTTGTTTCAATCAGTTTAAATTTTCCGCAATTATCAGAAGAATAGTAAATCCACGTCGGAGATTCATAAATTCCTTTGCCCGTTTCTTTTAATTTCATTCCGACTGCCGCACCATTCACAGAATCCTTGTTTCCTTGATACGGTACATATTTTCCCACATTGCTGCTCCAAGCATAAACCGAAAATTCTGCCCCGCTTAAAGGATGCTTCGAAACCTGATCTACTTTTTCTACCCGAACTTTCACCTTCAAAGGTTCATTATAAAAATCTGTCGTTGTCACTCCTTCCTTCTCCGTCTTTGTTTCCTCCGTTTTTACATAAAAATCCGGTACATTTTCCACAATCTGATACATAACCTCCTGCCCCGCATTATTATAACGGATCAGCGGATAGGTCGTACCATCCGGAAGCCGGCGCACGTTAAAAGAATACTTCCACTGCTGCTCTGCATCAACGGTAACATTGTTGATTTCTGTTTGTTCCGAACTTCCCGGCAGTGTCCGTTTCAGCCGAATCTTTACCGCATCTGCTTCAGAACCTTTCACTGTCCAATGTTTGGTTCCTTGAAATGCAACTGCGCCATATTTTAAATCCGGTGTCTTTACACCTACTGTCCTTGTTTCTCCATGATATTTTCCACCGGAAATCTGATAGGAAACTCTTCCTCCGGCTTTGGAAGGATCTTCTAAAATCTGGGCTTCATCTGCTCCCCCGTCATCTGCATTGGTAGGATAACTGGTATCCGACACCAAATAACGATATTCCTCTTTCAATTTCAGCCGTACTTTACAGGTATGGGTTTTTCCGGAATCTTCCGGAAGATTCCAGGTCAAAACTGTTTTACTCTCGTCAAATCGGGCAGTTCCATTCCCTTCTTCCAAAATGGGATTTCCCTGCACTTCCCAATACTTTGTTTCTATCTGATCAGTTACCACCTTTTCTGTGGCTTTGATCTCAAACTGATCCTTCTGAATGGCTGTCATCGTATTGACAAACACATCCCAGTCATTGGTCACCGTTGCAAAACATTCCGGACTTGTAGCATAATTCATCAGCACTTTTCCCGCTTCCGAATCTTTGCTGTCACCAATCAGAATCGTATAAATTTTCGTATTTTCCATCTTTTTAATCTGATTTGCCAGTTTGGTGACTTCGTCCGGATTTTTATCATATAAAATTCCATCTGAAATAAAGATCACCTTCGTCGGAATGTCTTTATGAACACTGTCTTTTTGTTTTTCCTTTAATTGATTTAAAATCTGCTCAAAGGATCGGTAATAATAAGTTCCCGGATATGCTTCATATTTGACTGCTTTTTTTACCGCAGCCATATCTTCCGTAAATTCCGGCACTTCATTCCAAAGTCCGTTATTCCAGTCATTCGAACCGGAAAATGACCAGTACATGACTCTGTTTTTGATGCCGCCTGCCAGCTTTGTCTGATTCTGCTGTTCCAGAACATCTAAAATATCTTTGATACTGTTCTGAGCGATCATCAGACGGTCAATGCAATGATTGGCTGCTCTCGGTGTAATCTTTTTCCCCGATGCATCATAATGTTCTTTCCAGATTTCTTCCAGATTTCCCATATAAGACTCTGTACTGAAATAGTTTCCGGAAGAAACATAATATCCATGTCCATAATCGATCAGCCGGACTTTCTGCCCCTGGTATTGATAATAATGTTCCGGATTCAGGCATACGGAAGATGCAAATCCCAGATCATCCTGCGGATTTCCATACACACTCGTATAATCCACCACCATAGAAACGGTTCTATCCAGCACAATGATATAATCTGAAGGATTGTCCGACCAGTCCGATGTGGTACTTTGTGTTAACGTCAGTTCTGCAATCCCTTTTTCAATATTGATCCACTTTGCCGATTTTCCAAGTAACACGTCCGGTTCATATTCCTTACTGGTAGTAACCTGATGATCTTTTCCGATATCTTCTCCTAATGCCGTATCCTCTGCAGAAAGATCTCCTTTGTTGTAAGCTGCAAGCTCTTCCATCTCTATACGAATCTCTTTTTCCAGCAATGGCATTAACTCTGTCAGCTCCTTCGGCTGTTCTGTTTCTGCCTCTGCTGCAGGATGGATCTGGTCTGCTTCTGCCGCTTTCACTCCCGCGAAACTTCCTGTCAGCAGCACGGCACAAAGAAGCCCTGCCAACAGATGTCTTACTCTCCCTATTCTGTTTTCTTTCATGTGATTCTCCCATTGGTTCTTTGGGTATTTGCTCTTTTTACAGACAAACACGCAAAAAACACTCTGCAATTTTCCGGCAGCAATTGCATTTTCTTTTTTTTATTTTATAATTCTTTGGATAACTGCGGCGAAACGCCACAAGACAGGAATGTAAATGACGAGATCCGTCATTTGCAAAATAGTATATTTCATGTCCCTTCTTATGTCAACAAGCTTTTCTCTGTTTTTCATCATTTTTATGCTATTTTTTCCATTTCAGTGGTTTTTAAATGCTATTTTTGTGCATAATTGCTAAATTCAATCTAAAATAATTGGCATTGATTTTTTCACGATTTTGTAGAAAAAAAGTTAACTTAATTGTATAATATAGACAATAAAGGAAAGAGAGGGGACATTTATGGCTCAAAGTAATATGTTAGCAATGATTCTGGCCGGTGGCCGTGGCTCCCGCTTACATGATTTAACAAACAAGGTTGCGAAACCAGCCGTTTCCTATGGCGGCAAATATCGTATTATTGATTTTCCGCTTTCTAACTGTGCCAACAGTGGCATTGATGTTGTAGGAGTATTGACACAGTATGAATCCGTTCTTCTGAACAGTTATGTTTCTCAGAGCGGAAGATGGGGACTGGACGCACGCGACAGCGGTGTATTTGTTCTTCCACCGCGCGAAAAAGCAGATGCTGATCTGGACGTTTATCGCGGAACAGCAGACGCAATCTCTCAGAACATCGATTTTATAGATAAATATGACCCGGAATACATCTTAATTCTCTCTGGTGACCATATTTATAAGATGAATTACGACACCATGCTCAGCTACCACAAAGAAATGAAAGCTGACGCAACCATCGCAGTTCTTCCTGTTCCGATGAAAGAAGCCAGCCGCTTCGGTATCATGAATACGAACGAATCAGGACGAATCATTGAATTCGAAGAAAAACCACCAGTACCAAAGAGCAATCTTGCTTCTATGGGTATTTATATCTTTAACTGGAAAACACTCCGTCAGATGCTGATCGATGATATGACCAACGAAAATTCTCACCACGATTTTGGTAAAGATATCATTCCTGCATTATTAAATAACGGCGGAAATCTGTATGCATGGAAATTCGAAGGATATTGGAAAGACGTTGGAACCATTGATTCTCTTTGGGAAGCAAACATGGATCTGTTAGATACCAACTGTGAATTAAATATGAATGATTCTGCATGGAGAATTTATACAGAAGATATTTCCACACTTCCACAGTATTTGGGTGCGAACGCAAATATCAACCGTGCTTATATTACACAGGGCTGTGTTGTAGACGGCGAAATTTCCAATTCCGTATTATTTACCGGTGCAAAAGTTGGCACAAATGCAAAAATCATTGACAGTGTGCTGATGCCTAACGCAGTCGTAGAAGACAATGCCGTTGTTACACGTGCATTAGTTGCAGACGGTATAGTCATCGGAAAAGGTGCTGTTGTAGGTTCTGCTGACAGCGAATCTATTGAACTTGTAGCAAAAGACGTAAAGGGGGTAGAATAGAATGAGAGCATTTGGTATTATCTGTTCTTCAGGAAATCATATTCATGTTGAAGGAATGCAGGATTACCGTTCTATCGGTGCATTCTCTTTTCTGGGACGTTATCGTGCCATCGACTTCCCGATGTCAAATATGAGCAACAGCGACATCGAACACGTTGCAGTTTTATGCGGCAACAATCCACGTTCTCTGGTAGAACATCTGGGTTCCGGCCGTCACTACAATATCAACTCTAAACGCGGAAAAGTACAGCTTCTCTTTACTGAGGGCGGTGCTGCCACCAGTTTTTATAATACTAA
The DNA here is from genome assembly GCA_964602445.1 of uncultured Lachnoclostridium sp. GTDB lineage: Bacteria > Bacillota > Clostridia > Lachnospirales > Lachnospiraceae > HGM12587. The sequence continues at coordinate 23,761 of CAZRQV010000014.1, forward strand.
TATGGCAGGATTTGCACAGAATCTGGAAAGCATTCAGAAAGCTCCTGCTGATTATGTAGTAATCGCTCCTGGATATATGATTTATACACAGGACTACGATAAATTATTAGACCAGCATATCGAATCTGGTGCTGATATTACTTTATTATATCACACTCTGGATACTGCCAATGAAGACTGCTTAAACTGCGATACTTTATCTCTGAATCGCCAGCACGGTGTTACTGCTCTGGTAAGAAACCGCGGTGCTGAACAGCGTGCAGATATCTTCATGGATACCTATGTTATGAAAAAATCTCTGTTTATCGATCTGATCTTAAAAGCCCGCCGTATTTCTTCTATGTATACACTGGCTCAGATCGTCAGCAGCTGCTGTGGCGAACTGGATATCCGTGGTGTTGAACATACCGGTTATTTTGCATCCTTAACAGACTTCAAGAGCGTTTATAAAGCAAACATGTCTCTGATCGATTATAACAATGCAAAATTATTATTTGATGAAAAATGGTCTATCTACACACGGACAAGCGACACTTGCCCTACACAGTATTTTGATGAAGCAGAAGTAAAGAGCTCCGTTGTTGCAAATGGTTGTCTCATCCGCGGAAATCTGGAAAACTGTGTCATTGGACGTGATGTTAAGATTGGGAAAGACTGTGTGATCAAAAACTGTGTCATTTCTTCTGATGTAATAATCGCAGACGGAACCCATCTGGAAAATCTGATCGTAGATAAACATGCCCGTGTTCTTCATACAAAAGAACTGCTTGCAACTCCTGAAAATCCGGGATATGTAAAACGAGGCGATATCATTTAATTTGTTTTAATCAGAAAACATTTGGCGGAATACCTATTTTGGTGTTCCGCCTTTTTGTTTACGTTCTAAAACAAACGTGTAACTCCATAACTTTTCATACGTTAATGCAACAAGGTCTTTCCTATGAAAAAAGAGCCTCCTATGACTCTCATCATAGAAGACTCTTTTTCTTTACAGTTTAATTTAATGGAATTACAGGTAATTCCCATTCTCCTGTTTTAGTCTGTTCAAAAATTTTCTCTACAGTCGCATCTTTAATTACGCCAGTTCCACCAAGTACATAACCGGATTTCAGTTCGTTTGCTGCTGCATATGCTGCTGCTGTCCCTTCGTTTCCTTCTCTTGTTAATACCAGTGGTGCATTTAATGCTGCTGCTAACGGGCCTCCGCATAATCCGTCCGGGAAGTTCTTGCCATAGGCAAGTACCACTGTTTTAGGATTTGCAAAAAATTCATTTGCAACTGCTACAGATGTTTCATATCTGCCTGCGCCTGATAATCTCTTCACTTTTCCGTATACTGCCAGTTCTTCTGCTGTCGATTCTGCAACTGCTCCTGCTCCTCCAACTACATAGATGTTTTTGAAGTTTGCTGCTACTACTTTCTGTGCATCACTAAGAGCTGTGTTCGGTCTTACAAGAAGAATCGGTCTTGCTGCTGCAGATGCAGATAAGCTGTCTGCAAAATCTTTTCCTGTTGCTACAAGAAGATCATCGCCTGCCAGTCCTGCTTCTGCAAGGATTGCAAGGTTTGTTTCATATCTGGTAGATCCGGATAATCTTACTACATCATATCCATTCAGTTTTTCTACATTTTCAGGTACGGCACCTTCACCGCCAAGGATGTAAACTTTCGCACCTGCTTTTACGTTTGCTTTAATGTATGCATGTAATGCTGCTACATTGTCTGCTTTTCCGTTGGTCAGGAGGATTGGTGCATGCTTGACTGCTGCAAGATAACTTCCTGAAAGAGCATCTGCAGAATTCTTACCTGTTGCAATGACAACAGCTTCAAATTTATCTACGTTAAGAACAGATTTTAACTCCTCTGCAACTGCCATACCAGTCTGATATCTGTCTGCACCGGAAAGTCTGACTACGTCTTCGGTCTGTTCCGTTTCTTTTTCTGTTAATACAAGGCTTGCTTTTGCTTTTGCCAGTGCTGCAAATGCCTCATTTACTTCAATTGCTGTACTATTGTCATCTGCAAGAACTGCTTTTGCTTTTTTCAGTTCTGTAGTTAATGCATTCCATGTTTCTTCTGTAAACTGTGCTTTATCTTTTTCAAGAGCTGTTACATTTGCCACTAATGCTTCTAATGCGGTCGTATCTTTTTCTGCCGGTACTAAATGAACTTTAATTTCAGCCGCACTTGCGAAATCTCCAACAGCTTTCACAAAATTCATTCTTACATATTTTGCACTAACTGCATCAAAAGAAACTTCTTTCGCACTTGCATTCTGTGCCCAGGTTCCTTCTGCTACCGTGTCATAGTTCACACCATCGGTACTTACAAGAATTTCATAGGCAGTTGCAATTCCGTTCGTACCAGACTGTCTTGGTAAGTAATAGAAGCCATCTACCAGCTGTTCTTCTGCAAGTTCGATCTGGAACCAGTGTGCAGAAGTGTTATCATTCCAATTACAGTGCCATGTTGTGTTTGCATCTCCATCCAGTGCTTTTGCAGGTTCTTCACCCCCCTGATAGTTAGAGGCAGTTGCTTTTGTACCTGCAGTTGTATTGTCATAGTAAACGTCCAGTTTTTTCACCTCTAATGCATTTAATGCATTTCTTAAAGATACTTCATAAGAATCTACCAGATCCTGCATTGCTGCTGGTAAAGCACGCTGAATTCCTGCAATTACATTTTCTAATGCTGCTGCAGATTCCGCTGTAAATGCGGACAGATCTTCCGGAACTAATGCAATGTACGCATCAACTCTTGTATAATCTGCTTTTTTGTATTCTGCAGTTGCAAGGATTGCTTCCATATCTTTCTGTAATTTTGCTGCTTTTTCAGCACTTGGAGCAAACTGTGCAGTCAATTCTGCTGCTTCATCTAATAATGCAGATAATTTTTCGTCTGTATGACCTTCTGCAAGATAAGAATGTGCAATCAGCATTGTCATTTCAAGTTTTGTTGTAGAAGTATACTGTGCACTTCTTCCCAGTCTTACATCTGTTACATAGCCTTCGAATGCATTTGTTTCACTACCGATCTTTTCTACCGGAAGCATACAAGTTGCTGTTAATGGTCTTCCCATCACAGTTTCGCCGTCACCAATCACATCTGTCAGAACGCCATTTACATAAAGAGAAACTACTTCGAATTCATTTTTGATTTCTAATTCTACCCATTCATTGACCGGAAGTTCATAATCAAACGAATAATCACGATTTTCTCTTGTAATACCTACTTTACCTGTGCTTCCCTGAACTGCTTTAATGCTTCCATAGGAAGATTCAAACAGAATCTGATCTTCTGTACTGCTGCTTGTACGTTTTACTTTCACACGTAAATCATTGCCTAAACCAATGGTTTCAAAATCAGTAGTTACATAGCTTTCTCCACCATTGAGTTTCAATGCTTCTTTATAATCAACCGTAGTTACCGCCGCATTGACAGCCGGAAGATTTTTCATTTCTTCTGCAGTATACTGTGCAATCTTTCCGTTTTCATCTGCTTCTGCTTCATATCCGAAATCGGTACTTGGAGCATCACCCATCACTGCACTGATATTCTGTGCTTCTGCCATTGTCAATGCATCACTCTTACCCCACATCTTCGCAGCAAACAGACCCATGGACTCCGTGGCACGTGTGTAAATATCATATTCACTCATACCGTTTTCTTTTTCATCGGTCATATCGTTCCAGATTGCAAATGCACCGCCGACCATCTGTTTGTCACCTGCCGGGATCGTAACATTGTTAATGCTGTTGATCGGAAGGTTGAACATGATCGAAGCATTGAGATAATCATAGTAATAACCTGCATTTGGTACTACATAGTAATGTCCGTCATTACAGTTGATCAGATCAAAACCGTCTTCGTACATTTCATCCATATTGGCATAGCCAAAGTTCCAAAGGTTCATCTGAATGCCGTCACCCGGAACTTCTACCTTATTGCTTCCTTTAATCTGTGTTAAACTTCCCCAGATACGTGGTGTACGGCCTTTGGATTTCATATAATCAGACATGTCATTGCAGAATCTGCGGAATGCATCACCATCTGCGGTATATTCATCACAGCCTACATGTACCACTTCCGTATCGAATACCGGATCTTCATCTTCCAGGTATTCATCAAAGATGTTTGTTACAAAATCATAACATTCATCATACTGATTTTTCAGATCCAAATGGTCATTGTTACGTCCGGAGGTACCTGTACGCAGTTCCGGAAGAACTTTGGTCAGTGCAAGAGAATGTGCCGGAGTATCCAGTTCCGGAACGATCGTTACACCATAAACATCTGCTTCCTGAATAAAGCTTCTGAATTCTTCCTTGGTATAGAACATATCTGTACTTGTCAGATCTGCACTGTACGTAAATTCTTTGTTATCATCACCTAAAGTAACGGTATCTCCTGCTTTTATATCAGATTCCAAACGGAAACCTGAATAAGCAGTCATTGGATCTCTGCCTGTGCTTGTGTAATTTTCCAGGAAAATGTAGTTATCATTTAAATGTACCTGGAAATCATTCATCTTATACCAGGAAAGCTGTTTCACTAACTGGCTCAGAAAATCCAGGGAGAATGTCTTACGTGCAACATCCAGAATGAAACTTCTAACTGCATATAAAGGATAGTCTCTGGTCATTCCTTTCGGAATCGTTGTATTGTCAGCTGCTTTTAATGCCTGAAGAATAGTTCTTGTGGCCCACATAGAACCTGTGGCTGTTTCTGATGTTACATCTACGATTTCATCGATTTCCATCAGATATCCTTCTTCCATCAGTCCCAGAGAAGTATCTTTGGTTAAAGCAAAATAAAATTCTCCAGCTTTCGCATCTGCTTTTGTACCTTTAACAACTTCCATGGTCTTTCCGGTCATATCTTCATAATCTGCTGCAAATACTTCTGCTGTTTCCAGAAGTTCTTCGTCTGCAACGATGACCCTTGTATTTTCTGCAACGGTAAAGTTTCCTGTAGAACCTTTCCATTCTCTTAATTCCGGAAGGATTGCAGGTGCTTCATTATCCGCTGCTTCCTGTGTATAAGTACCAGGTACCGTGATCTCGAATTCTTTAAATTCGTAATCTGAAGCATCTTTTTTATTCACTGCCTTAAAGGAAACTTTTACGGTTGTATCAACCAACGGTTCATAAATCGTAAGATCATCATCAATGATCTGTTCATAGTCAGTTCCGTTATAAGTAATGTCATAGTCTTCTGATTCCGGAATGGTAACTTTCAGCTTTTTATCGCCTTTTTTCGGTGTTTCTACACGGACTCCGTCAATTCCTGCTTCCGGTTTGGTGTAAACTCCGTTATAAATTTCCATTTCATAAATAGAAACCGTATTCCATGTAACTCCGCCGTCCGGATCTTCTGCTGTAAAGCTGTCAATATAAAGACGCACATATCTTGCTTCTACTGCCTGATCAAGAATAATCACATCATCCAAACTTGCCGGTCTTCCATCGATCACTTTTGCATCTGTATAATCGGTACCGTTATCACTTACCTGAATTCTGTAAGAAGTGGCTTTTCTCATTTCCCACACAAGACGTACAGACTCAATCGACTGTTTTTCCCCAAGATCCACTGCAACCCAATGCGGGCCTGCTGCTTCCTGACTTGCCCAACGGGAAGATTTGGACTTGGTATCCCCATCTACTGCATTTTCCGGTCCCAAAGTACTTACTTCTGATCCATTTGCCGTTGCTTTTTTTCCTAAAGCAAGATTGACCAGACTTTCTCTGGCAGACTCAGCAGATTCTACAGCCTGCACTTCTGCGGCCTGCACTTCTGTTGGAACGGTAACCCCCGGAACTGCAAGCGTCAGTGCCAAAGCTGCACTAAGAATTTTCTTGTAATTTTTCATACGTTCTCCTTTCTTTGGTACAGACATTTTTGACTTTGTTCCCTTTTTTATCAAAAATATCTATCCCATATCTTGTTCAGTATAAATGAATTGTTATTTTTTTACAACACTTTCAGAACGACTTTGAAAAAGTGCAAACTTTCTTTTAAAAATTCACAAAAATTTAAAAATTTCTTAGACAATTTATCGGTTTCATCCATAATATCCCTATTCAAACAGTAAGTTGTTATATGTTCATTCACGAAACAATAAGTTGTTAATCAGTGAATTATGATTTATCAGATTATTATTTATAATATACAAAAGAAATGGGGGATTTCTTCAATGAAACGTATACATATGAGAATCGTGGAACAGCTTGCTGACCGCGGCATCAGCAAAAATCAGATTTGCCGTGACCTTGAAATTCCACGCGGAAATTTTAACAGATATTGCCGGGATGAATTCCAGCGAATTGACGCAAACTTAGTTGTCAAATTGTGTGATTATTTTCAGTGCGATATCAGTGATCTGCTGGTACTTGTAGATTGCTAAACTTTTGAGAGACGTGTAAGCCACACGTCTCTCATTTTATTTTGCCGTTTTGATTAGGCTTTGCATATCTTCCGGAAGGGACTGCTCAAATTTCATACGCTTCCCTGTAATCGGATGTACAAATTCCAGTTTCCACGAATGAAGCGCCTGCCTTTGAATTTCTGTAAAATCCGGATGATATAAAAAATCTCCCGGCAGCGGATGACCGATGGCATTCATATGTACCCGGATCTGATGGGTTCTGCCTGTCTCCAGCCATATTTTTGCAAGAGAATACTTCTCTGTCTGTGCCAGACATTCATAATGGGTCACTGCACGTTCTCCGTGTTTCGGATCCACGCATCGCTGAATTACAGATGCATCCTTTCTGGCAATGGGAAGATCAATGATTCCCTGATCCGGCAGACTGCCTTTCACCACTGCTAGATAGGTTCTGTGAATCTGACGCTGGATCATTTCCTGATTTAATACAGCACCGGAAAGCATATTTTTGGCAATCACCACCAGACCGGTCGTATCCCGATCCAAACGATTGATACAGCGGAACACAAAAGGTTCTCCCTGTTTTTCATAATAATTTATGACGCTGTTTGCCAGGCTATTTTCATAATTTCCCATCGAAGGATGAATGGGCATATCCGCTCCTTTATTTACCACCAGAAGATCCTGATCTTCATAGCGGATGTCTAACGGAAGTTCGGACGGAATAATATTCTCCGACTGCTCCGTTTCGATAAATATCGTTTCTAAAACATCGTTTTCCTCCAGCCGTTCTTTCACATACGTCCAGACACCATTCTTTTTGATCCCTGCTTCTGTTTTTTTTAAATGTACCAGACATCCATGAGAATAACCGTGATTTTTCAAAAATTGCTCCACGGTCATCCCCTGTTCCTGTTTTGTAATGATATATTTTAATTTTCTGTTCATATCACCAATCTACCAGACGATTTTTTTCCTTGTTTTCGTGTACTTTCGTAAACAAAAGCCATGCGGCTTGCATGGCTTTTTCTACAATATTATCTGATTCTTTCCGGGAATCCTACTTTTTTCTGAACTTTTCGAAGTGTTTTATTAGAGAAATACTGTGCCTTTTCTGCATTATTTTTAATAATTCCATCGATGTAAGCCTTTTCTTTTTCTAACTCTGCAACTCTCTCCTGCAGCGGACGAAGAACATCAACAACTGCTTCTCCTACTGCCGGTTTGAATTCTCCATAACCTTTGCCGTCGAATTCTCGTTCTACTTCTGCCGGTGTCTTTCCTGTACATGCAGAATAAATGTCAATCAAGTTTTTAATTCCCGGCTGTTCATCACGGTAGCGAACCTGTGCTTCCGAATCCGTTACAGCACGTTTGAATTTTCTCATGATCGTATCCGGATCATCCATCAGATAAATACTTGCATTTGGATTTTCATCGGATTTGGACATTTTCTTTGCCGGATCCTGAAGACTCATGATCTTCGCTCCTACTTTTCCAATGTATGGTTCCGGCACTGTGAACACATCACCATAAATTCCATTAAAACGCTGTGCAATATCTCTGGTCAGTTCCAGATGCTGCATCTGATCTTTTCCTACCGGAACAACGTCTGCCTGATATAATAAAATATCTGCTGCCATTAAGACCGGATAAGTAAAAAGTCCTGCATTGATGTTATCCGCATGTTTTGCAGATTTATCTTTAAACTGAGTCATTCTCTGCAATTCACCCATATAAGTAAAGCAGTTTAAGATCCATGCAAGCTCTGCGTGACCGGAAACATGAGACTGATAATAAATACAGTTCTTTTCCGGATCCAGACCTGCTGCAATGTATAACATCAGAAGTGCTCTGGCACGTTTTCTAAGTTCTGCCGGATTCTGACGTACGGTGATTGAATGCATATCTACAACGCTGTAAAAACATTCATATTCATCACTTAACGTAACCCAGTTTTTTAAGGCTCCCAGGTAATTTCCTAATGTCAGATTTCCTGTGGACTGCATCCCACTAAATAATACTTTTTTGTCATTTAACATAATCTCTCTCCTCTTTTGACATGATCCAAGGCAAAATGCCTCATTGATTTAGATCGGCAAAAGCAGTGCTGCAATAAAGAAATACAGTACAAGACTGAGCGCATCTACGATTGTCGAAATAAGCGGAGCCGCCATCATAGCCGGGTCCAATTTAAAAATCTTTGCAATAAACGGCAATACGCAGGCAAGTGCCTTTGACATAATGACCGTTGCGATCAAGCTGAGCCCGATGACCAGACATACGACCGGTTCATCCGGATACATAATGATCAGTCGAATATAGTTTGCAATTCCCAAAACTGCACCGACCGTCAAAGAAACTCTGCATTCCTTCCAAAATACTTTCCAGATATCGCTAAGCTCCACATCTCCGATCGACATGGCACGAATGATCGTTGTACTGGTCTGACTTCCAGCATTACCGCCTGTCGCAGTCAGCATCGGTACACAAGTGACCAGTGTCGGAAACAATGCTGTAATATTTCCATAATGTTCCAAGATCAATGCTGAAATCGTACTGGTAAACATTAAGATCAAAAGCCACGGAATACGGTTTTTGGAAAGTTCAAACACACTCATTTTCAGATATGGCTTTTCGGAAGGCAGGATTGCAGCCATCTTTTCCATATCTTCTGTCGCTTCCTGTTCCATGACATCCACAATATCATCGACGGTAACGATACCGACCAGACGGTTTTCATGATCCACGACCGGCAAAGATAACAAGTCGTATTTATTAAAGGACTCTACGACTGTTTCCTGGTCATCTGTAGTCACTGCCTGAATGATATTGGTATCCATGATTTCTTCCAGACGGGTCTCATAATCGTTCAGTAACAGATCCTTAACCGTAACGATTCCTTCCAGATGTCTTTTTTCATCAATTACAAAGCATGTATAGATCGTTTCTTTATCTACACCATGCTTTCTAATATATGCAAAAGACTGTTCTACCGTCATATTTTTCTTCAGACCGATATATTCTGCAGTCATGATACTTCCCGCACTGTCATCCGGATACTGTAAGAACTGATTGATCAATGCACGGGTATCTGCCTTCGCATTGGCAAGCACTCTTCGTACAACAGTCGCCGGAAGTTCCTCCAGCATATCTACCGCATCATCAATATAAAGCTCTTCTACGATCTTTTGAAGTTCATAATCCGACATGCTGTTAATGATATATTCCTGCATATCAACATCAAAACAGGCAAAAACCTCTGCACCCAGTGCCTTCGGCAGTAATCGAAAGATCAAAACAACTTTATCTCTTTCAACCTCTTCTAAAAACTCCGCAATATCTACTTCATTCATTTCTTCGAGGATACTTCGCAGCTTTCGAAATTTCTTTTCTTCTACTAACTGATGTAACATATTTTCCAACTTCATGTCTGCTGCCTCCTCTTATGAACTTTTTTTGCTGCTGCGTTCTCATTTTCAACTAATTTTCTTTTACAGCAGCTTCATTTCATCTGTTTATCATACCATTTTTTAAAAACGATGACAACAGAATTTCGTCTACAAAATGTGCAAAATGCGGCAGAAAATTTTTCTGCCGCACTGCGTATGATTTTTAGATTCGAAAATCCGCTATTTTTCTTAGGAAAGTTCGAATTTTCCGGTATATAACTGATAATATTTTCCTTTTTCTTTTAACAACGATTCATGATCCCCACGTTCAATGATCCTTCCCTGTTCCAGAACCATGATGCAATCAGAGTTCTTGATGGTTGACAGACGATGTGCAATGACAAATACAGTTCTGCCTGCCATCAGTTTATCCATACCATTGGTAACGATCTGTTCGGTTCTCGTATCAATACTTGAGGTTGCTTCATCCAGTACCAGTACCGGCGGATCTGCGATTGCAGCTCTTGCAATGGCAAGCAGCTGACGTTCTCCCTGTGAAAGCGTTCCACCGTCTCCGCTGATCACAGTCTGATAGCCATCCGGAAGTTTGGAAATAAAATGATGAGCATTGGCAAGTTTTGCAGCTGCGATTACTTCTTCATCACTGGCTGCCAGACGACCGTAACGAATATTGTCCATGATTGTACCTGTAAATAAATGAGTATCTTGCAGTACCACACCAAAGGCTCTTCTCAATTCTCCCTTTTTGATCTTATTAATATTGATTCCATCAATACGGATCTTACCGTCCTGAATATCATAAAAACGATTCAGCAAGTTTGTGATCGTAGTCTTTCCGGCACCGGTGGAACCTACGAATGCAAGTTTCTGCCCCGGTTTTGCATAAACTGATACATCGTGAAGTACGATTTTTTCATCGGTATAACCAAAATCAACTTCATTTAATGTAACGTCCCCTTTCATCTGGGTATAAGTCAATGTTCCGTCATGATGCGGATGTTTCCATGCCCAAGTTCCGGTTCTTTCCTGACATTCTTCAATGCTGCCATCTTCATGAACTTTGCATCTTACCAATTCTACATAACCATTATCTTCTTCGGACGGTTCATCCAGAAGCTCAAAGATACGTTCTGCACCGGCAAGTGCCATAACAACCGAGTTGAACTGCTGTGCAATCTGGGAAACCGGCTGGTTAAAGCTCTTTGCCAACTGCAGGAAGGAAGCCAGTGCCCCAAGGGTCAGACCACCAAAACCATTAATTGCAAGAACAGAACCTGCGATCAGGATCACTACATAATTAATGTTACCGATATTTGAATTGATCGGCATTAAGATATTGGCAAAAATATTGGCACTTTTTGCTTTTTCAAACAGATCATCGTTTAATTCATTAAATTCTTCTTTTGCCTGTTCTTCGTGACAGAATACTTTGATAACTTTCTGTCCATCCATCATTTCTTCGATATAACCGTTTGTTTTACCAAGTGCATTCTGCTGCGCTACGAAATATTTTGCTGAGTTTCCGCCAATCTTACCGGAAACTTTTAACATTACGAAAATTCCAACCAGAAGAATCAATGTCAGTGGAACACTTAAGATCAGCATGGAAATAAAGGTACTGATCAGCGTGATTCCTGACGAAAACAGGTTCGGAATACTCTGGCTTACCATCTGACGCAGAGTATCTGTATCATTGGTATAGTGGCTCATGATATCCCCGTGCTGATGCGTATCGAAATATTTGATCGGCAATGTTTCCATATGGGCAAACATATCATCACGAATTCCTTTTAATACGCCCTGTGCAATATACATCATGATCAGGTTATACGTATACGTACAAATGATCCCTGCTACATAAATGCATGCCATTGTTGTCAATGCTTCGATCAATGGCCGGAAGCTCTGCATCCTTCCATCCAGCAGTGGTAAAATATAATCATCGATCAGCTGTTTCATAAACATGGTACCGATAACCTGAACCAGTGAGCTGACTGCAATACAGATCAATACAATGACAAATCTGAATTTGTATCGTTTCATAATATATCCAAGGAGTCTTTTTAATGTCTGCATTGGATTTTTGCTCTTTGCTCCTCCCTGCATACCTCTTCTCTGTCCCATTGGCGGCATTATTCTTCAGCTCCTTTCTTCTGTAATTCATAGATTTCTCTATAAATTTCATTATTTTTCAGTAATTCTTCATGAGTACCGAATCCATCCACTGTTCCCTGATTTAATACGAGAATATGATCCGCATCTTCTACGGAAGAAATACGCTGCGCAATGATAATCTTCGTTGTATCCGGAATTTCTTCTCTGAATGCTTTTCTGATCTTTGCATCTGTTGCTGTATCAACTGCACTTGTAGAATCATCGAGAATCAGGATCTTCGGTTTTTTCAGCAATGCTCTGGCAATACAAAGTCTCTGTTTCTGACCGCCGGATACGTTCGTACCGCCTCGTTCAATCTTTGTTTCATAGCCATCCGGAAAGCTTTCCACGAAATCTGCTGCCTGTGCAAGCTCACAAGCATGTTTTGCTTCTTCTAACGTTGCATTTTCATTTCCCCAGCGCAGATTATCTAAAATCGTTCCGGAGAACAGTACATTTTTCTGCAGTACCATCGAAACTTCATTACGAAGAACATCCATATCATAATCACGGACATCCACGCCGCCGACCTTTACAGAACCTTCGGAAACTTCATACAATCTCGGAATCAGCTGCACCAGTGTTGATTTCGAACTTCCTGTACCGCCGATGATACCGATGGTTTCACCGGATTTGATATGAAGTTCTATATTTTCCAATACATTCTTATCTACATCACCGCTGTAGCGGAAAGATACGTTTTCAAAATCGATGGAACCATCTGCCACTTCTCTGACTGCTTTCGTCGCTGATGGATTCTGGATCGTACTTTCTTCATCCAGTACTTCCAAAATACGGTCTGCAGATGTTTTTGCCATCGTCAGCATAACAAAGATCATGGAGATCATCATTAAGCTCATAAGAATCTGTGAAGTATAGGTAAACAGACTCATCAATGTTCCTGTAGTCATGCTTCCTCCTACAATGCTCTTTGCACCGAGCCAGGAAATCAGCAAGATACAGCTGTACATAGTCAGCTGCATGACCGGACTGTTAAACATAATGATCTTTTCTGCAGAAAGAGACAGATCTTTTAACTTTCCGGATTCTTTTAAGAATTTATCTGTTTCATGCTGTTCTCTCACATATGCCTTTACGACACGGATTCCGGAAAGGTTTTCCTGTACGCTTGCATTCAGATTGTCATACTGAGTAAACATCTTGCGGAATTTCGGAAATGCCTGACTAACGATTGTTCCCAGTACCAGCCCTAAAAATACCAGTGCTACTAAGAAGATCCAGGAAACCTGCGGTGCCAGTTTCAGTGTCATGATCAAAGAGAAGATCAACATAAATGGAGCTCGTACACAGATACGGATCATCATCTGAAACGCTTGCTGCACGTTGGTAACGTCTGTTGTCATACGGGTTACCAGACCGGCAGTTGAAAATTTATCAATGTTTGCAAAGGAAAACGTCTGAATTTTTGCAAACATCGCCCTTCTTAAGTTTCTCGCAAATCCATTGGATGCGACTGCTGCATATCTGCCGCACAATGCACCTCCCGCAAGAGACATCATGGCAACTACCAGCATCAGAAGTCCCATTTTTACTACATAACTCATGTTTCCTACATTGACACCATGATCAATGACTTGTGCCATCAGCATTGGTAAAATAACTTCCATGATTACTTCGACTGCAATACAGATAGGAGATAATATGGTTTCTTTTTTAAAGTCTCCTATGTAAGCTGCTAATTTTTTAATCATTTTTTTCCTCCTTACTGTTGTATAATTCAATCGCCTTTCGGTCGATTCTACTCATATAATCTAAAAACTGATGAAATTCTTCCTCTGAAAAAAGCATTCGGATTTCATGCTCAATATTGTCCAGCACTTCCCGGTTAAAACCTTGCAGTCTTCTTGCTTCCTCTGTCAGCACCAGCTTTTTGATTCTTGCATCCCCCTGAACACTTTCACGGATCAGCAACCCTTTTTTTTCCATCGTCTGCAGCAAACTGGTTACGGAAGAACGTTTGATTCGAAGAACCTCTTCAATATCCCGCTGAAGAACATCCCGTCCGTTTTTTTCTTCCATATAAATATATCCAATCAGCCTTGACTGAATTCCTGTCAAACCATTGACAGACATTGCCATATTAAAAAAATACCTCAGATTTCTGCTGACATCCAGAACACATTTGACTGGTGCACCACCATGCTCTTTTTCCCAGCTTTCTCCCCTATTATATGTGGGCTTCATACATTCTCCCTTCTGAAATGTTCGAATTCTAATTGTTTGATTTCTAACATTAAGCATTGGCTAGTATACTTCCTATTTTTTTTAATGTCAATAAAAACAAATTTTTTTCATACTTTTTTCATATTTTATATGATTTAAAATATCTTCGCCTTTTATGTCAATAGGAAGGTCATTTTCTTTCCTGCTCTGATATCCTAAGGTCTTTTCTATAAATCAAAAACTTTCACAGCAACAGACTTTTACTGTGAAAGTTTTTCTTTATTACTCTATCGTATTTTAAACAGATTCTTTTCTTTTTCTGTAAAGATATTCGTCTAACTGTTTTTTAATATCCTCCGGAATTTCTCTTGCCACCGGGCATACTGCCGCATTGGCAAAACGATTGGTAAATTCAGCCACAAAATCAATATCCTTCTGCAGCTGTTCCGTCGACATTACCTCCATCAGATCATAACGACAATGAATCGGTGCTACACGATCACTGGCAATCCTTGCAAAAGAAACTGCAGGAACTCCCTGATCGGCAAATGGGGTAGAATCACTGGAATAAACACCGGTCTTTGCACTAACCGGGAATCCTTTTTCTGCACCCATATAAGAAATATATCCTGCTAATTTTTCTTCTGCTGAAACGCATGATATGAATTTACCCATATAGGTTCCGATCATATCAAGATTAATATTCAGCACCATTTTTTCCAGTTCTTCCGCATGATCCCGCACATATGCTTTGGAACCTAACAGCCCGCGTTCTTCGCTGCCGCAGAATACAAAACGAAGTCCATAATTATTTTTTCCCTCTTTCATCTGTTCCATAATTCCAAGCAATCCGGCACAGCCGCTCATGTTGTCATATGCTCCATGAGAAAGGGAGGTCGTATCATAATGTGCTGTCAAAACAATCATTTCGTCTCTTTTTCCCGGAATTTCTGCTACTACATTGTGAGAATTTCCTTCATATTCCTTCTGCTGGATTTCCAGACGAATCTTCTGTACCTTATTTTTTACTAATTTCACTGCATCTTCTGCATGGATCATTGCACACAGTACTTTTCGTGCATCTCCCACAACAGCGGCACGAAGATCTCGCTGATCGATATCTCTGTTCGGCAAGTGAAGATCACCGCACTGGAAAAGGATTCCCTTTGCGCCCGCTTTCATCAAATCCTGATAAGTAAAAAATGTCACTCCCTGTGCATCCATTAAAACAATTTTATCTTTTGCACCGGCAAGAGACACCGGATCTGTACCCGGCATATAGTAAAGTTCCCCTTCTACACTCCCGCTTCCGCAGCACTGCAGTGCTTTACAAGTGATTTTTTCTCCATCTGCGTACAAATGAACTGCTTCAATCTCGCCCATCGCCACCGGAAAGGCTTCGATCACCGCATTTACTCCCATCGCTTCACACTGCTGTTTTAGATACTCTGCTACCTGTAATTCTTCCTTTGTACCACTGGAATGGACAAAATCTGTATCTGTAAAAATTTTTTCTAAATTCATTAGTTCCTCCTAAGATTCTTTTTCCAAGTATTTTATGTATTATAGCATATCTTGTAGAAAATGATATGCTAATTTTTTCAAATCAAATTGGACAAAATTGACTCAAAAAATAGTTGACAGAAAACCACACTAGGAATACTATAAAACGATTTAGAATTTTAATTCTATAAAACATCACTAGAAATAAAAATAGATTCTAAATAACAGCAAAACAGCAGATGTCCCTCAAATATTTTAAATAGTACATCTGCTGTTTTTTATTTACTAATCAAAATCTGTATTGCATGTCTGCATCTTATTCTTTCATGGAAACTCGTTCGATATGCATTGCCAGATAACCAATTTCCACATCACTTAACGTTTTGTGAAGTTCCTGTCCCAACTGGGTACACACATCCTCTGCTATGGCATAGGATTTTGGGAATTTAATGGACATATAGTCATTCATATTTAACTTCAGTTTTTCCCCTTTCAGCGCACGGGCAACCATATACCGGATATGATTCATCAGTCGATTATAAGATAAAGACATGATATCGATTTCCTGTCCTGTTTCATCTTCTACTCTTTTGATACATTCCCGCACTGTCCGGGCAATCTGCATAGACAATGCTACATTTTCATCTTCGATGGCGGAATGGATATGCAGTGCCACATATCCAATCTCGTGCTCATCAATCTCCACCTGAAGCATTTCCCATAAAATATCTTTCAGACATTCTGCCGTCTTATATTCCATATGGAATAACGCACGGATGTCATCTGTCAATGGATTACTGATCTGCTCCTTTGCCCGGATTCGCTGAACCGCAAAGGCAATATGATCCGCCATAGGGAAAAGAATTCTTTTATCGATTTTCCCGAAAACTTCTTCACTTTTCGACAAAACTTTCTCTGCAATTTCCAGATAAACCGGATCAATTCCTTTGACCAGTTCCATGGCTTTCCCACGTTCTGTCTGCTCCTGCAGCGAATAGATCGTACATTCTGCGTTTTCCGGAATTTCAAATCGTTCACTGACCTTCTTTCCGAAACCGATTCCTTTTCCGATCACAAGATATTCTTGATTATCTTCCATTGAAATTGCAATGAGCGTATTATGATTTAACGCTTTTCCTACTCTGTACATTCTTTTCCCCCGAAGTTCCTGATCAACAGTTACTTTTCTTTAGTAAATACTTATTTTTCGTAAATGTCAATGGCAAATAACGGCTGACCCATCTTTACTTCTCCATTTGCAAGAAGACGGATCTTCTGATTGTCTTCCAGCTCTGTGCAAAGAACTGGTGTTGCAAGAGATGGTGCATTTTCTTTTACATATGCAAGATCCACTTTCATCAGCGGTGTGCCTTTCTTTACTTTATCGCCTTCATTTACCAATGGTTCAAATCCTTTACCATCTAATTTTACAGTATCAATACCGATATGGATCAGCATTGTCACGCCTGATTCTGTCTGGAATCCGATTGCATGCTTTGTTCCGAAAATAAAGCAGATTTCTCCATCTTCCGGTGCATAGATCATACCTTCTTCCGGCATTACCATTGCACCATCACCCATCATACGGCCTGCAAATGCATCATCCGGAGTTTCAGAAAGATCTGCTGCAGTACCATTGACCGGACTGGAAATGATCACAGTATCTACTACTTTACCGGTTGCTTCTGCTGCTGTTTCTTCTGCTGCTGTTTCCGCCTGCTGTGGAATATATTCCTCATTTGGCGCATGCATTAAATAATCTTCTAAGTGTGATTTTATCACAGTTACCCTTGGTCCGTAAATAATCTGAACACCATTTCCTTTATGAACCACACCGGATGCACCCGTTGCTTTTAATGCTGCATCATCTACTAATTCTGCTTTAAATACAGTACAACGAAGTCTGGTTGCACAGCAGTCTACGTCAGAAATATTTTTCTTTCCGCCAAGACCACGACAGATTGCAGCGGATAATTCATCTTCTGCACCTGCTTTTTTCGCATTTACATCACTTCTTGTGTAAAGTTTTACTTCTTCATTATCATCACGTCCTGGTGTTTTTAAATCCATCTTCTTAATTAAGAAGGAGAAGAGGAAATAATATACTACAAAGTATACCACACCTACGATCACAATCCAGATCCAGTTTGTTTTTGCATTTCCCTGAAGGACACCGAATAAGAACATATCGATTAATCCGCCGGAGAAAGTCATACCTACACCTACATTAAAGATGTGCATAAACATATATGCAAGACCTGCGAATACACAGTGAACTGCATAAAGCAGAGGAGCTACGAAAAGGAAGGTAAATTCCAGAGGCTCTGTAATACCTGTCAGCATGGAAGTAAATGCTGCGGAAAGTAAAAGACCGGATACCACTTTTTTCTTTTCCGGTTTTGCACATCTGTACATTGCTAAAGCTGCTCCCGGAAGACCGAAGATCATTAATGGGAATTTACCAGCCATAAATCTTGTTGCTGATACTGCATACTGCTGTACTGTTGGATCTGCAAGCTGTGCGAAGAAAATGTTCTGAGCACCTTCTACTACACGACCGCCGATTTCCATGGTTCCGCCAAGTGCTGTCTGCCAGAATGGAAGATAGAATACATGATGAAGACCGAATGGGATCAATGCACGTTCCATTAAACCGTATACCCATGTTCCAGCATAACCGGATTCCATAACAACACCGCCGACAGCATAAATTCCCTGCTGAACAACCGGCCAGATATAGAACATTACGATACCAACGACTACATAAGTAAGACCGCTGACGATTGGAACGAATCTTGTTCCGCCGAAGAAAGAAAGTACCTGCGGAAGTTCGATCTTGTAAAATTTATTATGAAGTGCTGCAACACCAAGACCAACGATGATACCGCCGAATACACCCATCTGTAATGAAGTGATACCACAAACAGATGCTGTCGCACCGCTTAACATTGCTTCTGCACCACCATGACATGTAATCATCGCTGAGATTGATGCATGCATGATAAAGAATGCGATTGCTGCAGATAATGCTGCTACTTCTTTTTCTTTCTTTGCCATACCAATGGCTACACCCATAGCAAAAATGATCGGCAGGTTTCCAAATACGATATCACCAGCCTGGCTCATAACTGTAAGGATTGCGTTTAAAAAGGTTCCCGGACCCATCAGGCCCATCAGACCATATGTCTGAAGTACGGTTTCATTGGTAAATGAGCTACCAATTCCGAGTAAAAGTCCTGCTACCGGCAGGATTGCGATTGGGAGCATGAAGGAGCGTCCTACACGCTGCAATACACCAAAAATTTTGTCTTTCATGACAATTCCTCCTGATTTTCCGAATGACACGCCATTTTTTTAATCAGTATGTGCTTTTTTGGTATTTTTACGCACAAAAAAAGACACCAACTGCGTGAACATTCTAAATTAATAAAAATATCCATGCATAGTTAATGCCTGCCTACCAGTAACATACTACGTCACTGGTGTTGATACTACCACTTTCCATTCCTTTTTGTCAATACATTTTTTATGTTTTTTTACTTTACACCGTTCATAGCAACATCGTTTCATACATACAGAGGATCGTTGTTTAATTAAAATTTTCATGTTTGGTGCAGAAAGAGTAATTAATCGCATCGCTTTTAGCAGTATAAACAGTTGCAAAGAACACTTGCAGACACAGTCTCACAACAATCAGCTACTGGACTTGCGTATGTCTTTCTGATAAAATAGCAGCATACAGATGAAATCACTGATATCTTCTGTTTCTTGTACGTGTAAAAGGACAATTCACCCTTTCAAAAGTTCTGTATTATCAGCAATGCAAGAAACAGATCAAATTGGATATCAGATTTAAAACAACTGGAGGTATTTATGGAAAAAATCACAAGTTTTACAATAGACCACATCAAATTACAGCCGGGAGTCTATGTTTCCCGCAAGGATCCTGTCGGAAATGAAACGATCACAACCTTTGATCTTCGTATGACCAGTCCTAACGAAGAACCGGTGATGAATACTGCTGAAATGCATACGATTGAACATCTGGCTGCTACTTTCTTAAGAAATCACAAAGAATTCGGCAAAAAAGTCATCTACTTTGGACCAATGGGATGCCGTACCGGATTTTATCTGCTTCTTGCCGGAGATTATGAATCCAAAGACATCATTCCGTTAATGATCGAAATGTGGGAATTTATCCGGAATTTTAAAGATGAAGTTCCGGGAGCCAGTGCCAAAGACTGCGGCAATTATCTGGACATGAACCTTGGCATGGCAAACTACCTTGCAAAAAAATATTTAACAGAAGTTCTCTATGATATTTCAGAAGACCGTCTTGTCTATCCGGAATAATTTCTAATTTCTTGAATCTTTAAAGGTGAGCCGTAATTTCGCGACTCACCTTTTTATTTTTCAAGTTGTCATATTAAGAACGTCTTTCTATTTGTATGTGTTTTTATGCATATGATAACTGCAGTATTCAACTATCTCCTGCCCTTTCTCGTTTATCATGATATCAATATTCTGTGCATCTTTGACAAGGTGCAGTCCGTTAGCATGGTTAAAATCCATGCGACTGATGAATATGTGGTCAAACAGTTCTCTTCCGCTTATTAAGTACTCTGACACTTAGCATATTCTGCTACAATTTCATGGAACTGACTTCCGCATTTCTCAATCTCTCCAAGAACAAAATCTGCTGTTTCCCGATTTAAAAACCAATTTTCCCTTGTGATTCCTTTGGTAACGACTGGATATACCAGAATTTCCGTTTCCGGAAACAGCACCTGATAATACCATTTACATCGTCTTGCGTGATAAGCCTGACAGCATAAGATTGCCCGTTTTACCGTAATTTTTCTTTCCTCTAATCGTTTTTTCGTATAGATTGCATTTTCATACGTATAGGTTGCTTCCCGCTCCTGAATAATGGCATGCTCCGGAACGCCTGCTTCCATCATCAAATATGCAAAATAGTCACTTTCTGTCTCAAACGCTTCCTGCAATGTATGTCCCGTCCACTTTGCATATTTTCCTGAAGGAACTACAATCGGTGCAAGACCGTCCAGATACAGTTTCGCTGCTGCTTTTGCCAACGCACCTTCTTCCGAGCCCGGCACAAAGATAACATCCGCCTTTTTCATCACATCTTCCAAAAAAATAAAATTTGTCATTTCTTCTAAAAAAACTGTCATATTTTCCCCTGCTTCTCGTTATGATCCTTCATCTATTTTTACAATTTTGAAAATATCTTCTTTTCCATTTCACCATTTCCTTTTTTATTTTATCTGCTGTATCATCTTATGTCCATATGCTGATTTAAAAAAACAAATAGTTTACAAAGCAACTTAAATATTAAAATCTAAAACACTTTCTGTAATTTTCTCCCTTGCCAGTCTATGGGAAGTATGATAGATTAAACTCAGGCATAGCTCATATCAATAATAAGAAAGTTTGAGGAAAGATTTATGGCAGAAAAAACAGAAGCATGCGGAAGCTGCACAGGTGACTGCAGCACATGCGGCACAAGTGATATTACCGTAACCGTAAACATGGACGATGGAAGCGTTGTAGAATGTGCAATCCTTACCATCTATGATGCTGGAGAAAGAGAATACATTGCTCTGCTCCCATTAACAGATGACGGCGAAGCAGACGGCAACGAAGTTTATTTATATCGTTACACAACAACTGATAACGGTCCTGTATTAGAAAACATCGAAAGCGATGAAGAATACGAAGTTGCAGCAGACAGATTCGATGAAATGTTAGACGAATTACAGTACGAAGAAGATCTTGGAAGTGAATAAACAGAAAAGACGCTCTCCTCTCACCTGCTGAGAATCGCCTAGCGGCAATTTTCTATGATACCAAGAGTCCCTGACACGATCACTGTGTCAGGGACTCTTTTTTGACAAATATCGCTTATATGCGTCCTTTCCTTCATATCTTCTCTTTTCAGGCTGCGGTTCTTCTTTTTCCACGAATTCTCCTACAAACCTTGAAATTTCCAATGGTTTATGAAAGCGTTCTTTTACAGAAAAAATATACAAAAGCTCTTTCGCCCTTGTCATTGCTACATAAAAGAGCCTTCGTTCTTCCTCGATTTCTTCTTTCATCACAGCTTTCTGATACGGGGTAATTCCTTCATTGGCTTCCGGAATAAATACGATCGGAAATTCCAACCCTTTGCTGGAATGCATGGTACAAAGAATCACTCCGTCTTTCTTTTCCCGTTCCCGCTGCTGTTTTTCCAGATTGGCACCATATTCTTCAATATGTTTCTGCCATTCTTCCATAGTTTCATATCCTTTGGCGGATTCCTGAATTTCTTCTAAAACCTCTAAAAGCTCTTCGACTTTCATTTTATGATCCAGTGCATAATCTCTCAAATATTGCTCATATCCAATCACATGGCGAATATAATGAATCGCACCATACGGATTCATCGGCTGAAGCATTTTCAGATCATGCTGCAAAGTTTCAATCCGATCACACATCCATGGTTTGTCCTCATAATATTGAAGCATAACGTCCCAGCTAATGATTTCATCTTCCAGGCACTCTCTGCTGATATATCTAAGCGGTTTATTTAAAATCTGCAGCAAATCACTGCGTTTTTGAGAACCTTTTCCAAGTTTTAAATACGTCATAAGATTTTTTGCAATCCAATGATCATATAAATTCGGAATCACATCTTTCATCTGAAAAGGAATATTATATTCCATCAGCTTTTCTGCAAATCCCCCCGGCTGTCGATTCGTCCGGCACAAAATCGCAATGTCACTGTATTTTCCGCCCTGTTTGTGATAATAGAGGATCTTCTCTATCATACATTCATATTCTTCTTTCTGATTTGCAAATTCTGCAGTAATAACCGGATTGCCCTCCGCTCTTGCCGCTTTGATCTTTTTCTCAAATCGATTTTCATTATGATCGATGACTTTGATCGCAGCATCCACAATCTGCTTTCGGGAACGATAATTGGTATCCAGAAGAATCCGCTTCGCATTCGGATAATCTTTTTCAAAGCCAAGCATGATTTCCGGCTTTGCTCCGCGAAAACGATAGATGGACTGATCATCATCTCCTACCATAAAAAGATGATTTCCCGGTGCTGCAAGTAATTTCATAATATCATACTGCAGCTGATTCATATCCTGCGTTTCATCGATCAAAATATATTGAAACTTATTTTGCCACGCCTGCAATATGTCTTTGCGCTGTGTCAGAAGTTCATACGTATATACCAGCATATCATCAAAATCAATCTGATTCTGTCTTCTAAGCAGCTGGTCGTATTTTTGAAACAGTTTTCGAAATGATTTGGTATCACAGCAGAATGCTTCATATTGCAAAATATCCTTTCGCTCATTTTTCACCCGACTGATTTCGCCGATGATATTTTGAATAAATTCGGTCTCATCCTCTATTTCCAAATCCATATGGGAAACTTCTTCCTTAAAAAAACGCATTTTCTGCTCTTCCCTAATAATATTGTCAGCAGAATATCCGTAAGCATGGCGAAGAATTCCAAAAAATACTGCATGAAAAGTTCCAAAATTTACCGTCACATATTTTCTGTCTGTCATCGACTGAAAACGCTGTTTCATTTCCAGCGCTGCGGCTTTGGTAAACGTAATCACCAAAATAGAAGAGGGATGAACCCCATACTGCTCAATCAGATATTTTGTTCGATATGTAATCACCCTTGTTTTTCCGCTTCCGGGTCCTGCAAGAACAAGTGCCGGACCTTGAAAATGTTCTACTGCCTCTTTCTACCCGGCATTAAAATTTTCTCCCATGGGTACTCCTTCTGTCTTATTTTATGTTTTTTTCAGGCACAGCCAAATCATTCTGAAAGGATTTCCTCTCCTGACTTATACCGTAATAAACACAACGACATCTTTCTCTTTCAATATCGTTCCGCCATCTGGAATGATTGGATGATC
Organism: uncultured Lachnoclostridium sp.; assembly: GCA_964602445.1. Taxonomy (GTDB): domain Bacteria; phylum Bacillota; class Clostridia; order Lachnospirales; family Lachnospiraceae; genus HGM12587. Next base: position 47,353 of record CAZRQV010000014.1, read on the forward strand.
TTCCCGAATAATCATTGCAATCAGCTGATCTTTTTGAATTTTCAGTTCGCTGATGGCTTTATCGCACCATTCATCGCCTTTTCCAATGATCTGTTCCTCAAGAATCTCACTTCCGCTTGGATTATACGGTGTTACACTTAAAATCAGATCATCTTCTGCCTGAATTTTTGTATTTCCACGAGTTAAAATGCTTTCTCCCTGACGTTTGATCATTAATGCCAGAGATCCTGTAGGCATTGCCACATCTCTGATCCGCTGATTTTCCCAATCATGTCCTTGCGGAATGTGCATTTTCATTAACTGAAACGACGTTTTTTCCTGATAATCATTAAATGTTTTTCGAACATCTGCTGTATCATCTACCATATCAAGTTTTACTGCCACTTTTGGAAGCAAGGTACCTTGAATCGCTACAGAAAACAACGATACCATGAAAACGATATGGAACAATTCCTGTTTCATAGATACTCCCGCCGCCACTGCCATGATCGCAAACACCGATGAGGAAGCACCTCGAAGTCCAGCCCAGGCAATGAGCAGACACTGTTTTAAACTGCATTTCATCGGAAGCATTAGTAAAAATACTGCTGCCGGTCTTGCAATCAATGTTAAAAACAGAACGATTGCAAATGCTGTCGGAATGATCTGCGGCATCTGATGCGGAAATGTCAGCAATCCGATTAAAAAGAAAATTAAAATCTGTGCAAGACTTGTTACACCATCAAAAAAATGAATGATCTCTGCTTTTTTTCGAAGTTTACAGTTTCCTGTAAAAATTCCAAACAGATAAACACTCAGATAAGCATTGCCGCCCACAAAACTGGTCACTGAATAGCAGACTAATACTGCCGCAATCATGTAGATGGTTTCCAGCCCTTCTGATACCAGTTTTGTTTTCATAAGAAGCATCACTGTAATCTTAGAAAACACAATTCCTACCAATACTCCAAAAATCATCTGCATCACAATCACCTGAAAAACATTTCCGGAAGTTCCGGTCACTGCCAGACTGACTGCAACAATGGTCAGCAAATAAGATACCGGATCGTTGCTTCCGCTCTCCATTTCCAAAATAGATGCGGTTCCGTCTTTTAAATTTAATTTATTTTTTCGTAAAATAGCGAATACACTGGCTGCATCGGTTGAAGAAAGTACCGCACCAATCAGAAAACTCTCAGAAATAGAAATTTTTAATAGGAAATGACATAAAACAGTCGTAATCCCGGCTGTAACCACAACACCTGCTGTAGATAATAAGATGGACTTTCCGGCCACAGACTTAGCTGCCTGCCATTTGGTATTAAATCCACCATAAAACATAATAAAGATCAATGCGATCGAACAAATATTTTCCGCCAGTTTAAAATCATCAAAAGGAATTTTAAAAATCCCATCACAGCCAAACACCATTCCTATAAACATAAAAAATATCAATGCCGGCATTCCAAATCTGTCTGAAAACCTCTCTGTGATTACACAAAGAAGTATCACACTGGCTACTAAAAAGATCATCATATTCATCCGCATCTTTCTCCTTTTTCATTATCGTACTCATCGTGAGTTGTAATTATAACACAAAAAGGACATAAAAAGAAACTCTTGACATAAAAAAAGAGGACGATACTTTCGTATCATCCCCAAATTCTATATATACCTTCAAAACTTCATATTAAATTCTACATAACTCTCTTTGCAACACATTTTAGAATAACTTCTGCGATTTTCTCGCTCCTCTATTATCTCTAACCAGCCT
>CAZRQV010000015.1:0-48373 GCA_964602445.1 uncultured Lachnoclostridium sp.
CTTCGGGGATGCGATGTTTATCAGTTAGCGGAGAATTCTCTATTTTTTTGCAACTAAATTTTTACAAGCATCATCACATGACTCTATTTGTGCTCCGCAGGGCGTTGTCGGCTCCAACTAATCCAAGTACTTCTAATCACTCGCAGGAGAGCCTGCTTCGCGAAGAAGTACTAGGATGGATTTTCCACCTCCTTTGGCCAAATGCATCGCAAAACAGGGGTCAGATGGTGATTATTAAGAATGTTTTAAGTTTGACTTTGAAGGTTGACTTTTTTCTGGGAATCAGTTATTCTGACTCACGATATACTATATAATAAAGTGAAAATCTAAGGAGAATTACATGTTAACAAAATATCTGATCACATTTTTTATATCCATGGTTCCATTGATCGAGCTTCGTGGTGCAATTCCGTATTCTCAGGTGGTAGGACTTCCGTTACTGCAGTCTTACGTTATCTGTATTCTTGGAAACATGCTTCCGGTTCCAATCATTTTCTTTTTTGCAAGAAAAGTTCTGGAGTGGGGTTGTGATAAGCCGGTCATTGGTGGTTTCTTTACTTTTTGTCTGGAAAAAGGTCATAAAGGCGGCGAAAAATTAAAAGAGAAAGCAGGACGCGGACTTCCGTGGGCATTGCTTCTTTTTGTGGGAATTCCATTACCGGGAACAGGTGCATGGACAGGAACACTGGCAGCCAGTATTCTGGATATGGATTTTAAATCCAGCGTATTGGCATGTATGGGCGGTGTAATTCTTGCAGGCATTATCATGGGTGCTGCAAGTACCGGTGTTCTTGGAATCCTTGGCAGTATTTTTTAAATCTTGTATTTTTTTTAGAACTTTATAATTTTTTCATGGAAAGAGTGGTCAAAAGACCACTCTTTTGTGTTATAATGAAAGTTAAAAGAGCATAAGAGTTTCTTAAAGAAATTCTTAATATGAATGGAATCAAGGAATATGTGAAGACTCTTTTGTATAAAGATGAAACAGAACACGAGGAGGGGCTTATGGATACAAAAGAAATTGTGATTCGACGGGCGATTGCAGATGACATTAATGTGATTGCAGAAATTGAAGATAAATGCTTTCCGGCAGCAGAAGCCGCCAGCATTAAAAGTTTTGTGGAAAGATTTATTGTTTTTCCGGAATGCTTTTTTGTGGCAGAGATTGACGGAAAAGTAGTAGGACATATCAATGGCTGTGTTACGGATACTCCGATTTTACCGGATGCGCTGTATCATAATGCAACACTGCATCAGCCAAGTGGGGCATGGCAGACTGTTTTCGGAATCGCTGTGCGTCCGGAGTATCAGCATCAGGGAATCGGCGGAAAGCTGATGAAACATTTGATCGCCGATGCGAAAAGACGAAATAAAAAAGGAATCGTTCTTACCTGTAAGGATGAAAAGATTGGTTTTTATGAAAGTTTCGGATTTCAGTGCAGAGGAGTATCGGAATCTTCCCATGGAAATGCCCGATGGAACGATATGGTGTTAACATTCTCGTAGGAGGAAATGATGAAAAAAATTTTAAAGATGATCGCAGTTGTGGCTGCAATCGTGGCAGCAGGGGCATACTATTATGTGACACTTCCGGCGATTAACATTCATTCAGCAGGTTTCTGGATGTTTTTGATCGGAGCATTGGCAGCAGTGACTGGGATCACAGCGTTTTATAAACTGCTGAAGACACATACAGAGCTTGTGGAATTGGGCGAGAGTAAGCTGATCAGAACGATGCTGGGTGTGCTTGTGGCAGCAGTCGCAGTCTTTTTGGCAGGCAGTCTGTTATCTTCGGAAATCATCAATGCAAAAAAATACCAGCAGCTGATGGATGTACAGGAAGGGGATTTCGCTTCAGAAATAGAATTGACTGATTTTTCCAGCGTTCCGTTGTTAGACAAAGCATCAGCAACCATTCTTGGCAACAGAAAAATGGGAACTATGGTAGATATGGTCTCTCAGTTTGAGGTCAGTGATATTTATACTCAGATCAATTATCAGGATAAGCCGGTCAGAGTCTCCCCATTGGTCTATGCCAGTCCGATCAAGTGGATGACGAACCAGTCTGCCGGAATTCCGGCGTATATCATGATCGATATGACTACACAGGAAACAGAATGTGTCCGACTGGAAGAAGGCTCCTATATCAAATATTCTCCGGCAGAATATTTGAATCGAAATATTTACAGACATTTAAGATTCCGTTATCCAACCTATATTTTCGATCAGCTGAGTTTTGAAATCAATGAAGAAGGAACTCCATACTGGATCTGCCCGGTAAAGAAATTTAATGTCGGTTTGTTTGGCGGTCAGACCATCGGAAAAGTCGTGCTTTGTAATGCGATTACAGGAGATACGGTCTGCTATGAGATCGAAGATGTACCGCAGTGGGTAGATCATGTATATTCAGCAAATCTGCTCATTAATCTTTATGATTATCATGGTGTGCTGAAAAATGGATATTTTAACAGTGTGCTGAGTCAGAAAGGTTGTTTGAAAACAACAGATGGCTATAATTATATTGCTCAAGATGATGATGTATGGGTATATACCGGAGTAACTTCGGTCGCAGGGGATGAATCCAATGTTGGATTTGTACTGATGAATCAAAGAACGATGGAGAGCCGTTATTATGCGTGTCCGGGTGCAGAGGAATATTCTGCAATGGATTCTGCCCAGGGACAGGTACAGCATCTTGGTTATACGGCAACCTTCCCGCTTCTTTTAAATGTATCGGGAGAACCGACCTACTTTATGGCATTAAAAGATAGTGCAGGATTGGTAAAAATGTATGCAATGGTCAATATTTCTAAATATCAGAATGTTGCCATTGGTGATACGGTAGCAGAGTGCGTGAAAGATTATCAGTCGCTTCTGAAACAAAATGGAATTTCAGCAGCGGATAGTTCTGCCGGATTGGAAGTGAAGGCAGTTATCGAAAAGATCTCACCGGTAGTTATTGATGGAAATTCCCATTATTATATTACGTTAAAAGGAAACGAAGAACTTTTTGATGTCGATGTAAGTATCTATCCGGAAATCGTAACTTATGATATCGATGATGTCATTGAATTTACCTATTTACAGGGGAAAAAATTATGTGAGGTAACCGGTATTCAATGACCGGAAAACAGAATATGAAAAATGAGTGCAGCTTATGTCCGCGTATGTGCAGAACAGACCGGGACGTTACAACAGGATATTGCGGCGTAAAAAATACGCTTCGTGTGGCAAGGGCGGCACTCCATTTTTGGGAAGAGCCCTGCATTTCCGGTGAGGAAGGAAGCGGGGCTGTTTTTTTTACCGGCTGCAATCTGCGCTGTGTATTTTGTCAGAATTATCACATTGCCAGAGCAGAACAGGGAAAAGAAATTACGACAGAACGTCTTGCAGAGATTTTTTTAGAACTGCAGGAGCAAAAAGCCAGCAATATCAATCTGGTTACCGGAACGCATTATGTTCCGCAGATCATAGAAGCTTTGCAAAGTGCTAAAAAGCAGGGACTGCAAATTCCGGTCGTATACAATTGCGGCGGATATGAACGAACAGAAACATTACAACTGCTGGAAGGTCTGGTAGACATTTATCTGCCGGATTTTAAATATATGGACAGCCAGCGTGCAGAGAAATATTCTCATGCAAAAGATTATCCGGAGGTCGCAAAAGCAGCGCTGTCAGAAATGGTGCGGCAGCAGCCGGAAGCGGTGTTTGATGAACGGGGACTGATGAAACGAGGAATCATCGTAAGACATCTGATGCTTCCGGGGGGAATCAAAGATTCCAAAGAAGTAGTTCGATATTTGTATGAGACTTATGGAGATCGGATCTATATGAGTCTGATGAACCAGTATACACCACTGGCTCATGTGGAAGCATATCCGGAAATCAATCGAAAACTGAAAAAATTTGAATATGACAGGCTGGTAGACTATGCAATTGCTCTCGGTGTTGAAAATGCATTTATTCAGGAAGGCGAAACGGCAGAGGAAAGCTTTATACCGGCATTTACAGGTGAGGGAGTATAAATAGAAATGGAAAAAAAGATGCAGAATGAGCAGAAAAAAGAACAGAAAATGACCGTATGTCCGGTAACCAAAAAATGCGGAAGCTGTGCATACCAGGGCGTTTCTTATAAGGAACAGTTAAAAAAGAAGAAAAAAGAGGCTGCAAAGCTTTTAAAACCATATTGCGAGGTTCAGGGAATTTTAGGCATGGAACATCCATATGAATATCGCAATAAAGTCCATGCGGTTTTTGGACGTCTGAAAAATGGTACGATCATTTCCGGTACTTATGAAGCCAACAGCCACAGAATTGTAGCGGTAGATTCCTGTATGATCGAAAATCAGAAGGCGGATGCGATCATCCGCAGTATTCGTGATCTAGCTAAGTCATTTAAATTAAAGATTTATGATGAAGATACCGGATATGGTCTTCTGCGCCATGTACTGGTCAGAGTGGGACATCACAGCGGTCAGATCATGGTCGTTCTCGTACTGGCAAGTCCGGTAATGCCTGGTAAAAATAATTTTGTAAAAGCATTATTAAAACTGCATCCGGAAATCACAACCATCGTATTGAATGTCAATGACAAGCGTACCAGTATGATCCTTGGCGATAAAGAAAAAACGATTTACGGAAAAGGATATATTGAAGATACTCTTTGTGGACTGACTTTTCGTATTTCACCGAAATCCTTTTATCAGATCAATACAGAACAGACAGAAGTTCTTTATCGAAAAGCCATTCGTCTGGCAGATCTGAAAGGAAAAGAACGTGTGCTGGATGCATACTGCGGAATCGGTACCATCGGTATGGCAGCAGCGAAACATGCAAAAGAGGTCATCGGTGTGGAATTAAATCCGGATGCTGTGCGGGATGCCAGAGCCAATGCAAAGAATAATGAAGTGAAAAATATCCAGTTTTATCAAAATGATGCCGGAAAATTTATGGTGCAGATGGCAGCGCAGGAAGGAAAAGGAGCCATTGATGTGGTATTTATGGATCCGCCAAGAGCCGGAAGTGATGAAGCATTTATGTCTTCGGTAGTAAAACTGGCTCCGAAAAAGGTCGTTTATGTATCCTGCAATCCGGAGACACTGGCAAGAGATTTAGGATATTTTAAGAAAAATGGATATGAAGCGAAGGAAGCGTGGGCAGTCGATATGTTCCCGTGGACAAGTAGTATAGAAATGGTTTGCCTGCTGACCAATAAAAAATAAGCAGTTCATAGCTGACGGGAGTGATTGTATGACTTACAACGAAATCCAGACGTTGTTAGAGAAACAACGCCGATATTATGCTCAGGGGAAAACCATCGATCCTGAATTTAGAAGCGAACAATTAAAAAAGCTGTATCAGTCCATAAAGAAGCACGAAGAAGAAATCAATGAGGCTTTGAAAATGGATTTGGGGAAAAGCGGCTTTGAAGGATATATGTGTGAAGTAGGCCTGGTCTTAAGTGAGATTACCTACATGCGAAAGCATTTGAAAAAATATAGTAAAAAACAGAGAGTGCATACTCCTTTGGCGCAGTTTGCCTCTTCCAGTTATCAACAGGCGGTTCCATATGGAAATGTTTTGATCATCAGTCCATGGAATTATCCGTTTTTATTAACCTTAGAGCCTTTGGTAGATGCCATTGCAGCCGGCAATACGGCTATCGTAAAGCCAAGCGCCTATTCTCCATACACCAGTGCAGTCATGGAGAAAATTTTAAAAGAATGCTTTGAAGAATTCTATGTTGCCATTATACGAGGCGGAAGAGAAGAAAATAAAGCGTTGCTGCAGCAAAAATTCGATTTTATCTTCTTTACAGGAAGTCAGAATGTCGGCAGAGAAGTGCTGCGGCACAGTGCAGAACATTTTACGCCGGTTGTTTTGGAACTAGGGGGAAAAAGTCCTTGTATCGTAGATGCAGGTGCGGATCTGAAGATGGCTGCAAAAAGGATTGTATTTGGGAAATATCTGAACTGTGGTCAAACCTGTGTTGCACCGGACTATATTTTATGCGATCGTACGATAAAAGATGAATTTCTGAAAGAAGTGATCAATCAGATTCAACTGCAGTATGGAAAGCAGCCATTAAAAAATCAAGATTATGGAAAGATCATCAATGAAAAACATTTTAACCGTCTGATCCGTTTGATCGATCCGGAAAAAGTTGTATTTGGCGGTACTTGGGATGTACAGAAGTTACGGATAGAGCCAACCGTAATGGATATGGTAGGGTATGATGATCCGGTAATGCAGGAAGAAATCTTTGGTCCGATTATGCCAATCCTTACGTATGATTCATTTGACAGTATGATCGGGGAATTGAAGCAGAAAGATAAACCACTGGCTTGTTATTTGTTTTCAAAAGACAAGAAACATAGGGAACGGGTAACGAAAGAGTTGAATTTTGGCGGAGGATGCATCAATGACGTGGTGATTCATCTGGCAACCAGTGAAATGGGATTCGGCGGTGTAGGTGAAAGTGGTATGGGAAGTTACCATGGAAAAGCCGGATTTGATGCCTTTTCTCATTATAAATCTATCGTCGATAAGAAAACATGGATCGATCTGCCGATGCGTTATCAGCCATATACGAACAAATTTTATAAAAAGCTGGTCAGATTCTTTTTAAATTAAGGAATGATAAAGTGATGCCACTTAACTGAGAAAAAGATGCTGCTAAAAAGCGGCGGAAAGGATAGCGTTATGGAACTAATGATTTTAGATGGAATTCAGAATCTGCGAACTCCCATCGGAGACAGCCTGATGCGTTTTGTATCCACACTGGGAAATGCAGGGGTTATCTGGATTCTTCTGGCAATCGTTTTGTTTATGATCCCAAAAACAAGAAAAGCAGGTATTTTTATGGTAGGTGCATTGCTTGCAGATGTGATCCTGTGTAATGGTATTTTGAAAAATCTGGTTGCAAGAACCCGGCCTTTCGATGTAAATACAGCAATCCAGCTGATTGTTGCAAAACCGAAAGATTTTTCTTTTCCGTCAGGGCATACGGCAGCTTCTTTTGCATCGGTGACTGCATTGTTTCTGGCAAAAGAAAAGAAACTGGCATGGCCGGCTTTGGTGCTTGCAGTGACCATGGCATTTTCAAGAATGTATCTGTATGTGCATTATCCGACGGATATTCTGGGTGGAGTTTTGGTAGGAGTTTTGTCAGGATATCTTGGGAAATGGTGTGCAGAACGAGTAGCAGAGCGATATTTAAAGAAAGTAAAGTAAGATTGGAGTGACTATGATAGATCAGTTTTCTAGAACACAGCTTCTGCTTGGAGCAGAAGCAATGCAGAAATTAAAAAATGCAAGGGTTGCAGTCTTTGGAATCGGCGGTGTCGGCGGTCATGTATGTGAAGCATTGGCACGCAGCGGTGTCGGAGCCTTTGATTTGATTGATAATGATACGGTTTCTGTAACAAATATCAACAGACAGATTATTGCAACCAGAGATACGGTAGGACAGTATAAAGTAGATGTGATGAAAGAACGAATTTTCTCGATTCATCCGGAAGCCGATATCAGAACTTATCGCAGCTTCTTTTTGCCTGAAAATGCGGATGAATTCCCATTTCAGGAATACGATTACATCGTAGATGCCATTGATACGGTAACGGCAAAGCTGGAAATCATAACACGGGCAAAGGCTTTGAACATTCCTGTGATCAGTGCAATGGGCGCCGGAAATAAGTTGGATCCGACCCGGTTTCGTGTAACAGATCTGTTCAAAACTTCGATGGATCCTTTGGCAAAAGTAATGCGAAGAGAGCTGAAAAAGCGAAATATTCATCATCTGAAAGTGGTCTTTTCTGATGAAATGCCGGTAACGCCAAAAGAAGAGAGTATGGAAGAAAAGCCGGAAGGACGCAGAGCAATTCCGGGAAGTACAGCATTTGTGCCGGCAGTGGCAGGCTTGATCATTGCGGGAGAAGTGATCAAGGATCTGTCGGAGATAAAGTCATAAAAGCGATAGGGAAAAAGAGTGCATAAAATTTCGGGCATAAGTTTATGATACTTAATCGTATCTGTCCATAAATTCCAGCATTGCATTTCGGGTACGGAGTGCATATGGGGAGCCGGATTCTTCATATCCGTGTTTGAGGACTGCTTCACTTTTGGGATAGAAGACAAATTGACAGTCTACCCCTAAATTGGTCAGGCGTGTATACATTTCCTGTGCTTGATCGTAAAAACTGCCGGTATTTCCGTCGGAAATAAAACTTGGCGGAAAATCTTCGGTTACAAACTCTGTGACATTGGAAGGTGTCACAGAGTTTTTGTCATATTTCAGTTCATTGGTCTGAAGATAAACTCTGCCTAACTGGTAAAACAGATAATCCCTTGGAATTTCATGGGTAATGCCGTACTGGGAATTGTCAAACAGGGTACTTTCAAAAATCACGCCCCGAATGGCAGATTTGGAAAGTGCAGGAGTAATTCCCATTTGTGAAGCATAGGCTTCATTGGTCTGCAGATTTGCTAAAACCCCGGCAAGATTTCCTCCGGCAGAGCTTCCGGCGAGAAAGACCCGATCCATCGTAAGGGACAGTTCTTTGGCATGTTCAGTCAGATAATGAAGTCCCCGGTCTAACTGCTCAATGGCAGCTGGATAAGGAAATTCCGGTGCAAGGCAGTAGTTAAAAGAAACCACATGATACCCTTGTTCCAAAGCAGCATAGATTAGGGAATCGCTGAGTTTTAATTCTCCGGCATCCGGATCGCCGCTTTGTTTGTCGCCCCAAACGTAACCGCCGCCATGAATGTAGATCAATGTTGCAGGCCGCGTTTCTTTCAGGGTGAAGGGATAATAAATATCCAGATAACCGTTAGGTGCTTCCATGTCGTAGTAGAGATTGCTGTGAAGTTCGGCCAGCTGTTCCAGTGTTTTTTGATCGGATTTTGCAGTTGTCACATTTTTATCATCATAAAAGATGGTTCTGATAAGGTTCATAGAGGCATTCGGGAAAAATGTAGTAAAAAGAATCCCCGTGGCAGGAAGGAAAATCAAAAAAGAGACAAAAGATAGCAGAAAGCGGTGCCGAAGTTTGTTTTTCCATAATTTACAAATCCCTGTCATAGAAATGATCATTCCAACGGAAGTTAAAAGGACTCCCAGACCGGTAAAAATGATCCAGCGGTCTGAAAAAAGACCTGCCAAATGCAGAAGAGCCATGCAAGAAAGCAATTTTCGTACCAATGCAGAAGTGTTCGGAAATGTTTTTTTGAAATAAAAGCATCCGCCGAATAAACTGAGGATACAGATGAAGGCCATAAGACGGCTGTGATTGATCATAAATTGTTCTAATGTGCCAAGCAGTAATATCAGAATTCCGAAAATGGATAAGGTCATAAAGGTACTCCTGTTTTAAGAAAGTAAAGTGTATATTATTTAGTAATGTATCTGATTTGAAACTAAAAAGCAAGATGCTGTTGACATCATAAAATAAGAAATTCTTAATATCTATGCAGAATATCTATGCTATAATGTGGTTGAAAGTGTGTGCTGTGTCGAAAATTTCACAGCAAGAACGGTTATTTAAGAAGAGGCAGGGAGCCTGAATGCAAAGGAGGTGTGTTATGGAGAGTCGTGCGGCAGATTTTCGTGGGAAAGCCCGGGAAGTATTAAGAGGAAGATGGATGTTGGCGGTGATTGCAGGTTTGATCGCAGCTTTTTTAGGGGCACTGGAAGGAGTCAATTCCGGAATTGAATTTAGTGCAAATACAGCGGAGGGTTTTTGCATGAATTTTAATCTTGCCGGCTGGAGTGTGTATTCGAAAAGTTTTTTCAAGATGGATGTACACCCTCTGTATGTTGCAGTGCTGGCAGTGATCTTTTCCGTTTTTTTCTATATTCTCGGAAGGATCGTAGAAGTTGGTTATATGAGATTTCATTTGGATCTTTATGACGGAACAGAACCACAGGTTCAAACATTATTCGGGCAGTTTTCTAATTGGAAAACCATTATCATTACAAATATGTTGAAAAGTTTTTACGAATTTGTCGGTATGCTTTTTTTGATTATACCTGGAATCATCATCGGATATAATTACGCAATGACCGATTACATACTCGTAGAACACCCGGATCTTACTGCATCAGAAGCAATGAACCGTTCCAAAGAAATGATGTATGGAAATCGTTTACGACTGTTTTGTCTGGAAATCAGCTTTCTTGGCTGGATTTTACTGTGTATACCGACCTTTGGAATCGGTGATCTGTGGCTGAGACCGTATATGACAGCAGCAAAAACAGCATTTTATCGGGAAATTTCCGGAAAAGCAGATCAGGAACCGATCATAGATGGATTTGCAGAAATGTTTGAAGGATAAAATCATAATTTAAAAAGAGAGGACAATACGAATGTTTTATGGCAGTGAATTTGATATAATGTTTACCTTGGCTTTTGTTCTTATTTTCGGCATGATCGTGGTAAGCGTGATCAGAATGATCGGAGAGTGGAATCAAAATAATCAGTCTCCGAAACTGACCGTAGAAGCGAAACTTGTTGCCAAGAGAGCTTCGGTCAGTCATCATCACCATTCGGGCGGAAACGGTGCGGGACATATGACGACTTCAACGACATATTATGTGACATTTGAAGTGGAAAGCGGTGATCGGATGGAATTTCATGTCAGTGGAAGAGAATACGGTCTTCTGGCAGAAGGGGATCAGGGAAGATTAAGTTTTCAGGGAACCAGATATCTGGGATTCGAAAGAAGATAATGAAAAATCAGGAGTTTTGCAGTGCAGCGATGAGAAATCATAATGCACTGCAAAGCTCCTTTTTCGATAAGCTGTGATTGAAAAGAAACAGGATGAATTTAAGACGGAGGTATCAAAGACTCCTTCTGTGTGGTAAAATAAGTACAACAAAGAAGGATTGAGAAAATGAAAAAAGAAAGAACGTATGTTGCAATTGATTTAAAATCATTTTATGCATCAGTGGAATGTATCGAAAGAGGATTGGATCCTATGAGAGTCAATCTGGTCGTAGCAGATGCGGAACGAACGGAAAAAACTATCTGCCTTGCAGTTTCACCGGCTTTGAAAGCATATGGAATACCGGGACGTGCAAGATTATTCGAAGTAGTGCAGAAAATAAAGAATCTGAATGCGTTAAGAGTTCTGGATGCACCGGGAAGAAAATTTAAAGGAAAATCGTATGATGCGCCGGAACTAAAAAATGATCCTGCATTGGCCATTGATTATGTGATCGCACCGCCTCAGATGGCTCATTATATGGAATGGAGTACGAAGATTTACCAGATTTATCTGAAATATGCAGCACCGGAAGATATTCACGTATATTCGATCGATGAGGTGATGATCGATCTGACTCCATATTTGAGAAGCAGTGGTCAGACGGCTTATGAATTTACCGGCACAATCCTTCGGGATATTAAAGAGACCACAGGAATTACCGCGACAGCCGGCATTGGGACAAACCTTTATCTTGCAAAGATTGCCATGGATATTGTTGCAAAACATGTAAAAGAGGATCAAAAAGGGGTACGGATCGCAGAACTGGATGAATACACCTATCGGGAATTACTGTGGACCCATCGTCCGCTGACAGATTTTTGGCGGGTTGGAGCCGGATATGCAAAAAAATTAGAAGCATACGGTTTGTATACGATGGGAGATATTGCAAGATGTTCTTTGGGAACGCAGGGCGAATATCATAACGCAGATCTGCTGTACCGGTTATTTGGGGTAAATGCAGAGCTTTTAATCGATCATGCATGGGGATGGGAACCTTGTACGATTGCAGATGTGAAAGCGTTTCGTCCAAGTTCTAACAGCATCGGAGCGGGTCAGGTACTTCATTGTCCTTATGATTTTGTGCAGACGAGATTGGTCATTATGGAAATGACAGATCTTTTGGTGCTGGATCTGGTCGAAAAAGGACTTGTAACAGATCAAATAGTGTTAACGATTGGATATGATATTGAAAATCTGACGGATCCGAACCGAAGAAAAGAATATCATGGGGCAGTCACGACAGACCGTTATGGAAGAAAGATACCGAAGCATGCACATGGAACAATCCATTTGGAACAATATTCTTCTTCTACCAAACAGATTACCAAAGCAGTGCTGCAGCTATATGATCGGATTACAGATCCGGCACTGCTGATTCGAAGACTGAATCTGACAGCGAATCGTGTGATCAGTGAAAAAGAAGCTGAACAGACAAAGAGTCCGTTTGAACAGCTGTCTCTGTTTTCAGATTATGATTTGGAAAAACAGCAGAAGGAAGCAGAACAGAAGCTGCTGGAAAAAGAAAAAAAGATACAGCATGCGGTGCTGGATATTAAGAAGAAATATGGAAAAAATGCGATTTTGAAGGGAATGAATCTTCAGGAAGGTGCAACAGCGATAGACCGCAACAATCAGATCGGAGGACACAAAGCCTGATGGAAGAAGAAAAGGAGTTACGAAAAAGAAGCTGGGAGCGATATGGGGATCTGCTTCAGAAAACTTATCCATTTGCATCGGAAAGACCACGAATGTCAAACCTGGAGCGGGCAGCACAATTTTCTCCTTTTTCTGCATTGACCGGATATGAAGATGCAGTGGAGGAAACTGCCCGTTTGACAGAAGATGAGAAAGAGCTGGACGAAAACAGAAAAGCAATGTTGGATGAAAAACTGCAGATTTTATCACAAAATCTTTTATCAGAGCCACTGGTTTCGGTTATTTATTTTGTTCCGGATTGTCAGAAAAGCGGCGGAGAATATGTGAATCGTACGGGCAGAATCAAAAAAATCGATCATTATCAAAAGCGGATCATTTTAGATGACGGAACCAAAATCCCGATCAAACAGATTTATGAAATCAACAGCGATCTTTTTAGAAATCTGTCTGAAATCTGCTGAATAAAATTTTTTTGCGATTCTGTAGGTTTTAGGGTATACTATGTCTGTTAGAGAGCAAAAGAAATGACATAAAGAGGAGTAAACTGTGAGAATTAAGTTACGAGAACTTCGAAAAGGAGATGCTTCAGGGATGCATGAATGGATGACAGACCCGGAGATTTCCTCTTGTTTTAGATATGATGTGACAGCGATTACCATTGCCAGCTGTCAGAAATTTATTAAATCGGCAGAGGAGAATCCAAATGCCAGACACTATGCGATTTCCAATAACAAAGAAGAATATCTTGGTACGGTCAGTCTGAAAAATATTGACCGCAGTGAAGAAAGTGCAGAATTTGCCATTGGAAAACGGAAATTTGCCCGTGGAATCGGTACGGAAGCTACCATACTTGCATTAAGAGAGGCGTTTGGAGCTTTGGATCTGAAAAAAGTATATCTGAATGTATATACAGAAAATACAAGAGCCCAGCGGTGTTATCTGAAAGTAGGATTTCGATTCGTAAGAAAAGAAGAGAATGCATTTGTAAAAGATGGTGTTTCCAAAGATTTAAACTGGTACGAGATTACAAAGGAAGAGTTTTTAACCAAATATCATGAATAGAGAACAACTGATTCAGGCGTTTGAAGCATATACATCAAATTATGATCTGAAAGATCCAAATATTTATTTAAAATATGTACATACAAAGAAAGTTGCGGAAAACTGCGAATGTATCGCAAGATCGCTGCATCTTTCCGAAGAAGAAATTGAGATTGCATGGGAGATTGGTATGCTCCACGATATCGGAAGATTTGAGCAGTTGCGGCGTTTTGATACCTTTAATGACAGCATTTCCATCGATCATGCGCAATTCGGAGCAGATCTGCTTTTTAAAGAAGGTCTGATCCGGAGTTTTGATCCGGAAGGAAAGAATGATGAATTGATCGAAAAAGCAGTTCGTTATCATAGTCTTTACCGGATTCCGGAAGGCGTATCGGAAAGAGAATTGCTGTTTTGCCAGATTATCAGAGATGCGGATAAAGTAGATATTTATCGGGCGAATTATGAGACAGGCGTACATATTGTATATCATGTAACAGAAGCGGAGCTTAGGAACAGTACCATTACTCCGGAAGTGTATGCAGTATTTTGTGAAAAGCGGGCGATACCTCGTGAAATTAGAAAAACTGTTGCAGACAGTCTGGTAGGGCATGCTGCATTAAGTTTTGAACTGGTCTATCCAAAAAGTATTGAACTGGCAGATCAGCAGGGATATTTGTGGAAACTGCTGGAAACAGAGTTTGATGAACCGGCCACAGCAGAAACGATGAAATGCATTTGTGAAACGCTCAAACAATGGTATGAGCAGAAGAAATAACGAAATATTTGCTGTTATCAGCAGTGTTAAGCAGGAGATCTAAGAAGGTCTCCTGCTTTTTAAATGAGGTCTGCTCTTTGAAAAAGGAATTTTAGAAGCAGATCCGGTAAGTACCGTAAATGGTTTCCAGGAAAAAAACAGTGTCAGAGCGGCACAGCCGACTAACAGCAGGAACGTCTCAAAAATTCCGGTAATATCCGTCAAAAGAGTCGTTTCGATTGCCTTATAGGTCAGTCCGTGGAAAAGATAGATTGCCATGGTACGGGTACCGATATAAGAAAATGGCAATTTTTTCTCTGACATCAGAATCATGACAGAGAAAGTCATTAAAAATCCTACAAGGTACAGAATACAGCGCCAGAACAGTCCTGTGAGAACTGATTGTTTCATGAAGCTGTAGTTATATCTTCCGTAAAAAATCTGCATAGGTGCCACTTTTTGGCTTCCGATCAGGAAAAGAAATACGAAAATGATTCCGATACAAAGTACCGCATTTCTTTTGTCCGCATTGCTGCGGTGGCGGTTCAGCCATTCTCTGTCAAAAACGGTTCCGGCAAGATAAAAAGGATAGTAAACCAATGCCCTTGGAATGGTAAGAAAATTATTTTCCATATTTGAAAAACCGATCAGAAATCCTGCGGCAACAGCCAGAATCATATAATGCGGAATTTTCTTAACATAAGGTGTGATCAGTCTCCAGAGAAATAGTGCCAAAAGATACCAGAGGGTAAATTTGGGTTTCAGCAATGCCAATTCTGTAGATTTATGCAGAAAAAGGGTATACCAAAGGTAATAAACAATCTCAAAAATGAGATAAGGAATTGCCAGTCGTTGAATCTGTGTCTGGATAGACAGGTCTTTTTTGGAAAAATATCCGGAAATGAAGATGAAAGCCGGCATATGGAAAGAAACGATCAGCCATTTCAGGATCATTAAAAAAGAATTGTCAGTGCTGCTGGGACCGACAAAGTGTCCGATCACAACCAGAAAAATCAAAAGTGCTTTATAATTGTCAAAGAGATAATCTCTTGTTTTTGATGATGAACTCATAAAACCTCCTTGCGTATGCTCATAATCCAAATAATCTGAAAGAGTATATCACAGGCAAAGGAAAAATGCCATTAAAAAGTGCGTTACGCTTGACAGTAACAGATCATTCCGCGGATCGATTTTGCGGTTGACAGCGGTTTTTTTTTGTGTTATTCTACTGAAAGTTGTGAGGGAGTAGCAGGCGCACCTTGGCGCAACAAGTCAACATACTGACCGTTTGGTCTGGCTTGTTTTAATTTGCGAGACTCACGTAAGCTGCGGGATAGCTGTACGTGTCGTCATTATGCAAATAGGATACTTCGATGTTTCAGAGTAGTTCAGACCTTGCAATTAATTATCAGAATTTGACCAAGTACAGAAATCATGTACTTGGTTTTTTTTCATAGGAAAGACCTTGTTGCATTAACATAGGAAAGTCATGAATTTTCCTATGAAATAAAAATCATAGAGAAGGATTTACTGCGTTATTGTTTGCGTATGACTTTTCTGTGAAATTGAAAGCATTCTGCGCAGGATGCACAGAAACGCATATGGAAGATATTGATAAGAGCACTTTGGGATGAAATACCTGGCTGCAGTTACCGCAAAAAAGATTACTTTTATTTTTATACGGAGGAAAAAATGAATTTAGGATTTACTTTCTTTTTCAACAGTATTGTTCTCGGAATCGGACTTGCTATGGATGCTTTTTCCGTTTCTCTCGCCAACGGGCTGAATGAGCCGTTTATGAAAAAGCACAAAATGTGTGGGATTGCCGGTGTATTTGCAGGATTTCAGTTTGTAATGCCGATGATCGGCTGGTTCTGCGTATCTACGATTGCGCAGTATTTTGAAATCTTTCAGAAGTTGATCCCGTGGATCGCACTTGCATTGCTGGGATACATTGGTATTAATATGCTCTATGAAGGTATCAAAAACAAAGATTCGGAAGATGAAAAACCGGCAGTAGGATTTAAGGCACTTTTGATTCAGGGGGTAGCAACTTCCATCGATGCTCTTTCCGTAGGATTTACGATTTCTAATTATGGTCTGGCAGATGCACTGCTGGCATGTCTTCTGATCGGAATTGTGACCTTTCTCATCTGTTTTGTGGGACTTTTCATCGGGAAAAAAGCAGGAACCAAGCTTGCAGGAAAATCAGAAATTCTGGGTGGAATTATCTTAATCTTTATCGGATTAAAAATCTTTATCGCGGGATAAGGTGCTATATTAAAAATCTATTTGAAAATTAGTGATAAAAAAGACACCGCATCGGTGTCTTTTTTATAGCATATCAGTCATTTTCCCGCAATCTACGGTGCGTAGAACAGCGGAATTGGCAAAAGAAGATTTGTAGAAGATTTATAATTTAGAAATTGTATGTAATTTACTTGACAGATAGGTCTAAAAAACATAGACTAGCAGTATAAAGGTTTATAAAATTTAGACCAAGGAGGATTTGATATGCTTGTATATCTTATGACGGAAGCAGAACAGCAGTTGGCACAGATCATCTGGGATCATGAGCCGATGGGCAGTGGTCAGTTAGTGAAACTGGCGGCAGAGCAGCTGAACTGGAAAAAATCGACAACCTATACGGTACTGCGTAAATTATGTGATCAGGGGATTTTCAAAAATGAAGGAGCGATAGTGACTTCTCTGATGAATCAGGAGGAGTATGCCCGAAGAAAAGGAGAGCGTTATCTGGAAGAAAACTATGAAGGTTCCATGCCGAAATTTGTAGCAGCTTTTTTAAATAAGCATAAATTAAGCCGCAGGGAGATTGAAGAACTGGCACAAATGATCGAAGATTACAAGGAGGAATAGACAGTGATCGGAGTTATGTTTGCAAAGGTGCTGCAGTTAAGTCTGCTTAGCTGTTATATTTTCGGGATTATTTGGCTTGTCCGTCTGTTTTTGCGAAAGATTGGGCGGAAATATTGTTATTATTTATGGATGATCCTGTTTTTAAATTTGTGTATTCCGGTTTCGGTGTCCGGCAGCTTCAGTCTGATTCCTAAGATGCTGCAGGAGCAGGCGATGCAGATGGAGTCTCGTTTCGACGAAAATGATCCACCGGAAAAGTCCATGGAATCAGAAAAGATTCTGATGCTTCATCATATGAATATGACGGAATATGATCGAAGTGTGTTTGAAACACCTGTCAGGGAAACGACTGGTTCGGCAAAAGATCAGGAAGTGGCAGTACAGAGAAAACAGTTTTCTTGGGAACAGGTACTTCCTTGGGCAGAGAAGGTTTGGGTGCTTGGAATTTTCGGTTTTGGTCTGTATAGTCTGAGTGTTTCGCTGCGATTTCAGTATCGGCTGAAAAAATCAAAAAAATGTAATGCAGATCGGAAGACCGGGATTATCGAAGTAAACCGTTTGTCGTCTCCGTTTGTATGGGGAATCTTTTCGCCGAAAATCTATCTTCCGGCGAATATGGAAGAAGAGGAGAGAAGCTATGTGCTTCTGCATGAGGAATATCATCGGAAAAGAAAAGATCATCTTGTGAAATTTCTGCTTTATGGGATTACCATTGTTTATTGGTTTCATCCGCTGGTATGGATTGCTTATCATTTGTGCTGTAAGGATATGGAGATTTCCTGTGATGAAGCGGTATTGGAGCATTCAGAGAAAAATATCCGGAAAGCGTATGCCAGAAGTTTGCTGAAATTTGCGGCAAAACAGAATCATTATGTATTTACGCCGTTGACCTTTGGAGAGCCTTCGGTGCGTTCCAGAATTGAAAGTGTCTTAAAATATAGAAAAAAAGGGGTGTTTTTATCTGCAGTTGCGGTACTTTTGCTCATTGTAACGGGTGTTGGACTGCTGTCACGTCCGAAAACAGCCCATCAGGAATCGTTATCAGAGGGAAAAGCAAATACAGAACTATCAGATTCCCTAAAGCTGACGGTTGCTAATCAGGGCGGTCAGATCATTCAGATTGGAAGCAATCTGTATTATGATGAAGGCAGCAGACTTTATTCAGACGGAAGATATCTTTATGGAACTGCGGTTTATGAAGACGGTTCGCCATCAGCCATTTATCGCCATGAATTAGACGGAAGCGGTTTTAAGCGGCTGGCAGAGGGAGAAATTATAGGAATCAGCAGTGATCGAAAGGAACTGTATTGTCTGTCAGGAAAAACGTCTGAGGAGGATTCAGAGGAGCTTTCGGTTTCGGTAGAGGCGATTTTGCTGGATACCGAAGAAGTCTGCAGTCTTTTGGTCATTGATGATGTTTCTTTGGAACAGATTTCCTGTACTTATGCAGATGAAGATGGATTTTTATTTTCCGCCGGTACTTATGAAGGCAGTGCCGGATATTATCAGGGGGCATTTTATTATGCAGATTTTGAAAAACAGCAGATTATAGAAAATCATCTGACCGATTCTGATTCGTTTATGGTACTGGACGGACAGGTGTATTATCAGAAATATGATAATTTTGGAGAAGGCGGCAACGATCTTTACCGTACGACATTTGCATTGTCAGACGAAGAATTGATTGCAGAAGAGGAAGAACTTTTGGCAATCGATCAGGAAAAGAAACGGCTGATCACGAAAAAGGAGAATGGGATGAATCTTCTTTCTTCTGATGGAAAAGAAAGAGTGCATTTGTTTGATGGGGCAGAGGCTATGGAAACGGAACTGATGGCAGAGGATTGGATCAAATTTACAGAGGTAAATGCAGTTCGGAATGAAATTTTTGTGAAAGCCGAGCGTTGGAGATATGTGGAAGGAAACGGCTGGAGGGACAGTTTACAGGAAGAACAGTATTTTAAGATCAATATGGACGGCGGAGAATATCAGGAATGGAATCCGCAGCAGCTGGTTGAAGAAGCGGAAATTTCGGAAGAGTTGGAAAATCCGATTCCGGGAACACCGCTTTCAGACCTTTCTTTCTGGGATCTGTCAAATGTTAAAGATGTAAGAGAAACCTTTTCCCAGATGTCTTATATTCCGAAAGAAGGAGCAGAAAATGAAACCTACCTTTTGGGAAAAACGGAACATTATACCTTGTACGGAAAAGGCAGTCAGGATAAACTGTTATTAGAATCAGAGGGAAATTATGCACAAATCCAATATCCGTATACCTCAAATTATATGACACCGTTAGAACTTTTGGAAACAGATCTGGATAAAGACGGGCAGCAGGAACTGGCGATCAAATTGAATGTAAAACATGGAACCGGAATCTATATCGATACATTTCTTTTGGCAGATTTCGGAAAAGACGGTGAATTATATGTATATCAATTTTTGGAGAAAGATTGTACCGAACAGTTTCAGAGTCATCTTTCTTGGGAAGTAAATGAAAGTGGAGTACAGGCAAAGATTGATGGAAAAAATGCGGGAAGATTTCTTGAAAATGAAAAAGGGATGGATCCATACCGAAGTGTGACCTGTGGTGCTCAACTGAGGTTCTACTATGAAAATGGTGAGATTACGGTAGGAGCAGAACTACAGTTTTTAAATAATGAAGCAGGCGAATATGGTGGATATTGCGGTTGGAACAGCAATGATATTACTGCAGTTGTGAATTGGGATGATGGGCAGTTTGTATTGACGGATTTTTGCAGCAGAAACAGAGAAATGGAACAAATGATTTCAGAACATCTTAAGGAAAAATATGGAGCGGAGATCATTACAGCGTTTGAATATGATTCTTCAGATATGAATCAGGAAACCATGGATGTTGTTGTGACATTTCGGAAAAATGGAGCAGGGTTTCATGAAAAAAAGACAGTTCGTGTGAAAAGAATGCCGATAGATGCAGTTTCCGGATGGGAATTTCAGGAAATTTTGTAAATTCTCAGGGAATGTCGTGTTGA
Source organism: uncultured Lachnoclostridium sp. (assembly GCA_964602445.1). GTDB lineage: Bacteria > Bacillota > Clostridia > Lachnospirales > Lachnospiraceae > HGM12587. Next base: position 20,111 of record CAZRQV010000015.1, read on the forward strand.
TTTCGTTCGAATTATGCTAGCGTAGGTTATAGAAAAGGAGGAAACCATATGTTATTAGATCAGGAAAGGATTGGTGGCTTTATGGCAGAGTTAAGGAAAACCAAAAACATGACATAGGAGCAGCTGGAAGAAAAACTTGGCGTAAGCAATCGCAGCATTTCCAGATGGGAGAACGGAAAGACGATGCCGGATCTTTCTATGCTTCCGCTGATCGGAGAAGAGTTCGGTGTCAGTATTTCGGAACTTTTAGAAGGAAAATGTAAAGAAAATGGAGAAGACTTCAAAAAAAGTGCGGCGCTGCTGATGGAATTATCCTATGAGGAAAAAGAAGAAAATCAAAGAAGGTTAGTCTTTATTTTTTGATGGGGCTGTTATGTATTGCAGTTGCTGTGCTTCACAGTCTGTATGGCATTCTGGAGTTTTCGAAAAAGCCGGAACAGCTTTCCCTTGTATGTCTGTTGCTTGGAATCGGTTTTGAGGCAGCTGGTTTTTACTGCAACAGCAAGGATCGGAAATATTCACCGAGAGAGATTGAAATCTTGTCAGAAAAGGATCCGGAGATAAAAATGAAGACAGCAGAAGAAATGCTGCAGTTTGCCAGAAAGTATCAGAAGGCAGAGTTTAAACAGTATGAAAAGGCATTTCAAACGATCGAAGAACTGCTGCCGGCAGATGAAACGGTTGAGTTTGCAATGGTGGCAGATGAATTTACCGTTAACGAAATGTCCGGAGGACTGTGGCATCTTGGAATTGCTGTTACAAAAGAGAATATCTTGATCGCGGGAGAAAAGATTACAGGACGAGTGATGGTTCGTTATGGTACAGAAGAGATTTCATTAAAAGAAATCAAATATATCGGATTAGAAGGAAGAATGATTGTGATCCGGACGGAAAAAAATGAAATTAAGCTCCACGGGGAAAACTTGAACGGGGTTCTGAAAAAGTTTCAGGAATCTTGTATGTCAGAACTCGTATAAATAGGAGTCTTTACTTCCCAATATCGGGCAGAAGGAATTTCGAAAATCTAAATAATTTCCTAAGATTTTTTATAAATCCTTCAAAAAATGAACAAACTTTGGACACAATTAATTGTTATATTATAACCGTAGCAAATACATCAGTATTTCATTCATAACACTTGGCGGGTGAAATGCCCGCCACTCCCTCGATTTATAAATGATGAAAATCATTTGACGATATTTGAATTTTCTAATCTCCCTCTCCTTTTTTAGAAAAACCACCGCATTTGCGGTGGTTTTTCTAAGTTTCGGAAGGAATATTTGCTTTTTCATTCTGACAAGTTTATTTATTTTCTTCCATTCCGGCAAGTTTCTGTTTTTTGTATTCGGCAAATCTGCCTTCATCTAAAGCATCTCGGATCTCTTCCATCATATGGTTATAGAAATAAAGATTATGCAGTACACAGAGTCTCATGCCAAGCATTTCTTTTGCTTTTAAAAGATGTCTGATGTATGCACGGGAGTAGCGGCGGCATGCAGGGCACTGGCAGCCTTCTTCAATCGGTCTGTCATCCAGTTCAAATTTGGCATTGAACAGATTTAATTTTCCCTGGTTTGTATAAACGTGTCCGTGACGGCCGTTACGGCTTGGGTATACACAGTCGAAGAAATCAACGCCTCGTTCTACGGCTTCTAAAATGTTCTGCGGTGTACCGACACCCATCAGATAAGTTGGTTTTTCAATCGGAAGATATGGAACGGTTGCTTCGATAATGCGGTACATATCTTCGTGGCTTTCTCCTACAGCAAGTCCGCCAAGTGCGTAGCCGTCCAGATCCATTTCTGAAATTCGTTTTGCGTGTTCGATACGCACGTCTTCTAAAATTCCGCCCTGGTTGATTCCGAAGAGCATCTGATGTCGGTTGATGGTATCATCCAAACTGTTTAAGCGGGCCATTTCTGCTTTACAGCGTGCAAGCCAGCGGGTAGTGCGGGCTACAGAATTTTCAATATAGCTGCGTTCTGCTACACTGCTTGGGCATTCGTCAAATGCCATGGCGATGGTAGAACCCAGATTAGACTGGATCTGCATACTTTCTTCCGGTCCCATAAAGATTTTTCTTCCGTCGATATGAGAGTTAAAGTAAACACCTTCTTCTTTGATCTTTCGCATTTTCGCAAGGGAAAATACCTGAAATCCGCCAGAATCTGTAAGAATCGGTCTTTCCCAGTTCATAAATTTGTGAAGTCCGCCAAGCTGCTTGATCAGCTGATCGCCCGGACGGACATGTAAGTGATAAGTATTGGAAAGCTCTACCTGACAGCCGATGGATTCCAGATCCTCGGTAGATACAGCACCTTTGATCGCTGCAACGGTTCCTACATTCATAAAAACAGGTGTCTGGATCACGCCGTGAACCGTATGAAATTCACCACGTTTGGCCATTCCTTCTCTTTTAATAAGTTTGTACATTTGAAATCTCCTGATTATTATAATGGAATCTTATTTCGTTCTTGAACTGTAAACATATGAAATGTTATAATTCTAATTTAGTATAAGTGAAAGAGACATTTTCGTCAATCGAAAGAAAAGAGGAAATGATTATGGCAGCAGGTTCAGGAATTGGAACTATTTTCAGAATTACCACATGGGGAGAATCCCATGGAAAGGGAGTGGGCGTTGTCGTAGATGGCTGTCCTGCAGGTCTGGAATTGTGCGAGGAAGATATTCAAAAATATTTAGATCGCAGAAAACCGGGCACTTCCCGTTTTACAACCCCTCGAAAAGAGGAGGATTGTGTAGAAATCTTATCTGGAGTATTTGAAGGACGAACGACAGGAACACCGATTTCCATGGTCGTTTTCAATAAAACCCAGAGGAGCAGAGATTACAGTGAGATTGCTTCTTATTACAGACCGGGACACGCAGATTATACCTATGACTGCAAATATGGTTTTCGCGATTATACAGGCGGAGGACGTTCCTCAGGACGTGAGACCATCGGCAGGGTGGCTGCCGGAGCCATTGCAGCGAAACTTTTAAAGGAAATGGGGATTACGATCAGTGCCTATACAAAGTCCATTGGACCGGTAACGATTTCACAGGATCGTTTTGATCTGGAACAGCGTTTTTGTAATGAAGTCTGTATGCCGGATGAAGCGGCGGCGAAAGAAGCAGCAGATTATCTGGACATATGTATGAAAGCAGAAAATTCCTCCGGCGGAGTGATCGAATGCAGGATAGAAGGTGTTCCGGCAGGCTTAGGGGAACCTTGTTTTGAAAAACTCAGTGCCAATCTGGGAAAAGCAGTGCTTTCTATCGGAGCGGTCAAAGGGTTTGAAATCGGTGATGGATTTTCAGTGGCAGAAGCAACAGGGCTGACGAACAATGATTCTTTTTATTATAATGAAGATGGCAAGATATTGAAAAAGACGAATCATGCAGGTGGGATTCTTGGCGGAATTTCGGACGGAAGTGAGATTATTTTCCGTGCAGCGGTAAAACCGACACCGTCAATCCATGCTGCACAGGACACCGTGAATCGATCAGGAGAAAATATTTCGGTCAATATCAAAGGCAGACATGATCCGGTGATCGTTCCACGCGCTGTGGTCGTCGTCGAATGTATGGCAGCGATCACAGTGCTGGATGCGCTTTTGGTAAATATGAGTTCCCGTGTAGATCAGATCAAGAGATTTTATCAAACAGAATCCGTTTCCGGAGAGACGATGGAATAAAAAAGAATTATAAAAATAAAAGCACAAAAATAAAAAAATTCTAAAGTGCTTGCCGAAAATAAGTTTCTCATGTAGAATAAGAGAAGTTTATGCTATTTAGTAAAATTTGGAGGAATCAGTATGAATTTATTAGCAACAGCAGAAACAAGCGGAAGCTGGATCATTTTAATTGCATATGTTGTAATTTTTGGTGCATTTATGTACTTTGTAGCGATCAGACCGCAGAAAAAAGAACAGAAAAGAGTTACAGCCATGTTAGCAGATATGGCAATCGGTGATGCAGTCGTAACAACCAGCGGTTTCTATGGAATCGTAATCGACATCACAGAAGAAGATGTGATCGTAGAATTCGGTAATAACAAAAACTGCCGTATTCCGATGAAAAAAGAAGCAATCGCTGCAGTAGAAAAAGCAGAATAATTGTGCCTTGAGGGAAGAGTGTGTAACTCTTCTCTTTTTTTGTAGGGCGGACTTTGCTGCGTTATTACATAGAAGTAAGGAACGTTCCCACTTTGTTCCAAAAGCGAACAGAAGCAGTTGTAGAATCCTTTTATTGAATTTCTTCCTTTTTAAGATATTGTTAAAAAAATAACAAAATACTTTGGGGGGTTGCAATATTAAAGTGAATGGGATATAGTGGATATAATATCTAAAAAATTAAGTTACCGGATGATAAAACGTTAGCAGGAAACATGAGGAGATGGAAAAATGGAATGTAAGATTGCAGTCATTGCCGGAGATGGAATTGGTCCGGAAATCGTGAGAGAAGCGAGAAAAGTGTTGGATGTGGTCGCTGAAAAATATGGTCATACATTCAATTATACGGATTTGTTAATGGGAGGCGCATCGATTGACGTTCACGGCATTCCTTTGACAGAGGAAACGATCGAAGCTGCCAAAGCAAGTGATGCGGTACTGATGGGATCCATTGGCGGAGATGCCAAAACTTCCCCGTGGTATCAATTATCACCGGATAAGAGACCGGAGGCAGGTCTTTTGAAGATCAGAAAATCATTGAATCTGTTTGCAAATTTAAGACCGGCCTATCTTTATGACGAACTGAGAGCAGCCTGCCCGCTGCGCGATGAGATCATCGGAGACGGATTTGATATGATGATCATGCGTGAGCTGACCGGAGGTCTTTATTTTGGGGAAAGAAAGACAGAAGAAAAGGACGGACTTTTAACTGCGGTAGATACACTGACTTATAACGAAAATGAAATTCGCAGAATTGCAAAGCGTGGTTTTGATATTGCAATGAAACGCCGCAAAAAAGTTACTTCTGTAGACAAAGCCAATGTACTGGACTCTTCCAGATTATGGAGAAAGGTCGTGGAAGAAGTAGCAGCTGAATATCCGGAAGTAACCTTAGAACATATGCTGGTTGATAACTGTGCAATGCAGCTGGTAAAGGATCCGGCACAGTTCGATGTGATTCTGACAGAAAATATGTTTGGAGATATTTTATCTGACGAAGCAAGTATGGTAACAGGTTCCATTGGAATGTTGTCTTCCGCAAGTTTAAATGACACCAAATTTGGTCTTTATGAGCCAAGTCATGGTTCAGCACCGGATATTGCAGGACAGAATAAAGCCAATCCGATCGCAACGATCCTTTCAGCAGCAATGATGCTCCGATTTACCTTTGATCTGGATAAAGAAGCAGATGCAGTGGAAAATGCAGTCAGACAGGTTTTGAAGGAAGGTTACCGAACCGGAGATATTTATTCTTCCGGCTGTACACTGGTCGGTACCGTGGAAATGGGAACATTGATCGCAGAAAGAATTCAGTAAAATATCAGATAAGAATACATAAAGGGGATAAAGGATTATGAGAAGTGATGCAGTAAAAAAAGGGATGCAGCAGGCACCTCACAGAAGTTTATTTAATGCGTTGGGGATGACAGAGGAAGAACTGAACAAACCATTGGTAGGGATTGTCAGCTCTTATAATGAAATTGTTCCGGGTCATATGAATCTGGACAAGATTGTAGAAGCAGTAAAAATGGGTGTTGCCATGGCAGGCGGTACTCCAATCGTATTTCCGGCCATTGCAGTTTGTGATGGAATTGCAATGGGGCATACAGGAATGAAATATTCGCTGGTAACCAGAGATCTGATCGCAGATTCTACCGAATGTATGGCAATGGCACATCAGTTTGATGCGCTGGTCATGGTTCCAAACTGTGATAAAAACGTACCGGGTCTTTTGATGGCAGCCGCCAGAGTCAATGTACCGACTGTTTTTGTCAGCGGCGGTCCAATGCTGGCCGGTCATGTAAAAGGACATAAAACAAGTCTTTCCAGTATGTTTGAAGCGGTAGGTTCTTATGCAGCAGGTACGATGACAGAAGAAGATGTTCTGGAATATGAATGTAAAGCATGTCCAACCTGTGGTTCCTGCTCCGGTATGTATACAGCAAACAGCATGAACTGTCTGACAGAAGCGTTAGGAATGGGACTTCAGGGAAATGGAACCATTCCGGCAGTATATTCTGAAAGAATCAAACTTGCAAAACATGCAGGTATGAAGGTAATGGAATTACTGGAAAAGAATATCCGTCCAAGAGACATTATGACAGAAAAAGCATTTATGAATGCTTTGACCGTAGATATGGCACTGGGATGTTCTACGAATAGTATGCTTCATCTTCCGGCAATCGCTCATGAAGCAGGCGTAGAACTGAACATGGAAATCGCCAATGAAGTCAGTGCAAGAACACCGAATCTTTGTCATCTGGCACCGGCAGGTCCTACCTATATGGAAGACTTAAATGAAGCCGGCGGTGTTTATGCAGTCATGAATGAATTAAATAAAAAAGGTTTATTATATACAGACCTTATGACAGCAACCGGAAAAACAGTAGGAGAAAACATTCAGGGATGTAAGAATAAAAATCCGGAAGTAATCCGTCCGGTAGAAAATCCATACAGTGAAACAGGCGGAATCGCAGTATTAAAAGGAAATCTTGCTCCGGATACCGGTGTCGTAAAACGTTCTGCAGTGGTTCCGGAAATGATGGTTCATGAAGGTCCGGCAAGAGTCTTTGATTGCGAAGAAGATGCTATTGCAGCTATTAAAGGCGGCAAGATCGTAGCAGGTGACGTGGTAGTGATCCGTTATGAAGGTCCAAAAGGCGGTCCTGGAATGAGAGAAATGCTGAACCCGACTTCTGCGATTGCAGGTATGGGCTTAGGAGCTTCGGTAGCACTGATCACAGACGGACGTTTCAGCGGTGCAAGCCGTGGAGCTTCCATCGGTCACGTATCACCGGAAGCAGCCGTGGGCGGTCCGATCGCACTGGTAGAAGAAGGAGATCTGATCAAGATCAATATTCCGGAAAATAAACTGGAATTGGCTGTTTCTGAGGAAGAATTAGAAAGACGTCGTGCAAACTGGCAGCCAAGAGAACCGAAAGTGACGACAGGATACCTTGCACGTTATGCAAAAATGGTAACTTCCGGAAACAGAGGAGCTATTTTAGAAAAATAATAATTTGAAATGGATCAGCGGCGAGAATACAGCTGTAAAAATAATGATAAAGGCGGAATACACATGTTATTAAAGGGTGCAGAAATTGTTATTGAATGTATGAAAGAACAGGGCGTGGATACTATTTTCGGTTATCCGGGGGGAACGATCCTGAATATTTATGATGAATTATATAAACATGGAGATGAGATTACTCATGTGCTGACTTCCCATGAGCAGGGAGCTGCACATGCAGCAGATGGTTATGCAAGAGCCACAGGAAAAGTAGGTGTTTGTTTTGCTACCAGCGGTCCGGGTGCGACCAATCTTGTTACAGGAGTTGCTACTGCATATATGGACTCCATTCCAATGATCGCGATTACATGCAACGTTGCAAAGCCGCTTCTTGGAAAAGACAGTTTTCAGGAAATTGACATTGCAGGTGTGACAATGCCGATCACAAAACATAATTTTATCGTAAGAGATGTGAATGAATTGGCAGATACGATCAGAAGAGCATTTAAGATTGCGCAGACAGGTCGTCCGGGTCCGGTTTTGATCGATATTACCAAAGATGCAACAGCAAACAGTTGTGAATATGAGCCAATCGTACCGGAACCGATTGAAAGAATTACAGAAACGATCAAGGAAGAAGATCTGGATAATGCAGCAGAAATCATTAATCAGGCAAAACGTCCGTTTTTCTTAGTAGGCGGCGGTGCAGTAATTTCTGAAGCATCGGATGAACTGATCCAGTTCGTACATAAATTAAATGCGCCGGTGGCAGATTCTTTGATGGGAAAAGGTGCTTTTCCGGGAACGGATGACCTTTATACAGGAATGATCGGTATGCATGGAACCAAAACAGCCAATTTTGGAATCCATAAGGCAGATGTGGTAATCGTTGTAGGTGCTCGTTTCAGTGACCGTGTAATCGGAAATGCTAAGAAATTTATCCCAAATGCAAAAATCGTACAGATTGATGTCGATGCAGCTGAAATTAATAAAAATATCATGATCGACCAGCCGGTGCTCGGTGATGCGAAGGAAGTGATCAAAAGAATTCTTCCAAAGATCAAAGAACGTCCGGCAGATGCATGGAATCAGGAAATCGAAAAATTAAAAGAAACTTATCCGCTGACCTATGACCAGGAAGGACTGACCGGACCATATGTAATCGAAGAAATCTATCGTGTAACAAAAGGGGAAGCGATTATTTCTACTGATGTAGGACAGCATCAGATGTGGGCAGCACAGTACTATAAATATACCAAACCACATACTTTATTGACATCCGGCGGTCTTGGAACCATGGGTTATGGTCTTGGTGCGTGTATGGGAGCAAAAGTAGCCTGTCCGGATAAAACGGTCATCAATATCGGTGGAGACGGCTGTTTCCGTATGAATTTAAATGAACTGGCAACTGCATCCAGATACAATATTCCGATCATTCAGGTAGTGATCAACAATCACGTACTGGGAATGGTTCGTCAGTGGCAGACACTGTTTTATGGAAAACGTTATTCCCAGACCGTATTAAATGACAAAGTAGACTTTGTGAAAGTCGCAGAAGGTCTTGGATGTATGGCAATCCGCGTGACGAAGAAAGAAGAAATGGGTCCTGCATTGGAAAAAGCAATGGCAGCCCAGAGTCCGGTAGTGATTGAGTGCGTGATCGACAGCGATGATAAAGTATTTCCGATGGTTCCGGCAGGAGCACCGATCGTAGAAGCGTTTGATGCGCAGGATCTGAAAACGGAAGAATAAGTTTCTGTGACAATACAGAAACATTGATTTTATGCAGCACGGGAAATCCCGTGACTGCATAAATAAGAAGAAAAGAGGAGTGATGAGAAAATGAGCAGAGTGTATAATTTTTCAGCAGGTCCGGCAGTATTACCGGAAGAGGTATTAAAAGAAGTTGCAGCTGAGATGCTTGACTGTAACGGCACGGGAATGTCTGTGTTGGAAATGAGTCATAGAAGTCCGGCTTTTCAGGCAATCATTGATGAAGCAGAAAAAGACCTGAGAGAATTGATGAATATTCCTGATAATTATAAAGTGCTGTTCTTACAGGGGGGTGCATCCTTGCAGTTTGCAATGATTCCGATGAATCTGATGAAAAACAAAGTTGCTGACTATATTGTAACAGGTCAGTGGGCAAAAAAGGCATATGAAGAAGCAAAAAAATACGGAAAAGCGAACAAAATTGCTACTTCAGAAGATGAAACCTTCTCTTACATTCCGGATTGTTCCGATCTTCCGATCAGCGAAGATGCGGATTACGTTTATATTTGTGAAAATAATACGATTTACGGTACAAAATACAAAACATTACCAAATACAAAAGGGAAACTTTTGGTATCAGACGTTTCTTCCTGCTTTTTATCTGAACCAGTAGATGTGTCAAAATACGGCATCATTTATGGCGGTGTACAGAAAAATGTAGGTCCGGCAGGAATGGTCATCGCAATCGTACGTGAAGATCTCATTACAGACGAGGTTCTGGAAGGAACTCCGACGATGATGAAATATAAAACTCATGCAGATCATGGTTCTATGTACAATACTCCAAACTGCTTTAATATTTATGTGTGCGGAAAAGTATTCAAATGGCTGAAAAAGATGGGTGGTCTGGAAGCCATGAAACAGCGCAACGAAGAAAAAGCAAAAATTCTGTATGATTTTCTGGATGAAAGCAAACTCTTCAAAGGAACCGTCAGAAAAGAAGACCGTTCTCTGATGAATGTGCCATTTGTAACAGGTGACAAAGATCTGGATGCTAAATTTGTAAAAGAATCAAAGGCGGCAGGATTTGAAAATCTGAAAGGTCACAGAACTGTCGGCGGTATGCGTGCAAGTATCTATAATGCAATGCCAATCGAGGGAGTAAAGGCACTGGTAGAATTTATGAGAAAATTTGAAGAGGAGAATTTGTAAAATGTATCGTTATCATTGTTTAAATGCAATTTCTAACGTAGGATTAGAAGTCTTTGATGAAAATTATGTAAAAGCAGAACAAATGGAAGATGCGGATGCAGTGCTTGTCAGAAGCGCAGCTATGCATGAAATGGAATTTGCGCCGGAACTGAAAGTGATCGCAAGAGCAGGTGCCGGTGTAAACAATATTCCATTGACCAAGTGTGCAGACCACGGAATTGTGGTATTTAACACTCCGGGAGCCAATGCAAATGCAGTAAAAGAACTGGTAATTGCAGGGATGTTTATGGCATCTCGTGATATTGTAGGCGGTGTAAACTGGGTTCAGTCAGAACGTCAGAACGAAGATATTGCAAAACTGACAGAAAAAGAAAAGAAACGTTTTGCAGGAAATGAACTTCAGGGAAAGAAATTAGGGGTAATTGGTCTTGGTGCCATCGGTGTTCAGGTGGCCAATACCGCAGTGCATCTTGGAATGGAAGTGTACGGTTATGATCCATATATTTCTGTAAAAGCGGCATGGAGTTTATCCAGACATATTAATCACATCAAAGAAGTTGACGATATTTACAAAAATTGTGATTTTATTACGATCCACGTACCTTTGATGGACAGTACGAAAAAGATGATCAGTGCAGAAGCCATTGAAAAAATGAAAGATGGTGCCGTTGTTATGAATTTTGCACGAGATCTTCTGGTGGACGAAGAAGCTATGGTAAAAGCGCTGCAGGACGGAAAAGTAAAGCATTATGTTACAGATTTCCCGAATACAACGACTGCAGGTGTGAAAGGAGCGATCGTAACTCCTCATCTTGGGGCTTCCACAGAAGAAGCGGAAGATAACTGTGCAGTTATGGCAGCCAATGAAATTCGTAATTATTTGGAAAACGGAAATATCGTGAACTCTGTAAACTATCCGAACTGCGATATGGGAATTGCCGGAGAATTCTGCCGTGTGGCAATCTGCCATAAGAATTTGAAAAACATGTTGAATCAGTTTACGGATATTATGACAGAAGAAGATTTGAACATTGAACATATGAACAATGCCAGCCGTGGAGAATTTGCATATTCTATGTTTGATCTTTCTGCAAGACCAAGCGCAGAAGCCATTGAAAAACTTGGAGCGATTGAAGGCGTATTAAGAGTTCGTGTGATCAATTAGTAAAATCTCGGCTTGAAATGAAACGTAAAAACTGATAATGAAAAGTCATTCTGATCTGCAGTCGGAATGGCTTTTTGTTTACAGAAAGACTTTAATGAGTTACTGTGCGAATCTGTGTGCCTTTCTTGGAAAATAAGAATACCCTCTGGAAAGTTGTGTTATCTTGAGAAAATAGTGGACTTTTTTCTAAAACTTATGGTACACTGTGAATCTGCGGCAATCAGCGTATTGCGGTTGCGGTGCAAATAAAACAACAGAAAGGTAGATGGTATGGAAAAAACATCAAAAAAAATTCTTTGGTATAATCTTGCATTTATGGCATTTTCCACGGTCTGGGGATTTGGAAATGTACTCAATGGATTTTTATACTTTAATGGTATTCAGGTAATCTTTAGCTGGATCTTAATGTTTGCACTCTATTTTGTGCCATATGCACTGATGGTAGGGGAACTGGGATCTGCATTTAAAAATTCAGGTGGCGGTGTCAGCTCCTGGGTAAATCACACGATGGGTAAAAAAGCAGCATATTATGCCGGATGGACTTACTGGGCATGCCACATTACTTATATCGCAAGTAAGGGAAGCGGCGGTTTAAAAGCACTGAGCTGGGCAATCTTCCGTAATGCGGAAACCTACGATTCCCTTCCGACACTCTGGATTCAGCTTGCTACACTGGCTGTTTTCCTGTTTTTTGCATGGGTTGCAAGCAAGGGAATGAATCCGTTGAAAAAGCTGGCTACACTTGCGGGAACCAGTATGTTTGTAATGTCAATTCTGTACATTTTAATGATGTTTGCAGCACCGGTGATTAATCCGAATGCAGGCTATGTATCGATGGAATTTACAAAAGAATCTTTAATCCCGAACTTTAATATGGGATATTTTACATCATTATCCATTCTCGTATTTGCGGTTGGAGGATGTGAGAAAATTTCTCCATATGTAAATAAAGTAAAAGATCCGGAAAAAGGATTTCCAAAAGGAATGATCACACTGGCTATTATGATTGTAGTATGTGCGATCCTTGGTACGGTTGCTATGGGAATGATGTTTGATCCGGCAGTGATCAATGCAAGCGAGGCTTCCTTTGATTCTTACGTTTCCAATGGCGGTTACTGGGCATTCCAGAAATTAGGACAGTATTATGGTGTTGGAAACAGCATCATGGTAATCTATGCACTCTGTAATGTGATCGGACAGTTTTCAACACTGGTACTGAGCATCGATGCACCGCTTCGTATGCTTCTGGATAATGAAGATTCCAGAGAATTCGTACCAAGTGTTCTGTTAAAGAAAAACAAACACGGTGCATATATCAATGGTATTAAAATGGTAGTGGTACTTTCCGGTTCGATCATCTTGATCCAGTCTGTCGTACCTGGAGCAGCAGCAGTATTAAAACAGCTGACAAAATTAAATTCAGTATGTATGCCGCTTCGTTACCTCTGGGTGTTCGTGGCTTATGTTGCGCTTCGTAAACATCAGGAAAAATATCCGGCAGAATATCGTTTTGTAAAAAATCCGATCATCGGAAAGATTTTTGGCTGGTGGTGTTTTGCAGTTACTGCAGCCTGCTGTCTGATGGGAATGTACTCTGATGATATATTTACAATGCTTTTGAACATCATCACGCCGATCGTATTGACAGCACTTGGACTGATCATGCCGTATCTTGCAAAACGTGAAAAAGCAAAGAAATAATCACAGCATGGATTTTGCTAAAAAATTAGAATATTATAAATGAAAAGGGCGGGAATCTATTTGTAGATCCCGCCTAATATTATGTGCGATGCACAACATTACGAAAGATAAAAATATTTTGATCAAATCTGCTGAATGCCGGAAATGTCGGAGTCAATGATCAGAGAATAGTTAGTATAGTAAACAACAAATCCCGGTTTTCCGCCTTTTGGTTTTTTGATCTGTTTTTTCTGGATATAATCAATTTCGACTTTTTCATTTCCGCGATTTTGAGAATAATAAGCGGCCAGACGACCGGCTTCTTCAAAGGTTCGATCCGGCATATCGTCCGCTCCATCATTTTTTACGATCACGTGGGAGCCGGGTACGCCTTTTGCGTGAAACCACCAGTCATTTCCGGAAGCGAATTTAAAGGTAAGTTCTTCGTTCTGGAAATTGTTTTTTCCAACATACATATGATATCCGTCAGAAGAAACATAGTGAAATGGTTTGGAAGTAATCTTTGGTTTCTTGTTTCCGGAATGTTTTTTCTTAATGTATCCGTATTCCATTAATTCTTCCTTGATTTCTACCAGATCTTCTTCGGAAAGGGCAATATCCAGTGCCGTACTGATGCTGTCCAGATGTCTGACTTCGTCTTCGGTTTCTTTCAGAAGTTCGGTGACTGCTTCAAAGGTTCGTTTGAGTTTGCTGTATTTATCAAAATATTTTTTTGCATTTTCCAGTGCGGTCAGTTGCGGATCTAATGGGATGGTCAGCTCTTCGTTGGTATAGTAATTTAATACGTCCAAAGAACTGCTTCCCGGTTCTGCACTGTATCCGTAAGTAGTCAGAAGTTCGCCGTAAATTCGATAAGTGTCCCGTTTTTCGGTATCTTTCAGCTGTTTGGCCTGAAGGTCGTATTTTTTGCGGCTGCGCTCTAAGGCTGTCTGGACAATCCTGCGAAGATCTACGGAACGCTGGCGAATTCTGGAAACGGTGTTTCGTTCGGCATAATAGGTTTCCAAAATCTGAGAGATACTTTCGTTGGAAACAGATGGAGAATCCTGATACATCGTCATAGGAAATGCGGCATATTCCACAGGAGTTCGTCCGTCATAGATGATCTGCGGATGGAAGTTTCCTGTTTTTACATCTTCCATAAAATAAGAAAAAGTCTTATAAAAATGCAGAAGTTCTAATTCGGATAATGCATTCCCGGACATTTCTGCATCCAGTCCGCTGCGAAAAACGATTTCATTTGCAGCTACCGGACTGATGCCGGTATAGGACGTATAAAGTGCTTTGGCAAGTTTGGTTGATTTGCTGCCAATCTGCTGAGAAAAATCTGTTTCTGTCAGTTGCAGCGGGTCTGCTTTTTCCTGCGTAACAGGAATAAAATAAGTTCTTCCCGGAAGCACTTCGCGTACGGAACTCATCTGTAGGGAAACATGCTTGATGCTGTCGATGATTCGGTTATTTTTATCACAGAAAATAATATTGCTGTGTTTGCCCATGATCTCTACAATCAGTGTTTTCTGACACAGATCCCCCATTTCATCGACATGCTCAATGTCAAAGTGGATGATACGTTCCAGCCCCGGCTGAGAGATTCCTGTGATCCGGCCATTTTCAATATGCTTTCTTAAAAGCATACAGAAATTCGGTGCTGTCAGCGGACTTGGTTTCTTATTTTCGGTCAGATAGATCAGAGGAAGAGAAGCACTTGCACTGATCAGAAGTCTGAAATTCCCTTCTGGTGATTTGATCGTAAGGATCAGTTCGTCGTTTTCCGGCTGTGCGATCTTTCGGATGCGGCCGCCGGTTAATTTGTTTTTTAATTCATTTGTAATGTTTGCAATCGTAATTCCGTCAAAAGCCATGGTTGTTCCTCCTGACAGCTATTATACTTGACGAAGAAATCTAAATCAACTATAATAAATCATTATGTAAATGAAGTAACAGACAGAGAAAACTGTCAGTCAGATTCAAAAGAGAGAGCATGAATATGGTTAAAAGTATGACAGGCTTTGGGAGATGTGAAGTCTCTGAAGGCAGCAGAAAAATGACTGTCGAGATGAAATCTGTAAATCACAGATATCTTGACGTAAATATGAAGATGCCAAAGAAACTGAATTTCTTTGATGCGTCCATCAGAAATTTATTAAAAACGTATATTCAGAGAGGAAAGGTAGATCTTTTTATCACTTATGAAGATACTGCGGAGACGAATTTTTCTCTGAAGTACAATCAGGAGCTTGCCGGAGAATATTTAAAATATCTTGAGCAGATGGCGGAAAAGTTTGGATTGGAAAATGACATCCGTGTATCTACACTGTCCAGATATCCGGAAGTATTTTCTATGGAAGAAACGCAGGTGGACGAAGATGAACTGTGGAATCTTCTGGAAAAAGCTTTGAAGGGTGCCTGTCAGCAGTTTGTAGAGACCAGAATTAAAGAAGGTGAAAATTTAAAAAAAGATCTTCTTGCAAAATTGGACGCAATGTTGGAAAATGTAGAGTACATTTCTGTTCGTTCGCCGGAAATCATCGGTGAATACCGCAAGAAACTGGAAGACAAAGTAAAAGAGCTTCTGGAAGATGCACATATCGAGGAGAGCAGGATTGCAACAGAAGTAACGATTTTTGCTGATAAAATCTGCGTAGATGAAGAAGTGGTACGTCTGCGAAGCCATATTGAACATACGAAAGCAACTTTGGAAGAAGGCGGAGCAGTTGGAAGAAAGCTTGATTTTATCGCACAGGAAATGAATCGCGAGGCGAACACCATTCTTTCAAAAGCAAATGATCTGCAGGTTTCTAACTGTGCGATCGATTTGAAAACAGAGATTGAAAAGGTTCGTGAACAGATTCAGAACATTGAATAAAAGGAGTTTTACATGAAAAAACAGGGAACAATGGTAGTATTATCAGGCTTTGCCGGAACCGGAAAAGGAACAGTAGTGAAAGAGCTGGTGAAAAAAGATGAATCCTATGCACTGTCTGTTTCAGTGACAACGCGAAGTCCGAGAGAAAAAGAAGTTGACGGAAGAGAATATTTTTTCAAATCAAAAGAAGAATTTGAAAAAATGGTAGAAGAGGATGAATTTCTGGAATATGCCCGCTATGTAGATAATTATTACGGAACGCCAAAGCAGTACGTTCTGGATCAGGTTGCAGCAGGGAAAAATGTAATTCTGGAAATCGAAATTCAGGGAGCACTGAAAATCAGAGAACAGTTTCCTGATGCACTGCTTCTGTTTTTAGCACCGCCAAGTGCAGATGTTTTAAAAGCTCGTCTGGTAAGCCGTGGAACAGAGACGGAAGATGTGATCGAGCAGAGACTTGCAAGAGCGGCAGAAGAATCCCAAGGAATCGAAAATTATGATTATCTTGTGATAAATGATGATCTGGAAGAATGCATAGAAAGTGTTCATCAGATGATACAGAGTGCCGGCTGGAAAATGTCCAGACGAGTATCTGATGTAGAAGAATTAAAAAGACAAATGAGCAAATTTGCGAAGGGAGAATAAAGTATATGTTACATCCATCATATTCAGACTTAATGAACGTGGTAAATAAAGAAGTAGAAGAAGGGGATACACCTGTAGTAAACAGCAGATATTCCATCGTTATGGCAACCAGCAAACGTGCACGCCAGATTATTTCTGGTGCAGAAACACAGGTAAATCCAAACGGAAAAAAAGCACTTTCGATTGCGATTGAAGAATTAGCTGACGAAAAGATCCATATTCTTGCAGAATCAGAAGAAGAGGAAACTGCAGAAGTGGAAGAAATCGTGGAAGATATCACAGAAGAAGTATAAAATGCAGTGATAAGATCACAATGATCAAAGACTGTCCACAAACACTTTTTAATGGTGTTGTGGACAGTAATTTCATGTTTTGAGAAAACAGTTTAAATATAAAATTGACTAGTTTGTACAAAAATGGTATATTAAACGTATATTTATGTACGAAATCCTATGGGAATAGTGGAGGAATGAGACATGATCACTTGTCAGGGAAAAAGCGTATTTTCCGGAGTAGCGATTGGAAAAATCTTCGTTTACAAAAAAGCGGATAATACAGTAGAAAAGCATGCAATTGAAGATGCAGCAGCAGAATTCGAAAGATTTAAAGCAGCACAGGCAAAAGCTATCACACAGCTTCAGGGCTTATACGAAAAGACCTGCAAAGATATCGGTGAAGAGGAAGCGATGATCTTTGAAATGCATCAGCAGCTTTTGGAAGATTTAGATTATGTAGAATCTATACAGGGAATCATTGAAAATGATAAACTGAATGCAGAATATGCAGTATTTGTTACAGCAGAGCAGTTTGCAGCAATGTTCATTGCAATGAACGATGAATATATGAGCGGACGTGCAGTAGATGTACGTGACGTTTCTGAACGTGTAATCTCTATTTTAAATGGAACACAGGTAAGTCCGGAAGCAATGCCGGAACCAGTAATCATCGTTGCAGAAGATCTTGCTCCAAGTGAAACTGTACAGTTTGAAAAAGACAAACTTCTGGCATTCGTTACACAGAAAGGAAGTGCAAATTCTCATACAGCAATCCTTGCACGTATGATGAATATTCCTTCTTTAGTAACAACAGATATCGAACTTGATTTAGAATATAATGGCAAAATGGCAGTCGTTGACGGATTTACAGGTAAGATTTACATCGAACCGGATGAAGTGACACTTGCTGAAATGAAAGAAAAACAGAAACGTGCAGAAGAAAACCGCCGTATGCTTCAGGCATTAAAAGGACTTCCAACCGTAACAAAGAGCGGAAAACATGTTCATTTATATGCAAATATTGGTGGTGTAGAAGATGTTGATGCTGTTCTTGAAAATGACTCCGAAGGTATCGGCTTATTCAGAAGTGAGTTCTTATATCTTGGAAGAGAAGACTATCCTACAGAAGAAGAACAGTTTGAAGCATATAAGACTGTAGTTTCCAGAATGGGCGGAAAGAAAGTTATCATCCGTACACTGGATATCGGTGCAGATAAACAGGCTGACTATTTCGGAATTGCAAAAGAAGAAAACCCTGCAATGGGATTTAGAGCAATCCGTATCTGTCTGGAACGTGTAGATATGTTCAAGACACAGCTTCGTGCAATTTATCGTGCATCTGCATACGGTAAAGTCTCTATCATGTTCCCGATGATCATTTCTGTAAGCGAAATCGTTCGCATTAAAGAAATCGTTGAGGAAGTAAAAGAAGAATTAAGACAGAATGATATTGCATTTGGTGATGTAGAACTTGGTATCATGATCGAAACACCAGCGGCTGTTATGATCAGTGATCAGCTGGCAGCAGAAGTTGAGTTCTTCTCTATCGGTACAAATGACCTGACACAGTATACATTAGCAATTGACCGTCAGAATCAGGCACTGGATTCTTTCTATGATGCACATCATGAAGCAGTTCTTCGTATGATTCAGAAAACAATTGAAAATGCACATGCGCATGGTGCATGGTGCGGTATCTGTGGTGAATTAGGTGCTGATATGGAGCTGACACGCAGATTTATCCAGATGGGTATCGATGAACTTTCTGTGTCACCGGTATTTACATTAGAATTACGTAAAAAAATCCGTGAAACAGAGTAAAAATATTGGAAACTGATTAAAAATATAGATCGATGAAAATAAAATATAATTTGAAAATTTATTGGAATCAAATCAGGGAATGTTAATAATTAAAAAAGGAGATATATAACAATGAAAGAAATCAAATACACAGTAACAGATCCATTAGGAATCCATGCAAGACCAGCAGGACTGATCGTAAAAATGGCAGCAGGCTTCAAGAGCACAATTATGATCGATAATGGTGCAAAAAAGGCTGATGCAAAAAGAATCATGGCTGTTATGAGCATGGGAATCAAACAGGGACAGGATATCACTGTAACTGTTGAAGGTGAAGATGAAGAAGCAGCTGCAGCAGCAATCGAAACTTTCTTAAAAGAAAACGTTTAAACTGATCAAAAAATAGATAGCGTTAAATTTAAGCATTGAATTTAAATAAAAGGGGGACTGTTGAATCAGTCCTCTTTTTTTGATATACTATTTAAATGAATCAAATAAAGAATATGGAGAATTTATGAGAGTAGAAGATTTAACCACTTATGAATTAATAGAAAAACGACCGATTGAAGAGCTGGACAGTACCGCCTATCTTTTGAAACACAAAAAGAGCGGTGCCCGCGTGGTTCTGATGGAAAATGAGGACGAAAATAAAGTGTTCAGCATAGGATTCCGTACTCCGCCGAAAGACAGTACAGGACTTCCGCACATTTTAGAGCATTCGGTACTTTGTGGATCGAAAAAATTCCCGGTCAAAGATCCTTTCGTAGAGCTGGTAAAAGGTTCTTTGAATACATTTTTAAATGCAATGACTTATCCGGATAAAACAGTTTATCCGGTAGCCAGCTGTAATGATGCAGATTTCCAGAATCTGATGGACGTTTATCTGGATGCGGTATTTCATCCGAATATTTACGAAAAAGAAGAAATCTTCCGTCAGGAAGGATGGCATTACGAACTGGAAAATGTCAATGAACCGCTGACTTTAAATGGAGTTGTATATAATGAAATGAAAGGTGCATTTTCTTCTCCGGAAGATGTACTGGAAAATGAAATCATGACCGCTTTGTTCCCGGACACTCCATACAGCAAGGTTTCCGGTGGTGATCCGGAAGAAATCTGGCATTTGCCGTGGGAACAGTTCCTGGAGTTTCATAAAAAATATTATCATCCATCCAACAGTTATATTTACTTGTACGGAAATATGGATATGGCTGAAAAACTGCAGTGGCTGGATGATGCGTATTTAAAAGAATACAATGCAATCGAGATTGATTCTGCAATCCCAATGCAGGAAGCGTTTGCAGAGCCGAAAGAAGTTATTACAGAATATCCGATTTCTGAAGCGGAAGAAGAAAAAGAAAATACGTATCTTTCTTATAATAAGGTAATTGGTACCAGTTTGGATAAAGAACTGTATCTGGCATTTCAAATTCTTGAATATGCATTGCTGGCAGCTCCGGGAGCACCATTAAAACAGGCGATTTTAGATGCAAAGATTGGAAAAGATGTAATCAGTTCTTATGATAATGGTATTTTACAGCCGACATTTTCCATCATTGCAAAAAATGCAGATACAGATCAGAAAGATGCGTTTGTGACACTGATCACACAGACTTTAGAGAATCTGGTGCATAAAGGAATTGACCGAAAAGCTTTGGAAGCAGGAATTAATTATTATGAATTCCGTTACAGAGAAGCAGATTTCGGAAATTATCCGAAAGGTTTGATGTACGGACTTCAGGCATGTGACAGCTGGTTATATGATGATTCCAAGCCGTTCCTCCATCTGGAAGCATTAGATACCTTTGCTTCTCTGAGAAAACGCATTGGAACAGATTATTATGAAAAACTGGTGCAGGAATATTTACTGGACAATACCCACGGTGCAGTCGTTGTAGTAGAGCCGAAGAAAGGGCTTGCACAGAAAAAAGAGGAAGCACTGGAAAAAACGCTGGCAGATTATAAAGCATCTTTATCAGAACAGGAATGTGAAGCACTGGCAGCATTTACCAAACATCTGAGAGAGTATCAGGAAGAAGAAAGCAGCCAGGAAGATCTGGAAAAGATTCCTGTCTTAAAATTAGAAGACATCAGCAGAAACGTACGTCCGTTAAAAAATGAGGAGCTGACCATTGCGGATACAAAAGTGATCTTCCACGATTATCATACCAACGGAATTGTATATTTAAATCTGCTTTTTGATATGGAACACGTTCCGGCAGAACTAATTCCGTATGCGTCAATTCTGAAAAATGTATTGGGATATATTGATACGGAACATTATTCCTTCGGGGAATTGTTTAATGAAATCAACAGACAGAGCGGCGGTATCAGTTCTACTTTAAATGTTTATTCCAAAGCGAACGATGAATATCGTACTATGTATGAATTACGGGCAAAATGTCTGGAAGAACAGCTGCCGTTCGTATTTACGATGATAAAAGAAATTCTGATCAATTCTAAGCTGGATGATGAAAAACGTCTGAAAGAGATTCTTGCTCAGTTAAAATCAAGGATGCAGATGTTCCTTCAGTCTCAGGGACATTCGGTAGCAGTAAACAGAGCATCTTCTTATTTTTCGGAAACAGCCGATTTTTCAGAGAAAACAGGCGGTGTGGCATTCTATCGTGTGATTGATGATCTGGAAAGTCACTTTGAAGAAAGAAAAGAAGCGCTGATCCGTGGATTAAAAGAAGTATGTGAATTTATTTTCTGTCCGGAAAATCTGATCGTCAGTGTAACCTGCAGTCGGGAAGCATTAAAGGGATTTGAAGAACAGATGAAAGTTCTGCAGTCCTGCCTGAACCCTGTGAAAAAATGTGAAAAGAAGGAAACAGCAGCACTTGTAAAGAAGAATGAAGGATTTCTTGCCTCTTCCCAGGTGCAGTATGTGGCAGTGGCCGGAAATTTTAAAAAGGCTGGATTGGAATATACAGGTGCGTTAAGAGTTCTGAAAACCATCTTAAGTTATGATTATTTATGGCTGCAGATTCGTGTAAAAGGCGGAGCTTATGGATGTATGAGCGGATTTACGAGAAACGGAAACGGTTATCTGGTAAGCTATCGTGATCCAAATCTGCGCAGCACCTTTGAAGTTTATCGAGGAACGATAGAATATCTGAAAAATTTTGCAGCATCTGACAGAGATATGTTAAAATATATTATTGGAACTGTCAGCGATATGGACATTCCATTTACACCGGCGATGGCAGGCCAGCGTTCTATGAATGCTTATCTGACAGATGTGACGGAAGAACGTATTTTAAAAGAAAGAAATGAAGTGCTTTCCTGCAATGTAGAAGAAATCAGAAAATTGGCAAATCACATTCAGGCGATTTTAGATGAAGAAGCACTTTGCGTAGTAGGAAATGAAGAAGTTCTGAAGAAAGAATCAGAATTATTCGGTATATTAGAACCATTGTTCTAAGCGAAGAGAAAGGTAAAATATGAATACAAATGCAAATTTTAAATCAGGTTTTGTAACATTGATCGGAAGACCGAATGTGGGAAAATCAACATTGATGAATCGTCTGATCGGACAGAAGATTGCGATTACATCAAACAAACCGCAGACGACAAGAAACCGTATTCAGACTGTTTATACAGATGAAAGAGGGCAGATCGTATTTTTGGATACGCCCGGAATTCATAAAGCAAAAAATAAACTGGGCGAATATATGGTAAATGTGGCAGAACGTACGCTGAAAGAAGTAGACGTTGTGCTGTGGCTGGTAGAACCGACTACCTTTATCGGTGCAGGGGAACAGCATATTGCGGCACAGTTAAAAATGGTAAAAACACCAATCGTACTTGTGATCAATAAAGTAGATACTGTCAAAAAAGAAGAAGTTTTAAAATTTATTGATGCATATAAAGATATCTGCAATTTCGCTGATATTGTGCCGGTGTCTGCTTTGAAAGGACAGAACACAGATACAGTATTGGAAGTGATCTTTAAATATCTTCCATACGGACCGGCTTTTTATGATGAAGATACAGTAACAGACCAGCCGCAACGTCAGATCGTAGCGGAAATGATCCGTGAAAAAGCACTTCGCTCTCTGGATGAAGAAATTCCTCATGGAATTGCAGTAACGATTGAAAAGATGAAAGAACGTCCGGGTGGAAAAGTTGTAGATATTGAAGCAACGATCATCTGCGAACGAGACAGTCATAAAGGAATCATCATCGGAAAAGGCGGTGCAATGCTGAAAAAGATCGGCAGTGCAGCCAGATTTGAGATTGAAAAGATGTTGGAAATGAAAGTAAATCTTCAGATTTGGGTCAAAGTACGTAAAGACTGGAGAGACAGTGATCTCTTTATGAAAAACTTTGGATACGATAAGAAAGAAATTTAAAACGGATCCGGCAGGAAAAATTCTAAAATAGAAATACAGGACACCGAATTCGGAAGGATACAGGAGATAGAATGAGAGATGCGGTAACATTAACAGGAATTGTACTATCGTCAGCCCCATCCGGGGAATATGACAAGCGGGTTGTGATCCTGACAAAAGAACGGGGAAAGATTACCGCATTTGCAAGAGGTGCAAGACGCCCGAATTCGGCATTGCTTGCATCGACAGGCTGTTTTGCATTTGGGACCTTTCTTGTATACGAAGGCAGAGATGCCTACAGTCTGGTGCAGGCAGGAATCTCTAATTATTTTTCGGAATTAATGAATGATTTTGGAGGTGCCTATTATGGAATGTATTTCTGTGAACTTGCGGATTATTATACGCGGGAAAATAATGATGAACTGGCTGTGATGAAACTTTTATATCAGTCGCTCAGGGCTTTGAGTAAAAAGAGCCTTTCGCGAGAGTTGGTACGGTATGTATACGAACTGAAACTTTTTACCAGTGTGGGAGAATATCCACAGGTATTTCAATGTACCCAGTGCGGGAAAGAAGAAGGACTGCAGTTATTTTCTATGTTTCATGGAGGGATGGTCTGTGAAGAATGCAGAACAAAAGCAAAAGACGGTTTGTGGCTGAATCCTTCTACTGTATACACGATGCAGTATGTGATCAGTTCTGAAGTGGAAAAACTGTATACATTTACGGTTTCAGAAGAAGTGCTGGCGGAACTGCGTATGGTAATGGATCGGTGGAGAGAGCGTTTTCTGGAAAAAAAGATGAAATCCTTGGAAATACTGGAAAGTGTGAAAGATATTTGTTGAAATTCCAGTCTAACAACGCTATAATGTAAGGGATATGCTGGAGTAGGAGGAGCAAGATGAAAAAATCATGGAGTCTTTTTGCAGTAATGGCAGCTGCGTTAATGTTGTCAGGCTGCGGAGAAAAGTTTGAACCGACGGAAACGACAGTTTTTGTGAATTCGAAGGGGGCTGTTCAGGGGGCAATCATGGAAAGCTTCGATCAGGCATATTATAAATTCGATGAACTTTCAGAAGAAATTGAGAAAGAAGTAAGAGCTTATTGTCTGGATCAAAAAGAAGAATCTGTTACCGTAGAATCTCTGACTCAGGAAGGAGATATCGTAACCTTATTTATGAATTATGAATCTGTACAGGATTACGGCGCATTTAATGATGTGTTGTTTTTCAGCGGAACCTACGGAGAGGCTTTAGATGCCGGTTATCTTCCAGAAGAATTGTATGATGCAGAAGGAGAACTGACTGACAGAGAAGGAGAAGGGCTGGAAGAACTTCAGGTGATCGTTACAGAAGAAAGCATTTGTGTACAGACCACAGGAAAGATCCAATACGTAAGTGATAATGTAAGCATCACTGATAAGAAACTCGCAAAAGTTATGGAAGCCAAAAAAAACAGACCGGCTTTTATACTATATAAATAACAATGAGGAGAGATGAAATGGAAAAGACAATGGACAAAATCGTAGCATTAGCAAAGAGCAGAGGATTTGTATATCCGGGTTCTGAAATCTACGGCGGACTTGCAAACACATGGGATTACGGTAATCTTGGTGTGGAACTCAAGAACAATGTAAAGAAAGCATGGTGGCAGAAATTCGTACAGGAAAATCCATACAACGTAGGTGTGGACTGTGCGATTCTTATGAATCCGCAGACATGGGTTGCTTCAGGACATCTTGGCGGATTTTCCGATCCTTTAATGGATTGTAAAGCATGTAAAGAACGTTTCCGCGCAGATAAACTGATTGAAGATTATATGGCAGAAAACAACATTGAAATCGAAGGCAGCGTAGATGCATGGTCTCCGGAAGAAATGAAAAAATATGTGGATGAACATGATATCGTATGCCCAACATGCGGTAAAAAAGATTTTACAGACATTCGTCAGTTTAACCTGATGTTCAAAACATTCCAGGGTGTTACAGAAGATGCAAAAAATACAGTATATTTAAGACCGGAAACAGCTCAGGGTATTTTCGTAAACTTTAAAAATGTTCAGAGAACATCCAGAAAGAA
This sequence comes from uncultured Lachnoclostridium sp., assembly GCA_964602445.1. Classification (GTDB taxonomy): domain Bacteria; phylum Bacillota; class Clostridia; order Lachnospirales; family Lachnospiraceae; genus HGM12587. Next base: position 45,088 of record CAZRQV010000015.1, read on the forward strand.
AGTACCATTTGGTATTGGTCAGATCGGTAAATCTTTCAGAAATGAAATCACACCGGGTAACTTTACATTCCGTACAAGAGAATTCGAACAGATGGAACTGGAATTCTTCTGTAAACCGGGAACAGACCTTGAATGGTTTGCATACTGGAAACAGTACTGTATCGACTGGTTAAAAGCACTGGGAATGAAAGATGACGAACTTCGTGCAAGAGATCATTCCCCGGAAGAACTTTGCTTCTACAGCCGTGCAACAACAGACTTAGAATTCAAATTCCCATTTGGCTGGGGCGAACTTTGGGGTATTGCTGACAGAACAGATTATGACCTGACACAGCATCAGAACGTATCCGGTGAAGATATGTCTTATTTTGATGATGAACTCAAAGAAAAATATGTTCCATATGTAGTAGAACCTTCTCTCGGTGCAGACCGTGTAGTATTAGCATTCCTTTGTGCAGCATATGATGAAGAAACATTAGAAGGCGGAGATGTAAGAACAGTTCTTCATTTCCATCCGGCATTAGCACCTGTAAAAGTTGCAGTGCTTCCGCTTTCTAAGAAGTTAAACGAAGGTGCAGAAAAAGTATTTGCTGAACTTTCTAAGAAATACAACTGCGAATTCGATGACAGAGGAAATATCGGTAAGAGATATCGTCGTCAGGATGAAATCGGTACACCATTCTGTGTAACTTACGATTTCGATTCTGAAGAAGATGGAGCAGTAACTGTACGTGATCGTGACACTATGGAACAGGTACGTATTAAAATTGATGAATTAGATGCATATTTAGCAGACAAATTTACATTTTAATCAAAGATACTGATTCAGGTATTGCAAAAGTGAATTGACAGCAGCCTGCTGATATTGGAAGGAATCCCGGAAAATATCAGCGGGCTGTGTTCTGTTTTTTAGAAGAACTGAGAAGAATACTTTTTTGAGACAATAACGCATATTTTTTCGAAAAATTTTAAAAGTTAAAAAAAGATACGTTTGAGTCAAACTTTTTTGGGACTTCAGCTATCTAAAGAAAAGTGGATATTTGATACCGAATAAAAAAGGAGTAAGATTTATGAAACAGAAAAAAATAACAGCAATTTTATTAGCAGCATTGATGGTGATGGGTACATTGACCGGATGCGGAAAAAAAGGTTCAACGGTTTCCGGTACGGTGGATGAAATCAAAGACTTTATGTTTGTGATTGAAACACCGGAAGGAGCATTTTATTCGTTCCCAATAAGCAGCGATGGTCCGATCGATCTGTCCGATATTGCTGTGGGAGATGAGATTGTTGTTGAATATGAGGGAACATTGTCTGAAATAGACCGTTTTACAGGAGAAGTGCTCTCTGTCGAAAAAGAATAAATTTGAAATAAGAGAAAATAAGAATTGCTATTTGAAACAGCAGCACTTATTTTCTCTTGTTTGGGTTAAACTTTTAACAAATCTAACAAAATGAAATATAAAAAAGCAATCTTTTTGTGCAAAATGAAATAAAATCTATTGACGAATTCCAAAAGTATGGTATGATAAGTATGTGCGCACACAGGTGCGCTTTTTTTCTCGATAGAGAAAATGATGTTGTTTAAAATAACATACGTAGACAGCATCAAATTTTACGTGCATATTGGAGAAATTCGATATGATATTAAACAGTAAATTTAGGGAGGAACGTAGTATGGCAAAATGGGTTTATATGTTCACCGAAGGTGACGCAGGTATGAGAAACCTTTTAGGAGGCAAAGGTGCTAACTTGGCAGAAATGACAAAGCTTGGTCTTCCGGTACCACAGGGTTTCACAATTACAACAGAAGCTTGTACCCAGTATTATGAAGATGGAAGAAAGATTAACGATGAGATCATGGAACAGATCATGGAAGCAATCGTTAAGATGGAAGAAGTTACAGGCAAAAAATTCGGTGATAAAGAAAATCCTCTTCTTGTTTCCGTTCGTTCAGGTGCGAGAGCATCTATGCCAGGTATGATGGATACTATCTTGAACCTTGGTTTAAATGAAGAAGTAGTAAATGTATTAGCTGAAAAATCAGGAAATCCTCGTTGGGCATGGGACTGCTACAGAAGATTTATCCAGATGTATTCAGATGTAGTTATGGAAGTAGGTAAGAAATACTTCGAAGAACTGATTGATAAAATGAAAGCAGAAAAAGGAATCACACAGGACGTGGATCTGACTGCAGATGATTTAAAAGAACTTGCAAATCAGTTCAAAGCAGAATATAAAGCAAAAATCGGTGAAGAATTCCCTGTTGATCCAAAGGAACAGTTAATGGGTGCAATCAAAGCCGTATTCCGTTCATGGGACAACCCTCGTGCAAATGTATATCGTCGTGACAATGATATCCCATATTCTTGGGGAACCGCTGTTAACGTACAGATGATGGCATTTGGTAACATGGGTGAAACATCAGGTACAGGTGTTGCATTTACACGTGATCCGGCAACAGGTGAAAAACATCTGATGGGTGAATTCCTGATGAATGCTCAGGGTGAAGACGTTGTAGCCGGCGTTCGTACACCACAGAAAATCGATCAGTTAAAAGAAGTAATGCCAGAAGTTTACGAACAGTTCGTACAGATCTGTGCTACACTGGAAGATCATTACAGAGATATGCAGGATATGGAGTTTACAATCGAAGATAAGAAACTCTATATGTTACAGACACGTAACGGTAAGAGAACAGCTCAGGCTGCATTAAAGATTGCTTGTGATCTGGTAGATGAAGGTATGATCACAGAAGAAAAAGCAGTTGCAATGATCGATCCTAGAAATCTTGATACATTATTACATCCACAGTTTGATGCGAAAGCATTAAAGGATGCAGTTCCTGTAGCAAAAGCATTAGGAGCATCACCAGGGGCAGCTTGCGGTAAAATTGTATTTACAGCAGAAGATGCTGAAAGCTGGAATGCAAGAGGAGAAAAAGTAGTTCTCGTTCGTCTTGAAACATCTCCAGAAGATATTACAGGTATGAAATCTGCACAGGGTATCCTGACAGTTCGTGGCGGTATGACATCTCATGCAGCAGTAGTTGCTCGTGGTATGGGTACTTGCTGTGTATCTGGATGCGGCGATATCGCAATGGATGAAGAAAACAAGAAATTCACATTAGCCGGAAAAGAATATCATGAAGGTGATTTCATTTCACTGGATGGTTCTACAGGTAATATTTATGACGGCATTATCCCAACTGTAGATGCTACAATCGCAGGAGAATTCGGAAGAATCATGGGATGGGCTGACAAATACAGAAGATTAAAAGTTCGTA
>CAZRQV010000016.1:0-43924 GCA_964602445.1 uncultured Lachnoclostridium sp.
GTAACTGTTGCCTGATAATAATTTGGATGGATTCCTTCTCTCATGATTTTCACCTCTCATATTGTATTGTGAACTTCCGAACACGATTCCCGGCCAATGCCGCTCCGATGTTTCCACGGCAAGATATCCCGGGCTACCCCTGCAAGTCCCTGCAGTTCTCATTAACTACTGCATTATATCATAGCAATCATATGGGTGCAAGTAAAATTTATAAAAAACGACTCTTTTTTACCGTCTGTATAAACTCTTCATTGTTTTTCGTATGAGTAAACATATTCAGAATATTATCTACCGCTTCATCCGCTTTTAAGCCGTTAAATGCTTTGCGCATAATGTCCATGGCTTCCTGCTCTTCCGGACGGAACAGAAGATCTTCTCTTCTGGTACCGGATTTAGCAATATCGATGGCAGGGAATACTCTCTTTTCCGAAAGTTTTCGGTCAAGTACCAGTTCCATGTTGCCCGTTCCTTTGAATTCTTCAAATACCACATCATCCATCTTGCTTCCGGTATCTACCAATGCTGTTGCAAGGATCGTCAGACTTCCGCCCTCACGCATATTTCTGGCGGCACCAAAAAAGCGTTTTGGCATATGAAGTGCTGCCGGATCCAGACCGCCGGAAAGGGTACGGCCGCTTGGCGGAACAGTCAGGTTATATGCTCTTGCAAGACGGGTAATGGAATCCAACAGGATCGTTACGTCTTTTCCGTGTTCTACCAGACGTTTTGCACGTTCAATGACCATTTCTGATACGCGTTTATGATGCTCCGGAAGTTCATCAAATGTGGAATAGATCACTTCTACGTTTGGACCTTCAATGGCTTCTTTAATATCTGTTACTTCTTCCGGACGTTCATCGATCAGCAAAATGATCAAATGCATTTCCGGATTGTTGATGGTAATTGATTTGGCTACGTCTTTTAACAGCGTCGTCTTTCCTGCTTTTGGCGGAGATACGATCATTCCGCGCTGTCCTTTTCCGATTGGGGAGATTTCATCTACGATACGCATCGCCACACTTCCCCCTTTTCTTTCCAAATAGATTCTTTCATTTGGAAAAATCGGTGTCATTTCTTCGAAATTTTTACGTTTCATCGCTTCTGCCGGACGCATTCCGTTAATGGCGGTCAGATATAGGAGGGCACGGAATTTTTCTTTTTCACTTTTAATCTTTGTATTACCGGTAATGATATCCCCTGTTTTCAATCCGAATCTGCGAATCTGTGCCGGTGCTACATAAATATCACTTTCTCCCGGAAGATAATTTTCTGAACGGATAAATCCGAAACCGTCAGACATAACTTCCAGAATTCCGCTGACTGTTACACCGCTGTCTAACTGGGCAACTTCCGGGGAAACTGCACTTTCCTTCGCTTCTTTTGCTTCTTTTTCTTTTCGATCCTGTTCATCCTGCAAAAGCATTGCTTCGATCACTTCATCTTTTTTCATGGTAGAGAGGTTTTTAATACCTCGCGCTTTTGCCACAGCTTTTAATTCTGCCACCGGCAAAGATTGATACTTTTCTCGCATGATATCTCTATTTCTCCTGTATTGAACTTGAAATTATGGCCGATCTGGCCGGATAGTTTTCTAATATGTGAAAGTTTACTGCAATCCCGTTCCAGCAACGTTTCTTTTGATTGATTTAGTATAGCCCATTTTGTTAAAAATAGAAAGTCCTTTTTCTTTGGAATTGCATTTGATTTTTACTTTTTCCTATGTTAGATTGTTATCAAGTATGATATATCAAAGGAGGGCTTCCATGAAAAGCTGGGGGGAAAAACCTTACCACTCTTTAGATTACGAATTAAAACACCGTTTCGGCGAAAAAATATATAAACTGACCTTAAACGGCGGCATGAGCTGCCCGAACCGAGATGGAAAGATCAGCTTCGGCGGATGTATTTTCTGCAGTGAAGGCGGCAGCGGAGACTTTGCTTCTGATGCATGTCTCTCTATTCCGGAACAGATTCAGGATGCAAAAAAACGGCTTTGCGGAAAACGTCCGGTCAATCAGTATATTGCTTATTTTCAGGCTTATACGAACACTTACGGATCTTTGGAACATCTTCGCAAAATATTTACCGAAGCCATCGAAGATCCTGAAATCGTGCTCTTATCCATTGCCACCAGACCTGACTGTCTTCCAGACGATGTGATTGCACTTCTGGCAGAATTAAACCGTAAAAAACCAGTCTGGGTAGAACTTGGATTACAGACGATCCATGAATCCAGTGCACGTTTCATCCGAAGAGGCTATCCTTTAGAGATCTTTACGGATGCCGTTCACCGTCTCCACCAACAAGGCATTGAGGTTGTTACGCATGTGATCTTAGGACTTCCCGGTGAAACAGAGGAAATGATGCTGGATACGATCCATTATCTGAACACTCTTCCGATCCAGGGAATCAAACTTCAGCTGCTGCACGTTTTAGAAGGCACAGATCTGGCCGGATATTACAAAACCACAGGATTTCATGTTCTGGAAGAAGAGGAATATGTCCATCTGATCTTAGAATGTATCGAACATCTGCGTCCGGATCTTACGATTCACCGCATTACCGGAGATGGTCCGAAAGAGCTTTTGATCGCACCGCTTTGGAGCAGTGCCAAACGCTCCGTATTAAATCATATCCATCACGAAATGAAACTGCAAAATTCCTGGCAGGGAAAAAAATATTTAGAACCAAAAGGAGGAGCCCATCTTGACTGAAGCACAGACCTTATATAAACTGATCATTTTAACCATGCTGAGCCGTGTGGATTTTCCACTGACCAACGCACAAATCTCCGATTTTATCTTATCCAAGGAATATACCAATTATTTTACACTTCAGCAGGTATTATCTGAACTGGTGGAAACAGAACTTGCCGAAATGCATACGGTACGCAACAGTTCGTACTATCACCTGACAGAAAAAGGAAAAGAAACACTGAACTTTTTCGGAAATATGGTATCGCCTGCGATTCACGAAGATATGGATCGGTATTTTAAGGATAATGCCATCGCTCTACGAGATGAAGCCGCAGTCAGAGCAGATTATTACCCGAATAATAAAGAAGAATATTCTGTCAGACTCCGTGTTCTGGAAAAAGACTCCCCGATTATCGATCTAACATTGACCGTTCCAACCGAAACTCAGGCAAACGACATCTGCAGTCATTGGAAGAAAAAGAATCAGAAACTTTATGCTTATCTCATGCAGGAACTGCTGTGATCGCAGGATACGATTTTTAATGACACTTCTTCTCAAAATAAACTTTACCGGTTTGGCAGACAATTCACAGCTGTCAGATCTCGCCCTATAGGCAGGCGGTATCTTCCGCGCTGTCTTAACACAAAAAAGGAGAGAATCAAATCTCTCCTTTTTTGTGTGCTATTTTTCTAAAATCTCATCTGCACTTTTCAAAGAAAATACGGTAACTGCCGTTTCATCTTTCAATGCGCCCTCTCCGCCGAGAATATAGCCGGAGAGAATCTCATTTTCCGCTACATACCGTGCTGCTGTTTCAGCTTTTCCGTCAGCAGTTAAAAGCAGTGGTGCGTCCATTGCTGCTGCAAGCGGTCCGCCGCACAGTCCGTCCGGGAAATTCTTTCCGCTGGCGATCACCACCGTATCCACTTCCCCGAAAAAAGTTTCTGCTACTGCCGCAGACGTTTCATAACGACTGCTTCCTGAAATTCTTTTTACAGACGCAACACTTTGCAGTTCTTGTTCAATTTCTTTGCTCACGGCACCTTCTCCTCCAATGATATAGATGGTTCCGCCCCGCATCTTCTCTGCTGCTGCTTTCTGCGCTTCTGTCATAGATGCTCCCGGTTTTACCAACAGAATCGGCTTTTTCACTGCCGATGCTGACAAGCTGTCCGCAAATGTCTTTCCGGTGGCCACGATCAGCTCGTTTCCTGTCATTCCGGCCTCTTCCAGAATTGCCAGATTGGTTTCATAACGGGTACTTCCTTCCAGACGTTTTACTTCATATCCCGAAATCTGCTGTACATTTTCCGGAACTGCACTGGTTCCGCCCAGAAGATAGATGGTTCCGCCTGCTTTCACATTTTCTTTGATATAAGCATGAAGCTGTGCTACATTATCCGTTTTTCCATTGGTCAAAAGAATCGGTGCTTTTTTCACAGCCGCAAGATAACTTCCGGAAAGTGCATCTGCAAAGTTTTTCCCGGTTGCAACGACAACGGCATCAAACTTTTCTGCTCCCAGCGCTGCTTTACAGGTGTCTGCTGCCAGATATGCGGTTTCATATCTTCCGCTTCCTGCGATTCTGGTCACAGTACGTTTTTCTTTTCCCGGCATTTCGATCACATAGGTTTTTCCTTTGGTGACTGTAAAGGAAATTCTTCCGTTTTCCTCGTCCTTCGTTACCTTTACTTTTTTGCCATTTTGGAATACCTCTGCCTGAAGGATTTCCGGAGCCTCGCATTCGAATTTGGCATATTTTTCTTCGCCTTCATAGCATACGATAAAGGTTTCCGCTTTCCCTTTGGACCATTTTTCACTGATGGTAAAATTGCCTCTGGCTTTCAGTCCCTGCACTTCTCCTTCTTCCCACGCTTCCGGAATTGCCGGAAGGAACTGTACATAACCCAAGTGTGATTGAAGAAGCATTTCCGCTACCCCTGCAGTCAGTCCGTAATTTCCGTCAATCTGCCATACCGGACTTCCGTTTTTCATCGTTTCACCGCCGCCGGAACCGTGGGAGTCAAACAGATTGTACTGAAGTCCTGAAGAATTTCCGCCAATCAGATGATTTAACAGAGTATATGCTTTTTCTCCGTTTCCGGTTCTTGCCCAAAGATTGATCTTATTTGCCTTGGACCAGCCGGTAGAGTATTCACCTCGTTCTGTCAGCGACTGAATTGCCGCATTCATATAGGTTTCATTTTCTTTATTGATCAAAGTTCCCGGATACAGACCTACCAGATGGGAAGCATGTCTTTGTTCTCCCGGATGTCCCACATTCCAGCCGCTGTTCGGCACTGCAATCTCTGCCAGCTTTCCAGCCTGTGCATAGGAACGGTGATGTCCTGATTCTGTACCTACACGGGTTTCTTCGTACCATTCTTTGATTCCATTGGTCGCATTGATCTCAATCGGATCCAGACGTTCCATATTTTCAGTCCATTGTTCCAGAAGTTCTTCGTCTTCCCCTAAAATTTCCCCGGCTTTGATACATTCATTATAAAGTTCCCACACCAGCGACTGGTCGTAAGTCGTACCAACTGCAGTCGGTCCCTGTTCTTCCGAAAAGCTTGGGGCAACGACCAGACGATACTGTCCGTCATACGGAGAATCCTCATCATGGATCACCTGATAACCAGATGTCCACAAATACTGATCCCAAAAAAGTGCTGCTTCTTTCATGATCGGATAAATGGTTTCTTCCAGATAAGCTTCATCCATCGTAAACTCATAATGTGCCCAGAGATTCTGGATTGCCCAGGCTGCTCCAGTAGGATTCCAGCCGTATTCCTGCATATTAGTCGGAGCCGTCATACCAAATGGATTATTTTCCGTATGTACGACAAATCCCGTATGGTTTTCTACCGCACCTTCAATCCCATGAACCCGCTCTGCCGTCAAACGTCCCGGTTCCCGCAGATTGTCCATGTATTCCACCATGGTGGTGCCGCATTCTGCCAGATTGGTCACATACACCGGCCAGTAATTCATCTGCACATTCACATTAAAATGATAATCTCCGGTCCATGCAGAATCTCCTACTGTCCAAAGTCCTACCAGATTGCTTGGAAGTGTCCCTCTGGAACCTGCAATGGTCAGATAACGGCCAAACTGAAATGCCAGCACTTCCAGATAGTTCGAAGAAGTTCCATTCCGATACTGCTGTACCAGCTGATCTGTAGGAATCTCCGTCTCTATTTCTCCCAAATCCAGAGAAACTCTGTCAAACAGCTGCTGATGATCTTCCAAATGTGTTTTTTTCAATTTTTCAAAAGAACTCTGTGCCGCATTTTCCACTCTGCCGTCTACCACTGCCGTCAGATTTTTTCCCGTATCCCGATAGATCGGATAGTCATTCTTATAATCTGTTTCTGCCGCCATAACGATCATAAAACTGTCAGCACCTTTGACCCGATAAGTCTTTGCCACCAAATCAGCGGTGATCGTTCCGCCAATCGGAATGATCTTCATCGTAGTACGGAATTTCAGTCCATTATCTTTGACTGTCCCTGCAATGGTACAGCTGTGATCTTCCTGATCCAGTGTGGTTGTACCGCTCAGATTGCCGTTGTTCAGCTCCATCTGAATCGTCACATCCAGTTTTCCTTCTTCCGATGCACTGACTCTGGTCACCATCACCTCATCCGGACTGCTTACAAAATGTTCTCTTTTGTAAGCGACTCCGTCATATGTAAATTCCGTTGATGCGATTCCGGTTTCCAGATCTAATTCTCTGCGGTAATCGGTCACATTTTGGTCCGTCATTCCCATGGAAGAAAAATCCAGCCAGATGTCTCCGAAATCCTGATAGGAACCTTTATAAAGGTTATTCTCTCCCGGAAAACGGATCGGTACATACCCATATCCGCTCATGGAATCATTGAATACATTTCTGGACTTATCATCTAAAATCTGACGATACGCCTTGATTTCTTCCGCAGTGTAAGCAGTCCCCTTATTACCGAACTGATAATTCGGACGGCTGCCGGACGGTCCTCCTGTCCACAATGTTTTTTCATTGAAATGAATTCTCTCTTTTGCAATTCCACCAAAGATCAGATTTCCCAGATTTCCATTTCCTAAAGGAAGAGACTGCTGCATCCACTCTCCTCCGCTGTTTTCTGCCGTATTAATCTTTGCCGGTGACGTATACCATAATTTCATTGCTTCATTGATGGTATTTTTCACCTGTTTCTGTTCTTCTGCCGCCCAAGCTACTGCCGGTTTGGCAGACAGCCCCGTCGAAAACAGCATGGCTGCTGTAAGCATACAGGATACGACTTTTTTTGTAATCCATTTTCCTCTCATTTGTTCCCCCTTATTCATTTTTTATTGAAAGAATTTCTTCTTCAAAATCTAATAAAACCTAACTTTCTCCTCCATCAGAAGATCCTTTTCGATAAGCATTAAAGTCGCTTACCAATTCTTTCAGATCATGAATAATCTGATCAAATGCACCTGCCTTATACAGATTCATTAGGATCATTCCGATCGGTACCGCAAGAATCATCCCGATCACACTGCTGAACCGATAACCGATAAACATAAAGATCAACGTGGTCAGCGGGTCGATTCCTACCGTATCTCCTACAAATTTGGGCTGGAGCAGCTGATGCACCAGCAGACAGATCAGATAAATGATGATCAGTCCGATGGCCATCGAATAATCACCGGTCAGCAGCTGAAATGCTGCCCATGGCCAAATCGCTGTTCCCGTCCCCAAAAACGGCAGAAAATCCAACAGTGCGATAAGCAGTGCCCACAAAACCGCATAATCAACTTTTAAGATCCAAAATCCCACAAATAGAATTGCTGCGATTACCCCCATAATCTTGAGCTGCGCCTTAAAATATCCGCCTACTGCACGGGAAAACATTCGTTTCAGCCACGCCCAATGGTCAAACATTGACTGGGGCAGCAGATTTCGCATAAACACTGAAATCTTTTCTCTGTCAGCGATGAAAAAATAAGCTGACAAAAACATAAAGATTGCCTGAATCAGAAGATTCGGCAGCTGACTTACCACATCTCCTGCTGCACTCAACGTAGGCACTCCCAGCTTTCCAGCCAGATTACCGAGATAGCCATCAAGATTTCCGAAAAAGTCTGTAATCTCATGATTTACATCGATGGGAAGATTCCAACGACTGAAAAATTCAGAAAGATTGTTTCCAATATCCCGAAATCCCTGCGCCATAGCAGAATACATTTCCGGCAAATGTTCTACAAAGCTGACTCCCTCTCGAAACAGCCATGCAAACAGCAGATAGCAGGCACCTGCCACCAGTGCAAGCACCCCTGCAATGACCATCCATGTTCCATGCTTTCGCACAATCTTTAATCGCTTTTCGAAAAATTTCACCAGCGGATTTGCAATGAATGCAATGATCCAGCCAATGACAAACGGCATAAAAAATCTAATTACTTTTGGTAACAATAAACATATCAGTAAAATTCCAAATACATACATCAGTAAATTCAAAATGGTTTTTACGTGTTTAGACTGCATATTGTTTCCCAAATCTCCTCTCTGCCCTGCTTTGTAGTCGCTGAAAACGGGATTACCTGTGTTCCCGGTTTTACATTCAGCCCGGTTTTGATCATTTTTACAGATTTCTGAATCTGACTTCGTTTGATCTTATCCAATTTCGTTGCAATGATAATCGGATCATATCCCTGATATACGATCCAGTCATACATATTTTTATCGTTTGCAGAAGGTTCGTGGCGGATATCCACCAGCAGGAATACTGCTTTTAACATTTCTGACTTATTCAGATAACGTTCGATGAGTTTTCCCCACTTTTCTTTGATTTCCTGACTGACTTTCGCATAGCCATATCCCGGAAGGTCTACAAAGTAAACTTCATTATTTACTTTATAAAAATTGATCGTCTGGGTCTTTCCCGGCTGGGAAGAGGTTCTGGCCAGCGCTTTGCGGTTTACCAGTGCATTGATCAAAGAAGATTTGCCTACATTTGATTTGCCTGCAAACGCAATCTCAATTTTATCATTGACCGGAAAGGTACTTGTAATACCACAAACTGTTTCCAGTTCTACACTTTTAATGATCATACTGTTTTCCATCTTTTCTCCTTATTGTACGATTGCCTGTTCAATTACCTGTTCCATACTGTCCACAAACAGGATTTCCATGCCCCGTTTGATCTCCGCTGATATTTCTTCGATATCTTTTTCATTTTTCCCCGGCACAAGAACGGTCTTAATACCGGCATTTTTTGCTGCCAGAATTTTTTCTTTCAGTCCGCCGATCGGCAGTACCCGACCGCGCAGTGTGATTTCTCCGGTCATTGCCACAGAAGCTTTTACCGGCTTTTCAATGATCGCAGACAACATGGCCGTGGCCATGGTAATTCCCGCAGAAGGACCGTCTTTCGGTACTGCTCCTTCCGGAATGTGAATATGAATATCATGTTTTTCGAAATATTCTTTCTCCACACCATATTTGCTGACGATCGAACGAATATACGTGATTCCTGCTCTAGCCGATTCTTTCATTACATCTCCAAGCTGTCCTGTTAAGAGCAGTTCTCCTTTGCCCGGCATCACATTCACCTCAATCTGCAGCGTATCTCCGCCTACACTGGTCCATGCAAGTCCTCGCACGATCCCGATCTCGTCCTGTTCATTTGCCATAGAAAAAGTATACACCGGTTTTCCTAAAAATTTCTCCAGATTTTTTTCATTGATCCTTATGATTTCCTTATGATCTTCTAAAATCTTTCTGGCACTCTTGCGGCAAAGCTCTCCCAGACGCCGTTCTAACGAACGAACCCCTGCTTCTCTGGTATATCCCTGGATCAATGCTCTCAGTCCGCCGTCACTGATCTTCATCTGCTCCGGTTTCAGTCCGTTCTTTTCCAACTGTTTCGGCAGAAGATGATCTTTGGCAATATGAAATTTCTCATTTTCTGTATAACTGCTGACTTCGATGATTTCCATACGGTCATATAACGGTCTTGGAATATTGTGTGCATCGTTGGCTGTCGCAATAAACAGCACTTCTGACAGATCCATCGGCAATTCAATGTAATGATCCCTGAATTTGTCATTCTGTTCGCTGTCCAGTACTTCCAGCAGTGCTGCCGATGTGTCGCCTCTGTAATTGCTGCTGACTTTGTCGATCTCATCCAGAAGCATCAACGGATTCTTTACCCCTGCCTGCTTCATGCCTGCTGCAATCCTTCCCGGCATGGCTCCCACATAGGTTCTTCTGTGACCGCGGATCTCTGCCTCATCCTGAACACCGCCAAGGCAGATTCTGACATACTTTTTGCTCAATGCTTTTGCAATGGATCTGGCGATAGATGTTTTTCCCGTTCCCGGCGGTCCTACAAGACAGAGGATCGGACTCTGTCCCTGTTTGTTCAACGTTCTGACCGCAAGAAATTCCAGCACTCGTTCTTTCACCGCTTCCAGTCCGTAATGATCCGCATCCAGAATCTCTCTGGCCGCTTTCAGATCTGCCGTTTCTTTTTGATGTTTATTCCACGGCATTTCCAGCAGTGTTTCAATATATCCACGGATCACACCGCTCTCGGAAGAATTCATTCCCAGCAGTTTCAGTCGGCTGATCTCTTTTTCCAACTTTTCTTTGACTTCTTTCGGTGCTTTCAGCTTGTTTGCTGCTTCCATAAAACCGTCCAGCTCTGACTGAATATTGTCTTCTCCCAGCTCTTCCCGGATTGTTTTTAATTCTTCTCTTAAAATATATTCTTTCTGATTTTTATCTACCCTTGCTTTTACTTTTTCTTCCAGATCACGTTTGATCTGCAGAATTTCCATCTCATTGTTCAAGACCAGAAGAACCTGCTCATATTTTTCAGAAAGTTTTCCAAATTCCAAAATCGACTGCATTTTCTGCCATTTCAGCATGGCATGTACCGGAATCAGATTCATTAAACGTTCCAAATCCTGCATTTCAGACAGCTGGTGAATCACATCTTTATTCAGTTTTCCGTGAATCTCCGCATATTGTTTAAACGTATCTACCAGTCCCCGAAGCATGGCTTCCACACATTCCTCCGGCATTTCCTGCAGATCATTTTCATTATTTGCGATGCTGACTTCTGCTTCTAAAAATTTATCGTTATCCAAAAGATCGATCAGTTCCGCCCGTTCCACAGCTTCTACAAGTACACGTACCAGACCATGCTGCAGCTTTGTCATCTGTTTAATAGTCACGATCGTTCCGGCAGTAAAAAGCTCTTCTCTGTCCGGATTTTCAATTTCCGGATCTTTCTGTGTCACTACAAACAATTTCTGATTTGTAGTCAATGCCCGTTCTACGGCTCTTTTGGATTTTGCTCTGCTCACATCAAAGTGAACGATCATGTCCGGCAGAATCGTCATTCCTCTGAGCGCCACCGCCGGCATTCGCTGAATGATGTCTTTCATATGTTTTGTTTTCTCCTTGTCATTCTAACAGAAAAAGGCCATGAAATCATTCACAGCCCCTCTCTATCCTTCATATAATTGTTCAGTGCCCTTCCAATTACGGAATCTCGGTCATTGAACTGTCTTATCTCTCTATGATCGGCTGTCCTTTTCCTTCAACAACCTCTTTTGTAATTTTACAGTGCTTAATGGTCTCATCGGATGGAATCGTATACATCGTATCCATCATCATGGTTTCCATGATCGCACGTAATCCTCTAGCACCGGTCTTCCTGGTGATCGTCTGATCCGCAATCGCTTCCAGCGCATCTTTTTCAAAGGAAAGCTGCACACCGTCCAGTTCAAATAATTTTTTATACTGTTTTACGATGGAGTTTTTCGGTTCTGTCAGAATATGAACCATATCTTCCTTCGTCAGTGAATCTAAGGACACGGTAACAGGAACACGGCCTACGAATTCCGGAATCATACCAAACTTGATAAAGTCTTCCGGAAGTGCTTCTCTCAGGATTGTACCGCGGTTTTTCTCACTCAGCGTCGTAACTTCTGAATTAAATCCGATGGATTTTTTATCCATACGGCTTTCAATGATCTTATCCAAACCTTCAAAGGCTCCGCCACAGATAAAGAGAATATTGGTCGTATTGATTGGAATCAGTTCCTGATGCGGATGCTTTCTTCCGCCCTGCGGCGGTACGTGGGCTTCCGTACCTTCTACAATCTTCAAAAGTGCCTGCTGTACCCCTTCACCGGATACATCTCTGGTGATGGATGGATTTTCAGACTTTCTTGTGATCTTATCGATTTCATCGATGTAAACGATTCCGTATTCTGCACGTTCTACATTTCCGTCTGCTGCTTCGATCAGCTTTAACAGAATATTTTCTACGTCTTCTCCTACATATCCGGCTTCCGTTAATGTAGTAGCATCTGCAATGGCAAACGGTACATTTAACATTCTTGCCAGCGTCTGGGCAAGCAGTGTCTTTCCGGAACCAGTCGGACCCAACATCAAAATATTGCTCTTCTGCAGTTCTACATCACTTTCCTGATTCTGCATTGCAAGAACTCTTTTATAGTGATTGTAAACAGAAACTGCCAGCACTTTCTTTGCTGCATCCTGACCAATGACATAATCATCCAGAAATTTCTTGATCTCTACCGGTTTTAACAGATTGATCTCGCCCGAATCGATGTCCATATGGTCGTATTCATACTCTTCTTCTACGATTCCGACACAAACATCCACACACTCATTACAGATAAACACTCCGTTTGGACCTGCAATCAGTTTGCGTACTTCATCCTGTGACTTCCCGCAAAATGAGCATTTTATATTGTCTTTATATCTAGCCATTCATTCCTCCGATTTAGTGATTGGAAATGACCGTATCAATGAGTCCGTAAGCTGCTGCTTCCTCTGCACTCATATAATGATCACGTTCAGTATCACGTTCAATCACTTCTAATGGCTGATTGGTATTTGCAGCCAAAATTTCATTTAATTTTGTTCTGGTGCGCAGGATATGTTCTGCTACGATCTTAATCTCTGTTGCCTGACCCTGTGCTCCGCCGGATGGCTGATGAATCATCACTTCTGCATTTGGAAGCGCATAACGTTTTCCTTTGGCACCGCTGGATAATAAAAATGCACCCATACTTGCTGCCATACCGATACAAATCGTAGAAACATCACATTTGATGTAATTCATCGTATCGTAGATTGCCATTCCTGCAGTAACAGAACCTCCCGGACTGTTAATGTATAAATGAATATCCTTGTTTGGATCTTCTGCTTCCAAAAACAGAAGCTGTGCAACGATCACACTTGCAGATGCATCATTGACTTCTCCATCAAGGAAAATAATTCTCTCTTTTAATAAACGGGAATAAATGTCATAAGAACGTTCACCGCGGCTGGTCTGTTCAATGACGTAAGGGACTAAACTCATGATTTTCCTCCTCGCTTTTACAAAAAGGGACACAGCGGTAATCACGCTGTGTCCCGCCCTATATTACCTTTGATACCTGTTACGTTTGACCGTAACGCTCTGTATGCTTTGGACAGTAATTATACTTCTTTTGCAGCTTCTGTAACTAAGTCTACTGCTTTTTCAATTGCCATATCCATTTTGATCTGAGCTTTTTCATCTGCGCTCATGATTTCTGCAAGCTTATCAGCTTCCATCTTGTATGTTTCAGCCATCTTAGCGATTTCTGCTGTTACATCTTCTTCCGGAATTTCGATGTTTTCTGCTTTCACAACTGCTTCCAGTACCAGTCTGCTCTGGATACGTTTTACAGCCTGTGGTTTCATCTGTTCGATTGCTGCATCCAGTGTCATTCCTGTGAACTGTAAGTACTGTTCAAAAGAAAGACCTTGTCCCTGGATTCTTCTTGCGAAGTCGTCTACTAACTGACGAGCCTGTGTATCGATCATTGCTTCCGGAATATCCATTTCAGCGTTTTCGATAATCTTTTCGATCACTGCATCTTCTTTTGCTCTCTTTGCTGCTGCAGTTTTTGTTTCAGCTAATTTTGCTCTTACATCTTCTTTGTATTCAGCTAATGTATCGAATTTAGATACGTCCTGAGCGAAATCATCATCTAATTCAGGAAGTTCTTTTGTTTTGATTTCATTTACAACACATTTGAATACTGCTGCTTTTCCAGCAAGTTCTTTTGCCTGATATTCTTCTGGGAAAGTAACGTTTACTTCTAATTCTTTTCCGATTTCAGCGCCTACTAACTGTTCTTCGAATCCTGGGATAAATGCTCCGGAACCGATTGTCAGCGGATAGTTTTCTCCTTTGCCGCCTTCAAATGCTGTACCGTCAACAAATCCTTCGAAATCAAGCATGATCATATCACCGTTTTCAACAGCTCTGCCTTCTACACTGATTGTTCTTGCATTTTTTTCTCTTTCTTTTTCAAGTTCTGTTGCTACTTCTTCATCTGTAACTTCTACATCTGCTTTTTCTACTTCGATGTCTTTATATGCACCTAAAGTTACTTCTGGTTTTACAGCTACTTCTGCTGTGAAGATGAATGGTTTTCCTTTTTCGATCTGTACGATATCGATCACTGGTCTGGAAACGATTTCTACGCCGCATTCATCTGCTGCTTTTTCGTATTCTCCCGGGATCAGGATATTTGCTGCATCTTCATAGAAGAAACCGGCACCATACATTTTTTCTACCATCTGACGAGGTACTTTTCCTTTACGGAAACCTGGAATGCTGATTTTAGATTTCTGTTTGTTGTAAGCTGCCTGAATTGCTTTATCTAATTCTTCTGCTGCTACTTCGATTGTAAGTTTTGCCATATTTTTCTCAAGTGTTTCAACTTTTACGCTCATGTTTATCCTCCTTAACATTCTATGTTAAACATTTCCCAGTCTGTGAAAACGGCCATTTTCCAGACTTCTTATGAACTGCGCTGTGCTGCAGCCCATAGCTTTTTTCATATCTGATTGGTAAAAACCATGCTTTTCGCATGATTACACATCTAAAGAGTATATCATAGGATCTTTTAAATTTCCAGTACTTTTTTTAGCCTTTGTGCAGGATCAGCCCACATACATGATTCCGTCTCTGATCTGATCTGCCGTTTCCCCATCTGTCAGCTGTCGAATCAGCTCCAAACCGAATTCGATGGCAGCTCCCATGCCTTTGGCTGTTACGATATTACCGTCTGTAACGACCTGTGCTGTGCTTACTTTGGCACCTGCTAAGGCATCCTCAAATCCCGGATAACAGGTTGCTTCTTTTCCGTTTAAAAATCCCAGTGCTCCGAACACGCTTGGGGCTGCACAGATCGCAGCCAGCAATTTTCCGGCTTCCTGATGTTTTTTCAGAAGAGTGCCCAACGCTTCATGAGCCCCCAGATTTTTCGTTCCCGGCATTCCGCCCGGCAGAACCAGCACTTCTGCATCTGCATAATCATATTCTGCAAATACACCGTCTGCACTTACTTCGATCCCATGGGAACCGGTTACTTTCTTTGTTTCCATAATAGAAACCATGGTTGTGTCAATCTTCGCCCTGCGAAGAAGATCTACTACTGTCAATCCTTCGATTTCTTCAAAACCGTCTGCTAAAAATACATATGCTCTGCTCATCACTCTTCTCCTTTTTTTCCGAAAAGCATTCTGCTCATGTAACTGTTATGATATCTGCCGTCAAAAGTCACTTCTTCCCCAAACCATTCCGGTGGAGCAAAGGCATTGGCCTGCTGTTCTGACTGAAATTCTACTTCTGCCAGAATCAACGGGGCAAACGGCATTTCAAATACATCTACTTCAGCCGTCAGATGATCTGACTCCAGCGGAATCAGATATCTGTTTTTGCTGATGATGTTCCCATCTGCTTTTTTCAGCAGATGTTCATAGGCGCTTCGGTTCAGCGGCAGATTGTATTCTTCTCTTGCCATCATACCGCTGCCTTTATAAGTCATGTAATATTGCTCGTCCTCTCTGCGAACCCTTACCACAGGATCCGTACAAAGATATGCTTGTTCTATTTTATGACATTCATACATTTTCAGATCCGGAAGTGTTTTTAACAGATATTTTTTCTCAATTTCCATCGTATCGTTTCTTTCTGAATCTTTTTTTTGATCTTTATTTTTTTCTGGCTGAGGTAATGCTGCTCAGTCTGTCATAGTTCTGTGTTACAGTAATACTCTGTACCTGAGCTCCGCCGGTACAGGTAGTACAAGTATACTGCGGAAGCATGGAAACTCCATATGCCGTATCCATGGTCGGATTATCCGGTGCACCATCCTGAAGTATCGGAAGAATGACTCTTACCTGATCTGCCGGCCAGTAACAGTTCTCGGTTGCCAAAAGACCTGTGATCGGACAAACCGATGCCATAATATGCACATTACAGCTTTCTGTCGGTTCACTGCCCTTCGCAAAATATTCCGTTACAACCATACTTCCTCTCTGGTCACAGTCACATAATCCTGCAACCGGAAGTTTTCCGGATTCAGAACATACTGCCACACTGACAATTCCGTCCGGTTTTTCAAAGTTTTTATTTTCCAGTTCTTCATGAACTCTGGACATTACCGATTTCCAAAGTTTTTTGTGATAGCTCTTTTCTTCGCTTCCTTTTAATTTGCTTGTAGGGATATCATATCCTGCCCAAACACCTGCTGTATAATACGGGGTATAACCTACAAACCATACGTCTTTATCATCGGAAGTGGTACCGGTTTTTCCGGCAATGTTCATTCCTCCGAAATTCAGTGCCTTGCCGGTTCCTTTAGTCACAACATCCTGCATTGCAGAAGTAAGCAGCCATGCATTTTCTTCTGAAATCACTCTGTGAGTTTCACGGTCTGCAGTTTTATCAATAATCACATTTCCTTCCGAATCTTCAATCTTTGTATAGAAGATTGGTTCCTGATACATTCCGGCATTGGCAATGGTCGCATAAGCCGCTGTCAATTCCAGATTCGTAACCCCTTGGGTCAGACCGCCCAATGCTACGGATGGACCATAGTCATTGTTTCCATTGGCTGTGGCTGTTTTCTGGATCGTCGTAAATCCAAATTTATCCAGAAAGCTCAGTCCCAGTGCAGAACCGTTTTCTGTATAAGTCTTTACAGCCAGAATATTCATGGACTGTTCAATTCCCTTTCGAAGGCTTGTCCAGCCCTGATAAGCATCTCCTGTCCAGTTCTTTACCAGACGGATATCTGCTCCTTCTTCGTAGAGATAAGGACCGTCATACTGGGTCGTTGCAAGAGTCATGCCTCCTGCTTCCAGTGCCGGTGCATAGGCAGACACGATCTTAAAGGTCGATCCCGGCTGTCTGACAGAATCCACAGCACGATTCAGCGTCAGATTGGCTGTTTTTTCTCCGCGGCCTCCGATGATTCCCTGTACTTCCCCGGTATACTGATCCATCAGGATCATGGAAACCTGTGGCTGTATGGTCATCTTCACATCACGGTATACTTTATCACCTTCTTCGATGACGGATGCTTCGTACTCATCAATGGCTGCCTGCGCTTCTTCCTCGGTGCTGTAAAGCAGCTCATAAGTTTTTCCGCCCTGTTTTTCCTTAAAATAAGACTGCATCATTTCTTTACTGTAGTTTGTGGTGGTGCCGTCTGCTTTAATGGTAGTCAGTGCATATTCCAGACCGATCTTATAAGTTCCCGGATAATTTTCCGGATTGGCTGCTTCTTCATCCATGATTTTCTGAATCTGTGGATTCATCGTACTGTAGATCTGCAAGCCTTCGCCATAAAGAGCATTGTATGCCTGGGTATCTGAATAACCTTTTAATTCTTTTAAATCTTCCAGAACCGTTTCAATGACTGCATCGGTAAAGTAAGAATTTACTTTTGCACTTTCGCTGACTGTTTCGTTTACATTTTTGATCTTACTGTAAACATCTTCCTGCATGGCAGTTTCATACTCTTCCTGAGTGATCAATTCCTGCTCTAACATATTATTCAGTACAAGCGAACGTCTCTTTTCGTTTTCCTTCTGATTTTTAATCGGATTATATCCTTCCGGACTTTTGGTAATTCCTGCCAGAACCGCTGCTTCTGCAATGGTCAGTTCCGAAACGTCTTTCCCAAAATACCGTTCGCTGGCAGATTGGATTCCCAAAGTATTCTGTCCCAGATTAATGGTATTCAGATATGCCTCTAAGATTTCTTCTTTTGACATTTCTTCTTCCAGTTTCAATGCCAGATACTGTTCCTGAATCTTTCGTTCGATCTTATCTGCCATGCCTTCTTCTGACATGAAATCGAATACGTTATTTTTTAATAACTGCTGGGTAATCGTACTTGCCCCCTGCTTTGTTTTGCCGCCGGAAGTTACCAAAGTTACCCCCGCACGTAAAATACCATGAACATCAATTCCGTTATGCTCATAGAATCGTTCATCTTCAATGGCGATAAACGCCTCCTGCACATGTTTTGGAATCTGGTCGATGGTTACCATCGTTCTGTTGGTTCCAGATGCGATCAGCTCCTGCATCTTATTCCCTTCAGAATCATAAATCGTTGATTTAAACCCCTTCGGAATTACACTTTCGCTGGTAATCTCCGGTGCATTATCGATCACACCCTTGATCACGCCCACCCCCGCACAGGCAGTGACCACTACAACAGCGATCATGCAAACGAGAAAAGCTTTCAGAAAAATTACACTGAGCTTCTTCCCAACTTTTTTCTTTTTGGAACGAAGTGCTTTCTGCTTTTTCGAAGTTTCTTTTTTGCTGTAATTCATGCATAAGCCTCCTTTTTATCCCCGTCATTATAGCAAATCCACCTTGTTAAATAAAGGAAAACTTGCTTTTTTAAGATAAAATATGTATATTGTAATAAAAAATTTATGAAAAAGGAATGAAATCTTAAGATTTAGGACTGAAGGCATGAAAATATTGTACAAAGGCGGTTCCGGGGAACTGGAAGAAAAAAAATCCCGTTTTATCGCCAACACACTCCCCATCTCTTCTCAGGAAGAAGCTTTGGAATTTATTGAAAAAACAAAAAAACAATACTGGGATGCCCGACATAACTGCTTTGCTTATGTTCTGGGAGATCATCATGAGATCCAGCGTTTTTCTGACGACGGAGAACCGGGAGGAACTGCCGGAAAACCGATGCTTGACGTTCTGCTGGGAGAAAACATCCACAATATGGCAGTGGTCGTTACCCGATACTTCGGCGGAACTCTTTTAGGAACCGGCGGACTGGTTCGTGCTTATTCCGGTGCCGTAAAAGAAGGTCTGGCAAATTCCGTTGTCTTAGAACAGCAGCAGGGAAGACGTCTTCTCCTGCAGACCAATTATTCTGATCTTGGAAAGATCCAATATCTGCTTCTCAACAACAGTATTCCCATTCTCAGCGAAGATTATGGGGCAGATGTCTGTTTTGAAGTGCTGGTACCGTTAGAAGCGGAAAAACAGATTACTGAACTTCTCATTGACGGAACCAACGGACGGATCTCCATCGTTCCTGACGAACTTCTTAATTTCACAATCTATCAAAAAGAGGTGCTACTGCTGTAGCACCTCAATTGCTTTCTGTAACTGTACATCCTCTTCTAAAGAAAGTTCTGTCTGTGTTTTTAATTCTTCCGGCAGATCAATCTCTACATCCGGAGTAATTCCGATTCCGTGAATATTATTTCCATTCGGCGTATAATATTTGGCTGTGGTAATCTTCAGTGCAGTTCCATCCTGCAGATCGATCACGCTCTGTACGATTCCTTTTCCGTAGGACTGTGTTCCTATGATCGTTGCTTTCTCATAATCCTGCAGTGCTCCTGCAAGAATTTCTGAAGCACTGGCACTGTTGCCGTTCATCAGAACACACATTGGAACTTTCACGCAGGAAGCATCAGAACTTCGCTCTTCTCTTGGACCTTCTTTGTATTCTGTAAATACGATCGGACCTTCCGGAAGCAACTCATCTGCGATACTGCATACCGCATCCACACTTCCGCCGCCGTTATTTCGAAGATCGATCACCAGTGATTTCATTCCCCGGTTCTGCAGATCTGTCAGTGCCTGATGGAACTGACCGGAAGTAACACTGTCAAATTCTGTGATCTGGATATAACCAACAGAATCTGCAAGCATTTCATGTTCTACGGTCGGAACTTCAATGCTCTGACGTTTCATGGTAAATGCAATCTCTTCCTCTTCGCGAAGCATAGAGACGGTTACCTCTGTACCTTCTTCCCCTTTGATCTTTGTTACGATATGATTCAGATCCAGTCCGGTAATGTCTTCCCCTTCTACTTTGTACAGGATATCTTCCGGCTGGATTCCTGCTTCATAAGCCGGACATCCTTCATAAACTCTGGAAACTCTGATTTCTTTCGTAATCATATTCTGGGAAAATACTGCACCGATTCCGCAATAATTTCCCGTACTGGAATCCAGCATACTTTGTGTCTCTGTTTCATTATAATAAGCTGCATAAGGATCTCCCAGACTGGCTACCAGTCCGTAATAGAGATAATCCCGCATTTCTTCATCATCAATTTCATCCAGATAATAGTTACGGATATAAGCCTCTAAAAATCCAAGTTTTGCCTGCACTTCCTTTTTTTGTGTAACCAGTTCGGAAGAACTGCTGCCGGCTGTATGCTGATTTTGGACACGATTCTGATACATCCCAAAACTAACACCCAGACAGACCACTGCCATCACGGCACACAAAACAAATGCAGTAAAGAATCCCTTCCAGAAACCGCCCGCTTTCTTCTCTTTTTTTTCTTCTTTCTCTTCTAAGATTTCTTCATCCATTTCTGACATTTTCTTTCCATTCCTTTTAAATATAGCCCAGCGGATCTACGTAACTTCCGTTTTTGATCACACCAAAATGCAGATGATTTCCGGAAGAATAACCGGTGGATCCGACTTTCGCGATCACCTGTCCCTGAGAAACCGTTTCCCCTACAGATACCAGCAGGGAAGACGCATGCATATAAACCGTGGAAACTCCGTTTCCATGGGCAATGACAATATAGTTTCCTGCAGAAGAGCTGTATTTGGAGGTCGTTACTACCCCCGCGGCAGATGCCAGAATATCAGAGCCATACGGCGCCGCCAGATCCACACCTTTGTGGTTGGTGGATGCGCCCGGTACCGGCTGCGGTCTTGGGCCGAAATAACTGCTGATTCTGGTGTATGCCGGACACGGCCAGATAAATCCGGTAGCTTCTCCGTCATAAATATCCGGCTGTGCTGCCTTTGCGATCTGTTCTTCGATCTCATCCAGCAGTTTTTCCTGTTCCTCCAGCTGTTTTTCATAATCGTCCTGTGCATCAGAGGCATCACCAATCTGTTCTGTCTTGCTGCTCAGTTCCCCTTTTTTCGTATTGATGCTGCTGTTGACCTTCTTTTTCTGGCTCTCCAGTTCAGTCTGCATCATTTCCAGTTCTTCCAGCTCCGCTGTCAGCGTCTGTTCCTGCAAAGCGATCTCTTCTTTGGTTGCTGTCAGCTCCTGCATTTTATCCCGGTCACAATTAGAAATGGTCAGCGTATGCCCGGCACGATTGAGCAGTTCCGTAATGCTGCCGGACTGCAGCAGCAGCTCCAGCCATGACTTTCCGGAATTCTCATAAAAATATTGTATGCGCATCTTCATAGATTCATACTGTTCTTCACAGGCTGCTTTCGCTTCTTCCAGCTCTGCTTTGGTCGCTTCGATATCCGCTGTTTTCTCTGCGATCTTTTTTTCAAAATCAGTAATTTCCTTGGAAAGATTGTTCATCTGTGTATCCAGCTGATTGATGTAGCTCTGAATATTCGTCTTTTCTGCCTTCAGACCGTCAATCTCTTTCTGTACGTCACTGATGTTGTCCTTCAGATTATTGATCTCGTCAATGGTTTCCTGCCGTTTATTTTCCAGTTCCGACAGTGTTGAATTTTCTGTGGCCTGCACTCCTGAAACAGACATGCTGACCATCAGAAGCATACAGCCCATTGAAACGAATCGTTTCATCCGTTTTCCAAATAAATGCATCTGTCAATTTCCCCTGTCTTAAACCCGTAAATGTTTTCTTGTTGTGAAAAAGCTTCCAAAAAATCCGATTCCCACGCTCAAGAGCAACGCCACCGGAATCAATGTGTGGAATAATTCTTCTACCGGTAAAAACTGCAGTACGCCGGTCAGCAGATTAAATTCTCCTGTCACATAAACGGTCAATTTTTTATAGCCTAAATATAATACCAGCATCGGTACTACGGCACCTACCAGACCGATCACGATTCCCTCAATCAGGAACGGTGTTCTTGTAAATGCATTGGTCGCACCGATCAGTTTCATAATTCCAATCTCTTCTTTTCTGGAATTGATTCCGATGGTGATCGTATTGCTGATCAAAAAGATGGAAACTGCAAGAAGCAGACCAATGATCGCAATGGATGCATATCCCACCAGAACATTAAAATCAGAAAGCATATTCGCAATATCTTCTGAATGATTGATTCTGTTAACGCCGTCTACAGATTCTATATATTCTACCAGATCATCCTGTTTTTCAACATCTGTTACGTATACTTCATAGTGTGCTGAATTGGCCAGCGGATTGTCATCTTCAAACCCTTCTGCCAGCTGTGGGTTTTCTGCAAAATAAATTTCTTTATATTCTGCCCAGGCTTCTTCTGCCGATACGTATTCAATCTTCGATACTTCTGTACGGGTAGAAAGCTTTTCCCCGATTTCCTGTATTTCCATTTCAGAGATTCCTTCTTCGAAAAATACAGTGACTGCAACACCACTTTCTGCGATTTTTACGACATGATTGATATTCTGCACCAGACAGAAAAAAATGCCAAACATAAAGATACATGCTGACATGGTTGCCATAGAAGCAAGAGAATACAGTTTATGTCTCCAGATATTTTTAAATCCCTGCTGAATACAGTAGCCTAATGAACTAATCCTCATGATCGTACCCAGCATTTCGCTCATCACTGATAATGACGCCTTTCTTCATCGCAATTACTCGTTCCTTCATCAGATTTACCATTTCTCTGTCATGGGTCACTACGACAACGGTGGTGCCCTTTTCATTGATCTCTTTCAAAAGTTTCATGATTTCTCTGGAATTTTTCGGATCCAGATTTCCCGTCGGTTCATCCGCCAGAATGATGGATGGTTTATTTACCAGCGCACGAGCCAATGCGACTCGCTGCTGTTCCCCGCCGGAAAGCTGTTTTGGAAGAGAACGATACTTCTCCGCAAGCCCTACGGTAGAAAGGATCGCCGGAACTTCCTTATGTATCACTTTTGTGGACGTAGCTACAACTCTCTGTGCAAATGCCACATTTTCATAAACATTTCTGTCTTTTAAAAGACGGAATTCCTGGAACACACATCCGATCTTACGACGATACATCGGAACATAACGGCGCTTCATTTTATTTAATACCAGTCCATCTACTTCAATCGTTCCTTCTGTAGGTTCCAGCTCTTTCAGTAAAAGCTTAATCAGCGTAGACTTTCCGGAACCACTGTCTCCTACGATAAAGACAAATTCTCCGTCTTCGATTTCCATCGTTACGTTTTTCAGTGCTTCTACACCATTGGTGTAATTTTTACTGACGTTTTCAAAACGTATCATAAACTCCTCCTGCTTCAACCGCAAATGTGAAGGCAGCATTTGCCGCCTTCACAATCGTCTTTCTTAATAATCAATTGATTCCATATACTTCATGTATTTTACTACCATCAATGCAATCTTAAATGTGATCGCATCTTCAAATACCCTCAGATCCAGACCGGTACTCTTCTGAAGTTTATCCAGACGGTATACCAGTGTATTTCTGTGAATATAAAGCTGTCTGGATGTTTCAGATACATTCAGACTGTTTTCAAAAAATTTGTTGATCGTTGCCAATGTTTCTTCATCAAAATCATCCGGAGATTTGTTATCAAAGATTTCTCTGATGAACATCTTACACAACGGAATCGGCAGCTGATAGATCAGTCGTCCAATTCCCAAGGTATTATAAGCGATCACATCCCGTTCTTCAAAGAAGATACGTCCTACACCTAAGGACATCTTTGCCTCTTTATAAGAACGCGAAACGTCTTTTAACTCTCCTACGATCGTTCCGTACGCTACATGAACGCCTTTCATTCCTTCGGCAGTCAACGTATCTCTGATCGTTTTGGCCAGTTTATTGATTTCTGCATAAGTGTCGCTTAACAGCAGTTCTTTTACGATAATGACATTTTTCTCGTCTACCGCTGTAATGAAATCCCTGTTTTTTCCGCCAAACATCGCGCGGACACTTTCCATGACATTGTTTTCTTTTTCACGGACTGTTTCCACGATAAATACGACACGTTTTACATCGGTCGGAATATGCAGTTTTTTGGCTCTGTTATAAATGTCAACTAACAGCAGGTTGTCCAGCAGCAGATTTTTCACGAAATTATCCTTATCAAACCGCTCTTTATATGCTACCAGTAAATTCTGGATTTGAAAAGCAGCAATTTTTCCTACCATGTAAACATCTTCACTTCCGCCGTTTGCTACCAGGATATATTCCAGCTGGTTTTCATCAAACACTTTAAAAAACTGATATCCACGAATCACCTGACTGTCTGCCGGGGAATCAATAAATGGTTCTACAACATTTGTAAAATTTTCCTGTTCTCTAAACGTGGATGCTAATACTGTTCCTTCTGCATCAAGCACACACAGATCGATTCTTGCAATTCCTTTTAAACCTTCGATTGTGCTCTGCAGGATCTGATTTGATATCATATCTACCTTTCCCCTTCTCTTCTTTTTTCTTCTCTTTTTGTACAAATTTTGTCTCTGTTTTTTATGCAAAATTCAAGTGAAATATTTTTGGGTCTCCTAAACTATTATATATATTAATGCACAAAGGCGAAAAAAGGAAGTGTTTTTTTGATTTTTTTTGTGCATAATTTTTGCTTTTCTTCATATGATTTAGAAAATAACTTCCGGGGGAATTTATTTTGAGCTCAAAAACAAAAATTTTCGTCATTCACCTGAAAGAACTGATCTATACCGGCATTTTTCTTCTTCTTGGAATCGTTCTTCTTGTTCTTCTGATCTCCATGTTTACTCCCGACTCCTCCAAACAGGATCCCGCACCGAAAACAACACAAGAGGCGCAGTTTCTGCGCCTCTTGTAAGTTTCTGTTTTTAATTAAAATTCGAATACAGCAGTTCCATATGGCGGCAGCGGATAAGAGATGGAATACGGCTGGCCGTCACATTCTCCCTTCACTGCTTTATACACGGTTTCTCTATTTTCTACAATATCATTTCCGCCGAATCGGTCTTCGTGACTGTTCAAAAGCAGCTTGTACTGTTTTTTCTTCGGTACCCCTACGCGATAATCCGGTCGCTCCATCGGAGTGAAATTCATGACGAAAAGCAGACTCTTCTTTTTCTTTTCATCGTAACGTACGAAGCTGAAAATACTTCTGTCAGCATCATCTGCGTTGATCCACTGGAAACCATCATGGCTGCGATCCAGTTCATACAGGCTCGGATGTTTCTTATAAATATGCAGAAGCTCTTTGACCCAGTCCTGCATCTGACGATGTTTTTCTTCTCCTAACAAATACCAGTCAAGCTCTCTTGCTTCACTCCATTCCTGATACTGGGCAAACTCCTGTCCCATAAACAACAGTTTCTTCCCCGGATGTCCTATCATAAACGCATAGCCAGCTTTTAAATTGGCAAATTTGTCATCCGGATATCCCGGCATTTTGTTGATCATCGAACATTTCAAATGAACTACTTCGTCATGGGAAAGCACCAAAATATAGTTTTCACTGGTCATGTAGCTGACCGCAAAGGTCATTTTATTATGATTATTCTTTCTGAAATACGGATCCAGTTTCATATATTCTAAGAAATCATGCATCCAGCCCA
The DNA here is from genome assembly GCA_964602445.1 of uncultured Lachnoclostridium sp. Taxonomy (GTDB): domain Bacteria; phylum Bacillota; class Clostridia; order Lachnospirales; family Lachnospiraceae; genus HGM12587. The sequence continues at coordinate 25,529 of CAZRQV010000016.1, forward strand.
TATTCCATTTGTAAGTAAATCCCAATCCGTCATATTCCGGTTTTTCTGTCACTTTCGGCCATGCAGTAGATTCTTCTGCGATCATGATCGCGCCCGGATTTCTGCCCAGAAGACAGGAATTCAGATGTTTGAAAAATTCAATGGCTTCCAGATTATGATTTCCGCCGTATTTGTTGGCTACCCACTGACCGTCTGATTTTCCGTAATCCAGATAGAGCATTGATGCTACTGCATCAACTCTCAGACCGTCGATATGGTATTCTTCCACCCAGTAAAGGGCATTGGCGATCAGGAAGTTTTTGATCTCATTCATTTCGTAGTTAAAGATCTTTGTTCCCCAGTCCGGATGTTCCCCTTTTCTTGGATCCGGATATTCATATAACGGTGCTCCGTCAAAATTAGCAAGTCCATGCGCATCTCTTGGGAAATGTGCCGGTACCCAGTCTAAAATAACACCGATCTTATTTTTGTGCAGTGTATCGATCAAATGTTTAAACTGCTTTGGTGTTCCATAACGGGAAGTCGGTGCATAATAACCGGTAACCTGATATCCCCAGGATCCGTCAAACGGATGCTCTGCGATTCCCATCAGCTCTACATGGGTAAATCCCATCTCTTTTACATAACTGACAAGTTCTTCTGCCAGTTCGTTATACGTATAAAAACCGTCTTCGTTTTCTTCTGTTACTGCATGTTTTTTCCAGGAACCCGGATGAACTTCATAAATGGACAGCGGCATCTTGTTCGTATCTTTTTCTTTGCGCTCTTCCATCCACTTGCTGTCTTTCCATTTGTAATCAATGTTTGCAACTTTAGATGCAGTTCCCGGACGCATTTCTGCGTGAACCGCATATGGGTCCGCTTTATAATGCAGATTTCCGTCTGCCCCTTCGATCAGATATTTGTAAGTTTCACCTTCCCCGACACCCGGCACAAACAGTTCATAAATTCCCAGCGGTTCTAATCGGGTCATTTCATGCTCCGTTCCGTCCCAGCTGTTAAAACTTCCGATCAGTTTGACGGATTTCGCCCGCGGCGCCCAGACCGCAAAATACGTTCCTGCTTTTCCTTCTCTCTTTGTCAGATGTGCACCCAGCTTTTTGTAAATTTCATAGTGTGTTCCCTGTCCAAACAGGTACTGATCCCAATCTGAAACTTTACAGGTCATTTCTTCCTGTACGGTAACATTTTTCTTTTTGGCTGCCATAACAACATCCCCCTATGATATATTTTCCTTCTGTCTTTGGAATGATCAAAATTCAAAATCTTCTTCTAATAATAATTTATTTCCGTATTCATCAATACGTTTTTTAGAAAGTTTTGCAAAGAGTTTTTTCCGTTTTTTCTCTGCGTGAGCAATGGCTTCATCAATGATTTCTTTTACTTCTGCAACATTGACTACATGCTCTGATGTCTGACGGACTCCGATACAGTCATACAGTGCCAGCACTGCCATTTCATCAAAATAATATTCATTTTCTTCCGCATAAGATTTTCCAAAGGAAACAAGCTCATTATTGGAAAAAATCGGAATATTTACTGTGCGGTTAAATTTCTGTGCAAAACCAACATTTTTCTCCAAAAGTCTGCCAATCTCTTCTTTATCATCTTCCAAAATAACCAGCATTCCCTCTGTCATGCCTTCCATTACGTCTGACAGTTTTTCTACGGTTTCCTGATTCAGACTGCCTGCACGTTCAATGATCAGTGCACCGCCGCCCAGTTTTTTTACCACTTCGGCCGGTTCTTTTTTATTCAGTCCATCGCCGGTCACTTTTGCGATCTTACTGCCTTTCACATGACGCTGCTTCTGAAATACTTTTACAATGTCAATAGCAAGGGTTGTCTTTCCATTTCCCGGATGTCCGGTAATGATCAGATTTCCTTCCTTGGAATCGGTCTTTCCTGCATAGTTTTTTTCTTCTTCCAGCAATTTCAGCAGCTGTTTTTTCATGCCGTCTACCAAAGTAAAGTAGGCAAAAATCTTCTCCTGTTCTTCCGTCAGATGCTTTCCGGACACTTCTGACGAGGAGATTTCCTGTGCAAGCACCCGTTCGATGGCGTACAGCATGGAAGCAGTATTCTGGCTTACGTCTTCTTCCGTTTCCTGTTCTTCTGATTCCGTTTCATCGGCTGTTTCCGGCTCTGTCACACGCTCTTCCGGCTCCTTGCTTTCTTCTTCCTGCATCATACCGGAATCCGGCAGTACAGCCTCTTCCAATACTTTTTCCAGATGTTCCAAAAATGGCTCTTCCGATTCTTCTGCTTCCTCAATGTCCTGAGGCAAATCATCTTCGATCGTTCCCATCGGCGCTTCTTCCGCCACTTCTTCTGGTTCTGTAAAGGTTTCTTCTTCTGCCGTTTCTTCCGAAACTTCAATTTCTTCTTCCGCTTCCTCCGTCTCTTTTGGAGTACTTGGAATAAAATCTTTCAAAAAACTGGTAATTTCTCCCGTTTCTACGGAAACAGTCTGTTTTTCCGGCTCTTCCGAAACTTCTTCTGAAACAAGATCTGCAGGTTTTGTCCAGTGCTTTCTTGCTTCCCATGCAGCAATGACTTTTCCCACCGTCATCTGCCCTGTGATCGGCAGATTCAGAAAATCTTCATCGCTCATGTCCGGATCAAACAGATCCACCAGCTGACCGTCAGTTTCCGGCTTCAAATTTTGTCTTTCTTCAATTTCTTTTTCTGCTTCCGAATCTTCCGGTTCCGCCAAAACGTCTTCCGGTTCCAAAACAGGTTCCGGCGTTTTTTCCGCTTCCTGATCCGTGAACTCCACTGAGATCACAATTTCATCCGATGTTTCTTCTGTTTCCGGAAGTTCTATCGCAGATGCTTCCACCGGTTCTTCTGTCTTATTTTCTGTATCTTCTAAAACTGTTTCCGGTTCTGAACTTTTTTCTGCTTTGGCAGCTTTTTCCAGTTCTTCTAACTCTCCGGTTTTCAGAAATTCTTCCGTCTCTGCCGTTTCTTCGCTTCCCTCTTCCGGTTCCTGATCAAAAACATCCTGAACACCCTTGGCAAGCTCTGCCTGCAGATTCATCGTACTGAATTTATTGGTATTGATCACCGAAATCTGCGGCGTATCATCGATCACCGCTTTTTCCGAAACTTCTTCTGCCGGTTCTTGTGCAGCATTGACTTCTTCTTCCGCAGTTTCTGTTTCTTCTGCTTCCGGCTCTGTCTGCACAAAACGCTGGTCGTATTTTTCCTGCTGTGCAGCGGTCAGTTCCTGATATTTACGCTTTAATTCCAGTGCTTTGATCACGTATTCACCGTTGCCGAACCACAGGATCAGTTCGTCACATTCTTCGATACATTTCTGAATCTGTCCTGCTTCTTCATAAAGACATGCCAGCTCATACGCCCACTTTTTATTGTATTCATGGCTTTTATATTCTTTCAGAACTTCGATCTGATCTTCTACGGAAGATCCTCTTTCCCTGTAGATTTGGTATTTCAGAATATATCTTCCCAGATCATGAGGAGCAATCTTTACGTATTCTTTATACAAATCGATGGCTTCCTCAAATTCATGCATTTTTGTTGCAACTTCCGTCAGACGATAAACCGCTCTTCTTCCGGTATATGAACGGTCATACACCATATTTAAGATTTCATAACAGTCTTCCAGACGATCTGTTGCTTCATAAATATCCGAGATCATAAAAAGTGTATTTACATTTTTTACTTTTCTCCAGTCAATTCCGTCTGCAATTTCCGCTGCTGTCACATAATCTTTTCTTCCTGCCAGTTTTTCGATCTGCCCCAGTTTAATTCTATATTCATATTTATCCAAGAGCATTCACCTCATCATAAAATCTTATGTTTTTCTTTTCTGCCGAAGATCTCCGAACCTCCTCCGACATCACATCTATCATTCAGTTTAGCATAGTTCCACTTGAGAAACAAGATAAACAAACTGCCCCTTCCGACGTTGTTTTTATCGTTCTGCTATTGAAATGACAGCATCTCCTGTGTGTAATTTAATGCCGCGTATTCCAGTTCTTTTTCTTCGGTCTGACTGCGGTAATCCACAACTACCGTCTGCTGTCTTCCGTCGATCAGTTTCTGCCCCAAAATATAGTTGACTTCAAAATGACCTGTGATCGCCGGTGTAGCTCCACGAGCCGGAACGATCAGCTGAACATTGTTCGCCTTTAAAAGTTTAAAGATCGGTTCCCAGATATAAATATCTTTTGCCGCCCCAAAAGGATTATCGATAAAGATCACTTTCTTTAATTCCAAAGGATCTGCATTTCCGGAATTGATGCTGGAAATATAATTGATGATCGCCACCAGAAACTGAATATAAATTCCCTGAGACTGTCCGGTACTTCCTACCGCTTCTTCATATTTCAGGTAACGGCTCTGTTCTTTCATGCGTTCCCGTTTATAAAGAGTCAGACGGATCGCATCCATATTGGTTACGATTACGGAAAACAGACGTTTAAAGGCCAGTCTGCTGCGAATATATTCCAATCTCTGTGCCTGGGTATCATACAGTTCCACCTGATTGATAATATCATCAATGTATGCCGACATGGCACTGCCGTAAAGTTCTTCTTTAATATATGGAATCTGCAGCGTGATCATCGAGATCATCTGCTGATCCATGGAAATTCTGGAAAGTTTCTGCAGACGGTCAAGTTCTTCTTTCATATTCAGACAGTTCTGCAGACATTGTGCTTCAAACTGATCTTTTAATTCCTGAAGAGAATCCATGTCTTTTCCGATCCTGCTCTTTTCCAGTTCCAAGCATTCTGTCACTTTCTTTAAGGCTTCCATCTGTTCCCTGATCTGCGTTTCATTCTCAGGTGCCGTCAGATTTGCACGGATTTCTCTCGCCAGTTCATACGCCCCCATCTTTTCTAAGGTATCTGTCAGCTGCTGTTTTTCCTGCCCGACTCCTTCCAGACGTTTTCGTTCTTCTGCTACGATTTTTTCATAGGCACTGCGAAGCTGCTCATACTGCTCTTTTAATGACTGTCCCGTTTCCAGACATTCCTGGATTTCTCCCGGAACGATTCCGGAACTGTTCATCATTCGTTCCATATCCTGAGCCATCGCCTTCAAAGCATAACACTGTTCTTCCAGCTCCCTCATCTGCTTCTGTCCCTGTTTCAGCTCTTCTTCCAAGGTTTTCAGCTGTTCTTTTTGAGCTTTCACAAAAGCTTCCAACTGTTCCGCAGCAATTCCAAGAGGAGCGGTTTCCCCGTATTTTTCTTCTGCTGCCTGTTTTGCCTGCTGAATGCTTCCTACCATCCGGTGAACACCGGCTTCCAGTGCTCTTTTTTCATTTTCCAGCAGCACCTGGCGGTTTTCCACCTCAAACACTTCTTTTTTCAGGATCAGCAGCTGTTCCATCTCCGTACGGATACATCCCTGTTCTTTTGCTTTTTCTGCCATGGCTTCCGGAGATTTTCCCCGAAGCTGCAGCTGTTCTTTTTGCTGCTCCATGGATTTTTCATAAGAAACTGCCAGCTTTTGTTTATCTGCAATATCTGCATTTTTCTGTTCATAAGCTGTCTTCTTTCCATGAAATGCAGTTTCCAGTTCTTTATAAGACCATCCGGTAGCCGGATATGTTTTCTCTGATACGTATCCCTGAAAAAGTTCTCTTCCGGAAAGAATTCGTTTTAATTCCTGCCGTTTCGCTTCCAGACGATGGTACAGTGCAGTCAGCGTTTCCTCTGTATTTTGTCTGGAATTTTGAAGCATTTCATGCTCTTCTTTTGTTCGGATACACTGAATACGGGCATCTGTTCCTTCTGTCTCAGCTTCCTGTCTCTGTTCTTCCAGCTCGGATAATTTCTGCAGTACCTGCAAATGAGTCTTCGCTTCTTCCCAGGACCGGTTTCGTTCTGCCCATTCCTGTTTCAGTGCTTCTTCCTGTTCTCCCAGTTCACGAATCTTCGCTGAATTTTCTTCCCATTCTGCCTGCTGCTGTTTCCACTGCTGTTTTAACAGCTCATAAGACTGCTGTTTTATCTCATGTTCCATACACTGCTGCAGATATTGCTGTACAAAATCATAATCCTGTTTCAGAATCCGTTCCTGTTCATATTCTTTCGCCAGTGCATTTTCCAACTGTTCCAGCTGCTTCTTTAATTTTTCCTGATCCGGCACTTTTCCGGCAAAGATCAGCGCTGTTTCATCTGTCAGTTCTTTTTCCCTTTCCAATGCATGGACAGAAATTACCGGAATCAGTATATTTCCAAATTCTTTTTCTTTAAATTTACTGTCCGTCCGAATCGTTTCCAGCTCTGCGGAGGTAAGCACCGCATAAGGAAGCATCGGGTAACGTTCCAGCAGATGCTCCCGTTCCTCAGATTCCCTGCACTTCAAATACTCATAGCCGGAAACTGCTTTTTCGTCGTAATATCTGACGATATCTTCTAAAAACAGCGAAAGTGCCTGAGATTGTGGTACCGGAATCCCTTCTGAAACCGCTTCCAGCTTTTCCTGCAGATTTCGCTTTTCTTCCATATGTTCCTGCTGTCGCCGGATCAATTCTTTCTGCTGCTGGAACAAAATATTTTCTACCGATTCAAATGTTCCGCCATACACTGAGATCAGCTGATCCATACGATCTTTCTGTTCTCTGTGCTTTCCAAGCTCCTGATTCAGCTCTTCCAGCTGGGCTGTGATCCTGCGTTCTTCTTTCTGGAAAATCTGATTCTGGATCTTCGCTCCGTAAAGTTCTTTTCCACAGTCCTCCAGACGCTGGCGAAGCTGACGCTGGCGTTTTTCCTGTGTCATAGTTTCCGCAGATGCCTGCGCACACTGTTCTGTCAGATTGGAAAGGAACAGCAGATTTTCCTGCCTTGCAAGAACATTCATCTGTTCTGTCACCATGGCAGCCTTCTCTTCTGCTTTTCCGATGGTATCTTCTAAAACCTGCACTTTAATGGACAGTTCTTTTTCGGTTTTCTCTGTTTCGCTTCGTTCTTCTTCTAATTGCTCTGCATCTTCCTGAAGTTCTGCGATTTCCGCTGCCAGTTCCTGCTGCTGTGTCTCCGTCAGATCCCGCAATTCATTTGCCATGGCAAACAGATCTTCTTCCAGCGTATCACCGCCTTCCAAAATCGCTTCCACAGACTTTCTTGCTGTCAAATATTCTTTTTCATATTCCAGATAATTCAGGTAATGATTGTCACATTCCCTTTCTTCCAGTTCCCTTTTCTTCCGTTCACTGACCGCTGCAATCTGCCGGAGTTCATTCTCCTTCTCTTTCAGATCATCTTCCAGCGTATGTAACTGATGTTCTTTCTTTTCAATTTCTGCCGTATCAATTCTGCGGGCAGTTTCTACTCTTTTTTCATTCCATACTTCTTCTTTTTCCACCAGCACTTCATGGGCATGTTCTTTCTGTGTGCGGCGCTGCAATGTGGTATGATATGTTTTTATCAACTGATCTTCCAAACCTTTTTTCTTCAGATACATTCCCTGAAGGCTTCCCACTCTTGCTGCAAATTCACTCAAAAGTTCAATCTGACGATCATAATAATGAATCTCATTTTTCTTCTTTGCCAGCAGCACCAGCTGATCTTTCAGTTCCAGCAGCGTATCGGCCATTTTTCCGGATTCTCTGTCTGTACCCGCTTTATGATAAAAGGATTTCTCGATGATTTCCTCGATCAGCAGATCCTCTACCACTTTTCGGGTGGTACGATAATTGGTTTCAAAATAGGTTCGTACATGTCCTTCGGTCTTATTGATTCCACGGATGATCTCCCATTCACTCTCAAAAAGACCATACTGACTGATAAACCGCTGATAATCTCCCTTTCGGTCAAAAATCTTCACTTCCACATAAAAATTTTTCTTTTCCAGTTCCTGAAGATAAGAACGAAGTCCCAAATACGTAATCCGTTCTTTTCCATTGGACAAGGGAAGATTTTTCAGATCGTTGTCATTAAACTGACGATAAAAAATACAATAATTGAAATAATCGATGGATGCTCTGTCTGAAGAAGCTGTGCTTTCCTCTCCGGCACTGCCTCTGGATTTTCTGGCACAAAACCCTGTGGTCATATATTGAAAACCGTTCTTCACATGACACGGATTTAATTTCCATTCGATGAGAGAATGAATGGTGGTATTTCCGTTGCCGGAACGAAACAGCTTCTCAATAGGCTGTTTTTCATCTAAGGTACAGTTCGGCAGCAAATTCTGCAAAAGAAGAAGCATGAGTACACTTTTCCCGCCGCCGTTTGCCAGATCGTAGATGGTATTTTTTCCGGAAAAACGCAGGACAAAATCATCATAATACTGGGTACCGAAATTATATTTTACATTGTTGACACGGATTCTGTTAATATGCGGCATTATGCTTCCTCCTTTCCATTGAATAATTCATAGAGCCTTCCTTGATGCTCTGTATAATAATTTTCGATCAAAGCACGAAAACGTTCCGTAGGATAATATCGTTCTTCTGCTTCCAGCAGCAGACGCTGGCTTACCATAAAATTCACTACCATTTTTACATAACCAATCTTGGAATTTCTGGCTGCTCTCCGCACACTGGACTCCTCCGTCGTGATCATCGGTAGATCTTCCCACATTAATGCCAGCGTCCGGAAAGAATTTTCCTCGATCTCACTTAACACCAGCACGTCCATCTGAGATACGATTCCTGTCAGTCCCTGATCTACGCCGCAGATCACATCATCAATCTTGATATATTCGATATAACTGTAAGTAGCAGAATCCTGATAAAACTGCAGCATAATCGTATAAATAATGTAATAGCAAAGATACAATTCCCTGTTCAGACGCACACCAATGGTCTTTTTTAATTCTTCATTGGTAAATCCAAACACCCGATTGCGTTCTCCGCTGGTCATATATAAATGATTCTGATATTCATAAATACAAAGCCCTAATTTCTCTGCAATGAGGGAAGTCATTTTATAAACCTCCGAATTGGCGCTGTATTCTTCATAAAGCACCGGATTTTCTTCTCCCTGAATCAAATCCGAGATCAGTTCCAATGCTTTTTCCAGATTTCTGTTTTCCACGTTTATTTCCTTTCTCTAAGGTATCTCTGCCATGATTTCTTTAGAACTGATGACAAAATTTGTCACAGACATCTGCTCCGTCAAAAAAAGTTCTTCTTCCGGAAGCATCTCCAATTCAATCTTCATAGCTTCATACTGTTTCTGTTCTTCTAAAAATACTCTGACCGCTTCTTCCAGAAATGTATCCGGTTTCTCGATCATCTTTCCTATCTGATATTCCTTTTTCTGGGTCAGATGCACCAGAAAAGAATAATAATCTGCATTACACAGCAATTCTTTTCCCAATTGTTCAATCAGCTGTTCCTGCCATTCCTTCAGCGTCAGACACTTCCTTTTTTCCAATGTTTTCAAAAGATTTTCAAACAACAGAATATAATTTTTCTGGATTCTGGCATCTTCGATCTCATCTTCATAAACATATGCCTGTTCTTCTCCTTCGGATACCGCTTCCACCGTCTCCTCTTTTTCCGGATTAACCATCAAAAGATCATCCAACCGTCCCAGATTCAGTGTTTTTCCCGGAAAAACATCCAGCAGAGGCAGGATCAGAACTTCCAGCAGATCTGCCCGATCCCGTTCCATCAGCCGCTGTCCCATTTTTTTGAAATCCAGAGATCTTCTCAATGCCGAAAACTTGGATTTAGCAACCAGCTCACCGACTTTTTTCTGTAATGCCGTACAGGCACTCAAAAGTTCACTATGTTTTGCAATGGCTCTTTTCAATTCCAGTTCCAGCTGGTAGATCTCATCGATGGCCTGATAATACCGGCTCTGATAATCTCCCTGCGCTCCATCCATTTCCGCACGTTCCAATGCTTTATGGATCAGTTCACTGTTTCGTTTAAAAAGTTTCTGTTCTTCCTGAAACCACCGCATGGTGCTTCCCATGAATTTTTCAAACTCTTCTACCCCGGCAAACACATCATAGCTTAATAAGCCTAACACTTCATTTTTCCGCCGCATGAGCCGTCCCACTTCGTGATTGATTCTTCGCACCACTTCCGTTCCGCCGCGGAAATTCTGACTGTTGATCATTTTTTCCAAAAGCAGCTGTTCTACATTAATGGTGCTTTCTTCTTTGATCTCTTTGGTATCCAGATAAAACTCAATGGCATCTGTTGTAATAAAGTAATGAACAACACCCTCTTCAATCCTGCTGTCCAGAAAACGGCTCCGCATGGTTTTATGTTTATGATCTATCGGATCATAATACTCGAAACAGAATGGTTTTCCTTCATTTTTCAATTTATCAAACAGAAATGCGATCAGTTCCTGCTCTTCTTCTTTTTCCAGTTCCAGCTGAAAATCTCGTTTCAAAAGTTCCTTCAAAAAAACGTAATATTCCTGATAGGTTACATCTTTTTCTTTAAAATTATTTTCTTCAATGAAAAAACGAATGACCGCCAACGTAATGTAACCCATATCCAGATTGGAATATTGTCCCTCTTTATATTGGGACAGCGAAGTTTCTGCCAATCTGAAATATGGGTAATATTTTTTCATATTTTTAATTCGCTCGGAATGCTCCTCAATGATCTCCCGGAGCATGGTTGTCTGATCTGTCATAACTATCCTTATCTATGTAAATTCACATTTTTTCTGCTGTTTATTATACCAATATTCGCCGTTTGACACAAGTAAAGCCCATGACATTTTACAGTCACAGGCTTCCTGTTATTTTTTCATTTTTGGCTGAAAGATTACGCTTGCCAGATACCCAAAGATCAGTGCTGCACTGATTCCTGCCGCACTGGCAGTGAACCCGCCCCGAAAAAGTCCTAAAAATCCATCCTGTTCAATGGCTTCCTTCATTCCTTTCCAGAGCGTATTGCCAAACCCCAGAAGAGGCACCGTGGCTCCTGCTCCCGCAAACTCTGCGAACGGCTGATAAATTCCAAGAAATCCAAGCACTGCTCCGGTACAGACCAAAAGAACCATGATTCTTCCCGGCAGTAATTTGGTCTTTTCCATCAGAATCTGCACACAGGCACAGAGGATTCCTCCCACGATAAATGCTTTTCCATAATCCATAAAAAAACTCCACATCCTTTTTTCTTAGGATGTGGAGTTTTTCATAAAATATACTTTTTCGTAAAATTCATTTTTCTGTTCATTTTTCTATTTAACAGTTACACCATCTTATGGGTGCTGTAACGCTGCGCAGGCTCCTGTCCCCTGTTTTACGACGCCCTGCGGAGCACAAATAGGGGCATGGGATGGTGCTTATAAAAGCTACATGCTGACGCGTTCTGCAATCTCGGCCATTTTGGCTTTATTCAAACGGGTATCCCCATGAACTCTGCTGTAAGAAAGGTATCCGTTCATACGGTCGATCTTGGTCAGATTTTTGGAACCGCACTTTGGACACACATCCATTTCCAGCTCCTGATATCCACAATCGTCACAATATGCCAGCGATAAATTCACACCTTCATAATATCCAAGTTCCATTGCTCTGCGGATCAGGGTACGGATGGCATCTTTGTTATAACCGATCGGATATCTGACATACTGGATTTTGCCGCCGTTGCAAAGTTCCCAGAATCTGCCCTCGCAATCCTGCTTCTCGATCGGTGTCATCTGTTCTGTTACATGACAGTGGAAGCTGTTGCTGACATATGGTCTATCAGATACATCTTCAATGATACCGTATTTTTTACGGAACTGTTCAATCTGAAGTCCGCATAAACTTTCTGCCGGAGTTCCGTAAATAGCATACAGATTTCCATCTTCTTCTTTGTATTGATTGATCTTTTTATTAATATATTCCAGAACATCTAAAGCAAACTGACCGTCTTCCCGGATTGATTTGCCGTTGTAAAGTTCCTGTAATTCATTCAATGCAGTAATTCCGAAGGATGCAGTTGCCGTTTTTAATAACGGTTTGATCTTTTCTCCCGGCTGTAAATGTCCGCCATAGAATCCGCCTTCGCAATACGCCAGCGGATTGGTAGAAGCACGCATTTCGCCCAGATATTCATAAGTACGGATATGAAGCTGTCGGATCATTTCCAGATAATAATCCAAAACTTCATAAAAATCTCTGTTTTCTGATTTGGATTTTGCAAGAATCATCGGAAGATGAAGGCTGACTGCACCAATATTAAATCTTCCTACAAATACCGGCACATCCTGATCATCTGCCGGATGCATACCGCCTCGTTCGTACCAAGGACTTAAAAATGCACGACAGCCCATCGGACTGATTACTTTTTTATAGCGCTTGTACATGCTGGAAATGTATCCTTTTCCGCTCATAGACAGCCAGTCCGGATACATGGTCTTAGAAGAACAGTCCACCCCTTCTTCAAAAACATCTTCACAGCATTTTCCAGGTCCGTGAATTTCTTCATCATATAAAAATACGATTTTCGGGAACAATACCGGCTTTTTATTACCTTCTCTTCCTTGACCCTCTTTATGAACACGAAGCAGGGAAATGTTGCTCATTTTTTCGAATTTTTCTGTTCCAAGCCCTAAGGTTACTGTAACAAACGGATAATCTCCACGGGAAGAACCCACGGTATTCAGCTTATACTCAATGCCCTGCCAGCCTTGATCAAAATCTCGTCTGACTTTGCTGAGTGCATATTGTTCTGCACGTTCTTCCACACCTTCCCAGGCCGGATCTGCAAACTTTTTAAATTCTTCTTTGTATTTCCGATAGCTCTTTTCTGCATACGGTCCTAAAATCTTATCCACTTCCGGAACCGTAAAACCGCCGTACTGCTGTGCTGCGGTACTTAAGATAATGTCACCCATGACATCAAATGCGGTATCCAGTGTCTTTGGCTCGTTATACCAGACATTTCCCATTTCGAAGCCACCTTTCAGCACGCTTCCCACATCGAAAAGACAGCAGTTCATCGTATCCAGTCGTGCTGACTGGTCGTGAATATAAATATAACCGTCACGGCATGCCTGCAGTTCGTTGCGGTTCATAAAAAATTTCCGATAAAGTTCTTTATTCAGCTCGTTAAAGATCAGGCTTCGTTTGGTCGCTACCAATGCACTGTCTGTATTGGCATTGCTCTTATCTCCGATATAACGGATGGACTGACTCTTTGTATATACATCATCCATCATATGAACGAAGTCTTTTTTATAGTTACGATAATCACGATAACTTCTGGCCACCGCCGGATTGACCTGCTCCAGTGCGCCTTCGACAATATTATGCATATCCTGAATATCAATATTCTCTTTTCCTAAGGATTCTGCTTTGGAAAATGCGAAATCACAGATATGTCTTTTTTCATCTTCTGTAAATGTATAAAGAATACGGTTTGCAGACTTATTTACTGCATTGATGATCTTTTCTACATTAAATTTTTCTCTTGTTCCATCTTTTTTTATCACATAAATCATACGATTCTCCCTTACAATATCTTGAAATTTTTTACCTGTTTTTTAGCTCAAAACCACAAGATGTAGTATCAGTATAGTAGAATCCACCTATGTTTTCAATACCCAATCTTCTTTTCGTGATTTTGCACAAGATAGTTTGGATACTGTTCACAAGCTTCTGTTACGTTGGTAGAATTCCCAAAATTCTGTTTGCAAAACCACTTTGATCCTATCCTGATTTAGGAATCATTTATTTCACAAACCGCTCAATGGCTTCCGTCAGTTCTTCAATGGCTTTATGATCTCCGGATTCTACCGCGTCTACCATACAATGTTCAATATGATCTTTCAAGATCACTTTTCCGGTATTATTAATCGCTGATTTCACTGCAGACAACTGGATCAGTACTTCACTGCAGTCCCTTCCGTCTTCTACCATCCGCTTGATCGACTCCAGATGACCGATGGCTCTGGAAAGCCGATTTAAAACCGCCTTTGTATTCTCATGGGTATGTCCGTGACCGTGATCGTGCCCGTGGTCATGCGCGTGAATATGGGTATGCTCCTGATGGGTATGCTCGTAAACGGTACCGTCCTCTGCAACGTGTGTATGCGTTTCCTCTATGTTCATCTTTATCACTCCATTTATCTAACTGTCCCTGCATCCGGTCACACAGGCCCTCTGCAGTTTTTCATCCTTCTGCATTCCATGCCGCAAAAAATTCGTACTTAAATGCATGTTTGAAAAGTATAACACTTTTTCTTCCCCGCTACAATCCACTACGGAGGATTTTAAACGTTAATTTTTCCAAAAGAAATTCTTCTCATTCCCATTCCAAACTTCATTTTATTTCAACGTAATCTTTCCAAAAAAAATCCCTGATTTTTCCAAAATCTGAAATTCCCTGCAGTGACAGGTAAAGATCAGCACCTGTCTTCCAATACTGGAAAGATAACCTAAAATCCGTTCCAGACGTTCTTCGTCAAAATATACAAAGGCATCGTCAAACATCAACGGCATCGTCTCATCTTCAAAAAACAGATCCTGAAGCGCAATTCTGACAGCCAGATAGATCTGATCCTGACAGCCGGTGCTTACCTGAAACATACTTAATTTTCTGCTTCCATCCCAGACTTCCGGCTCCTGTTCTCTGGAAAACAGCACTTTTTTATACTTTCCTTCAGTCATGCATTTTAGAACTGCAGATGCTTTTGCCTGCAGACGGTTCATAATCTCTTCCCGCCCGTCTCCAGACAGACTGCGGAGCCTTTCCATGGCCATTTCCACCGCTATAATCTCATCTGATTTGGAAATTTCATGAAGCTGCCGATAGAATTCTTCTTTTTCCAGAAGCAGTTCTTCTCTTCTGCTTTCCTTTTCTCCCAAAAGATCCAAAAGAAATGCCTCTTTTTCTTTTAATTTTCTCCATTCTTCCTTTTTCTGCTGTTCTTTTAAATCTGTGATCTCTCTGCGAAACAGCCTCAGCAGCCATCGGAAAAACCGTGCCAGAATTCCTCGTTTTTTTTCTGTTTTTTCCTGTTTCAGCCTTGCACTCTGCTGCTGCAGATGATCCAACTGCTGCTGAAACTCCCGAATATCTTTTTCGATCATCTCTGTTCTGTCTTCGTTTTGTGCAATCTGACTTTCAATCGACTGCCGCTGTACTTTTTTCTGACGTTCCAGTGTTTTTTTCTTATTTTCCAAAAGTTCTAATGCCTTGGAAAGATCACTTCCATGCCCTTCGGTTTCCCAAAGTCCGGTAATATACTGATCCAGATAATTGTAAACGATTTCCTGAGGTTTCATCCTCAGCTGCCCTGCTGCAGCTGTATTAAAAAACAGTCCTTCGCTGGTTTCTCCCAAAAGCATCTGAAGATCTCCCTGTTCCACCGACAGCTCTTCCCCATCAGTCTCACAAAAAAGCCGGACGGAACGTTCTCCCTGATAAAAATTCCGCTCAATACAAAAACATTTTCCGCCGGTCTCAAACTTCATCGTTCCTTCATACCATGTTTTATTCTCCCACGGCTGATATGTTGTATACGTGTCATTTCTTGCCGCTCTGCCTTTTTTACGTTCCATTCCAAACAGCATGGCTCCAATAGCATGATAAATCGTCGTTTTCCCTGCTTCATTGGCGCCATAGATCAGATTGATTCCGGGGGTAAAAGAAAAGGTTCTTCCGGAAAATTTTCCAAAATTTTTCAAATGTAATTCTTTTATGATCATGATTCCATCGCCTCCAGAATCGCCTTTGTTCCGATACTTCGCACTCTTTTTTCCATGTCATCTTCACAATTTCCGAACGAATTAAGATAGCGTTCCAGCAGACTTCCCTGATATTCCTTTTTCAATCTCTCATAATCAAAAAAAGGTTCTGTTTCATCCCGGATCACTCTGATATTTCCTGCACTTTTCAGCTTATCTTCCATAATTTCCAGAGAAGCATGCCGTTTTCCTTTCAGGATCACATCATAAATATGGTTCCTGCCCTGTTCTTCTATGATGCCCAAAAGACGGTGAAACAGACCGTTCATCGTATCTTCCTCTGTCAGCTTCAGCTCCAGTTTCCGATATTCTCTCTTTGCAAACGGAACCAGTGTAACCCGCTGATGTCTGGAAGAAACTTCCACCTGAACATACCCATGCACTCCGTCACAGGTATGGTCTGTCGGTTCCAGACTGCCTGCCATTACCGCCCGATCCGGCAGGATCACCCCCGGTTTATGGATATGTCCAAAGGCAATATAGTCAAATCCGCTCTTTTCTAATTTTTCTTTTCGGAAAGGGATGTGCTTTTCATCTCCGCCATGTGCCAGCAAAATATGATAATATCCGTTGTCTTCCGGATGTGCTTCATCATACAAAGGTTCCCGGATCTCTTTTCTGTCATAACTAAGACCATACACCTCGGTCCTTAATTCCGGAATCTTTACACAACGAAGTTTTCTGCTGTCAAAGAAAAATACATTTTCCGCCCAGGAAAATCCTTGATAAAAAGAATGTTCTCCCATGGGATCATGATTTCCTGCCATCAGCACCACTTTTGTCTTTCCCAACGTTGCAAACTGGTCATTCACTTCCCGCAGCTCCCGCAGCAGCGGCGGTCTGTGAAAAAGATCTCCTGCAATGAGCAAAAGATCTGCCTTTCTTTCCCGAACTTCACTTAACAGCCGTTCAAAGCTGTCCCACATTTCCTGTTTTCTTTCTTTTCCCCACGGTTCTCCTGCATCCGGAGCTGCCCCCAGATGAAGATCCGCTGTATGAATGATCAACATAAAAATACACCTCATGGTAAGTCTACCATAAGGTGTATGCTTTTTCAAACACTCGTTTGTTTTTCTTTGATTTTTTTCAGAACTTTTGTTGCCTTTCTGCAGCTAGCATCTGCGTTTTCTTATAATTCGCAGTTATTAACTGTTCTTGGGAACGGAATTACGTCACGGATATTGCCCATACCTGTTAAATACATTACGCAGCGTTCAAATCCAAGTCCAAATCCTGCATGACGTGCAGAACCATATTTTCTCAGATCCAGATAGAAATCATAATCTTCTTTTTTCAGTCCCAGTTCGTCCATACGTGCAACCAGTTTATCGTAATCATCTTCTCTCTGGCTTCCGCCGATGATTTCACCGATTCCAGGTACCAGACAGTCCATTGCAGCAACTGTCTTGCCGTCTTCGTTCTGTTTCATGTAGAATGCTTTGATTTCCTTTGGATAATCGGTTACGAATACCGGACGTTTGAAGATCTGTTCTGTCAGATATCTTTCATGTTCTGTCTGAAGATCGCATCCCCAGAATACTTTGTAATCAAAGTTGTCATTGTTCTTTTCCAATAATTCGATGGCTTCTGTATAAGTTACATGACCGAATTCTGAGTTCAGTACGCCATTCAGACGTTCGATCAGACCTTTATCAATAAAGCTGTTGAAGAAATTCATTTCTTCCGGTGCGTTTTCCATCACATAACGGATCACGTATTTTAACATTGCTTCTGCAACGTCCATGTTGTCCTGAAGATCTGCAAATGCCATTTCCGGCTCGATCATCCAGAATTCTGCCGCATGTCTTGTGGTATTAGAATTTTCTGCACGGAAAGTTGGCCCAAAGGTATAGATGTTTCTAAATGCCATCGCATAAGTTTCACCGTTCAACTGACCAGAAACTGTCAGATTGGTCGGTTTATTAAAGAAGTCCTGTGAGAAATCAACTGCACCGTCTTCTGTTTTCGGCACATTGTTTAAATCCATGGTTGTTACCTGGAACATTTCTCCTGCACCTTCACAGTCACTTCCTGTGATCAATGGAGTGTGTACATAGACAAAGCCTCTGTCCTGGAAGAACTGATGAATTGCGTATGCACATAAAGAACGTACACGGAACACTGCCTGGAACGTATTTGTTCTAGGACGTAAATGTGTAATCGTTCTTAAAAATTCCATGCTGTGACGTTTTTTCTGCAGAGGATAATCCGGTGCAGATGCACCTTCTACAAATACTTCTTCTGCCTGGATTTCGAATTTCTGTTTTGCCTGCGGTGTTGCTACCAATTTACCTTTTACGATGATTGCTGCACCTACATTTAACTTGCCAATCTCTGCAAAGTTTTCCATAGTGTCATGGTAAACTACCTGTAATGTTTCGAAAAATGTACCATCATTCAAAACAATAAATCCAAATGTTTTAGAATCGCGGACACTGCGAACCCATCCGCCTACTTCTACTGTCTGATCAATATATTTTTCAGTATTGCGATATAATTCTTTGACTGTAACCAAATTCATCTCTCTCGTCTCCCCTCTGATAGTGGTCTCATAATTTACATAGTATAACGCATTTTTCTTATTCTGGCAAGGATTTGGTGTATGCAAAATAGCTTTTCCAAAAACACAAACAGGGCTCCGGAAAATCCGGACCCCCGTTCGTTTTGTCTCAAGGACAAATAAATTTCATTTATTATTTTGCTTCACCAAAGCTGTCTAAGCTGAATACTGTTTTTACAGTGTCATTGCTGAGAACA
>CAZRQV010000017.1:0-38155 GCA_964602445.1 uncultured Lachnoclostridium sp.
ATGGTGCAACAGATGCAGCAGCAGGCTATGTGGCAGCAAATGAAATCGCATCCGGTTATGTACTTGGCGGAACAGGTGCACTTTCTGATGCAACTGTAAATGCAGTATTCGGATTAAAATAATTAAATCGAATCAGCATATTTTGAGAGGTGGGAAACCACCTCTCATTTTTATTTTGCGTTGCATTCGCACACGGGATGTTGTATTATAAAAGCTAATGTAACCGTCGCTGTGTTGAATTTCAGAGAAGGCAAACGCTGAAAATGAAATCAGGCAGCGAAGAATAGAAAGATAGAATTAGAGGAGATTGCATGAAACTTTTATTTATTTCTCTTGGGTGTGATAAGAACCTTGTAGATTCTGAAGTGATGCTTGGCGAATTGAACAAAAGAGGATTTTCCTTTACAGAAGATGAAACGGAAGCAGAGATTATCGTAATCAACACCTGCTGTTTTATTAATGATGCAAAAGAAGAAAGCATTCAGACGATTCTGGAAATGGCAGAATATAAGAAAGATGGAAACTGTAAAGCGTTGATCGTAACAGGATGTCTTGCACAGAGATATCGTCAGGAGATCATTGATGAAATTCCGGAAGTCGATGCGGTACTGGGAACAACATCGTTTGACCATATTTTTGAAGCGATCACAGAGGCATTGGAAGGACAGCATCTGACCAGATTTGATGATCTGCAGAAATTAGTGAAAGCAGAAAATCATCGAATTTTGACAACCGGCGGTCATTATGCACATTTAAAAATTGCAGAAGGCTGTGATAAACATTGTACTTATTGTATCATTCCAAAGATCCGTGGAACTTACCGAAGTGTTCCAATGGAAGAGCTGATTGAAGAAGCAAAGTATTTGGTAAGTCAGGGTGTCAAAGAACTGATTCTGGTGGCACAGGAAACGACACTTTACGGGGTAGATCTTTATGGGGAAAAATCCCTTCATAAGCTTTTAAGGGAATTATGTAAAATTCCGGGACTTTACTGGATCCGTATTCAGTACTGCTATCCGGAAGAAATCTATGAAGAGCTGATCTGTACCATAGCAGAAGAACCGAAAATCTGTCATTATCTGGATTTGCCGATCCAGCATTGCAATGATGGAATTTTAAGACGTATGGGAAGAAGAACCAACAAACAGCAGCTGATGGATAAAATCGCACAGTTAAGAGAAGCGATTCCGGATATTGCCCTTCGTACAACATTGATTGCAGGATTTCCGGGAGAAACGCCGGAAGCCCATGAAGAGATGATGCAGTTCGTCAATGATATGGAATTTGATCGTCTTGGATGCTTCGCCTATTCTGCAGAAGAAGATACTCCGGCAGCAGAGTTTGCAGATCAGGTAGAACAGGAATTAAAAGAAACCTGGCGTGATGAAATCATGGAACTTCAGTCAGAAGTTTGTGCGGATCTGGCAGAAGAGATGATCGGGCAGGAACTTTACGTAATGGTAGAAGGAAAAGTGGCAGATGAGCCGGCTTATATCGGACGTACGTATAAGGATGCACCGGGGGTAGACGGATATATCTTTATCCAGACCGGAGAAGCATTGATGTCCGGTGATTTTGTAAAGGTTCGTGTGACCGGAGCTATGGATTATGATTTGATAGGAGTGATTGCAGATGCAGATGAATTTACCGAATAAATTAACGATTTTAAGAGTATTAATGATCCCATTTTTTGTTGTATTTATGTTATGGGACATTACAGGATATGCAGATAAATGGATCGCTGCGGCAATTTTTATCATTGCCAGCCTGACAGACCTTCTGGATGGAAAGATTGCAAGAAAATATAATCTGGTAACCAACTTTGGGAAATTTATGGATCCATTGGCAGACAAGCTTTTGGTAGGTGCTGCTATGATCTGTTTTGTAGAAATGGGACGACTTCCGGCATGGATCGTCATCATCATTATCAGCCGAGAGTTTATTATCAGCGGTTTCCGTCTGGTTGCTTCTGATAACGGAGTCGTGATCGCAGCCAGCTATTGGGGCAAATTCAAGACCGTATTCCAGATGGCAATGATCATTGTGCTGATCTTTGATTTTGGCAGTGTATTCAGAATGGTCGAAACCATCCTGATCTGGGTTTCTCTGATCCTGACTGTTGTTTCACTGGTGGATTACGTAGCGAAGAATTTAAATGTATTAAAGGATGGTAAAATGTAATGATCGCAGAATTGATTTCTGTAGGAACTGAAATTTTACTTGGAAATATTGTAAATACCAATGCGGCATTTCTCTCAGAGGAATGTGCAGGACTTGGAATTTCGGTATATTATCAGACAGTAGTGGGTGATAATCCGGAAAGATTAAAAGAAACGATCCGAATTGCAAAGGATCGTGCGGATATCATTCTTCTGGGAGGAGGCTTAGGACCGACGGAAGATGATCTGACCAAAGAAACAGCAGCAGAAGTTTTTGGAAAAACATTATATCCGGATGAACATTCGATGGAACTGATCCGCCGTTATTTTCAGAGAATCGGCAGAGAAGATTCAGAGATTACGAAAAATAACTGGAAACAGGCAATGGTGCCGGAAGGTGCTATCGTTATTGACAATGATAACGGCACTGCGCCGGGAATTATTTTAGAAGCAGAAGGAAAGATTGTAATCATGCTTCCGGGACCGCCGAATGAGCTGATTTCTATGTGGAAACAGAAAATCGTGCCGTATCTTGAGAAAAAACAGCCGGAAATCTTAGAGTCTGTAACGATAAAAATCTGCGGCAAGGGAGAAAGCAGAGTAGAAACAGAAATTCTGGATCTGATCGATGGGCAGACCAATCCTACCATTGCAACTTATGCAAAGACCGGAGAGGTACATATCCGGCTGACAGCGAAAGCGAAAAACAGAGATGAAGCAAGGGCATTGATCGATCCTGTGGCAAAGAAAATCCAAGAACGTTTTGGAAATCTGGTCTATACGATGGACAAACAGACGACTTTGGAAGAGACAATCGTTACGATGCTGAAAGAACGTCATATGACACTCACTGCAGTAGAATCCTGCACAGGAGGACTGCTCAGCGGAAGAATTGTCAATGTGGCAGGGGCATCGGATGTTTTCAAACAGAGCTTTGTAACGTATTGTGATGAAGCGAAAAAATCCATGGTCGGTGTAAAGAAAGATACATTAGAGAAATATACAGCGGTCAGCTCACAAACTGCATTGGAAATGGCAGAAGGCGGTGCAAGGACTGCAGGAGCAGATGCCTGCCTTTCTGTAACAGGAATTGCAGGACCGGATGGAACAGAAGAACAGCCGGCCGGATTGGTGTACATTGGATGTAGTGTAAAAGGGCATACTGAAGTCAAAAAATATCATTTTACAGGCAATCGACAGAAAGTCAGAGAATATGCAGTGGTATCTGCACTGACTTTATTAAGAGAGTGTCTGTTGGACTGCAAAGAAGATTAAAGGAGAATTACCATGAGATATCATAATATTACAAAAGATGACATGTTAAATGGTGATGGTCTGAGAGTTGTATTGTGGCTGGCAGGCTGTTCCCATTGCTGTGCAAAATGTCAGAATCCGGTAACATGGGATCCGGATGGGGGACTTCCTTTTGATGCAGCTGCAAAAGAAGAATTATTTGAAGCATTAAATAAGAATTATATCAGCGGAATAACATTCAGCGGCGGCGATCCTCTTTATCTTGGATCCAGGCTGGAATTGTATGAACTGATCAAAGAAATTAAAGAAAAATTTCCTTCCAAGACGATGTGGCTGTATACCGGTTATTTATGGGAAGAGATCAAAGATCTGGAACTGATCTCTTATCTGGATGTGCTGGTGGACGGTGAATTTATCTATGAACAGAAGGATACTTCACTGCAGTGGAAAGGCAGTACGAATCAAAGAGTGATTGACGTACAGAAATCTCTGAAACAGGGTGCAGTAGTACTGCATGCCTGATCGGTGCAGCATTGCTGAAAGATAGAAAATAAAAAGAAAGTACAGGAAAAAAGATGAATACAAAGATTCAGATTAAATATTTTACAGATAAAATTGATAAATTAACTTATATTGACGGAAAATCAGACTGGATCGATCTGCGTGCGGCAAAAGAAATGGAAATCAAAGCCGGAGAATATGCACTGATTCCATTGGGTGTTGCTATGAAACTGCCGGAAGGATACGAAGCACATATCGTACCGCGAAGCAGCACTTATAAAAACTACGGTCTGATCCAGACCAACCATATGGGTGTAGTAGATGAAAGCTACTGCGGAGACAACGATCAGTGGCATATGCCGGTATATGCACTGCGTGATACAGTGATTCATGTCAATGACAGAATCTGTCAGTTCCGTATCATGGAACATCAGCCCAAAATTGTATTTGATGAAGTGGAAGTTCTGAATGGACCGGACAGAGGTGGTTTCGGAACGACAGGAAAACAATAAAAGAATCCATAAAAAGATCCGGGAGTAAGAATGCTCCGAGGGTCTTTTTTGTTAAGGCAATGAGAAAAAAATTTCGATAAGGATCAGAAATTATGGAGTAATGAAACATTCTCTGGAAAATTTGCTTTGTTACGAAAAATTCATAAAAAATTTAAAAAAGTTTACAAATTTTTGTAAGAATATGTTACAATCACCATGACATAATGCACGAACAGTGCAAATATGAATAAAAAATGAAAGGAAAATAGGGGGATGCGAAACAAATCTTTCAAAAAGACAGGCGCAGCGATCATGGCGGCTGTCCTCATGATGTCCAGCTTCGGCAATATGTCCGCAGTTGAGGCAAAAACTGCTGCCACCCAGATGAGTTCTGACAAAGAAGTTGTTTATGTGAACAATTACGGTGCTTCAGAACGTGAACAGAATTTCGATTCTAGCTGGAAATTCTATCTTGGTCAGGCTGACGGAGCAGAAAATGTGGTATTTGACGATTCCAGATGGGAAACAGTCAATCTTCCGCATGACTACAGTATTGAACAGGAGTACACTTCCTCTGGTGAAGCAGAAAGTGCATACCTTCTGGGCGGTACAGGATGGTACAGAAAATACTTTACTTTGTCAGACGAAGTAAAAGGGAAAGAAGTACGTATCGACTTTGGTGGAGTTTATATGGACTCTACCGTATGGGTAAACGGAACAAAAGTAGGTTCTCATCCATATGGCTACACATCATTCTCATTTGATATTACAGATTATGTAAAATTCGGTGAAGAAAACGTAATTACTGTAAAAGTAAATCATCAGACACCATCCAGCAGATGGTATTCAGGAAGTGGTATTTACCGTAGTGTAAATCTCACAGTGACAGATCCGGTACATGTAGATCTTTACGGAACAGAGATCTCAACTCCAGATCTGGAAACAGAACAGAACGGTACGGTAAACATGAACGTACTGACAACGGTTGCCAATGCAGGCAGCACAGCAAAAGAAGTAACTTTAGTACATACGATCGTTGTCAAAGATACAGATGACAGCATCGGTACAGTAACAACAAAAGCACAGAAGATCGAAGCAGGAAAGACTGCAGAAATCGAAACAGTTCTGCAGGCAGAAAATCCGGAACTGTGGAGTGTAGACGAGCCGAACCTTTACACTGTGATCACAGAAGTGAAAGTTGGAAATGAAGTTGTAGATACTTATGAAACAACTTACGGTTTCCGTTATTTTGACTTTGACAGCAGTACAGGGTTCAGTCTGAACGGAGAACCGATGAAATTAAAAGGTGTATGTATGCATCATGATCAGGGTTCTCTTGGAGCAGAAGCACATGAAGCAGCAATCAGACGCCAGGTGAAGATCCTGAAAGAAATGGGATGTAACTCGATCCGAGTAACTCATAACCCTGCAGCATCAGAACTGATCAAAGCATGTGATGAACTTGGTATGATGGTAATTGAAGAAGCATTTGACGGCTGGGTAGCTCCAAAGAACGGCAACAGCTATGATTATTCAAGATTCTTCAAAAAGACAATCGGCAGTGACAACGCAATCCTTGGCGGAACTGCAGATATGACATGGTCTGAATTTGACCTGACTGCAATGATCAAACGTGATTACAATGCAGCATCTATCATCATGTGGTCTCTTGGTAACGAAGTTTGGGAAGGAACCAGCGGTGCAACTCAGGAATATGCTACACAGGCAGAACGTCTTGCAAAAATGGCATCTGAACTGGATTCCACAAGACCGGCAACCATCGGTGACAACAACCTGAAAAACGGAAACAGCATTTCTTACAGCATGGCAGGAAGTCTTCATAAATATAACGGTGTTGTAGGTGCAAACTATTGTAACGGTTCTCAGTATGACACAGTTCATAATGCACATCCGGAGTGGGCATTTTATGGTGCTGAAACAGCTTCCAGCGTAAACAGCCGTGGTGTTTATGATACAATCGCAAACAATAGCTTGAATGCAGAAAAAGAACTGACTTCTTATGATTACTCTGCAGTAGGCTGGGGAGCAAAAGCAAGTGATGCATGGTATACGGTTATCACAAGAGATTACCTGGCTGGGGAATATGTATGGACAGGTTTTGACTATCTTGGTGAACCGACTCCGGCAAACGGTATTTACTCCGGATGGGTATCAGGAACAAATTCTCCTAAGAACTCCTTCTTCGGTATCGTAGATACAGCAGGTCTTCCAAAAGACTCTTACTATTTCTACCAGAGCCAGTGGAATGAAGATGTAAATACACTTCATGTACTTCCGGCATGGAACGAAGACGTAGTATACAACAAAGCCAATGTTCCGGTTGTTGTATATTCTGATGCAGCATCTGTAAAATTAGAACTGGAAACAGCAGATGGAACTGTAAAAGATCTTGGTACAAAGAAATTCACACAGAAAACAACAAAAGCTGGTTTCACTTATCAGATTTATGAAGGTACAGGCGCAAGCTCTACACAGCATCAGAACTTATATCTGACATGGTATGTACCATTTGAAGAAGGTACTCTTCGTGCAACAGCATATGATGCAGCCGGCAATGAAATCAAAGATACTGTGGGACGTTCTTATGTAACAACAACAGGGGAAGAAGCAAAACTGGAAGCATTTGTAGATCGTAAAGAAATCACAGCTGACGGAAAAGATCTTGCTTATATCACAGTGAATGTAACCGATTCAGAAGGTAATATCGTACCGGATGCGTCTAATCAGGTAACCTTCAATGTAGAAGGCGAAGGCGTTCTGGTAGGTGTTGATAACGGTAAACAGTCTGATCATCAGTCATTCCAGGATGACAACAGAGCTGCTTACAACGGTTCTTTAGTAGCAATCGTACAGTCTACCAAAGAAGCAAGTTCCTTTACAGTAACAGCATCCGCATCTGGTCTGAAAGGTGCATCTGTAACAGTGAAAACAGTTGCAGCAGACAATGGTTCTGATGCAGATGATGAAACAGTAACCGGCTTCTATATGGCTAAAAATTACTATGTAAAAGTTGGTAATAAACCGGTTCTTCCGGAAACAGTAGAAGTTCGTTATGCAAACGGAACAACTGCTGAAAAGAAAGTTGTATGGGGAGCAATCAATGATGCTGATTATGCGAAAGCAGGTTCTTTCGGTGTAAACGGTGTTGTGGAAGGCATTTATACAATTTCTGTAACGATCAACATGATCGATGAACTTGGCGGATTATTAAACTACTCTACAACTACTGCTCTTGGAAAAGCTCCAACACTTCCGGAAGGAAGACCGGCAGTCAGCGTAGACGGAACAATCCTTAATGTAACATTCCCGGTAGAATGGGCAGAAATCAAAGCTGCTGATTATGCAAAAGCAGGCACATTCACAGTGAAAGGCACTGCAGACGTACTTGGTGAAGAAATGACAGTAACTGCGACTGTTCGTGTACAGGATGAAACCATCACCATCGGTGAAAGTATTTCAAAAGAAGCGTTAAGCCTGACTCAGGATATTGAAGAAAGCTTACAGTCTGATAATCTTGATGCGATCAAAGACGGTATTACCAATCCATCAAGCGTAAGCAGCGGAACAAACAAATCCATCTGGACAAACTATAATAATTCAGAAGCCGGCGACAACAAAGCTGAAATCGTATTTGAATATGCAACACAGCAGAGATTTGGTGAATTCGTCGTTCATCATTATAAAGATGGCTGGTCAGCAGAATATCCGGATGCAAATACAACAGAAATCTATACATCAAATGACGGTTCTAAATGGACAAAATTAGACGTAAAAGAAACCATCGGTGAAGAAGTTGCAAGCGGTGACGTGGCAACCAAACCATATACTTACTCCTTTGATCCTGCAACTGTAACATTTGTAAAATTCTGTTTCACAAACAGCTCTGCATCTGCAGCAGCAGGATTTACATGTACAGGTATCACTGAAATCGAATTAAAGATTGCAGAAGGTACATTTGTTACTTATGGAACAGCAGAACTTGCATCTTTAACTGTAGATGGTCATAAACTGACAGCAGCAGAACTTGCAGAAGGTGTATATTACACAGTAAATACTGCTCCAACAGTAAAAGCAACGGGTGCTGACAATGCATCTGTAACAGTTCTTCCGGCACAGGACGGAAAGATTCTCCTGATCATTGAAGCAGAAGATCATACTGTCAGAAGCACATTTACAATTATCGTAGGTCAGGAAAAACCGGCAGATCCAAGTGATGCCAGCAATGATATTGCAGTGGATCAGATGACAGCAATTTCCGGAAGCCAGTATTTACCGGGAACAGCAAATGAAGGTCCGGATGACTATGTATTAGATGGAAATGCAAATACACACTGGCATACAAACTGGGCTACTACAGAAGGAAAAGATGTTGAAAAACGTTGGATCGGTGTAGAATTAGAAGAAGCAGCACAGGTCGCTGGTATTCGTTATCTTCCAAGACAGCATGGCGGTTCCAATGGTGCGGTTACAACCTATAAAGTACAGTATCGTACTGATAACAATGGCGAATGGATCACAGTTGCAGAAGGAAATTGGGATAGAAATGATTCTGATTGGAAACTTGTAACTTTTGAAGCAGTAACTGCAAAACAGGTTCGTGTTGTTGGCGTGAACACTTATGCAGATTCAGGAAATAATGCTCATATGAGTGCATCAGAACTTCGTCTGATAGGTGCAAACGGAGATATTTCCGCAGCAGACAAAGAAGAACTGCAGATGCTGATTGAAGATGCAGAAAGCGTAGATTTGAATGAATATGCATATGTTGCACAGGAAATCATAGAAGAATTCAAAGATGCACTTGCAGAAGCAAAAGCAGTAGAAGCAAATGTGAAAGCAGATCAGGAAACTGTAAATGCAGCAGCAGACAGACTTGCAGCAGCAATCGATGCTTTATTAGAAGCACCAAAAGGAACTGACGTAGTCAGACTTTCCGGAAAATCAAGATACGAAACAGGTATCCAGGTAGCAGAAGAGTTAAGAGATGTTCTCGGTGTAGATAAATTCGAATCTGCAGTGATTGCAACAGGCAAAAACTTTGCAGATGCTCTTTCAGGAAGCTATCTTGCATCAGTGAAGAATGCACCAATCCTTCTGACCAATGGAAATCCTTCTGATGTAGCTGAATTACATGCATACATTAGAGAAAGCGTAGAACCGGGTGCAACAATCTACATCCTCGGCGGTGAAGGTGCCGTTCCTAAGAACGTAGAAGACATTCAGGGATTTGTTGTGAAGAGACTGGAAGGAAAGAGCAGATATGAAACAAACCTTGCAATTCTGAAAGAAGCAGGACTGAAAGGTGATGATCTTCTTGTAGCAACAGGAAAATCTTTTGCAGACAGCTTATCTGCATCTGCAGCAGCAAGACCAATCCTTCTTGTAAAACCGGACACAGCTCTGAACGATGCACAGAAAGCAGTGGCAGCAAACTTCAAGAATATTTACGTAATTGGCGGTGAAAGTGCTGTTTCTGCATCCGCAGCAAATGAATTTGAAGCATACGGTACTGTGAAGAGATTATCAGGCACAGGCAGATATGAAACTTCCGTAGCAGTTGCAAACGAATTCTTTGCAGATCCTGAAGTTGTAGTACTTGCAAACGGTAAGAACTTCCCGGATGGATTATGCGGCGGTCCATTGGCAGCAGCATTAGATGCACCACTGGTATTAACTAAAGACGGCGGTGAAGCAGTTGCAGCTGCATATGTAGCAGACAATGGCATTGCATCTGGTTATGTACTGGGCGGTACAGGTGCGATTGCAGATGAAACTGTTGTAAACATTTTCGCACTGGACAGCGCAGAAGATATCAAATAATATTAAAACGCAAAGAACACTGGGTGGAATCCTTCGGGATTCCACCCTTTTTGTGTACTTGGCAGTTCCCGGTTTTAATGGGTGAAAGTCTTTGCAGTGTTACGGTATGAATGCATGGAAAAAGTGACAAAAGTTTGTTAATTTGTACAAAAGGAATGCCTTCTGGTCAATTGCAAATTGGGCATATTTATGGTAACATAATAATGAGATTTCTGTGTTCATTTTCAGAAATTATCGGAGAAGAAAAAGAAAGGAAGGAAGCAAAAATGAAACAATTAAGGAAAAGATTCCTTGCAATCATGATGTGTCTCACCATGGTTGTTTCGGTATTCTCACAGGCTGGTGCAGTATATGCTGCGGAAGAAGCTACAGAATACCAGATCTATCCGATTCCTCACGAAGTGAGCTATCAGGATGGAAATTACAGTATTGGTTCAAAAGTGAATGTTGTGTTTGAGTCTAAAATTGATGATGTGACGAAAAACCGCATGAACGATGTGCTGGCGATCAAAGAAATCACAGCAGATGTAACAACTACAAAGAAAGATGGGGTAACTAACATTCTCGTTGGTGTTTACGGTTCAGGAAAATACGTAGATACTTATGTGAAAGAGAACTATACCTCCATTGATAACACTGTATTTGATGAATATTCAGGACATTACGTAATCTCAAACAAAAACGAGATTATCGTACTTGGTGCGGATACAGATGCAGCATTCTATGGGCTTACATCTTTAAAACACATCTTTAACCAGATGGAAGGTTCTGAAATCCGCAACTTTACAATTAAAGATTATGCAGATACCAATATCCGTGGATTTATCGAAGGATATTATGGAATCCCATGGTCAAACGAAGATCGTATGTCTTTAATGGAATTTGGCGGCGAATTTAAGATGACTTCTTATGTGTTTGCACCAAAGAATGATCCATACCACAGAGAAAAATGGAGAGTAGAATATCCGGAAGAAGAGCTGGAAGCAATCAAAGAAATGGTTGAAGTTGGTAACAACGCAAAATGCCGTTTCGTATGGACAGCTCATCCATTCCTTGGCGGATTTAATTCTAATGATGTAGATGGTGAAATTCAGGCATTATTAAACAAATTTGAACAGCTGTATACTGCTGGCGTTCGTCAGTTTGGTGTGCTTGCAGATGATGCCGGAAGCATTAATTACAATACTCTGATCAAGATCATGACAGCAGTTTCAAGATGGGCAATCGAAAAAGGTGACGTTTACGATTCTGTATTCTGTCCAGCTGGATATAACCATTCATGGCAGGGAAGCTATGCAGAATTAAATGCACTGGATGCAGGATTCCCGGATGATGTTAAGATCTTCTGGACAGGAGAAGCTGTATGTAAACCGGTAGAACAGAAAACATTAGATCATTTCAGAAGATATAATGCGACAAACGGCGAAAGACGTTCTCCATTATTCTGGCTGAACTGGCCGGTAAATGATATCAACGGCAAACGTCTCTTAATGGGTAAAGGTTCTCAGTTAAAAACTGATATTAATCCGGACGACCTTGCAGGCGTGATCACAAACCCGATGCAGGAAGCAGAAGCCTCTAAAGTTGCAATTTTTGCAGTTGCAGACTATTCATGGAACGTAAAAGATTTCAATGAAGATCAGAGCTGGGCAGACAGCTTCCCATACATCGACGCAGATGCAGCAGAAGAATTACATACGTTAGCAAAACATATGTCCAATCCACAGCCAAACGGCCACGGACTGATTCTTGCAGAATCAGAAGAATTACAGCCATTGATCACAGAATTTAAAGCAAACCTTGCATCCGGTAAATCAATTGCAGAAACAGGTGCACAGTTAGCAGCAGAAATGGATGTGATCATTGAAGCATGTACTGCATTCCACGAAAAGAGTAAAAATGAAAACCTGAAAGATGAAATTCTCCCATTCTCAGGATCTTTAAAAGATCTTGCAACAGCAATCAGAGAATATACTCTTTCAGCAATGGCATTAGAAAATGACCAGCAGATGGAAGCATTTGAACATTTTGTATCAGGTGCAGAAGCAATGAAAGCAAGTGAAAATCACGTACGTGTAGGTCTGGATACCAACTATCTGGTAGCTCCTGGTTCTACACATCTGATTCCACTGGCAGAAACAATCGAAGAAGCAATCGCTGATGAAATCAATGCATTTGCTTTAGGCGGAGAACTTCCGGTACAGTTATCAGCAAGCTCAAGCTTTGACAGCTTCTATGCAGGTGAAGTTGCAAACATCATCGACGGTGATGTGAAGACTCATGCATGGTACGGCGGTTATGAAGCAGTTGGACAGTATTATCAGGTAAACTTAAGCCAGCCAAGCACAGTTTATGGTATAGACATCTTAAACGGTAGTGCACAGAGCGGAAAAGGACAGGATACATTCAAGAATGCAAAATTACAGTACACAACAGACGGAACAGAATGGATCGATGTACCAAACGGTGAAACAGCTTCTGAATATCCGGAAAGTGTAACAGTAGAAGGTCTGAAACTTGAAAATGTACTTGCAGTTCGTTATATCTGTACAGTTGCAGGCAGCAAATGGCCTTCTATGCGTGAATTCACATTACAGCTGACAGATGGTTCTGAAAATGTTTCTACTGCATATACCAATACAGAAGACTGCGCAGAAGTAGAAGCTGTAATCGGTACAGATACTCATAAACTCGCAGCAACAGAATATGTTGTTTTAGCATCCGGTGAATATATCGGTTTAAAATTAGATCGTATTCACGAAGTAAGCAATCTGGATATCGTAACAACAACAGATGCACTGAAATTACAGGTATCTTTAAACGGTGTTGAATGGACAGACGTAGAAGCAGGTGCTGTTTCCGCAGATGCAAGATACATCCGTCTGTTCAATGATACAAAAAATCCGGTAACATTTGATATTGAAAAATTCGTAGTTTCTACAGTGGAAGCTGAAGAAAAAGCAATCGAATCTACAAACTATACTTCACTCTCAGGAGAGTTATATCAGTTATTTGATGGTGACTGGACAACTGCATGCCAGTTTGCAAACTCTCAGAATGCAGGTAAATACATTGTAATTGACCTTGGAAGCACAATTACATTAAATTCGTTCAAAGCTGTTTGTACAGACAGTGAATGGGATTATGTAAGACATGGTAAGATTTCTGTATCTGCAGATAATCAAAACTGGACAGAAATCCTGACATTTGGTAACCAGGATGGTCCAAATGAAGGTGAAGCTGAAAATACCGATGAAATCACAGGTGTTTTACCAGATCACGAAATTTCTTATAACACAAAGAGTGTAACTGATTTAGATTTAGAAACCAGATATATCAAATTCGAAGTTACAAGAACAAAAGTAGGTGCTGATAAATGGGTTCGTTTCCAGGAATTCGAACTGAACGGCGGTGCTTATATCCCAACAGTTAATGATCCGACAGTAGAAGGTCAGGGAGAAACAGGTACAAATCAGTACAACTATGCAACAGACAGAAGTCTCTTTACTTCTTACACATGGAACGGAGATCTTGTATACCATGTATCAGAAGCAGCTGATACTGTAAAAATCATCCAGAATGGTACTTCTAATGCAGTGGTAAGTGTAAGATTGGCAGGTTCTGATAAATATGTGAAACTTGGAACTTTATCACAGGCAATCAACGTATTTACAGCAAACGGAACAATTCTTGATGTGAAGATCACAACTGTAAAAGATACTTCCTGCAGTTTGACAGAAATCATTCTTTCAAATTCAGGGGAAGATCATCCGGACGTACCTGCAGATGAAGCAGAAGTAGTCAGACTCTCCGGAAAATCAAGATATGAAACAGGCATCCAGGTAGCAGAAGAATTAAAAGAGGTTCTCGGTGTAGACAAGTTCGAATCTGCAGTGATTGCAACAGGGAAAAACTTTGCAGATGCTCTTTCAGGAAGCTATCTTGCATCAGTGAAGAATGCACCAATCCTTCTGACCAATGGAAATCCTTCTGATGTAGCTGAATTACATGCATACATTAGAGAAAGCGTAGAACCGGGTGCAACAATCTACATCCTCGGCGGTGAAGGTGCCGTTCCTAAGAACGTAGAAGACATTCAGGGATTTGTTGTGAAGAGACTGGAAGGAAAGAGCAGATATGAAACAAACCTTGCAATTCTGAAAGAAGCAGGACTGAAAGGTGATGATCTTCTTGTAGCAACAGGAAAATCTTTTGCAGACAGCTTATCTGCATCTGCAGCAGCAAGACCAATCCTTCTTGTAAAACCGGACACAGCTCTGAACGATGCACAGAAAGCAGTAGCAGCAAACTTCAAGAATATTTATGTAATCGGCGGTGAAAGTGCTGTTTCTGCATCTGCAGCAAGTGAATTTGAAGTATACGGTACTGTGAAG
Source organism: uncultured Lachnoclostridium sp. (assembly GCA_964602445.1). Classification (GTDB taxonomy): domain Bacteria; phylum Bacillota; class Clostridia; order Lachnospirales; family Lachnospiraceae; genus HGM12587. Next base: position 14,641 of record CAZRQV010000017.1, read on the forward strand.
AGATTATCAGGCGCAGGCAGATATGAAACTTCCGTAGCAGTTGCAAAGGAATTCTTTACAGCTCCTGAAATCGTAGTACTTGCAAACGGCAAAAACTTCCCAGATGGATTATGCGGCGGCCCATTGGCAGCAGCATTAAATGCACCACTGGTATTAACAAAAGACGGCGGTGAAGCAGTTGCAGCTGCATATGTAGCAGACAATGGTGTGACATCCGGTTATGTACTGGGCGGCACAGGTGCGATTAAAGACGAAACCGTTGTAAACGTATTTGCATTAGAAAGTGCAGACGAAATTCATTAATCAGAAAAGAATTAATCCATTCTTTGAACGATTGACGGTAACAAATTAAATACCTGATTTAGCACCCTCCTTTTTGAAAAACTGCATAGTTTGTTTCGAAAAGGAGGGTTTTTGTATAGGGGAAAATCAATGAGAAGGAAAATTTCAGCATTATTGCTCAGTGCAGTGATGGTGATCGGAACATTATCCGCAGGGATGACAAATGAAGTATCTGCGGCGGAAACTTCTGCAGTGTATGAATATGAAGAAGTTTCTGTAACGAATCCGGTTTCTAATTCATGGCATGTAACTTCAGGCAGCTCTGGGGACGGCGGACCTGAATGGGCATTCGATCAAAATTCATCAACCCACTGGCACAGTAATTACACAGGTGATGTAAAAGACAGCGATGGAACAATCATCAATAGGTATGCAGACAGTGTGGCATCCCTTTGGGGAGAAGTAAGTGAAATCCCTGAGTTTTATGAAATTGAAAACAGCAGAGTATGGATCGGAGGAGAATTCGGACAATCTGTAGACCTTGGAAAACTTACTTATGAGGGAAGAAAAGATGCTTCCAAAAACTGGCTCGGACAGTATGCTCTGTATGTTGCAAATGCAGAAGCGGGGGAACTTCCGGCAGCAGAGGATTATGAGTTAGTATATACGGGGGTAAATACCGGACACAGTATGGTGACGATGGAATTAGAAACTCCGGTCAAAGCCACCCATTTTAGAATCGCAGCATTTACTGCCACCGGGACTCAAAATGTGACTGCATCAGAGATTGGTATTTATGAAGCGGTCAAAGCAGATTTGACGCCAAGATTTGGCGGAAGTATCGTAACTGTAGATACGCAATATACCCAGGATCGTTTGAGTGAAGTATCAAAGCAGTCCAAATCAGAGGAAGAAGTAACTGTCTGGAAAAATGACAAGGCACTTTCGGAAATCGTATTATATGCCAGATATTCCGAATACAGCAATGTGACAGTGACAATCGATGACCTTACCGATGGACAGGGAAAAGTTATTTCTAAAGATCATGTAACTGCATCGTTTATCAAATCTACCAAAGCTTATAACGGAAGTTTCTTAGGCTATGGAAATACGACACGACCGGTTCCGGCAGATAACGGAAGCAATCGTTCCGAAAGTTCGGATATTATTGATTCCGTGGCATCCGTTTCGATGAAATCTAATACGCTTCAGCCGGTATGGATAGAGATTCAGATTCCAAAAGATGCAGAAGCGGGAAGTTATGAAACAACGATTACAGTTTCTGCAGACGAGTGGTCCGACGATCTGGAATTTACTTATACCGTCCACGTACAGGATGCAGTTCTTCCGGATGCGGAAGATTTCGTAGATTCGTTTGATATTATGCAGTGGCAGTATCCATATACCAGTGCAGAATATTATGACGTAAAACCATTTTCGGAAGAACATTTGGAAATTCTCCGTTCCAATATGGGAATTTATAAAGAAGTCGGCGGAAATGCCATTACTGCAACTTTTACAGAAGAAGCATGGTCAGGTCAGACTTACAGTAAAAATCCGGTTCATTATCCTTCAATGATAAAATGGACAAGAGAAGATGGAAATTTTACGTATGATTATACAGATTTGGATGCATGGCTCAGTCTTTGTGAAGAACTGGGACTGGGAGAAAAGATCGTATTTTACGGAATTGCACCGTGGCATGGATCTTTTACTTACTGGGAAAATGACCGGTTGGTTTATGAAAAATATACAGTGGGAAATGCCAGATATACAGAAGTCTGGACAGATTTCCTGACAGATTTTTCTGCACATTTAGAGGAAAACGGCTGGATGGAACATGCTTATATCGGTATTGATGAGCGTGGAGTCAGTGCAGCAGCATTCGATGTGGCGGAAAGTGCAGGATTTAAGACGGCAGCAGATATTGATAACATTACAAATCACTGGGAAATTGCAAAACGTGTGACTGATCTGAATGTGGGTGATACTGCAGCTCAGAAATATGCTGCTAAATTTGCAGAACTTTTAAAGATTCGTGAAGAAAAAGGATATAAGACAACATTATATTCCTGTACAGAACATCAGCCGGGACAGTTTTCTTTAAGTGCACCGGTAGAAAGTTACTGGGCAGTACTTCATGCAGGAAAAATGGGTGCGGATGGATTCAATCGCTGGGCATTTGATGCTTGGGTAGCAGATCCGTTAAATGATACGACACACAATGCCTTTGAACCGGGAGACTGCTTTGTAATCTATCCGGATGAAAAAGATGCAGTCAACCCAACCGCGAAATATTCTGTGCGTCTGGCACGTATGGCAGAAGGAATCCGAGATGTGAACAAACTGAAACTGATCGCAGAAGAAATACCGGAATTAAAAAGTGCAGTTAATGCAGTATTTTCAGATATTCAGTATCAGTTAAAGACCACGCATAATGCTTATATGAGTGACAGTGAAGTGGCAGCTCTTGCAGCGGAAACAGTAAAATTTAAAGAAGATCTGGCGAAGCTGACAGAACAGTATATTGATGTGAAAAATGGCGGAACAGTAGATACCGGACTTTCAAAAAAGATCGCATATTATTCATTTGATGAATCAGACGAGCATGAATTAGTCAATGAATGGGGCACGGACCGCAATGGTACGATTGCAGAAAGTGCAACATTTGCAGAAGGAAGAGAAGGAAAAGCATTGTCTGTTAATAAAGCAGGCGAAGGAGCTGTCCTGTCAGAAAATCTGACAGATTTGGACGATACGGATTGGACTGTTGGTTACTGGGTAAAAGCATCTTCAAAATTTGATCAGGAAATTTCTGTATTGGAAGATTCCACAAAAGAAAATTCCTTATCACTGCGGCTGGCGGCAGACCGTACCAATGGCGGATTCCGTACCGGAAATGGCAATGGAGATGTATTAACTTATAATTACACATTTAAAGCCGGAAAATGGTACCATTTGACATGGGTACAGGAAAAGAGCAGCGGACTTTCTCTTTATGTTAATGGAGAGTTTGTCCAAACCAATACATGGACCGCTTCCAATGCGATCAAAGCACCGCTGGAAGTGATCGGAGGTACTGGGTTTACCGGTCTTATCGATGAAGTGAAAATTTATGCAGCAGTTCTGACCGAACAGGAAATCAATGAAAGTATGGGAGAAAAACCTGAAGAGATCAGTATGTTAAATCAGCTGACAAAATATACCCTTCCGGAAATCTATCTGTCTAATGTAGAAGGTGCTGCATCTACAGAAGAAGGGACGCTGGCAGGAACTTCCCGTCAGTATCTTGGACAGCCGGATATGGTTCGTACCGAAACAGGACGTTTGATCACGGTATTCCCGGAAGGTCATGGACATGGTCCTCTGATCATGAAATACAGTGAAGATGACGGTGAGAGCTGGTATGAGGTAGAAACGCCGGAATCATGGAAAGATTCTCAGGAGACACCGACACTTTATACATTAACAATGGAAGACGGAAGTGAAAGAATCATTCTGATCTGCGCATGTCCGGGAACATGGGGAAATTATACAACAGGCTGGGATTATTCTTATTCTGATGATGACGGAGAAACATGGAGTGAATTTGAACATTTCTGGTCTAAGTTTAGTAATGGTACCTCCAACGGTGTGATCGTAGGAATGGCAAGTCTGGTACAGTTAAAAGATGAAAACGGAGAATACATTCAGAAATGGATGGGCGTTTATCATAATGCAAATTTTGTAAATTATAAGACTTATCTGACTTTTGATAAAGATGGCAATGCCCAGTGGTCAGAACCGGAAGCATATTTAAGTGATTATCGAGAAATAGAATCATCCCATAAGATCTGTGAAGTCGGTATGTTCCGTTCACCGGATGGAAATCGGATCGTAGCTTTGGCAAGAAATCAGACACATGCAGGTCCGGCCACCATGTTCTGGAGTGATGATGAAGGGGAGACATGGACAGAACCGGCAGAATTACCGGGATCTTTGGCAGGAGAAAGACATAAGGCACTCTATGATCCGATTACAGGAAAACTTGTGATTACGTTCCGTGAAATTGATTATGACAGAAATAAAAATGGTGTTTGGGAAGGCGGATCTGACTGGACAGCCGGTGAATGGGTTGCATGGGTTGGAACTTATGAAGATCTGATGAATTTCAGACAGGGTGACTATATGATCGTTCTAGATGAAGATTTTTCAAACAACTATTACAGCGGAGATACCGGATATACCGGTATGGTAGTTCTGGAAGACGGAACCTTTATCATGGATTCTTATGGACATTGGGATCAGGCATATTCCGGCAGTTATAAAGATCCGTCTACCGGTTCTTATAACGTAACAACAGATCTTTGCTGGATCCGTCAGGCAAAATTCAATCTGTATGATCTGGAATTAGAACTTGGCATTCGGGAAAAGGATCAAGTAGTCAGACTCTCTGGTTCGGGAAGATATGAAACCGCTTATGAAGTTGTAGATACCTATAAAGAAACGTTAGGTACTGATCAGCTGAATGCAGTGATCGTAGCGACTGGTTCCAACTTTGCAGATGCACTTTCCGGAAGTTACCTTGCTTCAGTCAAAAAAGCACCGATTCTTCTGACAAATGGAAAAAAGGAAAATGTTGCACAGCTTCATGATTACATCAAAGCAAATGTAAAAAAGGGGGGAACTGTTTATATTCTTGGCGGAACCGGTGCAGTTCCGGAAACGGTTGATTCGATTAAGACAGCAGGATATCGGGTACAGAGAATTTCAGGTGCTTCCCGATATGAAACAAGTCTTAAAATTTTGAAAGAAGTCGGTCTGACAGGAAATGAGATCATCATTGCGACCGGAAAAACATTTGCTGACAGTTTATCAGCATCTGCGACCGGAAGACCGATCATGCTGGTGAAACCGGGAGAAAAATTGAGTGCAGATCAGAAAGCAATGCTGCAGGGAATGAAAAAAGTGAAGATTTATATAGTAGGAGGGGCTGGTGCGGTCAGTGAAGAATTGGAACTTGAACTGGCATCCTATGGGAAAGTTACCAGAATCTCCGGAAAGACACGATATGAAACTTCCGTTAAAGTGGCAGAAACATTCTTCCGAGGGGTAACGAAAGCAGTGGTAGCCAGTGGACAGAAATTCCCGGATGGATTATGTGGAGGACCATTAGCGGCAGCCATCCATGCACCGCTGATTTTAACCAAGGATAAAGAAACCAAAGCAGCGGCAGATTATATCGCAGCAAATAAGATCAGATCCGGATATGTTCTTGGCGGAACAGGTGCGCTTTCTGATAAAACCGTGAAAACGGTATTTTCATTGAAAAGTACAGATGAGATCGTAACGCCATAAAAATCCGGCAGTTAGTGATGAAAAAGGTGGTTTTTCTGTCGTTTTCAGGACAAAGAATCTGAACTGCGGGAAACAGTATAAGAAAGGGGGGATGGTTTCCCATCCCCCCTATTTCATGCTCTTTTTTATTCAATATCAAGAAGTTCATGATAAAAATTCGTATAATCCTGCCTTTTTGCTTTCTGGAAATTAATCGCAGAAGACGGATGACTGTTTAGAATACCGGTCATCAGATAAGGAAGATCAAATCCCCAAGTATAATTCTGTTTCATTTCCGGCATATGCTTTTCGATAAATTTCATTATTGGAACCAGATTGTATTTTGGATTTTTCAAAAAACCAAGAAGAGATTCCAGATAACAGTTTCCGGCACCGCGACCCATACCACATACGGTTGCATCTAAGATACTTGCACCGTAACGGAGTGCTTCGATGGTATTGGCAAATGCAAGCTGCTGATTGTTATGACCATGATATCCTACCAGTTTTCCATATTTGGAAGCAATCTCTGAATAACGGTCTGTCAGATCGCAAATCTGTTCCGGATAGAAAGAACCGTAAGAATCTACCACATAAATACAATCAACACTGGTTTTGGAAAGCAGTTCCAGTGCACTCATAATATCTCTGTCATTGACTTTAGATACAGCCATGATATTTACAGTCGTTTCATATCCTTTTTCATGGATATCTTCAATCATGTCAATGGCAGTCGGAAGCTGATGAATATAAGTTGCAATACGATACATATCGACAACGCTGTCTTCCTTCGGGATAATATCGGTCTTATAATCTGTACGTCCGGTATCAGCCATAACAGAAATCTTTAAATTAGAATCATTGTTTCCGACGATAGAACGGATATCTTCTTCGTCGCAGAATTTCCATTTTCCGAAATCTTTTACATCAAAAATGTTTTTGCTGGCTTTATAACCAAATTCCATATAGTCAACGCCGGATTTTATATTCGCCTTATAAAGGTCTTTTACAAATTCATCTGAAAATTCAAAGTTATTTACGAGTCCGCCGTCTCTTAACGTACAGTCCATGACCTGCAGATCCGGACAGTAGGAAAGAAGCGTTCTGTCAATTTTTCTAGCCATGTTTCATTCCTCATTTCCATTCCTTAGTTACTGGTTGAGCAATGCCAGTAACAATATTTTGCTTTAAAGTGCTAAAGTGTTTCTTATAAGATAAAGGGTTTGAACAAAAATGTCAACCCTGTTTTTGCATAATACCATACATTTCTGCAAATGTATTTTTAGCCTTACGCCGTAGGATGGTGCTTGTAAAAATTGATTACAAAAAAGTATAAAATTCCGATGAAATTTTATAATACCAACCCGCCAAGCAGGGTCTTTGCAGACGAGGATTATAGTTTCAGCAGATCATTATAAAATTCAGGATAACTGATTTTTACACAATCAGCACCAAGAATTTCTGTTTCACCTTCGGAAGCCAGTGCAGCTACCGCAAAAGACATAGCAATACGGTGATCTAAATGGGAATCGATCAGGGCACCATGAAGCGAATCCCCCCCTTCAATGATCATTCCGTCAGGAGTGGCAGTGATATGTGCACCCATGCGGGAAAGATTATCAACCATGACAGCAATTCGGTCAGATTCTTTTACTTTCAATTCCGCTGCATCTTTGATGATGGTCGTTCCTTTGGCGAAACATGCCATAACAGCAATCATCGGAAGTTCATCGATCAGGGTCGGGATCAGTTCTCCTTCGATAGTTACTGCGTTCAGTTCACTGTGACGAACCAGAAGATCGGCAACAGGTTCTCCGCCATTTTCTCTTTCGTTCAGCAGTGTCAGATCTGCTCCCATTGCTTTGCAGACACGAATCATTCCATCTCTGGTAGGATTGATTCCTACATTTTTGACCAGAATTTCGGATCCGGGTACGATCAGTCCTGCGGCAATAAAATAGGCAGCAGAAGAAATATCTCCCGGAACTTCAATCTTTTGACCAAACAATTTCGGATCCGGCAGGATCGTAGCAGTCTTTCCTTCCCATTTAACATCAGCCCCAAAGCCTTTTAGCATCAGCTCGGTATGATTTCTGGAAACAGACGGTTCGGTAACGCTGGTTGGTTCATCTGCATAGAGCCCTGCAAGAAGAATGCAGGATTTGACCTGTGCAGAAGCAACTTTGGAGTGATAATGGATGCCGTGAAGCGGTGCTCCCGCAATGCGGAGCGGCGCACAGTCATTGCCCCGGATACTTGTAATATCAGCGCCCATGAGTTTTAAGGGTTCCATGATTCGTTTCATCGGGCGGCTTTGGATAGAGTCATCACCGTTTAATTCTGTTACAAAAGTCTGTCCGGCTAAAATACCGGAAATGAGACGGGTAGTCGTACCGGAGTTTCCTACATCCAGCATGGAATCTGCTTCGGTCAGACCATGCAGACCTTTTCCGTGAATCAGGATTTTCTCCGGTGTATTTTCAATATTGATTCCCAAACGGCGGAAGCAGTCAATGGTCGAGAGACAATCCGCTCCCTGCAGAAAATTGGTAACTTCTGTCGTGCCTTTGGACAATGCTCCGAACATGACCGCACGATGGGAGATGGATTTGTCTCCCGGTACGGTTACTTCGCCTTTTAATGGATGTTGATAGCTTAATTTCATGATTTTTACCTTTCGTAAACCGTATAACGGTGTTTTTTCAGAAGTGTGGCAGCTTTTTTGGCCGGTTCTTCTTCGTAAAATTCTAATTTCAATACCGCTTCTTCAAATTCACGATTATTGACAATGCCGATATTTTTTAAATTGATCTGGTTGCAGGCAAGGATTGTGGCAACGGTTGCGATTCCGCCCATTTCATCTACCAGATCTACATATAATACGTAAGCTTTTTTGATCGGACCGCTGGAATGATCAGAAAAAGAATTCCGGTATTCACGGGATTCTTCAAAAAGATCGTAAATGTCCTGACCGCAGACCGCATCCAGAGAATTCTGGATTTCTTTCATACTTTCAATATATTTCCCTAAAAGTTTTGAAATATTCTGATGGTTGGTCATGCAGATCTGCTCCCACATCACGGGAGAAGAGGAAGCGATACGGGTAATATCTTTAAATCCACCGGCTGCCAGTGTTTTCATATACTCTGTATCAGAATCGTTGTGTTTGACCAGATTGACCAGACCGGCAGCAATCAAATGCGGCAGATGGCTGATGGCAGCAGTAACGTAATCATGTTCTTTATAATCAAGGATCAGCGGAAGAGCATTTAAAGATGCGATAAATGCAGCATAATCTTTGACCGCTTCTCTGGATACTTTGTCCGTCGGAGTTACGATATAATAAGCGTTCTCAATCAGATGACGTTTAGAATTGTCCAGTCCGGTCTTTTCAGAACCTGCCATCGGATGACCGCCGATAAAATTTTCTTCCAGCTGTAATTCCTGAACTTTTTCATGAATGTCTGTTTTGGTACTGCCTACATCTGTAATGATACAGTCTTTTTTGATGATCGGTTTCAGAATTTCCAAATATTTTGCATTATAAGAAACCGGTGCACATAAAAAAATGTAATCACATTCACGGAAGGTACTGTCTGCCTCATAGCAGCCGATGTCGATCAGATGTTCAGAAAGTGCCAGATCCACTGTTTCTTTTCGACCGGAAGTGGCAATGATCTTAATCTGAGGATAAAAGTAACGGATCGCTTTTGCAATCGAACCGCCGATCAGTCCAAGCCCGATAAAACCGATCACTTTAGGTTGTTTATTCATAAATATACTCCTTTATCACGTAAATGTGTTAAAGCACACATAATCCATTATAAGTGAGAACGTAGAAAATTACAATAGAAGATGAAAATAAAAAATATTTATGCAATTTAACGAAAAAGGTTGATAAATCAGAAAATTTTTAGTAGAATATACCCAGTGACAGTCGTATGGGGTGTGGTTGTCATAATGCAAAAGTATTGGAGGATATCGACATGTATGTTTACACAACAGATCAGATTCGCAACGTCGTAGTATTAGGACACGGCGGAAGCGGAAAAACTAGTTTAGTAGAGGCTATGGCTCATGTATCAGGTCTGACAAGTCGTATTGGTAAAGTGTCAGATGGGAATACACTGAGCGATTATGACAAAGAAGAAATTAAAAGAAAATTCTCTATTAGTACATCCGTAGTACCAGTGGTATGGAAAGAAGTAAAGATTAACTTTTTAGATACACCAGGTTATTTTGATTTTGTAGGTGAGACAGAAGAAGCAGTTGCAGCAGCAGATGCAGCGATCATCGTAGTTTCCGGTAAAGCAGGCGTTGAAGTGGGAACACAGAAAGCATGGGAGTTATGTGAAAAATACAACCTTCCAAGAATGTTCTTCATTTCCGAAATGGATATCGATAACGCTTCCTTCCGTGAAGTAGTAGAAACACTGACAGAAATGTATGGAAAGAAGATTGCACCTTTCTATCAGCCAATCCGTGAAAATGAAAAATTCGTTGGTTATGTCAACGTTGTAAAAAATTCAGGACGCCGTTTCACAGGCATCGGTACAAGAGAAAAATGTGACATTCCTGATTATTGTAAACCGAACCTTGAAATCTATCGTGAAGCACTGATGGACGCAGTTGCAGAAACCAGTGAAGAATTTATGGAAAGATATTTTGCAGGCGAAGAATTTACACCAAGTGAAATTATCGCAGCACTTCGCTTTAATGTAGATGATGGAAGCATCGTTCCGGTATCTATGGGATCCAGCACAGAACTTCGTAACATTCATAACCTGATGAATGATATCGTAGAACTCTTCCCAAGTCCGGATAAGAGAAAATGTGCAGGTATTAACACAAAAACTAACAGTATTTTTGAAGCAGATTATAACTTTGCGAAAGCAAAATCAGCATATGTATTTAAGACCATCGTGGATCCGTTTATCGGAAAATATTCTCTGATCAAAGTAGCATCCGGTGTATTAAAACCAGAAGATGTTCTTTATAATCAGGCACAGGATATCGAAGAAAAATTAAACAAACTTTATGTAATCCGCGGTAACAAAACAGAAGAAGTAAAAGAACTTCATGCAGGTGATATCGGTGCCATCGGTAAATTATCTGCAAAAACAGGCGATACACTTTGTACAAAGAACAATGTTGTAATGTATGCAAGAACTGAAATGTCCAAACCTTATACATATAAGAGCTACAGAGCAAAAAATAAAGGGGATGAAGACAAGATTTCTCAGGCACTTGCAAAATTAATGGAAGAAGACTTAACCTTAAAGACAGTAAATGACAGTGCAAACCGTCAGACATTAATCTATGGTATGGGTGACCAGCATCTGGATGTAGTTGTTTCCAAACTTCTTGACAGATATAAAGTAGAAGTAGAACTTGGAAAACCTAAGATTGCATTTAAAGAAACAATTAAAAAGAACTCTGATGTAGATGCAAAATATAAGAAACAGTCCGGCGGACACGGTCAGTATGGTCATGTTAAGATGAAATTTGAACCATCCGGAGATTTGGAAACTCCATTTGTATTCGAACAGGTTGTTGTTGGCGGTGCTGTTCCGAAGAACTACTTCCCGGCAGTAGAAAAAGGTTTACAGGATTCTGTAGGCAAAGGACCTTTGGCTGGATATCCGGTAGTTGGTGTAAAAGCTACTTTATATGATGGATCTTATCATCCGGTAGACTCTTCTGAAATGGCATTTAAGATGGCTACCATTCAGGCATTTAAACAGGGCTTTATGGAAGCAAAACCAGTGCTCTTAGAGCCGATCGTAAACATGAAAGTAGTTGTACCTGATAAATATACAGGTGATGTTATGGGCGATCTGAACAAACGTCGCGGTCGTGTACTGGGAATGAATCCGGTAGGCGATGGAAAGACAGAAGTAGAAGCAGATATTCCAACAATGGAAATCTATGGATATTCTACGGATTTACGTTCTATGACTCAGGGAAGCGGAACCTATTCTTATGAATTTGTAAGATATGAACAAGCACCATCTGATATTCAGGACAAAGAAGTTGCAGAAAGAGCAAAAGAAGCAGAATAAAGAAGTATTTTGAGAGTAGATTGTGGGGATCGTCAGATCCCCACTTTTTCTATTCCGCATGTCTAGCGAAGCGGTAAAAGCTGGTATGAGAAAATTCCACTTTACTTGAATAATCCATGGGGGTGTGCTAGAATATAAACGCTTTTGTGTTTTAGGAAAATACAAGGGAATTTTAAGAGTGATTAGGAGAACGACATATGAAAAATTCAAATGAAACAGTCAGCAGTGTGACGAACAGACTCTTATTCCTGGCGAAATGGACACTGTTTGCAATGTTGACAGGAGCAGTTTTAGGAGCAGTAGGAGCTTATTTTGCAAGAAGTATTACCTTTGTGACAGAGCTTCGGGGAAATTATCCATGGATCCTTTATTTATTGCCGGTGATTGGTCTTGTAATCGTACTGATCTATCAGTTTGAAAATAAAGGCGGCGGCACGAATCTGGTTATGGAAGCAGTTCAGGAAGGCGAAGAAATTCCGTTCAGAATGGCACCAATGATCTTTTCTGCAACAGTTCTGACCCATCTTGGCGGTGGTTCTGCCGGCAGAGAAGGTGCGGCATTACAGCTGGGCGGCAGTATTGCACAGACCATCGGAAAATTGTTTCATCCGGATAAAACAGAACGAAAATTGATGACAATGTGCGGTATGGCAGCAGGTTTTTCCGCATTGTTTGGAACGCCGTTGGCAGCAGCCGTATTTGCGATTGAAGTAGCAACTGTCGGAGTGATGCAGTATTCTGCATTATATCCATGTACAGTGGCATCTTTAACTGCATTTGAAGTGGCGAAACTTTGCGGCGGACATGCAGAACATTTTGCAGTAAGCGGAATTCCGGCATTTGATCTTTCTTCTGCATTAAAGATTGCAGCACTGGCATTTTTCTGTGCAGCATTGAGCGAAATATTCTGCGGAACATTGCATAGTGCAGAACATCTTTATAAAAAATACATTAAAAATCCATATCTTAGAATTTTTACAGGCGGTGTACTTGTGATCCTTCTTGCAAAGGTACTGGGAACCACAGATTATCTTGGCGGCGGTATGAACATTGTAGAACGTGCCGTAGAAGGGAAAGTGATCTGGGCAGCATTTATTCTGAAACTGTTATTTACAGCTTTATCTCTGGGTGCAGGATATAAAGGAGGAGAAATTGTACCTACTCTGTTTGTAGGAGCGACTTTTGGATGTTTGCTTGGACAGCTTTTTGGCTTTGCACCGTCGCTCTGTGCAGCTTGCGGTATGGCAGCACTTTTCTGTGCAGTAACAAACAGCCCTTTGGCATCTTTACTGTTGGCCTTTGAATTGTTCGGATTTGAGGGAATGCCGTTTTATCTGATTGCAGTTGCCATTGGATATTCCCGTTCCGGATCAGGTGGTTTATATCACAGCCAGAAATTAAAATACGCGAAAGATTTACCGGAAGATTTTGCAGAATAAAATAAAAATCGTAAAATGGAGAATTTGTGCTGAATAAGCGGAAAACATCGATGACATTATATGAATTGATAATATAAAAAGCAATGGCAGGCATGGAGTGTTAGTGTTCCAATGCCTGCCATAAAATTTATTTCTTTTTAGAGTTAGCAGCTGCAAGTTTTGTCTGACGACGATTCTTCACTTCGTCTGACATTGGCTTGATTTCGCCGGCTTTCATAAGAGCATTTCTTGTTAATAATGGTCCTACAAGTTCGTAAATCAATACTGCAAAAAGTGTAATATTACGGATCAGATTTCCCTGTTCTCCAAGCTGCATTGCTGTTGCACACATACCTAAAGCGACACCAGCCTGTGGGAATAATGTGATTCCCAAATATTTACAAATCTGTGGTTCGCAGTGTGTGATCTTTGCACTGAATTCAGAACCAAAGTATTTTCCAAGACAACGGAAGATGATGTAAACGATACCGATGAATACGATTGCACCATCTGTAAATACAGAAAGCTGAAGTTCTGCACCGCTGATTACGAAGAATAACGCAAGCAGTGGAGAAGACCATTTATCATTTCTTTCCATAATATCTTCAGATAACGGACAAGTGTTGCAAAATACAGTACCGAGCATCATACATACTAATAAAGAAGAGAATCCAATGTGGAATGGTCCAATGTGGAAGCTCATCATAGAGAGAGATGCGGCTAAAAATACAAGTGCAATGGTCATGTTCAGACGGTTTGTATTAGAGTTGAACATTTTTTCTAACTGTGTTAAGAACCAGCCAAGGATTGCCCCCAGTAATAAAGAAGCTACGATTTCCAGTAATGGGTTTACGATAATAGAGATCAGATCTACAGAACCGCTTACCAGAGATTTTGCAATACCAAAAGATACTGCAAATACAATCAGACCTACCGCATCATCCAATGCAACGATTGGAAGAAGGAGTTTGGTCAAAGGACCATCTGCTTTGTACTGACGAACAACCATTAAAGTTGCGGCCGGAGCAGTTGCAGTTGCGATTGCACCTAATGTGAGCAGCTGAGCAACGGAGAGTTTGTCCGGCATTGCCAGATGTACGGCGAACAGTGCAATGTCTACTAAAACAGTAGCAGCGATGGCCTGAAAAATACCAATCACAAATGCCTGTTTTCCTGTTTTTTTCAATTCTTCCAGACGGAATTCACTTCCGATGGAGAATGCAATAAATGCAAGTGCGACATCAGAGATCAGAGAAAGATGGGATGCAGCTTCTTCTGAAACGATGCCTAAGCCTTCAATGTGTAATGCACCGAGAAAATATGGTCCGATCAGAACACCTGCGATCAGATACGCTGTAACTGATGGCAGTTTGAACGGCTTAAATACTCGGGTCATGAGCAATCCGGCGAGGACTGCAATGGATACGGATAATAATACTGTCATGTATGTGATTCCTCCTTGCTATATTATTTCTTAAACCAAACGCCATTATAGTCCTCAAAAATTCTAATTTCAATAGGAAAGTTTAAAATTATTAAAAAAGTATAAAATCTTAACTGTTTATGTACTGTCATTTTACATAGAAATCAAAAAGTTACGAAAGCAGATGAAATACAGATTAAAATTTATGATGTCCAAGTATATTTTTTGCAAAATCCAGAGTTTGATTCATCTGCTGGATTTCCTGAGTGCTTTTCCCTTCTTTTAAAATAGAAAATAAGATTTCAAATTCATCTGCGGAAAAAGAAATATTTTGTTTGCGGGCACTGGTCATAGCGGCCATAAGGACAGGCAGGATTTCCTGATCCGATCTGCCCTCAATTTTTTCGGAAATCTTCGTCAGCAAAAAGACCTTTCTAGGATCCATATTCTTCAGTGCTGGGTGATTCTTCCATGTAGGTAAACTCATCGACAAGGTCACTTCCTTCCATCATTTTTTCCATAGAGCGAAGATCAGGCATGGAAAATCCGTTTTTTCCAAAAAGGGAAGTCAGCGGATTTGCAGGCTGGTCTGAAGAAGGTGTGACAGATGAGGTACCGCCAAGTCCTTCAAACATTTGGAACAATGCCTGATATTCCTCCATGTGATTCATCATATTCGTGAGCAGCTCATAGATATGCATAAATTCCAGTAATTGAAGATACATGGAAATCAGTCGTTGGATATGTAAAGGAAAATAAGGAAGAAACAGTTTCAGTGATTCTATCAGAGTCGAATTGTTCCCATGGTAAGGAGGGCATCCGAAGATGCCCCTGAAACCTTGATTTACAGAGTTAGCAGCCACATCCGTCTCCGCAGCCATTATTCCAGTTATTGCTGCATCCGCAGCCACATCCGGAATTATTGTTTAATCCTAAGCCGTTGCCGCAGAAGAGCAGCAGAAGGATCAGCCAGATACAGCTGTTATTGCCGCATCCGTTGTTATCACATCCGCATCCACCGTTGTTAAATAAACCGATGCCGTTGTTTCCGCCGCAGAAAATGCTGAGCAGAAGCAGGATCCAGATGATAGAACAGCAGTCATTGCCGCTTGATTGATTGCAGCCACAGCCGCATCCAGAAGATAAGTTTCCCATAGGATACCTCCAAATTTTCTTTACACCATATCATATGTGTGATCCAAAAATGTGTTACAGTTGGAATGATGTTTTTGCTTGACATCATTCTGTGGGTTGTATACAATGATACAAGATGCAGGCGTATACAATTTGTTGATGTTGAGATTATGCGCCACAGGAGGAAGATTATGGAAAACAGAGAAGTTAAATTTAACAGCAAAACAAATCTGCTCCAGTTAGAGGAGCATATGTATCATCTGGTAGAAAATCCTACTGCCAATGTTTTCAGAAACCTGTTCCCATATACGGAAGTTCCGCGGATTGCGTTTAATGACCGTGTAGTACCTCATTGTATGCCGGAAGAAATCTGGATTACAGACACCACCTTCCGTGATGGACAGCAGTCCAGAGCACCGTATTCTACAGAACAGATTTTGACGATCTATGATTATATGCACCGTCTGGGCGGCCCGAAAGGAAAGATTCGTCAGAGTGAATTCTTTTTATATAGTAAAAAAGACCGTGATGCAGTTTATAAATGTCTGGAAAGAGGATATGAGTTTCCGGAAGTGACTGCATGGATCCGTGCCAATAAAAAAGACTTCCAACTGGTAAAAGATATCGGCCTGAAAGAAACAGGGATTTTAGTCAGCTGTTCGGATTATCATATTTTTTATAAAATGAAAATGACCCGTCGGGAAGTAATGGATCATTATCTGAGCATTGTTCGAGACTGTTTGGAGATTGGTGTCAGTCCAAGATGTCATCTGGAAGATATTACCAGAGCAGATATTTACGGATATGTGATTCCGTTCTGTCTGGAACTGAAAAAATTAATGGATGAATATCAGATTCCAATCAAAGTTCGTGCCTGCGATACCATGGGCTATGGTGTAAATTATCCGGGTGCAGTGATTCCACGTTCCGTTCCGGGAATCATTTACGGAGTTATGACCCATGCAGGAATTCCTTCAGAACTGATCGAATGGCATGGCCATAACGATTTCTATAAAGCAGTCAGCAATTCTACAACGGCATGGTTATATGGTGCCTGTGGTGTAAACTGTTCTCTGTTCGGAATTGGAGAACGTACCGGAAATACACCGTTGGAAGCAATGATCTTTGAATATGCACAGCTGCGAGGCACGTTAGATGGTATGGATACTACAGTGATTACAGAACTGGCAGAATACTATGAAAAAGAGATTGGATATCAGATTCCGCCGAGAACACCGTTTGTAGGAAAAAATTTCAATATTACAAGAGCGGGAATTCATGCAGACGGATTGCTGAAAAACGAAGAAATTTATAATATTTTTGATACAGAGAAGTTTTTAAACCGTCCGGTACTGGTAGCAATATCCAATACTTCCGGACTTGCAGGAATTGCACACTGGATCAACACCTATTTCAAACTGAAAGGGGAAGATCAAATTGCAAAAACACATCCAATGGTAGCGGTCGTAAAAGAATGGGTAGATCAGGAATATGATTCCGGACGTATTACGGTATTAACGGATGAAGAAATATTAAATGCGATTGACAGTGCCTGCTGTGAACTTGGCATTGAATTTCATGGATATGGAGTAAAAGTAAAAAATGAAGAATAATGATGCAAAGGAAACGGGAGATAAGTATTCCCTGCGAGGAAAAGTTTATGACCGGATCCGGGAAAACATCTTAAATGGTGTATATAAAGAACATGAAGAATTAAAAGAAGCAACATTGGGAGAACAAATGGGAGTATCCAGAACTCCGGTCAGAGAAGCGTTACGACAGCTGGAACTGGAAGGTTTAGTAGAAATCATTCCGAACAAGGGAGCCAGAGTGACTGGTATTACGAAGAAAGATGTGGAAGATATTTATCAGATCCGTTATCTGCTGGAAGGCTTAAGTGCAAGATGGGCAACAGAACATGTGACGGAAGAACAGCTGGAAAAAATGGAAGAAATCTTGTATCTGACAGAATTTCATGCAAAGAAAGGACATTATGCACAGGTTTATGAACTGGATAGTCAGTTTCATGAACTGATGTATGAAGCATCCGGCAGCAAATTGTTGAACAACATTCTTTCGGATTTTCACATGTATGTAACAAGGATCCGTAAGATTTCATTGTCCAGCAGCAGCCGTTCAAAAAATTCGACCGAAGAGCATCGGGCAATTCTGGATGCCATTAAAGAACATGATGCAGACAGAGCAGAGAAATGTGCCCATGATCATGTAACAAGTACCATCAGAAATAATCATGATCACGGTTTATAAAAGAGAATTGAGAAAGATAAAAAGAGGTAAAAAGGATGGAAAAAATTAAAATGACGACTCCATTGGTAGAAATGGATGGAGATGAAATGACCAGAATCCTCTGGAAAATGATTAAAGACGAACTTTTGGAACCGTTTATCGATCTGAAAACAGAATATTATGATCTTGGTTTGAAAAAAAGAAATGAAACCAATGACCAGATTACAGTAGATGCATCCAATGCAACAAAAAAATACGGTGTAGCAGTAAAATGTGCAACAATCACACCAAATGCTGCCCGTGTAAAAGAATATGATCTGAAAGAAATGTGGAAGAGTCCAAACGGAACAATCCGTGCAATTCTTGACGGAACGGTTTTTCGTGCACCGATTATCGTAAAAGGAGTGGATCCTTATGTAAAAACATGGAAAAAGCCGATTACCATTGCCCGTCATGCTTATGGAGATGTTTATAAAGCAACAGAAATGCGAATTCCGGGTGCCGGAAAATGTGAAATCGTATATACTGCGGAAGACGGAACAGAAGAGAGAGCACTAATCCATGAATTCAAAGGTGCCGGCGTGGTACAGGGACAGCATAATCTGGATGATTCTATCGAAAGTTTTGCAAAAAGCTGTTTCCAGTATGCGTTAGATACCAAACAGGATCTGTGGTTTGCATCGAAAGATACGATTTCTAAAAAATATGATCATCATTTCAAAGATGTCTTTGCAGATCTTTATGCAAAAGAATATCAGGCAAAATTTGAAGAAGCAGGAATCACTTATTTCTATACACTGATCGATGATGCTGTTGCACGTGTCGTAAAATCCGAAGGAGGTTTTATCTGGGCTTGTAAAAATTATGACGGAGATGTTATGAGTGATCTTGTGGCAACCGCGTTTGGATCTTTGGCAATGATGACTTCCGTACTGGTATCTCCACATGGATACTATGAATATGAAGCAGCACACGGAACGGTTCAGAGACATTATTACAAACATCTGAAAGGGGAAGAAACTTCTACCAACTCTATGGCAACGATCTTTGCATGGACAGGTGCTTTGAGAAAACGCGGTGAGCTGGATCAGCTTCCGGAACTGACTGCATTTGCAGATAAACTGGAAAAAGCAGCAGTAAAGACCATTGAAGATGGAAAAATGACAAAGGATCTGGCACTGATCACATCCTTAGAACAGGTAGAAGTACTGAATTCTCTTGATTTTATCAAAGCAGTGAGAGCTACATTTGAAACAATGGAATAAATAAAAAGATTAAGGAGATTTTCAAAAGAGAATCTCCTTTTTTAGTATGTGAAAAATGTATGAAAATTCGCAAAAAAATTGTAATAGAACTGTAATTATGCTAAAATACGGATGACTATATTATTGTGCGGTTTTATATGTCGACAAAAATAATGGTGAGAAGTTTTGGGGGTGTTTTGACTCCGGAAAAGAATGATGAAAAGGGGGATCATATGTTAAAGGCTAAAATGAAAAGGTTTCTTGCATTAGTACTTACAGGAACGATGCTTTGCGGAAGTATGCAGGTATCTGCGGCATCCGGCACGGATTTTGGCACTTATGCAGAAGAGACAACAGAATTTGCTGTAGGCTTTGACAATGCTTATGCAGAAGTAGGAACTGCCTTAACAGTTACAGTCGAGGGGGCAGCAAATGTAACTTATCAGTGGTATGTAGGAGGAAAGGCAGTTTCCGGAAATACGACCAATTCCTACACTCCGACAGAAAATGATCTGGAAAAATGGATCGAAGTGCAGGTAAATAACGGAACAGAAACATTGTCTGCAAAGATGTACTGCAGTAAGCTGCCGGTCGTTTATGTCAATACAGAAAACGGACAGGCGATTACCAGCAAAGAAAATTACATTGATGCAACAATCAAAATTCAGGGAAATACACAATACAAAAGTACAGGGATTGATACAGAAGTAGAAACAGAAATCCGCGGACGCGGAAATTCTACTTGGGGTCAGCCAAAGAAACCATATAAATTAAAACTTGGAAAAAAAGCTAATGTGTTAGGTATGGGAGAAAACAAGCATTGGGTATTGCTGGCAAACTACTTAGACGAGAGTCTCATGCGAAATACACTTTGCTATCATCTTGCCGGTTCTCTCGAAATGGATCAGATGTCTACAGTCTGGGTAGATCTGGTCATGAACGGAGAATATGTAGGAAATTATCAGCTCTGTGAAAATATTCGAATTGATAAAACCCGAGTAAATATTTTTGACTGGGAAGGTTTTGCGGAAGATTCAGCAGATGTGATTGCTAAGGCAGAAAATCTGGAAAAAGCAGATAAAAAAGCGTTGGAAACGCTGATGGCAGAAAATCTGGAGTGGGTCACAAGCAAGACGGTGTCTTATAATGGAAAAACCTATGATATTAATCAGTATCCGGAAATAGAATTTGAAGAAACAAAAGATGGAAATTACTATAACGGCGGATATTTATTGGAACTTGATGAATATTGGGATGAGGTATCCAAATTCAAGACAGCGAGCGGACAGCCAATCCAGTTTAAATCACCGGAATTTATAAATACCAATTCAGAAATGATGAATTTTGTCAAAGATTACGTTCAGGCATTTGAAGATGCGGTACAGTCTGCTGATTATACGGTGGAATATCAGGGAGAATCTACTCATTACAGTGATCTTTATGATTTTAAAGGCTTGGTAGATTATTGGCTGATAACAGAGATTTTCTATAATGAAGAAATGAATAAAAAAAGTACCTATATGTACAAAGATCTCGATGGCAAGATGATCATGGGACCAATCTGGGATATGGACTGGTCTTCCGGTGCAGGAGGAACTTCTGCCGGTGCGACCAATCGATGGGCAACGCTTGCATTTAACACCAACGCACAGCGGTATCAGTGGTACAAATATTTGGTACAGGATCCGTATTTCCTGGTAAAAGTGCAGGAAAGATACTGGCAGATCAGAAATCTTCAGGTACAGAATATGCTGGATTCTATAGATGAAAGCTATGAACTGATCAAAGAATCCGGAAAAGCCGACAGTGCATTATGGCACAGCCAAAACACCTTTGATAATGATTTTAATGGTCTGAAAACATGGCTGAATACTCATATTGCATGGATGGATCAGCAGATGGATACCGAAGATTCCTTAGATTATTCTTTTGTGAAGAAAGATCAGGGGCTGGTACTGACTCTTACAGATACCGAAGGAAATGCTCTGATGGAAGATTATGCAGAGCAGGCTCCAGCAGATGCCTTTATAGGAAAATCTGCAGATTCTGTCTTACATATCAGCGGAAAAACGGATGGAACTGCTGAGATTTATATTAACAGCAAGTTTGCAGGAACCGTGGAACTGAATGGACAGGGTGCTGAATATACAATCACTGCATCCGCATTGACAGAAACATTAGAAACCAAAAATGTAATTGAGGTAAAAGTAACAGATAATACAGGCAGTGTTACCGCTGCTAATTATATTACAATCAGACAGAGTGTTTGTGATCATTCCTTTGGCGAAAGCTGGGGAAAAAATGAGGCACAGCATTGGAAACAGTGTGTAAACTGTGATCTGCAGATTGAATTAGCGGGTCATACACTTATTTGGGTGATTGAAAAAGAAGCAACTGCAGAAGAAAACGGAGTCAGACATCAGGAATGCAGCGTTTGCGGTTACGCACATGCATCTGAAAGCTATGAATATGTAGAACTTCCGGAAAGTCCGTCAGACAGCAGCAAAGATCTTCCGGTAGGTGCAATGACAGCAATCGCAGCAAGCGAATATCCGGGAAAAGGGAACGAAGGACCGGCAGCACTGGTTCTGGATGGAAATGAAAATACACATTGGCACACTAATTACGGTGCAGTGGCAGAAGGAGAACAGCTGGTAAACCGTTGGATTGGTGTAACATTGGAAGAACCTGCAAAAATCTGCGGTATCCGCTCTCTTCCAAGATCCGGCGGCGGTAACGGAACTGTAACAGAATATGAGGTTCAGTACCGTACCACGGACAATGAAGAGGAAAACTGGATTACTGTAGCAAGCGGTACATGGGATTATAATGATACCTCATGGAAACTGGTTTCCTTTACTCCTGTAGTAGCCAAACAGATTCGTGTTGTGGGTATCCATACTTATTATTCGCAAAATGCTCACGGAGACCGCCATATGAGTATGGCAGAATTCCGTGTGATCGGCAAAACGGTGAAAGAAGAGGTAAAGGCAGATAAGTCTGTTTTAGAAGAATTGGTTCTGGAAGCACAAGGATACGATTCTTCAGATTATACGGAGGAAAGCTGGGCAGCAGCAGATCTGGAAACAGAAATCGCAAAAGCCGAAGCAATATTAGAAGATGGAACCGTATCACAGACTGTTGTAGATGAAGCAGTCAATGCATTAAAAGCAGCAATTAAAAAACTGGTAATTAAAATACCGGAAAATGTGATTCCTGTCAGCGAAATGACAGCAACTGCAGGTGATGCACAGATCGGAGAAGGACCGGAACTGACACTGGATGAAAATGAAAATTCCATTTGGCATACAAACTGGTCTGTAGGGGAAAATCACGAAAATCACTGGCTGCAGTTAGAATTAAAAGGGGTATATGAGATTACCAGCTTCCGTTATCTTCCTAGACAGAGCGGAGAAAATGGTATCATTACAGAATATGAAATTTATGTAAGTCTGGATGGAGAAACATGGGAACAGGCTGCCAAAGGAACCTGGGACAAAGATCATTTGTGGAAAGTTACAGTATTTGCTGAAGCAAAAGAAGCAAAATATGTGAGACTGGTAACCATCAATGCTGTATCAAATCAGGATATTAAATTTGCAAGTGCAGCAGAAGTGCGTCTGACAGGTGAGAAAGTAGAAACTCCGGTACAGGTTGATAAAACCGCATTAAATGAGGCTATCGCAAAAGCGAGAACGCTGAGCGCATCAGATTATACGGAAGAAAGCTGGGCAGCAGCAGACCTGGAAGCAGTGATTGCAGCCGCAGTAAGAGTAGCTGAAGATGAAAATGCATCAGAAACAGATGTAAAAGAAGCATTAAGTGTACTGGAAACAGCTATGGGAATGCTGGAAAAAGCACCGGATCCTGTGATCGGAGCAAAAGCAGAACTGAAAGTAGTGATCGATTATGCAAGTGAACTGAATCCGGAAGATTATGAAGATTTTACAGCAGCAGAACAGGCATTGGGAGAAGCAAAGACTGTTTATGCAGATGAAAAAGCCACATTGGAAGATGTCATTGAAGCATACGATCGTCTGGTAACAGCGATTGAAAATCTGGAAGAGAAAACAGAAACTCCGGTACAGGTTGATAAAACAGCATTAAATGAAGCTATCGCAAAAGCGAGAATGCTGAATGCAGCAGATTATACGGAAGAAAGCTGGGCAGCAGCAGATCTGGAAACAGTGATCGCAGCAGCAGTGAAAGTGGCAGAAGATGAAAATGCATCAGAAACAGATGTAAAAGAAGCATTAAGTACACTGGAAACAGCTATGGGAATGCTGGAAAAAACAGAAACTCCAGCAGAGAAAGAAGCAGTAGTCAGACTTTCTGGTACAGACAGATATCAGACAGGTATGGCAGTTGCAGAAGAATTAAAAGCAGTGC
>CAZRQV010000018.1:0-37905 GCA_964602445.1 uncultured Lachnoclostridium sp.
GGAAAGCGCAGACGATATCATTGCAAGATAATCGAAACATAAAATAAAAGATGAGAAATTCTCATTAGAATTTTAGGAGGACACCCATTGTGGGTGTCCTCTTTTTAGGATTTCGTTGCTTTTTTTTTCTAAATATATTATAGTGGAAACGTATATAGTGAAAAGTGTTGCCTTTGAGAAGATGCAATTTCAGGATGAGATAAGCTTAAGAATGCAATGTTTTCAATGGCGATTTGAAATACAGAAGGGCTTATTCTGGTATTTCTTAGAAAAGGTGAAAAGATGAAAGAACATTTACATGTGATTGCAAGTGTAGAACCAGGCAGTATTGCAGAAGAACTTGATCTGGAGCCGGGTGACGTACTTTTAGAAATCAATGGACATAAAATAGAAGATGCTTTTGATTATCATTATTTAATGAATGAAGAATACGTAGAACTTTTAATCCGCAAAGCGGATGGAGAAGAATGGGAATTAGAAATCGAAAAAGAGTTTGAAGAAGATTTGGGAGTTACTTTTGAAAACGGGATGATGGATGATTACAGGCATTGTACGAATAAGTGTATTTTCTGTTTTATCGACCAGATGCCTCCGGGAATGAGAGAAACTCTCTATTTTAAAGATGATGATACCAGACTTTCCTTCCTTCAGGGGAATTATGTAACGCTGACGAATTTAAGTGAACATGATGTGGAACGAATTATCAGATATAAATTATCCCCGATTAATATTTCGTTCCAGACCACCAATCCGGAGTTGCGCTGTAAGATGCTTCATAACCGGTTTGCAGGAAATGCATTAAAGATTGCAGATCGTTTGGTGGAAGCGGGAATTACGATCAATGGTCAGATTGTACTTTGTAAAAACTGGAATGATGGGGAAGAACTGGAACGTTCTATGCGAGATCTGTATCGTTACGTGCCAACGCTTCAAAGTGTTTCTGTTGTACCGGTAGGTCTTAGTAAATATAGAGATGGTTTGGAACCGTTAGAACCATTTACCAAAGAAGATGCAAAACAGGTGATCGCACAGATTCACCGTTGGCAGGAAAAAGCGTATATAGAACACGGAATCCATTTTATTCATGCCAGTGATGAATGGTATCTTCTGGCAGAAGAAGAACTTCCTTCCGAAGAAAGTTATGATGGATATATGCAGTTGGAAAACGGTGTGGGAATGTTACGGCTGCTGGATCAGGAAGTAGATACTGCTTTAAGTGAATGTGCCGGTGATGAGGTTTCAAGAAAAGTTTCTATTGCAACAGGAAAACTGGCGGCACCGTTTATTGTAAAACAGATGGAAAAAATAACGTCAAAATATACCGGAACAGAAGTGATGGTGTATGATA
The DNA here is from genome assembly GCA_964602445.1 of uncultured Lachnoclostridium sp. Lineage (GTDB taxonomy): Bacteria > Bacillota > Clostridia > Lachnospirales > Lachnospiraceae > HGM12587. The sequence goes on from CAZRQV010000018.1 coordinate 1,349, forward strand.
TTACCAATGAATTTTTTGGAGAGATGATTACCGTTGCCGGACTGATCACAGGACAGGATCTGAAAAAACAGTTAAAAGATCAGGAGTTAGGTGAAAAATTATTGTTGCCATGCCATATGCTGCGCAGTGGTGAGAATGTATTTTTAGATGATATTACGGTAAGCGAGCTGTCAGAATATCTGGGAGTACCGATAGAAATCGTAGATTCTGATGGGGCCGCGTTGTTAAGCCATGTGATAAATTAATAGTACAGAAAGAAGTGAGGAAAAACTATGAGTAAACCAATCGTTGCAGTGGTAGGAAGACCAAATGTAGGAAAATCGACACTGTTTAATGCATTAGCAGGAGAGAATATCTCCATCGTAAAAGATACACCGGGTGTTACACGTGACCGTATTTATGCGGATGTTACCTGGCTGAATCATAATTTTACCCTGATCGATACCGGCGGTATTGAACCGGACTCCGGAGATATTATCTTATCTCAGATGAGAGAACAGGCACAGATTGCCATTGATACTGCAGATGTGATCATTTTTATGACGGATGTAAAACAGGGACTGGTTGATTCAGATGGAAAAGTGGCAGATATGCTGAGACGTTCTAAGAAGCCGGTTGTTTTATGTGTCAATAAAGTAGACAGTTATCAGAAGTTTATTGCAGATGTATATGAATTTTATAATCTTGGTATCGGTGATCCGATGCCGATTTCTGCAGCAAACCGTCAGGGAATCGGTGATATGCTGGATGAAGTGATCAAATATTTCCCGGATGATTCTGAAGAAGCAGAAGAAGATGAAAGACCGAAGATTGCCATTGTCGGAAAGCCAAATGTAGGAAAATCTTCTATTATCAATAAGTTAACTGGAGAAAACCGTGTAATCGTATCGAATATTGCAGGTACGACCCGTGATGCCATTGATACAGACATTCTTTATAATGGAAAAGAATATGTATTTATTGATACAGCCGGACTTCGCAGAAAGAACAAAGTAAAAGAAGAACTGGAACGTTACAGTATTATCCGTACCGTTTCTGCAGTAGAAAGAGCAGATGTTGTCCTGATGGTCATTGATGCTACGGAAGGAATCACAGAGCAGGATGCAAAGATTGCAGGAATTGCTCATGACCGTGGAAAAGGAATTGTTATCGTTGTGAACAAATGGGATGCTATTGAAAAGAACGACAAAACAATTTATGAATTCCAGAATAAGATCCGCGAAACATTAGCGTATATGCCATATGCAGAAATGGTATTTGTATCTGCGGTAACCGGACAGAGACTTCCGAAATTGTTTGAAACCATTGATATGGTCATCGAAAATCAGACACTTCGTATTGCTACCGGTGTATTAAACGAAATCATTACAGAAGCAGTTGCATTACAGCAGCCGCCTTCAGACAAAGGAAAACGTTTGAAAATCTATTACACGACACAGGTGGCTGTAAAACCGCCAACATTTGTAATCTTTGTAAATGATAAGCAGCTGATGCATTTCTCTTATACAAGATACCTGGAAAATAAGATTCGTGATACGTTTGGATTTAAGGGAACTTCTCTCAGATTCATTATCCGTGAGAGAAAGGAGAATGACTAATGTTTCCCCGAATTGCAAGTCTGGTGATCGGTTATCTGTTTGGTATCATTCAGACCGCTTATATTTACGGAAAAATGAATGGGATCGATATTCGTGAACACGGCAGCGGGAATGCAGGAACAACAAATGCGCTGCGTGTTCTCGGAAAAAAGGCAGGTGCCATCGTATTTTTAGGAGACTTTTTAAAATGCTTTGTGGCATTTCAATTAGTGAAATTGTTATTTCGTGAATCCGCAGCCAATATTTTGCCGCTGATCGGTCTTTATGGAGCAGCAGGAAGTATTCTGGGGCATAATTTTCCGATTCAGTTAAATTTCTGCGGTGGAAAAGGAATCGCTTGTACAGCAGGTCTGCTGGCTGCGTTTGATATTAGAATTGCACTGATCGCACTGATCACGTTTGTATTGATCGTTCTGATCACACGTTATGTATCACTGGGATCCATGGTGGTTGTTTTGGAAATGGTCATTTTTATGATTGTTTTTGGTCAGAAAGGTGATTATCATATGAGCAGTGCGGCACTGACAGAAATGTATGTGTTGGCAGGATTACTGGCAGCTATGGCAATCTTCAGACATCGTGCAAATATTGTTCGTCTCGTAAAAGGGACAGAAAATAAAATTTTCTCGAAATAATTTGGTACAGACTGCATTTGGATTAGAAAAAAGTCTGTATTATCATACAGGAGGCAGAAAATTGGCAAATGTAGGAGTAGTAGGCGCAGGGAGCTGGGGAACCGCTCTTGCCCTTGTATTAGAAAAAAATGGTCATCAGGTAACTTTGTGGTCTTCCAGAGAAGCAAAAGCAAAGCAGCTGCGGGAAGTACGCGAAAATGCAGATAAACTTCCGGGAGTTAAACTTCCGGAAACACTGGAGATCACATCAGATCTGGAAACTGCCGTAAAAGGAAAAGAGATGGTGATCTTAGGCGTTCCTTCGGTACACATTCGAAATACGGCGGCCCAAATGGCACCGTACAGTCATCAGGGACAGATTATTGTCAATGTAAGTAAAGGGATTGAGGAAAGCACCCTGAAAATCATGACGGATGTGATCAGCGAAGAAATTCCGCAGGCGGATGTGGCAGTACTTTCCGGACCAAGTCATGCAGAAGAAGTCAGCCGTCGGATTCCTACGACGGTTGTAGCGGGGGCGAAAGATCGGGAAACTGCAGAAAAAATTCAGAATGTATTTATGAATGAAGTTTTCCGTGTCTATACAAGTCCGGATATGCTTGGAATTGAAATCGGCGGAGCTTTAAAAAATGTGATCGCATTGGCAGCAGGAGCAGCGGATGGTCTTGGATATGGAGATAATACTAAAGCAGCCCTGATCACCCGCGGAATTGCGGAAATGAGCCGTCTGGGTGCCGCTATGGGCGGTTATCTGGAAACATTTTATGGTCTTACAGGAATCGGTGATCTGATCGTAACCTGTGCCAGCCAGCATTCCAGAAACCGAAGAGCCGGAATCCTGATCGGTCAGGGCTATAAAATGCAGGAAGCGATGGAAGAAGTGAAAATGGTTGTAGAGGGTGTTTATTCTGCAAAAGCAGCATTAAAATTATCTGAAAAATATCAGGTACATCTTCCAATCATTGAACAGGTCAATGCAGTATTATTTGACGGAAAACCTGCAGATGAAGCAGTCCGTGAATTGATGGTACGTGATAAGAAGATAGAAAATCCATTGTTGCCTTGGGAAAAATAAAGGAGAAGTGTCATATGGGAATCATAAAAGCGGTGGTCAACGCAGTAAAAGGCGGTTTTGCAGATCAGTGGCTGGAAGTAATTGAAGCAGCAGATATGGGGGAGGACACCGTATTTTGCGAAGGAATCAAGATTCGCAGAGGTGAAAATGTACGGGGAAGTGATGGAACAGTAACCAATGGTTCCGTGATCCATGTATACAGCAATCAGTGTATGCTTCTGGTGGATGGTGGCAAGATCATCGATTATACAGCAGAAGAAGGCTATTATAAAGTTGATAATACAGCGATGCCGTCTTTATTTAACGGAGATTTTGGGGCTGCGTTAGAAGAATCCTTTGAACGTATAAAATTCGGCGGAAAGACTCCGCAGAAACAGCAGGTATTTTTTATCAATCTGCAGGAAATGAAAGGACTGAAATTCGGTACGAGAAATCCGGTCAATTATTTTGACAATTTTTATAATGCAGAGCTGTTCTTACGTGCTCATGGTAATTATTCGATCAAAATCACGGATCCGATCCTGTTTTATAAAGAGGCAGTTCCAAAAAACAGATCAATCGTAAAAATGTCAGATATTAATGAGCAGTACCTGTCAGAATTTCTGGAAGCACTGCAGTCTGCCATCGGACAGATGTCAGTAGACGGAATCCGTATTTCCCACATTCAGGCGAAAGGCCGTGAATTAGGAAAATATATGGCAGAAATCTTAGATGAAGACTGGAAAAAACTGCGTGGTATAGAAATCATTTCGGTGGGAATTGCCAGCATTTCCTATGATGAAAATTCTCAAAAACTTATTCATATGCGTAATGAAGGCGCAATGCTGTCTGATCCGACTGTCCGTGAAGGTTATGTACAGGGATCTGTGGCAAGAGGCATGGAGGCTGCCGGTTCTAACAGCGCAGGCGCAGGTGCGGCTTTTATGGGCATGGGTGTCGGTATGAATATGAGCGGCGGCTTTATGGGTCAGGCCTCTGCCAATAATATGGCACAGATGCAGATGCAGCAGGCACAAAAGGCAGCAGAGTCAAATGGCTGGATCTGTCAGTGCGGAGCAAAAAATACAGGAAAATTCTGCAGTGAATGCGGAAAACCGGCGCCAAGAGCAGAGTGGATTTGTCAGTGCGGAACGAAAAATACAGGAAAATTCTGCAGTGAATGCGGAAAACCGGCACCACAGGCAGAATGGATCTGTGAATGCGGAGCGAAAAATACAGGAAAATTTTGTCAGGAGTGCGGAAAGGCAAGAAGCGAATGTCTGTAATTACATATAAATGCCCGAACTGTGACGGAGGACTGGTATTTGATCCTGAATCCGGTACCTATGCTTGTGAATATTGTCTGTCTAAGTTTACGCAGGAAGAATTGGAAGCAGGCGTACAGGTAGAGCAGACTCCGGAACCTGAAAAAGAAACGTGGAAGGAAGAAAAAACAGAGGGAACAGCAGTAGTGTATCATTGTCCAAGCTGCGGTGCAGAGATTGTGACAGAAGAGACCACTGCGGCTTCCTTCTGTTTTTATTGTCATAATCCGGTGGTATTTTCCGGAAGATTAGAAGGCAATTATCTACCGGACGGTATTATCCCGTTTAAAATAAAAAAAGAAGATGCGACAGAAAAATTTCAAGAATGGATTCAGAAAAAGAAATTTATTCCGAGAGGTTTTTATTCCAAACGTCAGATAGAAAAGCTGACGGGTGTTTATTTCCCGTACTGGATCTACGGATGCGAAGTAGACGGTTCTTTGAACGGAACGGCAAGAGATGTCAGAGTCTGGCAGGTGGGCGACATGGAGTATACGGAAACAAAAATTTATGCGATCCGTCGGGCTGGAACGATCAATTTCCGGCATTTGCCGAAAACTGCACTTCAAAAAGCGGAAACAGCGATCCTAAAAGGAATTTTCCCGTATCATTTTGATGAAATGGAAAAATTTCATATGGGTTATCTTTCCGGATTTCAGGCAGAAAAAAGAGATATTGAGAAAGAACAGTTATGTGCAGAAATTCATAACGAAATCAACGGATATGCAGGAAAATGTATGAGAGATACGGTTCAAAGACATCAACATTTTTCAACAGACAGCAGCCATTACAGGATTGGGCAGGAAAAATTTGATTATACGCTTCTTCCGGTGTGGGTTCTGACTTACCGGGAAAAAGGCAATCAGGTGTACTATTTTGCCATGAATGGTCAGACGGGAGAAATCATAGGAAAACTGCCAATCGATTATAAGAAACTGTTTTTGACAGGAATTGCGGTGTTTACAGCAGTATTTACAATCTTTTTGATCGGAGGGCTGCTCTTATGAAAAAATTGAGAAATCTGTTGCTGCTGCTGATCCTTTGTATCGGTCTTTATGGTACTGTTTGTATGGCAGCTGAGGAGAAAGCTGTTTATGATCAGGCGGCTCTTTTGACTGCGGAAGAGATTACTTCCTTGAATGAACTTTCAGAAAGCTATCGGACAGAATGGGAGATGAACCTTCTGATCGTTACAAGTAACGATACGGAAGGAAAAACCACAGAGGCATATGCCGATGATTTTTATGACAGCTGTTTTCAGGAGGAAGGAGAGGAAGATGGTATTTTATATCTGATCGATATGGAGCATAGAACCATCTATATTTCTACCAGCGGAAGGGCAATCCGGTATCTGACAGATCAAAGGCTTGAGCGGCTGTTGGATGATGCCTACGGCTATGCAGCCGAAGGAGATTATTATGGCTGTTTCGTGAGTTTTCTGCAAAATACAGGAGTTTATATTGAGCAGGGAATTGTTTCCAGTCAGTATAATTATGATATAGAAACAGGAGAGAAGGACTACAATACTCCAAAATACCGGATCACAACGGCAGAATGTCTGATCGCATTGGGGGCAGCATTGGTGTCCGCATTGGGAATGCTTCTTTTTATAAAAGCAAAATATCAGTTGAAATTTGAAGATTTTCATTATGATGCTTATACAGATTCAGAAGTTCAGCTGTATGTCAAAGAAGATCGTCTGATCAATACGGTAGTAACTCATCGCAGAATTCCGAGAAATGATGAATCTTCCGGCGGCAGCAACGGAAGCCGTAGCTCGGTGCATCATTCTACCAGCGGAAGAAGTCATGGTGGCGGAGGCCGGAGCTTTTAATTTCATAGTTGAATAGAGGTAAAAAACAGGAGCTGTTGTTTGAAAAAAACAACAGCTTTTTACTTGACTAAATTCCGGTATGGGTGTAACATAGTTACAGTCGCTACTTTAATACACAAAAGCGTTGAAGTGGTAAAGAAATTAGGATAAGTGAGGGAAGCATTATGAAAAAATTATTTGCATTCATGATGACAATGACGCTGGCATTTGGTCTTACAGCTTGTGGCAGCACAGAAGCACCGGCAAAAGGTGTAGAAAGTACAGAAGGAGTTTCAGATACCTCATCAGATGATGACGCTGTTTACAAGATCGGTATCGTTCAGTTGGTAGAACATGAAGCACTGGATGCAGCAACTCAAGGATTTATGCAGGCAGTAAAAGATGGTTTGGGAGAGGATGCAGTGGAATTTGATGTGCAGAACGGACAGAATGATTCTAATACCTGTTCCACAATTGCCAATCAGTTCGTTTCTAATGGTGTGGATCTGATCATGGCAAATGCGACACCGGCACTTCAGGCGGCAACCGCAGCAACTGCAGATATTCCAATTCTCGGAACATCTATTACAGAATATGGGGTTGCACTTTCCATCGAAGACTTTGATGGAACCATCGGCGGAAATGTATCAGGTACCTCCGATCTGGCGCCTTTGGATGAGCAGGCAGCAATGGTAACAGAATGGTTCCCAATGGCAAAAAATGTCGGACTGATCTATTGTTCTGCAGAAGCCAACAGCCAGTATCAGGTAGATGTAGTAAAGGCAGAACTGGAAAAAGCAGGATTAACAGCGACACTGTATTCATTCTCTGATTCCAATGATCTTTCTTCTGTATGTACAACAGCAGCAGAAAATAATGATGTTATTTATGTACCGACAGATAATACTGTTGCAGCCAATACAGGAATCATCGATTCCATCTGTCAGACAGCAGGTGTTCCGGTAATTGCAGGAGAAGAAGGAATCTGCAGAGGCTGTGGCGTTGCAACACTTTCCATCAGCTATTATGACCTTGGATATACTACAGGTGAAATGGCAGTACGAATTTTAGGACAGGGCGAAGATATTTCAACCATGCCTGTAGAATATACGACAACGACAAAAAAATATAACGCAGCAATCTGCGATGCATTACAGATTCCGGCATTGGAAGGCTATGAACCAATCGAAAACTAATTTTGGAAAATGATGTGCATAATAAATTTCTGTGATATCAGGGGAGAATCAGCATTCTCCCTTGAATTTTACACAGTAATGAAGGATTAGGAGAAGTAAAATTATGATAATTTTAAATCAATTGTTCAGTGCTCTTCCGGGAGCAGTTTCACAAGGGCTGATTTGGGGGATCATGGCCATTGGTGTTTATCTGACCTATCGTATTCTGGATATTGCGGATCTTACGGTTGACGGCTCTTTTGCAACCGGAGGAGCGGTAGGTGTAATGTGTATTTTGGCAGGATGGAATCTTTGGGCATCAGTAGCGATGGCTTTTATCGCAGGAGTTCTTACCGGTCTGCTGACAGGGGTATTTCACATTTTCATGGGTATTCCGGCAATTTTGGCAGGGATTTTATCACAGTTGGGACTTTATTCGATTAATTTAAAGATTATGGGAAAAGCCAATCAGTCAGTTAATGTGAATACTACGGATCTTTTGATCTCTCTTCGCTGGGTCAAGGAGTTTGCACTGCATAATCCATTGATCACAGTCGGAATCATTGTAATCCTGCTGATCGCAATTCTGTACTGGTTTTTCGGAACAGAGATGGGATGCGGTATTCGTGCAACCGGTGCTAATATGAATATGAGCCGTGCGCAGGGAATCAATACGAATTTTAATAAGATCCTGGGTCTGATGCTTTCCAACGGCCTGGTCGCTTTTTCCGGCGCGTTGCTTTCCCAGTATCAGGGGTTTGCCGATGTCAATATGGGACGTGGCGCGATCGTGATCGGACTTGCGGCAGTGATCATCGGAGAAGCAGTATTCGGAAAAATCTTTAAAAATTTTGCTCTGAAACTGCTGTCTGTAGTACTGGGATCCGTCATTTATTATATCGTTGTTCAAGCGGTAATCACATTAGGTCTGGATGCAAACCTTTTAAAACTTCTGTCTGCTATGATCGTAGCAGTATTTCTTGCGATTCCTTTCTGGAAAAGTAAACTGCCGAAAAAAGGAATTACAATGGAAGAAGGAGGAAGATAGGTATGCTGGAAATTAAAAATGTTACTAAAGTATTTAATTATGGGACAGTAAATGAAAAAAGAGCGTTGTCAGGATTGAATCTGACGTTAAAAGAAGGGGATTTCGTTACAGTGATCGGTGGAAATGGTGCAGGAAAGTCTACTATGCTCAATATTGTAGCGGGTGTCTATCCGGTAGACTGCGGTCAGATTCTGATCAATGGAAAAGATGTGACAAAACTTCCGGAATATAAACGTGCAAAATATTTAGGAAGAGTTTTTCAGGATCCGATGTTTGGAACTGCAGCCACAATGCAGATTGATGAAAATCTTGCACTTGCGTCCCGTAGAGGACTTTCCAGAACATTAAAGACGGGAATTTCTGCAAAAGAACGAGAAGGATACAGAGAATTATTAAAACAGCTGAATCTGGGACTGGAAGATCGAATGACTTCCAAAGTAGGACTTCTTTCCGGTGGTCAGAGACAGGCATTGACGCTTTTGATGGCGACTTTGAAAAAACCGAATCTGCTTTTGCTGGATGAACATACTGCAGCGTTGGATCCAAAAACTGCGAAAACCGTATTGGACATTACCGATAAGATCGTCACAGAAAATCGTTTGACAACGCTGATGATCACGCATAATATGAAAGATGCCCTCCGTCTCGGCAATCGTATTATTATGATGCATGAAGGACATGTGATCTTTGATGCAGAAGGCGAAGAAAAGAAAAAACTGACGGTTGCTGACCTGCTGCAGAAATTTGAACAGGCAAGCGGAGGAGAATTTGCAAATGACAGAATGATGCTTGCATAAAAAAGAGGACAGCAATGAACAAAGTAGAATTTAATCAGCTTTTAAAGAAAGGTCCGGTTATTTTAGACGGAGCGACAGGTTCGGTACTTCGTACCATGGGAATGCAGCCGGGAACCTGTTCGGAAATCTGGATCAATGAACATCCGGATCTTTTGAAAAAACTGCAGAAAGATTATGCAGAAGCAGGAAGTATGGTGGTGTATGCCCCTACCTTTCTTGCCAATCGTTTCAGTCTGGCGTCCATGGGACTGGAATCGGAAGTAAAACGGCTGAATCTGGAAAATGTAAAGATTTCCAGAGAAGCAGTGGAAGGAAAAGCTTTTGTCGCAGGAAATCTCAGTACGACGAGCCAGCCGATGGAACCTTTCGGAACGATGACTTATGATAAACTTTTGGATATTTATAAAGAACAGATTTCTTACCTGTGTGAAGCAGGAGTAGATTATCTGGCAGCAGAAACACTAATGTCGCTGGAAGAAGCAATGGTGCTTTGCGATGCGGCAGCTTCCGAGTGTTCCTTGCCACTGACCCTTTCTTTTACCTGTGAAGGAGATGGGAATCTATATTTTGGCGGAAGTATTGTGGAAGCTGCCGTTGTACTGCAGGAAATGGGTGCGGCAGCAGTTGGAATCAACTGTTCGGTAGGACCGGATCAATTAGAAGCTGTTGTGAAGAACTTAAAAGAAAATCTGGAAATTCCGGTACTGGCAAAACCAAACGCAGGGGTTCCAAAGATTGATGAGCATGGTCAGGCACACTACAGCATGGATGAAGATACCTTTGCAAAGTGTATGAAACGGTTATATGAATGCGGAGCTTCTGTAATCGGAGGATGCTGCGGTACCTCGCCGGCATATATTAAAAAAATGTGTGACGCTTTGGGTTGACATTAGCCCGCGAACTTGTTAAGATAAACAGAACAACGATTTCACAATTTACAACGCTAAATTGATGAATAGAAACGGCAAGGGATGATATTATGAAAAAAGTTGTATTTTCAATCTTAATGGCCAATACGGCAGGTATGTTAAGCCGTATTTCAGGGTTGTTCACCCGAAGAGGCTACAACATCGACAGCCTGACTGTAGGTACGACAGCAGATCCTAGATTTTCAAGAGCGACCATCGTATCTACTGGAGATGATCAGGTTCTGGGACAGATCGAAGCACAGCTGACAAAGCTGGAAGATGTGCTGGATATCAAACGTCTCGATCCGGGAACTTCGGTATGCAGAGAACTTCTTCTTCTAAAGATTGCAGCCAATGCACAGGATCGACAGGAAGTAATTTCCGTGGCAAATATTTTCAGAGCAAACATCATCGATGTAGCGAAAGAATCACTGGTGATCGAGCTTACAGGCAATCAGTCAAAACTGGAAGCATTTATCAACATGCTGGACGGATATGAAATTTTGGAACTTGCGAGAACCGGTCTTACAGGACTTTCCCGTGGTACCTTCGACGTAAAAGTACCGGATGTTACGTTTAATGAAACAGGAAGACTTGTATACTATGATCAGTTTGATCCTGAATTGGATTAATTGATCTGCTATAAATCATTCCGGGGATGAATGACCGGAAAATGTGAATAAAACAAAGAAAAGAGGAAAAAATTATGGCAAAAATTTTTTATCAGGAAGATTGTAATCTCGCTTTATTAGAAGGAAAAACAATCGCAGTGATCGGCTATGGAAGCCAGGGACATGCACATGCATTAAATGCAAAAGAATCCGGATGCAACGTAATCATCGGTCTTTATGAAGGAAGTAAATCATGGGCAAAAGCAGAAGCTCAGGGATTTGAAGTTTATACAGCAGCAGAAGCTGCAAAAAGAGCAGATATCATCATGATCCTTATTAATGATGAATTACAGGCAGCAATGTACAAAAAAGATATCGAACCAAACCTGGAAGAAGGCAACATGTTAATGTTTGCTCACGGTTTCAATATTCACTTTAACCAGATCGTTCCGCCAAAGAACGTAGACGTAACAATGATCGCTCCAAAAGGACCAGGTCATACCGTAAGAAGTGAATATCAGGCAGGAAAAGGTGTTCCTTGTTTAGTAGCTGTTCATCAGGATGCTTCAGGACAGGCACTTGAAAAAGCACTTGCATATGCTTTAGCAATCGGCGGCGCAAGAGCAGGTGTTCTTGAAACTACATTCAGAACAGAAACAGAAACAGACCTTTTCGGAGAACAGGCAGTTCTTTGTGGCGGTGTTTGTGCATTAATGCAGGCTGGTTTTGAAACTTTAGTAGAAGCTGGATATGATGAAAGAAATGCATATTTCGAATGTATCCATGAAATGAAACTGATCGTTGACCTGATCTATCAGTCAGGATTTGAAGGAATGAGATATTCTATCTCTAATACAGCAGAATACGGTGATTACATCACAGGTCCTAAGATTATCACAGATGATACAAAGAAAGCAATGAAGAAGATCTTAAGAGACATTCAGGATGGTACTTTTGCAAAAGACTTCTTATTAGATATGTCTCCGGCAGGCGGACAGGCTCACTTCAGAGCAATGAGAAAACTTGCAGCAGAACATCCATCAGAAGTAGTTGGTAAGGAAATCCGTAAACTTTACAGCTGGAACAACGAAAGCGAAAAACTGATCAACAACTAATCGCTGTGATCATATAGGGAATATCGTACATACAGCATATTTCGTAAACAGAAGGAAAATTATGGGCTGGGTCAGCATGGCCCGGCTCATTTTGTTAAGAAATCATAGAAAATAGTAATAACTATTCTAAATTAGAATTCTCAGGAGGATAAAACTATGGGAATGACCATGACTCAAAAAATTTTGGCAGCGGCAGCCGGACTGGAAAAAGTAGAAGCCGGACAGCTGATTGAAGCGAATCTGGATCTGGTGCTTGGAAATGACATTACCACACCGGTAGCCATTCGTGAAATGGATAAAATGACAGTAAATACGGTATTTGATAAAGAAAAGATTGCACTGGTAATGGATCATTTTATTCCAAATAAAGATATTAAATCTGCAGAAAACTGCAAATGCGTTCGTGAATTTGCGTGCAAACATGAAGTGACAAACTATTTTGATGTAGGAAAAATGGGAATCGAACATGCACTGCTGCCGGAACAGGGACTGACGGTAGCAGGCGATGTGATCATCGGTGCAGATTCACATACTTGTACTTATGGAGCATTGGGAGCTTTTTCTACAGGCGTAGGAAGTACTGATATGGCAGCAGGAATGGCAACCGGAAAAGCATGGTTTAAAGTTCCTTCTGCAATCAAATTCAACATTGTAGGAAAGCCGGAAAAATGGGTCAGCGGTAAAGATGTGATCTTACATATTATCGGTATGATCGGTGTTGACGGAGCTTTATATAAATCTATGGAATTTGTCGGTGAAGGAATTCAGTATCTTTCTATGGACGATCGTTTTACCATTGCAAACATGGCAATCGAAGCCGGCGGAAAGAATGGAATTTTCCCGGTAGATGATCTGGCAGTTCAGTATATGAAAGAACATTCTAAAAAAGAATATAAGATCTATGAAGCTGATGAAGATGCAGTTTATGATGAAGAATATACCATTGACCTTAGTACCTTAAAGTCAACTGTGGCATTTCCGCATTTGCCGGAAAATACAAAAACTATTGACGAGATCACAGAAGATGTGGTGATCGATCAGGTAGTAATCGGTTCCTGTACCAATGGACGTATGGACGATCTTCGCGCAGCTGCAGAAATCTTAAAGGGACGTCAGTGCAAGAAAGGGCTTCGTGTGATCATCATTCCGGGAACGCAGAACATTTATCTGCAGGCAATGGAAGAAGGACTGATCAAAACCTTTATCGAAGCAGGTGCAGTCGTAAGTACACCGACCTGCGGTCCGTGTCTTGGCGGTTATATGGGAATTCTGGCAGCAGGAGAACGCTGTGTGTCCACGACCAATCGTAACTTTGTAGGACGCATGGGACATGTAGACAGTGAAGTATATCTGGCAAGTCCGGCAGTAGCGGCAGCCAGTGCTGTAACAGGAAAAATTTCCGCTCCGGCAGAGCTTGGATTATAGGAGGTACTTATGCAGGCAAAAGGTACAGTTTTTAAATATGGTGATAATGTAGATACAGATGTAATCATTCCGGCAAGATATCTGGCGATCGCAGATAAAAAAGAGCTGGCGGAACATTGTATGGAAGACATCGATCAGGAGTTTGTGAAAAAAGTAAAACCGGGAGATATTATGGTGGCAAATAAAAATTTTGGCTGCGGATCTTCCCGTGAACATGCTCCAATGGTCATTAAAGAATCAGGAATTTCCTGCGTGATCGCAGAAACCTTCGCAAGAATTTTTTACCGCAATGCTATCAACATCGGACTTCCGATCATTGAATGCGCAGAAGCGGCAAAAGAGATTGAAGCAGGGGACATCGTAGAAGTAGATTTCGACAGCGGTGTAATTTATGACCGTACAAAAGGAACCCAGTATCAGGGACAGGCATTTCCTGAATTTATGCAGAAGATCATCAAAGCAGAAGGCTTGATCAATTATATTAATCAGAAATAGTGGAGAAACAGGCGCATGAAGGAAAGTAAAAATCTTATGCTCAGGATATTGACGGCAGCAGTCTTTATTTTACTGGTAATGGTCGGGATTCTGGCAGTTCAGGTTCTGAAAATTAATAAAGAACTACAGAAAAAAACGACCCAGATAGGATCTGATTCAGGAAAGAATATTGAAATCTTTCTTCCGGAGAAATATTATGCAGCAAGCGGTCTGGATATGGAAATTTATCATAGTCAGATTACGAATCAGGGGGCACATATTTCCCAGTACGATGTAGTGTGGGACTGCGAAGTAGGAGAATCTTTAGAGCGGAAATTCAAAATTTCAGCAACGGAGGATCTGATCGGTGAATATCCGCTGACCGTTTCAGTTTTTGACACAGATGGAACACTTCTTGCGCAGGAAGAATCGACACTGTGTATTGTAGAAGCAAAAAAAAGGCAGTTTTCGGTTCTTGCTATCGGGGACAGCTTGTCTGCCAATGGAGCACTTTATGCACGTCTGCAGGAATGTCTGGATCATCAGATGATCTGTAATGGCACCAGAGCCTATGAAGGGTACCTTACAGAAGCGAGACTTGGATTTTCAGCAGCGGATTATCTTTCAGAAACAGGATATGATCTGGAAGAAGGGGAAGAAGTACACAAATTCTGGAATCCGGACACACAGCGGTTTGACTGGAAATATTATAAAACGAGCACAGGATTTCAGCCGGATGTGGTGCTTTTGCATCTGGGAACCAATGGACTGCTTTCCGGAAAAGAAAATGCAGAAAATATTTGTAAGATTGTGGAACTGATCCGAAAAGATGATAAAAAGATTCCAATCTATGTGGTCAATACCATTTATCAGAGTGATCAAAACGGCATCGGCTCTATGAGAATGAACAATGGTGCACTGATGTTTCCGGGACAGTACAAGCAGCAGCGGGATCTGGCTGTTTTTCAGCTGATGCAGAAATTAAAAGAGCAGCTTTCAGATGAAAAGTATGTATATCTGGTACCGGCAGGAATCAGTGTAGACAGTGAAAATGTGTTTGTGACAGAAGAACGGGCAGTGAATCCTTATTCTGCAGAAACAGAAGCAGTGGCAGTGGATGCGGTGCATCCGGCAGCAGCAGGATATTATCAGATTGCTGACACCATCTACAGTACCATGTGCGGAACAATGGACGCTTGGAAATAAAAAGAGCATCCTTGGAATAAGAAAAAAATATAGGATGGACAGACAAAATGAAAAATGTGAATAAATACAAAAAACAGTATTTTATGCCTCCGGAAGTCTGTATGGACTGGGCAAAAAAAGAATCTGTAGAAAAAGCACCGGTGTGGTGCAGCGTAGACCTTCGAGACGGCAATCAGGCACTGGTAGTCCCGATGACTTTGGAACAAAAACTGAAATTTTTCCAGCTGCTGGTTGACATTGGATTTAAAGAAATCGAAGTTGGTTTTCCGGCTGCATCAGAAACAGAGTACACATTTTTGCGTACATTGATCGAACAGGATCTGATTCCTGAAGATGTGACCATTCAGGTCTTAACACAGGCCAGAGAACATATTATCAAAAAGACATTTGAAGCGGTAAAGGGAGCAAAAAATGTCATTGTTCACGTGTACAATTCTACTTCTTTGGCGCAGCGTGAGCAGGTTTTTAGAAAATCGAAAGAGGAGATTCTTGAGATTGCTGTTGCAGGAGCAAAATTGTTAAAAGATCTGACAGAAGAAGCAGGGGCAGATTATCGGTTTGAATATAGTCCGGAAAGTTTTACCGGTACAGAACCGGAGTATGCACTGGAAGTATGTAATGCAGTGCTGGATGTATGGCAGCCAACGGCAGACCGGAAAGCGATCATCAATCTTCCGGTTACTGTACAGCATTCCATGCCTCACGTATATGCACAGCAGATTGAGTATATGTCTAAAAACATGAAATATCGTGAAAATGTACTGCTTTCACTTCATCCGCACAATGACCGCGGCTGTGGTGTGGCAGATACAGAAATGGGACTGCTGGCAGGTGCAGACCGTGTCGAAGGAACGCTGTTTGGCAATGGAGAACGTACCGGAAATGTAGATATCATTACGGTCGCCATGAATATGTATTCTCAGGGCGTAGATCCGGAACTGGATTTTTCAGACATGAACAAGATTACAGAAGGATATGAAGAATATACCGGTATGAAGGTGTATGAAAGAAGTCCGTACAGCGGTCAGCTGGTATTTGCAGCATTTTCCGGTTCTCATCAGGATGCGATCGCCAAAGGTATGAAGTGGATCGACGAAAAATCACCGGAACACTGGACCGTTCCATATCTTCCGATTGATCCGAAAGATGTGGGAAGAAATTACGATGCAGATGTGATCCGTATCAACAGCCAGTCCGGAAAAGGCGGCGTGGGATATATTCTGGAAAAAAATTATGGACTCAATCTTCCGCCAAAAATGCGGGAAGCTATGGGTTATGCGACCAAAGATGTTTCCGATGTGCTTAATAAAGAACTTCAGCCGGAAGAAATCTTTGCATTATTTAAAGAGAAATTCGAAAATATCACCACTCCGTACGCAGTGCCGGAAGTGCATTTCAGACAGGGAGAAGGATTTTCAGCAGAAGTACATTCTACATTCCGCGGTGAAGAAACCATCACTTATGCCAAAGGAAATGGTCGCCTGAATGCAGTCAGCAACGCATTGAAGAAGGCATATGGTCTGGAATACAGTCTGGTAACCTATACAGAACATGCCTTAGAAAAAAGTTCCAGCTCCCGTGCGATCGCATACGTTGGAATTGAATCGAAAAAAGACGGCAAATTATACTGGGGTGCCGGTGTGGATGCCGATATTATCCATGCATCGGTAGATGCCTTAGTAACAGCCATTAACAATGCATGTGCCGGTGAATAATGCCGGATACTCCATGGTGTGTCGGTTGCGCGGTCATGGGAAGTATGATAAAATGAGCGAAACACAGATATTGTGATAGATGAAATGAGGATGAAAAAATGAGTATTTTGTACAAGAGCACAAGAGGTTTGGACGGAGCGACAGTCACTGCATCTCAGGCAATTTTAAAAGGGCTTGCAGAGGATGGAGGACTGTATGTTCCTACAGAGCTTCCAAAACTGGACGTAACATTGGAAGAATTGAAAGAAATGTCTTATCAGGAAACTGCTTATGCGGTAATGAAACAGTTTTTGACTGATTTTACGGAAGAAGAATTAAAAAACTGCATCGCAAAAGCATACGATGATAAATTTGATACAGAAGAGATCGCACCGTTAGTCAAAACAGAGAAAGCATATTATCTGGAATTGTTCCATGGTGCAACCATTGCATTTAAAGATATGGCATTGTCGATTCTGCCTCATCTGATGACGACTTCTGCAAAGAAGAATCATGCGAAAAATGAGATCGTTATCTTGACAGCAACTTCCGGTGATACTGGAAAAGCGGCTCTGGCAGGATTTGCAGATGTGCCGGGTACAAAGATCATTGTATTTTATCCGAAAAACGGTGTCAGCCCGATTCAGGAAAAACAGATGGTAACACAGAAAGGCGAGAATACCTTTGTAGTGGGAATCCATGGGAATTTCGATGATGCCCAGAGCGGTGTCAAAGCGATCTTCGGTGACAAAGCATTGGCA
Organism: uncultured Lachnoclostridium sp.; assembly: GCA_964602445.1. Lineage (GTDB taxonomy): Bacteria > Bacillota > Clostridia > Lachnospirales > Lachnospiraceae > HGM12587. Next base: position 18,988 of record CAZRQV010000018.1, read on the forward strand.
GAAGAAATGGACAAAGCAGGATTCCAGTTCTCCAGTGCCAATTCCATCAATATCGGCCGTCTGGTGCCGCAGGTTGTATATTATGTGTACGCATGTGCAAAATTGTATGCCAACGGCGAGATTGAAAAAGACGAAAAGATCAATGTGGTAGTTCCGACCGGAAACTTTGGAAATATTCTGGCTGCATATTATGCAAAACAGATGGGAATGCCGATTGATCAATTGATCTGTGCATCCAATGACAATAAAGTACTGTATGATTTCTTCCAGACCGGATGTTATGATAAAAACAGAGAATTTATCTTAACCACTTCTCCATCAATGGATATTCTGATTTCCAGTAACCTGGAACGTCTGATCTATAGAATCGCAGGAAATGATGCGAAAAAAGATGCAGCATTTATGAATGCCTTAAATACAGATGGAAATTATCAGATCAGTGAAGAAATGAGAGCAGAACTTTCTGATTTTTACGGAAATTATGCAGCAGAAGAAGAAACAGCCGAAGAAATTGCAAAAATGTATGATGATACAGGATATGTGTTAGATCCTCATACAGCAGTTGCTTCCGTTGTATATGGAAAATATGCTGCAGAAACAGGAGATACGAAAAAAGCAGTGATCGCATCTACGGCAAGTCCATATAAATTTACAAGAAGTGTCATGAATGCCATTGATGCAGAAAAGTATCGTGCTATGGGAGATTTTGAACTGGTAGATGAACTTTGTAAGATTTCCGGAGTAGCCGTACCAAATGCCATTGAAGAGATCAGAAATGCGCAGATTCGTCACAATACAGTGTGTGATGCAGATAAAATGCAGGATGTAGTAAAACAGTTTTTAGGAATTTAAAACGTTTTTTTCATCTCTACTATAAAAAAGGGAATGCCGGTCATCAGGTTTGGTGATCGGCATTCTCTTTTTTGAATTTCTATTCTTAGGAAAAAAACTGTATTTTAACGCTGGTCTAACTGAGTATATTCCTGACGTTTGCATACACTCTTATATGCAGGACGAATGATCTTACCGCCGTTTGCCAGTTCTTCTAAGCGGTGAGCGCTCCAGCCGACGATACGTGCAGAAGCAAACATCGGTGTAAAAAGCTCTGTCGGAAGATCCAGCATGCTGTATACAAAGCCGGAGTAGAAGTCGATATTAGCGCTAACCCCTTTGTAGATCTTACGTTTTTCAAAAATGACTTCTTTAGCAAGACGTTCTACGGTATTATAAAGAGCCAGTTCTTCTTCGCGGCCTTTGGCCTTTGCAAGTTGTGCAACATGAGTTTTGAAGATCTCAGAACGCGGGTCAGACAGGGAATAAACAGCATGTCCCATACCATAGATCAGACCACTGTGGTCAAAAGCTTCTTTATCAAGAAGTTTGCACAGATAATCTCTTAACTGTCCTTCATCTTTTAAATCAGCAACATTCTGCTTCAGATCATCAAACATTTTCACAACTTTAATATTTGCACCGCCGTGGCGAGGTCCCTTTAAAGAACCAAGAGCAGAAGCGATAGCAGAATAAGTATCTGTACCGGAAGAGGTAACGACATGGGTTGTAAAAGTAGAGTTGTTACCACCGCCGTGTTCCATATGGAGGATCAGACCAAGGTCAAGGATCTTAGCTTCCAGATCGGTATACTGACCGTCCGGGCGAAGCAGATATAAAATATGTTCTGCAGTTGATAATTCCGGTTTTGGCGGGTGGATGATCAGGCTTGCACCGTCATGATAGTGATTATATGCATGATAAGCATAAACGGAAAATAATGGGAACAGACTGATCAGCTGAATAGACTGGCGGACAACATTCTCAATAGAAGTATCGTCTGCACGGTCATCATAGGCATACATGGTAAGAACACTTCTGGCAAGGGCATTCATCATATCCTTACTAGGAGCTTTCATGATAATATCTCTGACGAAATGAGTAGGTAAAGAACGGAAATCTCCTAACATCTGTTTGAACTCAGCAAGTTCTTTTTTGTCAGGAAGCTGTCCGAACAGCAAAAGATAAGCAACTTCTTCGAATCCAAAACGGTTTTCTTTTTCAAATCCCTGTACCAGATCCTGAATCTTATATCCGCGATAGTAAAGACGACCATCGCAAGGAATCATATCGCTGTCTTCAATCGTATAGGAAATAATTTCGGAAATGTCAGTAAGACCGGCAAGGACACCTTTACCATTCAGGTCTCGAAGTCCGCGTTTTACCTCATATTTGGTATATAAGGAAGGATCAATTTGGCTGTTTTCCTTTAATAATCGGGAAAGCTGCAAAAGCTCCGGAGTGATTTCTGTGTAACTGTAATTTTGCATTCAAATTCTCCTTTCAAGTTTTCCAATTTCCGTCTATCATACCATAAAATCAGAAAAAATGTGCGAAAAAAGTAAAAGTTTACAGATGTTCACAAAATATTAAGAAAATACATAAAAATTTGAGAAAATATGTAGAAACTATTTTTCAGGGATTTGAATCCCGTTGCTACCAGGTTGGATGACATATAGGGAATGTTTTACAAAAATGATTGAGATAACGGTAGATTGCTGTTATACTAAAAAAGTCTTAAAACAGTCTTCGCTGTTTTATTTTTCTTCGGCAGTTCGCCGGATTACCCAGACACTAAGATGAAAAATTACTGTTTGCGATGTGATAAACGGTAACAAAAAGGAATGATGCCTATGATTGTGTGCTGATTTTATCTATGCCTGACAAAATAAGTATGATAAAATGGAGACACAAAATGAAAAAAATGATAAAACATCAGAATATTTATGGAAACCGTAAGTTTGACAGAAACAATTACGAGAGCAATGGACGAATGTATAGAGAATGGGATTTTAGAGGAGGATCCGGAAGTTATTCGAAAAATCGCAGAAAAATTAAAGGAAGAAACTGCGGATTCATAATCATTATATAAATTTATTATTTGACAGTAACGACTTCTGATAATAATATAATGAATATTGTTAAAAGAAAGGAGTTTGTTACTGTAAAAAAATTATCAGTAACAGAAAAAATTATGTGTAGAAGAACATTGGCAGTTTTATTGGCAGCTGTCATGACGGTATCTTTGGCAGTGCCGTCAGGTATGAATGAAGTTTCTGCAAAAGAAAACAAAAAAATCACATATGTTTCGCAGAATGCGGCATCGGATGGAAAAGCAGAGGAATACGAATATGTTTTTGAAAAACTTTCTCATCCGGATCAGGGGACACAGACACCGGACGGGATCGTAGATTATGTCGGCAATGGTGTGGTTGCAGTTCCGGGCGAATATGAAAATGTAGAAGGTGACCGCGGACAAAGTTATTCCTGGTCAGCATTGGCATATGGTGACTATTTATATGTAGGTACCTGCTATGCAGCAATGGGAAATACCTTATCTTTGATGCAGGGTATTTTAGGCGATCAGTTTGACAGTGAAGTGATGGAAGCTGCATTAAATGCAATGTTTAACGGAACCTTTTATTTCGGTCATGAAGATGGCGTAGATTCCAAAGGAATCCTTGTGAAAATGGACACAAAGACCGGAGAATTAGAACTTTTAATGGCTGATTCGCAGAATGGAATCTCTCCATTGTTCCGTAATGGAATTGTTTATAAGGATAAGCTGTATTTTTGTGGAAGTGTAAGCACCAGAGAAGGCGGCAGCTCTTTGCCAAGTGTATATGAGATCGATCCGAAAACAGATGAATACAAGGCGGTTTATGTAGGTCTGAACAATAAATTGGATTCTTATGCTGCATATAAAGCCGGAATCTCTACCGGAATCCGTGGGATGTGTATATATAATGATGAACTGATCATCAGCAATGTAACGATGGATCATACAACGGGTGAAAGCGGTGCATTGATCCTGGCATCTTCTGATCCTTCGGAAGGATTCCGTGTGATCGGTGATTCAGATACCTTATTTAATTATCCGGCATATCGTTATCAGGACAGTATTTACGGCGGTTCTATCTGGGATATGATCGAATATAATGGAAGTCTGTATGTATCCATGTGTACCGGAACACCGGAAAATGCACCGGATGACAATACCATGAGATCTTTCGCTCTGGTTCGCGGTGATGAAAAGGAAGACGGAACATTTGTATGGACATCGATCGCAGGAGATCAGGAAAATGATGGTGCACGTTATACCTTTGGGATTGATCCGGAACGTACCCGCTCGGGAGCTGCAAACCTGATCGTATATAATGATTATTTATATATCGGTGAATATAACGATGAAGAAATCGCATTGGAACGTATTTTATTTAATAAATCCGGAGAAGATGCAGATGGTTCTATGGGCGGTATTGACTGCAGCTTTGTAAATGCAAATCTGGAACAGTCCGTAAACCTGTATCGTATGGATAAGGATGAGACTATGGAATTGGTCGTAGGAGATGCAACAGAAATGTTCCCGGAAGGAAGTCTTTCCGGTATCGGATCCGGCTGGGATCGCAATGAAAACCAGTATGTATGGAGAATGCAGGAATACGACGGAAAACTGTATCTTGGTACCTTTGATACCAGCAGCCTGTTAGAGCCGATTGGACAGTTCTCTAATGGTGATATCATTGGAATGACACCGGAAGAATGGGATTCTCAGTTTAAGTATATTGAAGAATTACTTCGATTAATTTTCAAAACTGATGACAGTTGGAAACCAAGAAAAGCTTCTCATACTTCTGAAAAAATGCAGGAAGATGTCAATCGTTTCAGTGAAGAATTAGAACTCGGTTCCCTTTATCTTTCTGATACAGCAGCAGTGATGTCTTTGAGCAATGAAGACAGCGTTACAGAAAGAATTGCGTATTATCAGGCGTTCGCAGATTACTACAGCGGCCTGTTAAATGCGTTTGAAGAACTTCAGACAGAGTATGATCTGGCACAGGATCTGACAGATCTGCTGAAACAGTTATTAACTCAGGAAAATCTTGAAAAAGTTTACAGCGTAATCGATTGTCTGACTTATATGAAAACTGCAGTTCGCGGATTTGACCTGTATGTCAGTGATGATGGAATTAATTTTGAAACAGTGACAGTAGATGGCTTTGATGATCCATACAATCATGGTCTGCGTGTATTTGCAGAAACAGATCAGGGATTGTGCATTGGTACAGCCAATCCGTTTAATGGAACCCAGGTTTGGATTCAGAGAAAAACAGAAGAAACTCCGGGTGGGGATGCAGAAGAAGTTTCAGAGGTAACACGTATTTCAGGTGCAACCAGATATGAAACCTCTTATGCGATTGCAGACACTTTAAAAGAAAATCAGAGTGTTGACCAGTTCGAAACAGTGATCATTGCAAATGGAAAGAACTTCCCGGATGCCTTGGCAGGAAGCTATCTTGCAGCTGTGAAAAATGCACCAATCTTAATGGCAAGCGAAAAGAATCAAGATACACTGCAGTCTTATGTGAAAGAAAATCTGAAAAACGGAGGAACGATTTACGTTCTTGGCGGTACCGGAGCGGTAACACAGGAAGTGATCGGTAATCTGACGGCACAATATCAGGTAATCAGACTGGAAGGTGCGAACAGATATGAAACCAATCTGGAAATTTTAAAAGAAGCAGGTGTTTCCGGAGAAGAAATCCTTGTGTGCACAGGCAAAGGTTTTGCGGATAGTTTATCTGCTTCGGCAACAGGAAAACCGATTCTTCTTGTAAATAACAAAGAATTTACAAAAGGACAGAAGGCATTCTTAGAGGCACACGCCGGAAATACATTTTATATCATTGGCGGTGAAGGTGCCGTAAGCGGAGCGTTGGAAGCAGAACTTTCTAACTACGGTACTACAGAGAGAATTTACGGAACCAGCAGATATGAAACTTCTGTCAAGGTTGCAGAAGCATTTTTCGAAACACCGGAAAATGCAGTACTTGCTTATGCAAAGAACTTCCCTGACGGACTTTGCGGAGGACCTCTTGCAGCAGCAATGAATGCACCGATGATTCTGACAGCAACAGGGAAAGAAGATGCAGCAGCAGCTTATGTGAATCAGCAGGGAATCACATCAGGATATGTCCTTGGCGGTGCGGCACTGATCTCTGATGAGGCTGTTAAAACGGTGTTTGCAATGCCGGCCAATGCAGAAATTCAGGAAAAATAAAGAATAACCCTACTTTCGGATGTTTTCGAAACGAGGGAATCGAAAAAAATATTTGAATACTTATATAGCAGATGTTATACTGAAAAATAGTCGGAAATAGCATCTGCTATTTTTTTGAAAAGCAGTGAAAAATACAAAGGAGATTAAGAAGTATGGAACAGTTATTAGAAATTTTAAGAGAAGTGGATGATACCGTAGATTATGAAATGGAAAAATCCCTGATCGATGGTGAGATCATTGATTCTTTAGATCTGATGGAACTGATCTCAGAAATGGAAGAAGCATTTGAGATTGAAATCGAAATGGAAGATATCATTCCGGAAAACTTTAATTCCGCAGAGGCAATGTGGGCATTGATCACACGTTTACAGGATAACTAATATGGTTTTTACATCAGCTTCATTTATATTATTTTTAACCTGCGTTACAGCAGGTTATTTTCTGTGCCCGGCAAAATATCGATGGGGTGTTTTGCTGGCTGCCAGCATCCTTTTTTACGGATTGGCAGATATTCGGTTTTTGCCGTTTATTTTTGTAACATCCGGAATCAGTTTTTTAACAGCAAAGCTGATCCGACAGGAAAATGATGCCTGTGCAGAACAGGTATCTCAATTAAAAGAGAAATCAGAAATAAAAACCTGTAAAGAAAACAGTAAGAAAAAATGCAGAAGAATGATGACCATTGCGGTTGTGTTGATCATAGGATATCTGGCGCTTACGAAATTCGGCAATACATTGTTTGACTGGCTGGCATCAGCAACAGGGAAACAAGGATTTTCGGCATGGCACATCATTGTGCCGCTGGGCGTTTCTTATTATTCGTTTTCTACGGTTGGATATGTTCTGGACATTTACTGGAAACGGTATCAGCCGGAAAAGAATTTTTTGAAATATCTTTTGTATGTCATGTATTTCCCTCATATTTTACAGGGACCGATTGCTCGTTTTGATCGATTGGGAGTGCAGTTTTCAGAAGAACACCATTTTGATTATGAGAGAGTTTGTTTTGGGATTCAGCTGATTCTCTGGGGATTTTTTCAGAAGTTAGTCATTGCAGACAGAGTGGGTATTTTTGTATCGGCTGTTTATGATGATTATGCAAATCAGCATGGAGCAGTGCTTTTGGCTGCGACGCTGTTTTATGCAGTACAGATCTATGCAGATTTTGCCGGATGTGTGAATATTGCCAAAGGGGTGTCACAGATTTTCGGGATTACGCTGGAAGATAACTTCCGTCAGCCTTATTTTTCCAAATCCGTAGATGAATTCTGGAGAAGATGGCATATGACGTTAGGGTCATGGTTTAAAGACTATCTTTGTATGCCGGTGTCCGTGTCAAAGCCGGTAAAAAATGCCTCGAAAAAGATCAGAAAACGGTTCGGAAGTAAAGCCGGAAAAAATGTAACGACCATTGCAGCCTTGATCGTAGTGTGGATCTGCACCGGAGTATGGCATGGAACCGGATGGAATTATGTGATATGGGGAATCTGGCAGGGAAGTATCATTATATTGAGTCTTCTGTTGGAACCGGGATATCAGGCAGTAAAGGAGAAATTTCATATCAATGATACTTCCAAGCTTTGGGGGGCTTTTCAGGTAGTTCGAACCTTTATTTTAACCGGAATCATTCCGCGTGTGATCGTACGTGCTTCTTCTTTGGGAGCGGCAGTGACGATCCTTCAAAAGATTGTTATAGACAGAAATATTTCGGTATTATGGGATGCTTCCATGCTTGACTACGGACTGGATGGAATCAACTTTTTGATTGCATTTGTTTCTATTTTGATTTTGATTGGTGTTTCCGTACTGAAAGAACGGGGAATTTCCATCAGAGAAAGTATTGGAAAGAAACCGCTTGCAGTTCGCTGGCTGATCTATCTTGCGGCTTTTTACAGTGTGGTAATCTTTGGAATCTATGGACCGGGATATGATGCCAGTGCGTTTGTATATATGGGATTTTAAGAGATAACAAAAATGAGAAATTCAATTGTGGCAATCACAGCAGAAAATGCAGAACGTTTTCCGGAACGATTAGGTATCGTAGATCAAAGAGGTGTATTTTCATACGAAGAAATCTGGTCTGCATTCAGCACCATTTAATACTGCCGGAGAACAGTAACTGAAAGAAAATCATATAAAAAGAAAGTGCAGAGGAGTACAGAAATGAAAAATTCAATTTTAGAAATTTTTGTAGAAAATGTAAAGAAGATTCCGGAACACTTATGTGTTGTAGATGAAACAGGGGAATATTCCTATGAGAAATTGTGGCATGCATCGAAACGTGCAGCATATCGTCTGCAAAAGGCAGGGGTAAAAAAAGCGGATTGTGTACTGGTAGAATGTACGCAAAAAGCAGACTATCTGATCTGCTATTTTGCATGTAATCTGTTAGGTGCATATTTTGTACCAATCGAGCATCATGCATCAGAGCTGAATGTGCAAACGATTTATGAGGAGACGGAAGCAGTGCTTCTGATCTGCAACAAAGAATATCGTTTTCAAGCTGAAAAATGTGCGATGTCGCAGATTGTAAGAACAGATGGAAAAGAATTGGAAGAATGGACATTCCCGGAACGTACAGATACGTCGGAAATTTTGTATACGACAGGTACCACCGGAAGGTCAAAAGGAATAGAGATTTCCTATGGGAATAATATTGCCATTGCAGAAAATATTTGTTATGGCACACAGATGAGAGAAGGAAATATTGAACTGATGCCGCTGCCTTTGAGCCATTCGCTGGGACTTCGCTGTTGTTATGCAAACTTTTTTAAAGGCGGGACAGTGATCATTGCAGATGGAGTTGCAAAAGTAATGGAAATTTATCAGCTGATCAAAAAATATCAGGTCAATGCACTGGATCTGACACCATCGGCAGCATCCGTTCTTTTGAAGCTTTCCAGAGGAAGATTTGCAGAATTTAATGAACAGCTGGATTATATTCATATTGGTTCGGCGGCACTTTCGGAAGAATTAAAAGAAGAACTGCGCAGCCAGTTTTCCAAAGTACGTTTGTACAATATTTACGGTTCCACAGAGTCCGGCAGAAGCTGTGCTTTGAATTTTAATAGTGAAGAGGATCGTAAGTTTTGTATCGGACGTCCGACACACAATGCAAAATTCATTGTCACAGATGAGAAACGTAATGAAATCCAATCGGATGCAGCTCATACCGGACTGCTTGCCTGTGCCGGAGCAATGAACATGAAAGGCTATTGGAAAATGCCGGAATTAACAGAACAGATTCTGAAAAACGGATATGTCTGTACCAATGATGAAGGTTATATTGATGAACAGGGATATGTATATATTCTGGGACGAAAAGATGATGTGATCAATTATAACGGAATTAAAATTGCTCCGGAGGAAATTGAAGAGGTCGTATCGAAATATCCGGGAATCAAAGATTGTGCTTGTGTGCCAATGGCAGATCCGGTAGCAGGACAGGTTCCGAAAATCTTTGTGGCACTTCAGGAGGGAGCAGATTTTGATAAAATGTCTTTTGCCGGATTTTTAAAAGAAGCAATCGATGCCAATAAGATTCCAAAACAGATCGAAGTGATCGAAGAAATCCCAAGAGCATTTAATGGGAAGATTCAAAGGAAAAAATTAATGAGGTAATGCATGAAGTTGAAAAAGCATACAGCAGGCAGAGTGATCAAAGTATCCGTTTTTTTACTAATCCTTTTGCTGTTATTTCTGTTTTTTACATATTTGTTCCGCAATACGGATTATAATGCGAGAATGAATATTTTAGATTTCTATGAGGAAGATACCGAATTAGATGCGGTGGTGATCGGTGCCAGCAGTATCTATCGTTACTGGGATCCTATGGGAGCATGGGAGAAGGAAGGAATTGCTACCAGAAATTATTCTGTATCTTCTATGGATACAGCAACCTATTTACCGGCAATTCAGGATATCTGCCGCAGTCAGAAACCGGAAGTGATCGTTGTAGATGCGAGAAGATTTCGACAGTTAAACGGAACGAATCAAATAACTTTGGGAGCAAGAAATATGCTTGATTCTCTGGACTATGATTTTTTTCGTCTGAAATCAGTTTATTATTATTGTAAAACGATGGAGATTCCATGGAAAGACGCATTATCCTTATACATTGATCTGATTCAGTATCATGACAATTATGATGCACTGACTGAAAAGTTAAACTGGCAGCTGGCAGATAATCGAAGCGGAAATGATCAGATCGAACGTCAGACGTTTAAAGGATATGCAATCGCATCAGATCATACGTTTTATGAAGATCCTTCTGCCAATCTGACAGAGGAACGATCCGATCAAACCGGAAAATTTATACAGCTTTATAAAGAATTGATAGAATATTGTAAGGAAAATGATATTCAGCTGCTGTTGATCGCAACACCGATGGTCATTACAGAAGAAGAATCGAAAGAGTTGAATACGTTGTCAGATATCGCACAGTCTTATGGGGTTCCGTTTTTAGATATGAACCTTCATTACGAAGAGATTGGTCTGGATTTTGCAGAAGATTTTTATGATCCCCATCATGTCAATGTATTAGGTGCAGATAAAGTCACCAAATATTTTGCCGAATATCTGGCACAGGAGTATGGGTTGACTGATCACAGGGAAGCAGCAGCCTATGCTTCCTGGGATGAGCTTTATGAAGAATATTCTATAAAGGCTGAAAATGCCAGAGCTAAGGTTCGGGAAAAGATTGCACAGTCGGAAACGGAGTAGGCAGTGATCTGAAAAGAATTACAAAGAGGCAAATATTAACAACATTTTTTGTTGCTAAAAATCAGATGATAGGTTATAATAAGTTCAACCTGAAATGCAGTAAATGCTTCTACAATTTTGAACCTACATTTACGTTTATGGGATTCCTATATCGCAGGTTGGATGTCAAGCCTCCGTATGCAGTGGAAGGCAGAAGATCTGTTGCGGTTGCCCACCTAGCATTCGCTAGGCGTCAAAAGTAGGAGTGGCATTTTGGGTTTTATACCAAAGACAAAGGGAGATGTAAATTACATCTCCCATTTTTTATTTCAAATGAATGCAAAGGAGCCGGAATATGCAGTTGAAAACATTATCGGTAAAGCAAAAAAAGTATCTGTTGGCTTTCGGACTGTTTATCCTATCGGTTTTGATCATAACAGGGAAGCTGTTTCAAAAAAACAGGCAGTCTGAGGACAAGACACCGGTTGCAAATGAAGAACTCCTGATTTTAGGTACGCCAGAGTTGGTGGAAGGACTGGAAGAAACGGAAGTTTATACCGACAAAGGAATTTACAGAACGGAAGAAAAGATGGATTGGACACCGTATCTTTACGAAAGCATACAGGCAGTTACGGAAGAAAACAGGATCTTACATATTCAAAATCTGTTGCAGAGGGAAGTGACGCTGGAAAACTGTCTTGTGACAGAAACGGCAAATGACAGGATCACGATATTTTCCGAAGGATTTTTAATTCGTCTGCCCTGTAAAAATCTGACTTCCTTTGTTACAGAGGAAATAGCAGATCTCTATATCGCAGAGGGATGTGTCCGTCGGATTTCATTGAAAAAAGACAGGATTGCAGGAAAAATCCTGTCGATCAAAAACGAAGGAATCGAACTGCAGGGATATGGAGTGATACCGGTTTCTGAACATTTCCGATATTATGAAACGTATGGAAATTATCAGGAAAAATCAGCGTATGGTCTGGTAGTAGGTTATGAACAGGCAGAACTAGTCGTAGCGGAAGGGAAAATTTGTGCGGCGGTATTGGAAACGCCGATGAATCTGGAAAAGATTCGGGTTCTTTTAAAAACAACGGATTTTGCTCAGATCGTTCACAACAGAGTCAGTTTGGAAGTCCATGGCTCTTATACGTTGTTTTCCGGGGAAACACAGACGGAATTACAAGATGGAGAAACGCTGGAACTGACTGCGGACAGTGCATCTCTGGAAAATGGACGTGTCATACTGCAGCCGCAAAACGGAGAGGCAAGACTGGAAATAAAAAGCATTCAGCGAAATTACGGAACGCCGTTTTATGCAGGAACTATGGAGATTGCAAAGGAATCGGGAGGAATTTTGCTGATCAATGAACTGGATTTGGAAACGTATCTGTACAGTGTTGTGCCAAGCGAAATGCCGGCAAGTTATGAAATGGAAGCCTTAAAAGCACAGGCGGTCTGTGCCAGAAGCTATGCATATCGTCAGATCTTAGCCAATGGATATGCTTCCTATGGAGCTCACGTGGATGACAGTGTATCTTATCAGGTTTATAACAATCTTCCGACCGATGACAAGGTGATTCGGGCAGTTAATGAAACTGCAGGAGAAGTGCTGAAGTTTGGGGAGGAAGTGGCTGTAACTTATTATTTCTCTACTTCCTGCGGATATACAACCAATGAAACCATCTGGAAAAACGGCCGGGAAGAAAATTCTTATATTTCCGGAAAACTTTTGAATGATTCCATGGAAACATTGAATCTGAAAGAAGAAGCGGCATTTCGGGAATTTCTCCTTCAGGATTCTTATCAAACCTATGATTCCGGAGAAAGCTGGTATCGCTGGGAACTTATTGTACCAGTGGAGCAGATTACAAAAAATGTAAGCAGTATGGGAACGATAGGAAAAGTAACGGATCTGTCGGTAATAGAGAGAAATGAAGGCGGTGTGGTACAAAAGGTACAGGTAACCGGAACGAAGGGAACACTGGAAATTGAATATGAACATGAGATTCGTGCTGCACTGAACGGAAAAGGACAGAAGATTGTTCGAACCTATGGGAAAGATGCAGAAGGCGGAGCAATGCTGCCAAGCGGATTTTTTGTGATAGACAGAGTGGAAGAGGCAGGAGAACTGAAAGGTTTTTGTTTTCGGGGAGGCGGCTTTGGCCATGGTGCAGGAATGAGCCAGAATGGAGCAAATCATATGGCACAAAGCGGAAAAACTTACGATGAAATTCTGGAACTTTTTTATGGAGGAACTACATTGTCTGAAATATAAGTACTTGCCACCGGAAAAAAGATATGATACCATGAACAAATCTTTTGGAGGGAAGAAATGAAGAGAATTGTTCGAAAAATAAAAGAGATATTAGCAATATTTCAAGAGCATCGGCTGAATGCGGCAGCAGCTCATGCAGCATACTTTTTGATGTTGTCTTTTATTCCGTGTGTCATATTATTTTTTTCCATCTTACAGTTTACGAGTATTCAGAAAACAGATGTACTGATTTTCGTGCAGAATATGGTTCCAAGGGAAATGCTTGCCTTTGTAACAGGAATCATCGGGGAAGCTTATCAAAAAACAGCAACCACGGTTTCTGTGTCTGCGCTGGCAGCGTTGTGGTCAGCAGGCAGAGGCATGATGGCTCTGACGCAGGGGCTTCAGTGGATTTCGGGAATCAAGGAAAGCCGTAACTATTTTGCAGTGCGTTTTCGTGCAGCATTGTATACGTTGGTTTTGATGTTATCGATCATTGCCTTTCTTTTGCTGGGAGTGTTTGGGAATGCACTGATGAATCTGATCGTTATTAAATTCCCAATCACAGCGTATGTGATTACGATGATCATGGACGTAAAAAACCTGTTCCTGTTTCTGTTTGCGGTAGTCATTTTTTCTTTGATCTATCGATTTATGCCTGGAAATCAAATGAAAATCATACATCATATGCCGGGAGCGTTTCTGACTTCTTTTGGATGGCTGGGATTTTCATTGGGATTTTCTGTTTATGTAGATGAATTTGCAGGTTTTTCTAATATGTATGGAAGCCTGACCACCATTATTTTGATCATGCTCTGGCTTTATTTTGGAATGTATATTACCTTGATCGGTGCAGAGTTTAATCAGTTGTTAGAGAAAAGACGGGAAAAAACTTGACAGATTTTTTTGCTGTTGTTATTATAGCAGGTAGTGAGAAATGCTTAGATCGTGCACAGTAGCATTCCTGATACCGAAGCTGCAGAACTGTTGCAGTATCAGAGAGAACGGGTCATCGGCTGGAAGCCTGTTTGGTTTAATGAGGAAATGTGAAATTCACACGGGAGCAGCTTTTCTGAATAGGACAGAGCAGGTCTGTCAGTAGGAAAAGACGGGTCGTGTACGTTATGACACAGGATAAGAGTCTGCAGACTGCAACAGACAGCAGGAAGCAGAAAACAGGGTGGTACCGCGGATTTGAAATTCGTCCCTCGTAGGCTGACTACGGGGGATTTTTTATGTTTACAGGAAAGCCCTTGTTGCGTTGCTGTATGAAAGTAAAAAGCTTTCCTATGAAATAAAAAGCACTCCTTGCAGGATTTTTTGTTTTCTCACGGGAAAGTTTATAACAGTGGAAAGAGATAAAAAAGGAGAGATAAAAATGAACATGGATGCAATTAAAGCTGAATACCAGGAAGCCCTTGCACTTGTAGAAGATGCAAAACAGCTGGCTGATTTCTGGGCAAAATATTTCGGCAAAGGTGGAGAAATCCAGAAATTAATGGGCGGCATTAAAAAAGTGCCGAATGAAGAGAAAAAAGCATATGGACAGGCTGTGAACGAAGTGAAAGTGTTTGCACAGGAACTTTACGATGCAAAAAAAGCAGAAATTGAAAAGAAGGCAATGCTTGCACGTTATGAAGAAGAAACCATCGATGTGACACTTCCGGCAGCTGCAAGAGGTGCAGGAAATCTTCATCCGCTGACATCGATCCGAAATGAGATCATCGATGTATTTGCAGGAATGGGATTTGAAGTGTTTGACGGTCCTGAAATCGAAGATGATGACCATAACTTTACAAGACTGAATGTATTAAAAGATCATCCTTCCCGTGATATGCAGGATACCTTCTGGCTGACAGAAGATCTGCTTCTGAGAACACATACTTCACCGGGACAGATCCGTGTGATGGATATGAAAAATCCTCCAATCAAAGTATTGATGCCGGGAAAAGTATTCCGTTCTGACAGTGATGCAACTCATTCACCGATGTTCAGTCAGATGGAAGGTCTGGTTGTAGATAAACATATTACACTTTGTGACCTTCAGGGAATGCTTGATCAGTTCGTAAAAGCATTATTCTCAGGGGAAGTAAAGACAAGACTCCGTCCGTCCTATTTCCCATTTACAGAACCATCCGTAGAAGTAGATGTCAGCTGCTTTAAATGCGGCGGCAAAGGCTGTTCTTTATGTAAAGGTACAGGCTGGATCGAAGTTCTGGGCGGTGGTATCGTAAATAATAAAGTTCTTGAAAACTGTAACGTAGATCCGGAAGAATATTCAGGTCTTGCATTTGGTATCGGTATCGAACGTATTGCTATGTTAAAATATGGTATTAACCATATGGGTAAATTGTTCGAAAATGACATCGAATTCTTAAAACAGTTCAAGGCTTAAGTCGGAGGAAATTATGAAAGTTTTATATAGTTGGTTAAAAGAGTATGTAGATATTGATATTGAACCGAAAGAACTGGAAACAAAACTGTTTTCAGCAGGGTTCGAAGTAGAAGGCATGGATTATCTTGGGGAAAATCTGGAAAAAGTTGTGGTTGGCCAGATTACTTCCATGGAAAAATATGAAGGAACACATTTACAGATTTGTCATGTAAACTGTGGTGCAATGGGTGAAGATCATCTGATCTTAACAGGTGCAGACAACGTATTTGTAGGAGCAAAAGTTCCTGCAGCATTGGTAGGAGCAAAACTTCCGTGCGGTCTGGAAATCCAGCCGAGAAAAATGGTGGATATGATATCCTATGGTATGCTTTGTTCCGGAGAAGAAATGAACTTAAATAAAGACTGGTATCCGGGTGCAGATGTAAACGGGATCATGATCCTGGCAGAAGATGCACCGCTGGGTATGGAAATGAGAGATTATCTGGAATTAGATGATTACTTATTTGACATTTCCATTACAGCCAACAGACCGGACTGCCATTCTGTGATTGGTATTGCAAAGGAAATCGCAGCAGCACTTCGTAAACCATTTAAAGCACCGGATATGAGCTATACAGAAGACGGTACTGTAAATGAAAATATCAGTGTTGAAGTGCTGGACAAAGAAACCTGTCCAAGATATTTAGGCCACTACATTTATGACGTAAAATATACTGAATCCCCATTATGGATGAAGAGACGTCTGATCGCAGTTGGTCATAATGCAATTAATGCGATGGTAGATATTACAAACTACGTTTTAGTCGAAATCGGTCAGCCAATGCATGCATTTGATTTAAATGATCTGGAAGGTTCTTCTATCGTAGTAAGAAGAGCAAACGATGGAGAAGAAATTGTTACATTAGATGAAAAGAAACGTGTTCTCAGCAAAAATAACCTGCTCATCTGCGACAAAGTCAAAGGAGTTGGTCTTGCCGGCGTTATGGGCGGTCTTAACAGCGAGATCAAAGAAACGACCACAGAAGTATTATTTGAATCAGCAAAATTCTTAAGAGATAATGTACGTAAAACAGCAAGAGGCTTAGGACTTCAGTCTGATGCTGCTTCCAGATTCGAAAAAGGAATCGATGAATATACCGTAGAATGCGGTATGGCTCGTGCATTAAATCTGGTTCAGACATTAGGTGTTGCAAAAGTAAGCTCCAGCCATTTTGATGTATCCGGAGGTGCTTCTACAGAAAAGAGAATCATTAAAGTAGAAACAGCAAAAGTAAATCGTGTATTGGGAATCGAAGTACCGGAAAGCGAAATGGTATCCATTCTGGAAGCTCTTCAGTTTGAAGTAGCACTGGATCAGGGTGTTCTGACACTGGCAGTGCCAAGATATCGTGATGATGTAGAAACTTATCAGGATATTGCAGAAGAAATTATCCGAGAATACGGCTATGATAAAGTAGTTCCGACATTCCTTGATGATGCAAAAGTGACCAGCGGCGGTTTAAATGCAGCTCAGTCTAAAGAACTTTCTGTGAAAGAATATCTGTGCAGTCAGGGATATTATGAAATTCAGACCATCGCTATGACAGCGAAGAACGAATTTGATATGTTCTTAATGCCGGAAGATGCAAAAGAAAGAAATGTTGTAGAATTATTAAACCCGATCACTGAAAATTTAAGTATTATGAGAACGATCATGGCACCATCTATGGTTCGTGTGATCGAAAATAACATCAAAAACTGTCATGAAGAAATGCGTTTCTTCGAACTGGCAAATGTATATCTTCCAAAGGCACTTCCACTGACAGAAGCACCGGAAGAAAAGAAAATCCTTTGCTTAGGAAGCTGCGGATCCAGTGAAGATTTCTTTGCAATGAAAGGCACTTTAGAAGCATTTGCAGGAGCAAATGATCTGACCTTTACTTATACAAGAGGCAATGTACCATATTTACATCCGGGCAGAACCGCAGAAGTATACTGCAAAGGACAGAAGATTGGTCATTTCGGACAGCTGCGTTATGAAATCGTTGACAATATGAACATTGCAGGCGGTAAGAAAGCAGATACAAAGATCTTCATCGCTGAAATTGATTACAGTACATTAAGCACTCTGTTTAAAGCTGGTATCACTTATGTACCGGAATCAGGTTTTGCAGGAAACAGCCGTGATATTTCTCTGCTGATCAATAAAGAAATTGAATGCGGAACTATCGTAAATGCAATTACCGCATGTGACGAACTGATCACAAAAGTAACTTTATTTGACCTGTTTGAAAGCGAAAAATTAGGTGCAGATAAGAAGAGTATGGCATTCAGCATCAAATTAGCATCCAATGAAAAAGATGTAACCGATGCAATGACAGATGAAGTGATCGAAAAAGTATTAAAAGCATTAGAAACACAGTTTGGTGCTCAGATGAGAGCATAATGGAGATTCTGAGATATGAATATTAAAGAGTTTGATTATTATCTTCCGGAGGAACTGATCGCTCAGGATCCTCTGGCTGACAGATCGTCCTCAAGACTGTTGACTCTCGATAAAAACAGTGGTGCGTTCTCGCACCACGTTTTTCGTGATATCGTGGATTATTTAAATCCGGGGGATTGTCTTGTCTTAAATAATACAAAAGTAATTCCGGCACGTCTTATGGGTGAAAAAGAGGGCACCGGTGCTGGAATCGAAGTACTTCTTTTAAAGAGAAAAGAAGATAATGTCTGGGAAACCCTTGTAAAACCGGGGAAAAAAGCCCGTGTTGGAGCAAGGATCAGCTTCGGAAACGGTCTTCTGGTCGGTGAAGTTGTTGACGTGGTAGAAGAAGGAAATCGTCTGATCCGCTTTGAATATGAGGGGATTTTTGAAGAAATTCTTGATCAGCTGGGTCAGATGCCGCTGCCGCCGTATATTACACATCATCTGGAAGATAAAAACCGTTATCAGACAGTTTATGCAAAATATGACGGAAGTGCCGCTGCACCGACAGCAGGTCTGCATTTTACACCGGAGCTTTTAGAACAGATCAAAGCAAAAGGTGTAAAAATTGCTGAAGTAACACTGCATGTAGGATTGGGAACATTCCGTCCGGTCAAAGTGGAAAATATTTTAGATCATCATATGCATTCTGAATTTTATATGGTAGAAGAAGATCAGGCTGCGCTGATCAATGAAACAAAGAAAAATGGCGGAAGAGTCATCTGCGTCGGAACAACCAGCTGCAGAACCATCGAATCAGCCACCGGCGAAGACGGTATTTTACGGGCCGGCAGCGGATGGACAGAGATCTTTATCTATCCGGGATATCAGTTTAAAATGCTGGATGCACTGATCACAAACTTCCATTTACCGGAATCTACATTACTGATGCTGGTATCTGCATTGGCAGGAAGAGATCATGTGATGGCGGCCTATGAAGAAGCAGTGAAGGAAAAATATCGATTCTTCTCCTTCGGGGATGC
>CAZRQV010000019.1:0-37582 GCA_964602445.1 uncultured Lachnoclostridium sp.
TGCGGATTTTCTCAACTATCTGCTCATTCGTCATTGTGCTACACCTGCCTTTTTGCTATAATTTAAGATAGATGCAGATATAAAAGGGAAGTCAGACCGTCAAAATATGGCTTCTCTTTTTTATATTATAAACCGCCTTTTTGCATTTTTGAAGAATATTTTTAATATGGCAGCAGGATAAAGCCTTTTTTATTTTTTGTGGTACAATTCGGTGCTTAGTGGGGCTATCGGCACGAACCACACAGACCCCGGGGGTGGGTGCATTAGAAAAGGCAGAACCCTCAAGCCCTGCCATTTTCTGTATTATTCTGCTTTCATTTCTCTCTTGTATTTATAAAATGTATTTCTTGCAAGTCCAATCATCCGCATACAATCCGCATCTGATAATTGACCGTCAAAGTCTTTGCTGTACTTCTGTATCTGCTTCTTTGCTTCTATGGATTTCTTTGTTGTCAGTTTTGCCCCCGATCTCTGTCCTATCTGTTTACCATTTAATCTCGCTGTAGCAATGCCCTCTTTTGTCCTTTGGTGTAAGTCCTCAACCTCTTTCTCTGACTGCTCAAATGCAAGTTTAATCTGTTCTTTGGCAAGTGCCATAAGGTATTTATTTACACCCTCAAGAATATAGTCCACATTCGTACCAGTCAATGATACGTTATTCTGTAACGCTTTCTTGTATGTGGCTGTATTGATATGTGGCTCTTTAAGGAATACAAGTTCTATGCCTTTATTATAAAGTTCCTCATATAATGAAAAGCCCTCGTCTGCATCCCTGCTCATTCGTGATACGCTATCAAATACAATGGTATCTCCTGCCTTTGCTTTCTTATACAGTTTATTCCATTCCGGGCGGTTCATTGTAGTACCGCTGTAGGCTTCTGTGATAATAACTGCTTTATCATATTCTGCTTTGATATTTCTAATCTGTCTTTCAATACTCTGCTGTTTGGTGCTTATTCTACAATATCCATATACACACATACTTGACAACCTCACTTTCAATATCAATTCTATCGTTCGTTAAATTTGATACACTTATTTTAACTCTTATTATTGTTGTTGTCAATTACTTTTGATACTATCCCTCGATACGTTAATTTTGATACTAACATAAAAAGGGTGCATCATTTCTGACACACCCCATAATTTACTATTCTTCAAAAATTCCTTTATAGCGTTCATCCAGTGCAAGCAGTTCTCCTATATCCGCATCTGCTTCTGCTAACTCTTTGGCTCTGCTCTGTGCAAGTGACGGATATTTTTCATCAATCAGTAAATCAATCAGTTTCTTATCGTTCTCTGTCAGTTCTCGCTTGATTTTGCTTTCCGGCAGAATAGAGTTTGCTTTCTCCATTGCCTTTGTAAATTCTTCCTCATAGCCACATCTGAAAAAGGCATCCGCAGAAACAGAAAGATAATTCGGCACATCCTTATCAAGTAAATGTGACATTTCCGCATTAGTTCCGCTGTACTGGTATAATAAAGTGCGTGCTGTACGCTTAAAATCTTCAAACTGCTTATATGTACCCTCAATATCCGGCAATTCAAGATATAAGTAAGGATTATTCACATCTGTTTCTTTGCTGTGCGGTGTTCCGTTGCTGTCAAGTTCTACTACAGTACCTCTCTTTTTCCTACTCTCTGCTAACTGGTTCAGCAATCTACACTCCATATAACTTGTAGCACTGTCTTGTAAAATCTTAAATTCAAGATCAGACAACTGCAAACCACTTAATTTAATAGTCATAATCTTATTAGCAAAATCCGGCTTAATCGGTGCATTAAAATAACCGTCAATAGATTTCTGCAATCTGTCAAGGCTATCTAAAATAATCGGCTCTGCTTCTGCCCTCGCTCCCTGCAATCTTGCCTTAAAAGTCGCATCCGGGTTATGCTCTGAAATATATTTGCCGATATATGCATCAGTCCATTTCCCTTTCATCTTCTCCGCTTCTGATTTTACTTTCTGACGTTCCAGTTTATAAAGCCCCTCTAACGTGTCAACGTCTGCTTTGTACTTTGCTAATGCTGTGCTGATTTTCTTTACATTTTTTTGATACTTCATTTTTTATACCTCATTCTTTCTATAAAATTATTCGTTACAACAAACCGCATGGAGTTATTCTTCAACTTCCTGCATATTTTTTAATTGTGGTAGCAGTTCCGTTTGTGTCTGTATCATCTGCCCTAATCGTGGCAATTCTGCATCAGACAAAGCCTTTTTATGCGTATCTTGTGGCATTGCTTCCTCAATAGAAATTGCATCTTTATAGGATAACCAGTTCTTCATAAGGAAGATGCCGGACGGTGGGCTAATCTTACCGCCTAACATTGCTTGTTCAAGAAACGCTCCAATAAAGGATTTTGCTGACTGTATCAATTCTTGTCTGTATGGGCTGCAATCATCCCCATTATTCCACCTAAAAAGCGTTGTCCTGCTAATATGTAGCGACATACACAAGGATTCAATGCCCGGTCTGATACTAGAACGCTGACAAAAATCAAAATAATCGTCAATTCTCTTTGCAACTTCATCATCTGTCTTTGGTCTGCCTAAATCGTGCAACTCTTTCAATGATGTAACAATCTGCTGTACTGTTCCCGGCTCAATTTCATCAAGTCCGGCTTGTGGATAATTATTTCTTGCCATATTTACCTACTTTCTGCCATTTTCGGCTATTCTTTTTTATGATGTTACTATATGCGTTGTACTTAGTCTTTCACGCTCTCTTGCGATTATAAAAATTATGTAGCTTTTGGTGGCAACTTCCGCAAAGTGTCGCTAAATCAGTCAACACATTTTCATCCCCTAACCGGGCATAAGTCGCATGATGCACTTGCACTGACTTGATTTTATCCAATGGGCGTTTACACATTACACAACAACCGTCAATAGCAATCCGCTGTTGCTTCTTGGCTTCCCACTCTGAACTACGCATATAATTTTTATACTCCTGCGTTTGCATCTGATCTCATCTCCTTAAAAAGTTCATTTAATTCATTTATTTCATTTGATAATAGGTTTCTCATGAATTTGCATTCTTGATACTTCTTTGACAGATCATTGGCTTCTGTAATTACAGATTTCCAAAATTCCTCGCTTTCACAAATACCCTCAATGTATTTCTTGTGAAAATTCCAAATATCACGATACATTTCAAAATAGTTCAATTCTAATACCTCCGTTACAAGAAACCGTAAAGGGCAGTAGGGCAGTTTTTTTGAGCGATTTTCTTTTTTATGTAATCACTACCCTATATTGTGTATTTTTAATAATTTACAAAATATATATAAATAATCTGCCCTTTTGCCCTAAATGTAGTAAAATCAAGGCTTTCAGCAGGGCAGTTATATAAAAATCATCTGCCCTATATCTGCCCTTTTTTCTGCCCTAATCAAAAGGTAACTCGCTTAATTGCTCCTGCGTTACACTCACAAATCCGTCAAGGGCAGTTTCCGGGGCACTTTTAGAGCAGTTTTCTTTGTAGTTTATGCCCTTAAAATATCTGTAGCCACTGGTCTTGATTTCACAATATCCCTTTACCCTCAACGATTTATAAAAATTGTTCTTTGTAAGACTTTGTCTGTCGGTATCTCCACAAAAAGTATTGTATTTGTTGTATAGTTCCGTTCTTTCAATTCTGCCCTTTTCATCATCTACACAAAATTCTTGCAAAAATGCTTCTGTGCTGTCGGAATCTGCTCTCAACTGCAATACTGCTCTTTCAGATGATTCCGAAACTGTAATTGTTCCCTGCTGATACATTCTTTCTACGGCTTGTACCGATAATTGCAACAAATAATCAACCTCTGATAGCAACTCTTGAAATAAATTCGGATTCTTCTGTAACGGTACTTTATTCATAGTCAAAACTAACAGTCTGCGATAAAATCCGTTTGTTTTCTCCGACTTCACAAGCGGCAACTCGTTTGTAGAAAATATCAGTTTCGCATAAGACTTAAAAGAAATTGCATCCTTGCCCTTTGATTCTGCTCTTAGTGAATCTTCTCCTAGAATCTTCTTAATAATGCTTGTATCTTCAAGTGCTGATATTTCAAGGTCTGCACAACTGTTGAGAAGTTTTCCCATAAGTCCAAAACTGGCAAATCTCTGTTGTAAATCCGTCAATGATATATTAGAAATATTACTGCTCCCGGTAAGTGCTTCAATCATTCTAATAACAGTACTTTTTCCACTTCCACCCTCGCCACTTAGCATAAGAAATTTCTGTTGCGATATATCTTTTGTCAACGTATAACCGAAAAACTGTAAAAGCATTTCCCGGCTGTCCTGCTCCTCGCAAATGAAGTGCAAATATTCCTCTGTCTTTGTACCCTCATATTTTGCGTTTGGATCATATTTATGCGGTATTTGATTGATAGCCCTATACTTTGGGCTATGCGGTCTTAATTCCTTTGTTTTCGTATCGTACATACCATTCCGAAAACATATCCAATATGAGGGATATTTATTTAATTCATCAAAACTAACCTCTAATTCAATATCTTGTAAAAACAACGTGTAGATATTGTTTATTGTGGTACTTTTGATAAACTGCGGATATATCAACTGTCTTATAATGCTTTTCAATCTCGCCCCGGACACATCCACTTTGTAAAAACCGTCACTGTAAATATAAGGAGTGCCACCGCAAACAAAAATATTGTATCTGCCCTTGATATACTCAAAAATCGCATTGTGAAATACTCCACTTATTTTTCCGTTGTCCGACACATGATGAAACTGCATAAGGTCAATTTGTTCCTGCTGTTTATCTTCCATACGGTTTTCTGTAACGGTATTACTCAAAGCATCATCAATCAGTTTATATAAATCCTCTTTTGTGTGAGTTTCCATGTAATCAGAAATATCTCCGCCTTGCTCAACTCCCGGCGGTATAATCACAACCGCCCTGCTACCTAACTGCTCATAATACGCTTTAATTTCTTGCGAAGAAGTAATACCGGGTGCATCATTGTCAGAAAAAATAATCAACAGTGCATCTTTCACATACTTAAACACTTCTCTTTTCTTCATCCAATCGCCTTTACTTCCGCAAGTAAAACCGATAAGTCCATACTTTCCTATCGTCTTGCAATCTTTCTCGCCCTCTGTGTAATGTAATATTTTTTCTTGTTTTGCGGTCTGTTTCAATTTATCAATAGATACGTTACAAAAAACCGATAAACTTGTATCAATATCTTCTAGTGTGTTTGTCCACTGTCCGTTTTTATCATAACCTTGTGGAAATTTTTTCCCTTGCAATCTATACTTAATGTAGTTTTGCAATCCTGTATCAATTCCGAAATATGGGTATTTATCTATACAATTCTTTTCATATCCGTATTGCTTTCGGCTCATTCTGTCGCTTTGTTTTTTATCGTAATAGTCATAATAGAGTTGTTCCGGCTTTAGACCTATTTCATCCAAAATTGCCTTATAATCACACCCTGCTTTACAGTCAAGAATAATCTTGATATTACCCATACTCACGTGTAAAGAGGGCTTGTTGTCTTGATGCTTTGGACAAATGCAATGATACACACCGTTAACTACTCGTACTATTTTTAGTTTTGACAAAACCAACTGCAAAACATATTCTTTATCAATCAATAGCACCACCACCTTTTATCCGCTCCATATCTCTTTCATACATACGGATTTCTGCTTTTAATACGTTCCGTTCATCTTCAAGAAAAGCAGGGGTATTGTTTAATTCTTTTGTCTTTTTCTCAATCCGATCTTGCAATACCTTTATGGAGATTTTGTCAATAATTTCCAAATTATCCATTACAGCACCTCGCTCCCTGCGTTGTTATAGGTATATGGCTCTGATATGTAGACTTTAGGAATATGCTTTTCAAATATGATTGTTAAATCCTGCAATACTTCTTCTGCATCCGCATTATCAAGTTGAAATGTCATGGTGAACATATTCCCTTCATAACCACACGCTACGCAATTACAAGCCCTTAATTTCTTTAACTGCGATATTTTATGTAACGGTTTTAATGATACTTTTGTCATAATCATTGTTCGCACCTCTCTTTCTCTGAACTTCTATACCCGGTCAATTTATAGAATGGTTCTGCATATATGAGATAACTGAATTTTGTTGAACCCGGCTTTTTATATGCGATACCAAAATCAACCATTTTGTTTTGTAGCAGTAACCTTAAAGTTTGAGCATCCATTTTAAGGATTTTTGAAGCTGTGGCAATGCTTACCGTTCCGCTTTGAATTTCTCCCATTCAACCACCGCCTACTCTATTACTGATAATTGATCTATGATTTTTCGTATTTCTTCCTTTTTATCTTCTGTAAGTTCGTGTCTTAAAAGTCTTGAAAAAGCACTTTCGTGAGAATATCCCATTTTTTCAGATACTTCCCACAGTTTTACACGCTTTTCGAGTGCATACTGTCTAATATCAATATTTTTCATGCTATTACCTACTTTCTTTATAGTGTCTACAAGTTGTTATTGACATTCGAATGTTCTGACCTTATAATAGCAACCAAGAAAGAGGTTGTCATTTACCCTTTTATTACTTGTTTAGGTGGTGTTTTTTTTTGAAAAAGAGTTACGAATTACCCTTTTACTGTCAAATATTAAAAGATTTACGCAAAGAGAACGGATATACTCAAAACTATGTAGCAACACAAATAAGTGTGGAAGTAAAAACATACCGTTCTTGGGAAATCGGATATTACAAAGACAACGTGCAGATGTTCCCTAAAATAGACAATGAGAAATTAGAAGCATTAGCAGATTTATATAATGTTTCGGTTGATTATATTTTAGGAAGAAGCAAATGTACATCTGTTGAGAATGAAAAAATCAGAGAAATTATAGGTTTGAATGACCACTCAATAGAAACCTTAAAAAACATTAAAAGAAGTTATCATTTTGAAAAAGACTTAGAAATTCTCAATTACATCATGTCAGACACGCGTATTTTTGGACAATTTTTAAGCTGTGTCAAAGATTATATAGAAACTGACTATACAATCCCATTACACCCGGAGCATGATGAGAAAACTAAAAATATTAAGTATGTGGAAAATCTTGATACAGAAACCGACAATTCAATTTTATCAAATTGTGAGCGTTTTATGTATGTAGGGAGAAAAAGCGGAGAATACAAAGGTGAACCGCTTTATGAATTCAAAGGTATTCCCATATCGCATTTAAGCACAATCAATCTTCTGTACATACAAGAAATATTGCAAGGATGGAAAAAGAGTTATAACAAAAAGAGTGATGATTAATGAAGTCAAGAAAGGAAGTGATTGAATGGCTCTGTTAAAATGTCCGGAATGTACGCATGATGTATCTGATAAAGCGTTGACTTGTCCTCATTGTGGTTATCCTATGAACACACCCAGTAGCCCAAAACCACGCATAAGAAATGGAAAGCCTACAAAACTGCCCAATGGCTACGGAACTATTTATAAAATGTCCGGCAAGCGTTCAAAACCGTTCCGGGCAATGAAAACCGATAAATGGGTATTAGATGCTACTACCGGCAAAAGCAAACAGTTACGCTTTACTGTCGGCTACTATGCCACACGTGAAGAAGCAATGATAGCGTTAGCAGATTATAATGAAAATCCCTATGATATTAAAGCAGATAGCATTACATTTTCAGAAGTATATGAGAAATGGAGTGAATCGTACTTCCCTACCCTCTCCAATCCGTCAAGTATTAGAACAGTTACGGCTGCATACGCTTATTGTAACGATCTTTATGATATGAGAATGAAAGATATAAGGGTATTGCATTTAGAGGGTACGATATTAAATGCTCAAGTCGGAGATAGTACGAAAAGCAGAATCAAAAGCCTTTTCAATATGATGTATAAATACGCTCTCGCTCACGATATTGTTGAAAAAGACTATGCTTCTGTTATGTTTGCTAATGGCAATCCAATCAAAAGGGAACACACAAAAGAAGTTATACCATTTACACAAGAAGAAATACTGCTATTATGGGATAATCTAAACTTTGCTTTTACTGATATGGTACTGATCGGAATTTATACCGGGTGGAGACCACAAGAACTTGCTATTTTGAAAGTGACAGATATAGACCTTGAAGCAGATACTATGTTAGGTGGTTTAAAAACGGATGCAGGCAAGAATAGAATCGTTCCGATACATCCACTAATTAAACCGTTAATAAAAAACCGTATAAAAGAAGCTACTGCCCTACAATCAGATTTTTTGTTTAATGATGCAAACGGTCAGCAAGGTACATATATGACATATGATAAATACCGCAAGCGTTTTGAAAAAGTTATGAAATATCTGAAAATGAAACACCGCCCACACGAAACCCGGCACACATTCATAACTAAAGCAAAATCTTGTAATATGGATGAATACACGTTAAAACTGATCGTCGGACACGCTATAGATGATATTACCGAAAAGGTATATACTCATAGAACCATTGAACAGTTAAAGGCTGAAATGGATAAAATTACAAAGTAAAGGAGTTGATGCAAATTGATTGTCACAATTAAAAAGGCTCTATGATACCGCAAATATCATAAAGCCAAACACCCAGTAATCAATTACAACACAAATTAAAGGGAGTGTGTTTATTTTAACATTCTCCCGGTTAAAAGAAAAGGAGAAATTACAATGAAAGAGAAACTTGTTGCAGAAGTCAGCAGTATCGAGAATGAAGCACTTACAGAGTTTATCTTAAACCTTATATTATCATCCAAAAGAAAGTGGGGTATTAAATAATGGACTACAAGAAAGAAATTATTGAAATGCTTGATAAAATTGACAATACAGACTGGTTACGTTTCATACACAGAATGATAAAAGGGTTATTAAAATAACCGTTACACAAAACCGTATCAGAGGGTGTCCGTTCTATGGATGCCCTTTTTCTATGCTTAAAATATTTGTGTGCTACCTCGTGTGTGCTACTTGTGTGCTACTTGTGTGCTACGTGGCAAAATTTAAGGCTACCGCAGTCCACTCAGAACCACGATAGCCTTTGATTTTAAAGGATTTCTTAGAATTTACCTGCGTCTGCTGCTTCCTGGATAGAAACTGCTACTGCTACAGTCATACCAACCATTGGGTTGTTACCTGCACCGATGAGACCCATCATTTCTACATGGGCTGGTACAGAAGAAGAACCAGCGAACTGTGCATCAGAGTGCATACGTCCCATAGTATCTGTCATACCATAAGAAGCTGGACCTGCTGCCATGTTGTCTGGGTGAAGTGTACGTCCTGTACCACCACCTGAAGCAACTGAGAAATATTTTTTGCCCTGTTCGATACATTCTTTTTTGTATGTACCTGCAACTGGGTGCTGGAATCTTGTTGGGTTTGTAGAGTTACCTGTGATAGATACGTCTACGCCTTCTTTGTGCATGATTGCAACGCCTTCGCAAACATCGTTTGCACCGTAGCAATTAACTTTTGCACGAAGTCCTTCAGAGTAAGATTTTCTGAATACTTCTTTTACTGTGTTTGTATATGGATCATATTCTGTTTCAACAAATGTGAATCCGTTGATACGGGAAATGATCTGAGCTGCGTCTTTACCAAGACCGTTTAAGATAACACGTAATGGTTTCTGACGAACTTTGTTTGCTTTTTCAGCGATACCGATTGCACCTTCTGCAGCTGCGAAAGATTCATGACCTGCTAAGAATGCGAAACATTCTGTTTCTTCTTCAAGGAGCATTTTTCCTAAGTTACCATGTCCAAGACCTACTTTACGTGTGTCTGCTACGGAACCTGGGATACAGAAAGCCTGAAGACCTTCACCGATTGCTGCTGCTGCATCTGCTGCACGTCTGCAATCTTTTTTAATAGCGATTGCTGCACCTACGATATAAGCCCAGCAAGCGTTTTCGAAACAGATTGGCTGAATACCTTTTACCTGATCGTAAACATTCAGTCCTGCATCTTTTGTAATTTTTTCAGCTTCTTCAAGGGAAGCAATGCCATAGCTGTTTAATACAGCATTAATCTGCGCAATACGTCTTTCATAAGATTCAAATAAAGCCATTTTCATTACCTCCTTTAATTATTTCACTTCTTTGTCTGTTCTTGGGTCGATGATCTTAACAGCATCTGCAACACGTCCGTACTGGCCTGAAGCTTTTTCCCAAGCTGTGTTAGGGTCATCACCCTTTTTGATGAAGTCTGTCATTTTTCCAAGGCTTACGAATTTGTAACCGATGATCTGGTTGTCAGCGTCTAAAGCGATACCTGTAACATAACCTTCAGCCATTTCAAGGTAACGAGGACCTTTTGCTAATGTTCCGTACATTGTACCAACCTGTGAACGAAGTCCTTTACCAAGGTCTTCCAGTCCTGCACCGATTGCAAGTCCGTCTTCAGAGAATGCACTCTGTGTACGTCCGTAAACGATCTGTAAGAATAATTCTCTCATAGCTGTATTGATTGCATCACAAACTAAGTCTGTGTTTAAAGCTTCCATAACAGTTCTTCCTGGTAAGATTTCAGAAGCCATAGCTGCTGAATGAGTCATACCTGAACATCCGATGGTTTCAACCAATGCTTCCTGGATGATACCTTCTTTAACATTTAATGTAAGTTTACAAGCACCCTGCTGTGGAGCACACCAGCCGATACCATGTGTAAAGCCTGAAATATCTTTTACTTCTTTTGCTTTTACCCATTTTGCTTCTTCTGGGATTGGAGCACAGCCATGGTTAACGCCCTGTGCTACTGGACACATTTCTTCTACTTCTCTAGAATAAATCATGTGAAATAATCTCCTTTCAAAATATGATCTTAAGGTATTTGGTGGAATCCCGAACGGTTTCCACACCTATTCATATTTTCTCATAAATTCGACATTTTGTCTATATTCTTTTTTGCACTGTCTTAAAAACAATATTACTGTTTTCTTTTGGCAATCTGACCAATCAACTTCCACTGCAACCTATTTTAACATAAAAACAACGCCAACCATGCCGGAAAGCCAGCTTACAATATATGGTTTTACTGCAGTCAAAATCAGCAGATGTGCCGGATAAAAGGCATAATATAAAAATTTGCTACCTTTTCCACGCTGACCATTATAAAGAAAGATCAACAGGAATCCAAACACCGACCAGACTTCTGCCGTTGTTTGAAGCAGCAGGATCACATACCCGGACAAACACATCTGCACCGGATCATTTCGAAAACGATACATTAAAAAAATTACCAGTACACCATAGATCGAGTAATCCGTATGAACCAGATACGGAATCAGAAAACAGGCTACTATACCTAGCGCCCGTTTCCATGCTTCCATCGTCCGATTTTCATAAAAGATCAGAAGTGCCAGACCAAAGGCAAGCGTCCAGAATACATTTTGAAAATCTGCCGCAAAAACGGTTCCCCGAAATGCCAGATCAAAAGGGATTTCTGAAATCAGCGCAAAGATCAACAGACGTTTCAGGTAAGCATAAGCATTGCTTGTCTTCTGAAATCCTTCTACGATTGTAAAACAGAAGATTGGAAAGGCAATTCTTCCCATCCCGCGCATTACACGGTCGATGGTATACCAGCTCCCGTACATTCCAATTCCTTTTTCTATCATTACATAGGCCAAATGGTCGATCAGCATAAAAAACATTGCAATATTTTTCAGCTGATTCATATTCAGCGAAATTTTTTTACTCATGTTTTTCTACAACTTCTCCCTGATTTTTATAAATGCTGTTTGCCGGTACAAAGACTCTGACAGAAGACAATGGATAAATATTAGAACCTTTTCCGATCACAGTTCCCGGATTCAGTACAGATCCGCAGCCAACTTCCACTTCATCACCGATCATTGCTCCGAACTTTTTCAATCCGGTTTCCAGATCTCCTTCCGGTGTATGTACTTTTATCAGCTTTTTATCCGATTTCACGTTAGAAGTAATACTGCCGGCTCCCATATGTGCCTTATATCCAAGCACTGAATCTCCTACATAATTATAATGAGGCACCTGAACCTTATTAAATAAAACAACATTTTTTAATTCTGTCGAATTTCCTACCACAGCACCTTCTCCTACGATCGCATTGCCGCGGATAAATGCACAGTGACGTACTTCTGCATTTTTTCCAATAATCGCAGGTCCATGAATATATGCTGATTCAAACACTGTTGCTGACTTTGCAATCCACACATCTTCTCCTACTTTGTCATATTCTTCCGGATCCAGCGTTTCCCCCAGTTCTTTAATAAAAGAACCGATTTTTGGCAGCACTTCCCATGGATAAGTCACTCCTGCAAACAGATCTTTTGCAATGGTTTCCTCAAGATTATAGTTTTCCTTCAGCATTAATTCTTTCATAATTTGCATCTCCTATCTCAAAATTCGCTAATATCTTTCTCTCCATACTGCACCTACTGTTTTCATCATTCTTTCGTACAATACAGACAGGCATACTTTCGTGCTTTTTCGGTCAAATATGGTTTTTCACAAAATCACTTATAATACTGTGCTGCAATATCAAAATGCGGTTTTAACGAATATTGGTTGTTTGCCTGAAGCACTCTTGCCGTACAGCGGTTAATGAATCCTTCCAGCTTTTCCATATATTCTTCATTGGTGATCGTTCCTTCTGCCACACCTGTCAGACCTTTTTCCCAACTTGCAGTCAGATCTGCCCGTAACAGCGGAGAAATCGATGCATTGACTACATCGAAGATCATTTCTCCCAAAAGTGTAGGGCTCAGCATCTGGTTCTTTTTATTTAATGCAATGTATTTGTTATTGACCAGTTTCTTTAGGATTTCCGCACGGGTAGCACTGGTGCCGATGCCGCTTCCTTTGATCTGTGCACGAAGTTCTTCATCTTCGATCAACTGACCTGCATTTTCCATGGCAAGGATCATGGAACCGGAGGTATATCGCTTCGGCGGAGTTGTTTCTCCTTCCTTGATCTCAGTATTTTCCATGGACAGTTTACTGCCCTTTCTCAAAGATTTCAATACTTCCATGAATTCTGCGTCGCATTTGATTTCTTCCGAATCACTCTTTTTCTTATCAAATGAATTTGGAACTACTTTCAGATAACCTTCCTTAGTAAGAATCTTGAAATTAGCAAAAAACTGTTCCTGATTCACTAAAATCTGCAGTCCTACTTTTTGATATTCTGCCGGCGGATAAAAAATGCTTAAAAATCTGCGGACAATGGTCTCATATACCTTCTCAGCCGTTGCCGATACACTTTTTAATGCATTCAGCCCCTGCCCCGTAGGGATAATGGCGTAGTGATCTGTGATCTGTTTATCATTCACATACTTGGTAGATGCGATTTTTTTATAGCTTCCCATATCCAACACTTCCTGCGCAAAATCTTCCGCATGTGCATAATTACGAAGTCCGCTGATATTTTTATAAATTTCCTTTGAAACAGCGGTAGATAATACTCTGGCATCTGTTCTCGGATATGTGACCAGTTTTTTTTCATACAGTTCCTGCACGATTTTTAATGTTTCGTCCGGACTGATCTTAAACATTTTTGAACATTCATTCTGAAGCTCTGCCAGATTAAATAACAGCGGTGCATGTTTCATTTCTTTTTTCTTTTCTGCTTTTAATACTTCTGCTTCCCTTGGCAGCGGCAGAAAGGATTGCTGCAGTTTTTCTGCATCTTCCCGTTTTAAAAATCCGTTTTCTTTATATAATAACGGTGACTGGAAATACGGTGTTCCCTGAACTGCCCGCCATTCTCCGTCAAATTTACGTCCCTGCAGATCAAATTTTCCCAAAACACGATAAAACGGTGTTTTTACAAAACTGCGGATTTCCCGTTCTCTTCGCACGATCATTCCCAATACGCAAGTCATGACACGCCCTACTGAAATGACCACATACCGCTCATTCAGATAGGAAGCCACGGCATTGCCATACTTTAAGGACAGCAGTCTGGAAAAATTGATCCCCATCAGATAATCTTCTTTGGCACGAAGATAGGCTGCATTCGACAGATTGTCATATTCGGACAGATCTTTTGCTTCTCGGATCCCACGATTGATTTCTTCTTCGGTCTGGGAATCAATCCATACACGTTTCCTTTTTTTTCCACGAACCTCTGCCATCTGCTCTACCAGACGGTAAATATATTCCCCTTCCCGCCCGGAGTCCGTACAGACATAAATCGTTTCGATGTCCGGCCGATTCAGCAGTCCTGCCACAATATTATATTGTTTGTTTACCCCCGGAATGACTTCGTATAAAAATTTGTCCGGCAAAAACGGCAGCGTTTCCAGACTCCATTTTTTATATTTAATATCATATTTTTCCGGATAGCTCATGGTTACCAGATGACCGACACACCATGTTACCACAGCAGTATCTCCTTCCAGATAACCGTCATGTTTTTTCATATTAATCTTTAATGCTTTTGCAAATTCCTGCGCAACGCTGGGTTTTTCTGCAATAAACAATGATTTGCCCATACTTTTTCGATCCTCACATCTGGTATACAGTGTACATTGCTTGTTTTTTTCGCCACTGCTCTTTTGTAATCATCATTTTGCTAATATAGCACAAAAAAAAATAAAAATATAGTCTTGCATCTAAAATCATGCTAGAATAAAAACCATGTAATATCGTACTCTTGGAAGGAGATTATCCATGAACGTTACTGCGATCATTTCAGAATATAACCCGCTGCATAAGGGTCATTTGTATCATATCAAAACCGCCCGTAAAGAAACCAACGCTGATTTTATCATTGGGATCATGAGCGGTAATTTTGTTCAGCGCGGTACTCCGGCAATTCTGGATAAATATGCACGTGCAGAAGCAGCTCTGCGCTCCGGCGTAGATCTGGTGCTGGAACTGCCTGTTATTTATGCAACTGCCAGTGCAGAATATTTCGCTTTAGGGGCAGTTTCCCTTGCAGATACTTTGGGTATCGTGGATTATTTAAGCTTCGGCAGTGAATACGGTCAGGCAGAAAAGTTTTTAAAAACTGCAGAACTCTTACTGACCGAACCGGAAGAATTAAAACTTCCGCTGAAAGAAGCGCTGAAAAAAGGGCTTTCCTATCCTGCCGCCAGAGCCGCTGCAGTAAAAGCTGCTTATCCGGAACTTGCAGACGTCTTAGATCTGCCCAACAACATTCTGGGCGTAGAATACTGTAAAGCACTGCTGAAACGAAACAGCTCTATTACTGTGCATACGATCAAACGGCAAGGGCAGGATTATCACTCTGAACGAACAGATTCCGGTTTTGCATCTGCCACAGGAATCCGGACACTTTTAAAGGAATCTTCTGCTGAAAAAGATGCACTTTTAAAAGACCAGCTGGCGCCAGCCGCCTATGAACTTTTCCGGCCACAGCTTCACCAGCCGCCGTTTACGGAAGATGACCTGTCACTGCTGCTCCGTTATAAACTGATCAGCGAAAACCGGGCACATCTGACCGAATATTTTGGGGTAAATCAGGAATTATCCAACCGGATTTATAAGCATCTCAATGAATTCGAAACCATTTCTTCCTTTGCAGAGCTTCTAAAGACGAAAAACATTACCCGAACAGCCATCAATCGGGCATTGCTCCATATTTTGCTGGACGTAAAGACTGCTGATGTCCAAGCCGTGACCAAACGGGGATGTGTCGATTATATCCGTGTGTTAGGTTTTCGGAAAGAAGCTGCCGGACTGTTGAAAACATTTTCTGATTTTCCGGAAATTCCGTTGATTACCAATCTCTCCGATGCTCCGGTGCTTTGTGAAACAGACATCCGCGCAGACAAAATTTATCAGATCTGCGCCCATGCAAAATACGGTACACCCTTCCAAAATGAATATCAAAGAAAAATGCTGGTCGTATAAACGCCCAGCATTTTTATATTCTTTGCTTTTGAACATTCTCAAACATCAGCAGTTTGAGAAATATCGATCGCTTTCGCTCCCTTAGTTTTTAAAACTGTGAATCGGTGCCGGAATTCTTCCTTTACGATTTACAAATGCATCGCAGGAGAACTGATTGACCGGCATGATCGGTGCATAACCTAACAGACCGCCGAATTCTACGATTTCTCCGACTCCTTTTCCAACAACAGGAATCACACGCACTGCTGTTGTTTTCTGATTGATCATACCGATTGCCATTTCATCTGCAATGATGCCGGAAATGGTGGTTGCTTTTGTATCTCCCGGAATTGCGATCATATCCAGTCCTACAGAACATACACAGGTCATTGCTTCCAGTTTTTCGATAGTAAGTGCACCTGCCTGAACTGCATCGATCATTCCCTGATCTTCACTGACCGGAATAAATGCACCGCTGAGACCACCGACATAAGAAGATGCCATCACACCGCCTTTTTTCACCTGATCATTTAACAGTGCCAGCGCAGCTGTGGTTCCCGGTGCGCCTGCATATTCCAGACCAATCTCGCAGAGAACGTCTGCAACACTGTCTCCGATGGCCGGAGTCGGTGCCAGGGAAAGGTCTACGATGCCAAATGGAACGCCAAGACGTTTGGAAGCTTCCTGTGCTACCAGCTGTCCTACACGTGTTACTTTAAACGCTGTTTTCTTAATCGTTTCGCAGAGAACTTCAAAGCTTTCGCCGCGTACTTTGGAAAGGGCAGTACGAACCACTCCCGGGCCGCTGACTCCTACATTGATGATCGCATCTGCTTCTGTGACTCCGTGGAATGCCCCTGCCATAAACGGATTATCATCCGGTGCATTGCAGAATACTACAAATTTCGCACATCCAAGAGAATCATTTTCTTTGGTAAGCTCTGCTGCTTCTTTGATCACTTCGCCGATGAGACGAACTGCATCCATATTGATACCTGTTTTGGTAGATCCTACATTTACAGAGCTGCATACTCTTTCTGTACACGCCAGTGCTTTAGGAATCGAACGGATCAAAAGTTCTTCACTCGGTGTCATTCCTTTATTGACCAGTGCAGAAAAACCGCCGATAAAGTTTACACCCACTTCTTCTGCCACACGATCTAATGTCTGTGCAATTGACACGTAATCATCGATCGTTTTACATGCTGCACCGCCTACCAGTGCGATCGGAGTTACAGAAATTCGTTTATTTACGACCGGAATTCCATATTCCTTTGCAATGTCTTCTCCGGTCTGTACCAGATTCGCTGCGTATTTTTTAATCTTATGATAAATGTTTTCATTTACTTTCTTGATATCAGCATCAATACAATCTAAAAGGCTGATACCCATAGTAATTGTACGTACATCGAGATTTTCTTTCTCGATCATCTGATTGGTTTCTTTTACTTCAAATGTATTAATCATATAGCCACCTTAGATTCTGTGCATTTTATTAAAAATATCTTCTCTCTGACAGTGAATTACAACACCGATCTCTTCCCCGATCGTTGTCAATCCATCACCCAGAACATCGAATTTTGCATTGGTCACATCTACGATCATCATCATGTTGAAGTATCCGTCAACGATAGTCTGATTGATGTCTAAGATATTTACCTGCTGTTCTGCAAGAAATACACATACTTTTGCAGTAATCCCTACAGCATCTTTCCCTACGACTGTAATAATTGCCTTTTTCATAATTTCATTTCTCCTTTGATATGATAAGAATTTTCATTCTTTCAAACATTTTCCGGCCTGCATGGGTTCTAAAATTCCATCATACGTGATACGGAATCTCTTTTTGCCACTTCGATCAAAAAATCGTCCGGCTGATATTTCTCACTGCCAAATGCAATTTCCAGCTTAACTGTCTCAAATGCAAGCTCTTCGTAATTATTTTCTTTGCTTAAATGTCCCAAAAAGACTGCTTTCAGATCATCATGAAGCAGACGGCACAAAAGCTTTCCTGCTGTTTCATTGGATAAATGTCCTTTGTCTCCCAGAATTCTCCTTTTTAACGGATAGGGGTAACTGCCAACTTCCAGCATATGGGTATCATGATTTGATTCCAATAATAATACATCAAGATGACTCAGTTTGTCTACTATCTCCTCATTATAGAATCCCAGATCTGTCGCAATGGCAGCTGACTTTTCTCCGCATTCCAGGCGGTAAGCCACCGGTTCTGCGGCATCATGGGAAATGGCAAAAGGTTTGACCAAAAGATCATCCACCTGTACTTCCTCACCTGCATGAATAATCCGGTACAGATCTTCATCAATCTTTCCCAAAGAAGACATCCCTTTCATCGCTTCAATGGTTCCTTTGGTTCCATAAATCGGAATATGGTACTTTCTTGCCAGCACTCCGACCCCTTTGATGTGATCGGAATGTTCATGGGATATAAAAATCCCTTTCATCTCTTTTATATCTCTGTCAATCTGTGCAAGCCCCTGTTCAATCCGTTTGGCACTGATGCCTGCATCAATCAAGATTCCTGTTTTTTCTGTTCCTGTATAGATACAGTTTCCGCTGCTTCCGCTGGCGATGCTGCATAAATTCATATTATCTTCCTAACTGTTTGTCTATTTGTCTGCAGGTATCCGCAAATTCACCACTGTTGTCAATCATGATCTGACAACCGGATTGAAATTCTTCCGGTGTTTTCTGATTCGCCATGATTCCTGCGATTTTTTCTTCATCATAACCTCTGGATGCACGCAAACGCTCTGCACGAATTGCCGCATCTGTATGAATATACCATATCTCGTCACAAATTTCATCATAATGATCTTCCAAAAGAAGGGCTGCTTCGATAATGAACAGTTTCTGTTCCTTCTTCTCTTGTTCCTTTGTGAGTTCTGATAAAATTTTCTGCTTCACTGCCGGATGCACGATCTCATTTAATCTTTTGAGAAGTTCTGTATCCTGAAATACGATGGCACCAAGTTTCCCCCGATCGATTGTCTCATCTTCTCTTAGGATCTCTTTTCCGAACACTTGAAGAATCTTTGCATAACAAGACTCTCCCGGTTCCATTACCAGATGCCCTACTTTATCTGCTTCCATGATAACTGCACCATGTTTTTCCTTTAAATAACTAAGAATCGCACTTTTTCCGGCACCGACACCGCCGGTAATTCCTATGATTTTCATCTTATTTTGCCTCATACCAGTTCTTCCCGTCGTGAACATCGATTTCCAGTTTTACAGACAACTGGGCTGCGCCTGTCATTTCTTCCTGTAAAATCTGTCTGACTGCTTCTAATTCTTCCGGTGCAGTTTCGATCAAAAGTTCATCGTGTACCTGCAGAAGGATTCTGGATTTCATTCCTCGCAGTCTTCTGTCCACCCGGATCATTGCAATCTTCATAATATCTGCCGCAGTTCCCTGAATCGGTGAATTCATGGCGATTCGTTCTCCGAAAGAACGCTGCATAAAATTCGAAGAAGAAAGTTCCGGAACCGGTCTTCTTCGGTGATATAAGGTTCTGACACAGCCCTCTTCTTTTGCTTTTTCTACTGTGCCGTCTAAAAATTCTTTGATTTTCGGATAAGTTTCAAAATAATGTGCAATATACTGTTTTGCTTCTTTCTGACTGATGCTCAGATCCTCACTTAATCCATAGGAACTGATTCCATAAACGATTCCGAAATTTACGGCTTTTGCATTTCTTCTCTGCAGATCCGTTACTTCTTCGAAAGGAACATGGAATACCTGAGAGGCAGTCAAACGGTGAATATCCTGTGCTTCATTATATGCATTGATCAGCACTTCATCTCCTGACATATGTGCCAGCAACCGAAGCTCAATCTGAGAATAATCCGCATCCACAAACACATAACCGTCCTTCGGCACAAACACTTTTCGGATTAAACGCCCTAATTCCATACGAATCGGAATGTTCTGCAGGTTCGGATCGGTACTGCTC
Source organism: uncultured Lachnoclostridium sp. (assembly GCA_964602445.1). Taxonomy (GTDB): domain Bacteria; phylum Bacillota; class Clostridia; order Lachnospirales; family Lachnospiraceae; genus HGM12587. The sequence continues at coordinate 19,792 of CAZRQV010000019.1, forward strand.
AAACGCCCTGTTGCAGTTACCGTCTGCTGGAACGTACTTCTGACTCTTCCATCTTCATCGACACAAGTCAGCAGACCATCTGCATAAGTCGATTTTAATTTTGCCAAAGTACGATATTCTAAAATATTTTTTACGATCGGCTGCTCCGGTGCAAGTTTTTCCAGTACATCTGCACTGGTGGAATATCCCGTTTTTGTTTTTTTGCTTCCCGGAAGCTGCATTTTTTCAAACAGGATCACCCCCAGCTGTTTCGGAGAATTGATATTAAATCGTTCCCCTGCCTGCTCATAAATTCGTTCTTCCAGTTCTGCAATCTTTACGCCCAGTTCATTTCCATATTCTTTTAAAGATTCCGTATCCAGTTTCACACCAGCCAGTTCCATTCCAGCCAATGTAAATACCAGCGGCATCTCAATTTCCTGATAAAGTTCCCACATACCAAGATCTTTCAGACGTTGTTCTGCTTCCGGAAACTCTCTCCAGACGGACATTACATCGATTTCTCCCGGTTTAACAGAAATCGTCGGATTGATCAGATAATTGGCAATATCCAGATCGTACAATCCGCTGCGTTCCTCAGTCTGTACCTGCTTTAACATCTCTTTTAAGCCGGATACCACTACTTTTTTTCCATTGGAAAGCAGATGCTGTACCTTATCCAGAAGATACCCTTCTGTCATAAATCCTTCACAAAGCACTTCATAAAGAGTATCGTCCAATACAAGCTCTGCCGCACGAACCGCTCCTTCTGCCATTTTCAATGCAATGGCTGTCAGTTCTGCCTTTTCTGCTTTTTCAAAAATATCCTCAGCTTCTGACAATTCCGAAATCTGAACTGCTGTTACAGACGCTTCCTGCGGCATTTCAGAAAAATCAAATTTAGCCATCAGCTTTTTCAGTTCCAGCTGTCGGCAGATTTCATATGCTTCTTTGGTATATACATTTCCGGTACGTGCTTCTTCCCAATCATATTCATATGGAGCATTGATCTCGATGGTCGCAAGCTTTTTGCTCATCACCGCCATATCATAATGTGCCTCCAGATTTTCTCTCGCACGTTTCGGCTTGATCTCTTCTACGTGTTCACGGGCAGTTTCAATGTTACCATACTGCTGCAGGATTGCTGTGGCTGTCTTTTCTCCAATGCCAGGAACCCCCGGAATATTATCGGAAGAATCTCCCATCAATGCTTTCAATTCAATGATCTGCAGCGGAGTAATCCCATATTTTTCCTGAACGTCTTTTGTATAATAATTTTCATATTCTGTCGTTCCCCGTTTGGTCTTTGGAATACAGACACGAATATGATCTGTAACGATCTGCAAAAGATCACGATCTCCTGAAACGACCAGCACTTCCATATTTTTAGCTTCGCTTCTTTTGGCTACCGTTCCAAGAAGATCATCTGCTTCATAACCCGGCAGTTCCATGATCTTAATTCCCATGGCTGTCAGCAGTTCTTTTAATACCGGAACCTGTTCATGCAGCTCCTGAGGCATACCTTTTCTCGTTCCTTTGTATTCTGTATACATTTCATGACGGAAGGTAGGATGCTTTACATCAAATGCCACCGTTAGATAATCCGGTTTTTCTTCATCCAGAATCTTCAGCAATATATTGACAAAACCAAAGATTCCATTGGTGTGCAGACCTTCTTTATTGGTCAGATCCGGTACTCCGTAAAAAGCACGGTTGATGATACTATGTCCATCGATGAGAACAATTTTTTCACTCATTCTTTATACTCCAAAAATCAATTTCATTATTAACTGTATCATTAAAACAATGCAGCATCCGTTTGCAGCCCATTTAAATACAACCGCTGCCACATAAAAAAGAGACATATTCCTGAGATGATGACCGGAACTTTCCAAATCCTCATTCAATGCCTCAATGATATTCATCGAAAGCTCTTCTTTTTCGTCCAGCTGCTTCAAACCTTTGTATACAATATAATAGGTTTCCAATTCTTCCCTGCAGTCCGGACATTCCTTTACATGACTGACAAATCTGCGCAGTTCCTGATCGCACAGCTGTCCCTCAATATAAGGAATTACCATTTTTTCAGCTTCCTTACATATTAACTTATCCTTTTGTTTTTTACAAACGGGTAACTGTATCATTCTTTGTTCTTCCTTAATCTATGAGCCTGTTTCATGGCTTCTAAAAGCCCATCTTTTCCTTGCTCAAAATGATCTTTTTCCGCATGCCTGTCACTGGCCGCACTTGGATACAGCTTGTATTTTTCTGCAAGCTGCTTTAATTCTGCGCGCTGTTTTTCCCCATATTTAGAATAATACACTTCTATCCCTGCCGGAAATTCTTTCGTCGCAGCCTTAAAATCAGAAATGAGCTGTTCTACTTCCTGTTCTGTACAGTGATAATGGTACGGATGCGCCAAAATTGGGAATCCGCCATTGTCACAAATCTTCTGAATTCCCTTTTCCATCGGAATGTACTTCATATATTTTGTTGCATCTACCCAATATGGAGAACGATTTCCGATCAGACGGTCAAAAGCATCCGTAATATCTGATGCATATTTTTTCTTTACCAGAATCTCCGCAATATGTCTTCTGCCGATCTGATTGGAATCCGGAAAATCTTCTACCAGCTCTTCATACGAGATGGACATTCCCAAGTGATTCAAACGGGTAATGATCGCATCCAGATACTGTTTTCTCTGCCTTGGAATCTTATCAAACATTTTGTGCAGTTCTTTGGGAACTCCGTCGAAAAACAGTCCCACCACATGGATTTCCAGAAGTTTCCCTTTCTCTGTTCTGTAAGAAGTCGAAAATTCAGCTCCCGGAATCACCTCTAGACCGTAAAAATCCAAAGGTTCTTTGATTGCGAACTGATTATGATCCGTAATCGCAATGTGTGCAAGCCCTGTCTTAAGAGCATCCTCCATCGTTTCCTGTACTGTTCTCGTACCATCTGAGCAAGTGGTATGAATGTGAAGATCGATTCCGTATTTCTCTGTTCCCATAACTGCATCTCCCATAAAAGAGGTTCGGAAAAAGTATCCCTCTCGTATCAACGATATTTATCAACTGTGAAGCAAAACGCAACCCGTTTCTGTTTTTCTATAGTTTAGTATACCTAACTGTAAAAATCAATGACTAGTATTTATTTTTCACTTTCCTGCAGATCATAATCCAGCTTGCAATATTCATAAGCATTGATCACCGTCGTCTCTCCATAACTGGAGATCTTCGGAACTTTATGATCATAGCTCATATGTACATGTCCATGAATAAAATATTTCGGTTGATATTTATTTAAAAGATCCAGAAAACACTCAAATCCCCGATGAGCAACATTATCCAGATCATTTACGCCATAAGCCGGTGCATGGGTCAGCAGAATATCAAACCCTTTCTTCTTCCATAACTGAAGACTGACTCTGTGAATCCTGCGCTTCATCTGCTTTTCCGTGTACATATTGTCCCCCTGACGATATCGATAGGAACCGCCCAGCCCCAGAATTCTCACTCCTTTATATTCATAGATCCTATCTTCAATACAGATACAGCCTTCCGGTGGCTGCACAGAAAATCTGTCATCGTGATTTCCCCTTACATACAGCAACGGACAATGTGCCATGGTGGCAAGAAATTCCAGATATTTTGCTTTCAGATCGCCGCAGGCAAGAATCAGATCAAATTCATCTAATTTTCCCGGGGTATAAGCATCATAAAAATATCTTGCCTCTTCATCTGCAATCGCTAAAATTCTCATGCTTTTCCTCCAACTCCTTTGATGGGAGCTCCGGCACTTTCAACGGTAGCTTTTCCATCCTCACTTAACTGTTCATATTTTGGAATTGAACCAACGACATTGTCAGCCAGCCAGTCCATCGTAATGATTTCTTCCAGACGGATTCCTTCCCCTTCCGGATCGATCACTTTTCCTGACTGGGTATGGATCGGACCGCTGAACGGGCTGAAAATTCCTGCACAAATGCTGTTTTTCAGAAGTTCTGTCAGCTTTCTCACACTTTCCGGCAGATTTTTAGAACAGATCAATTCTACGACTCCTGCAGACATTCCCCAATAATAATTCAGTGCTTTATTGCTGGATTCATACTGGGACTGCAATGTTTTATTTAAAATGCTTTGGATCAGTTTTTCGTAGTAAACACCCCAATGCCACAGTGGCATTGCCAGATTGGTATGACCGTCTTTATCCATACGGAACAGACCGAAGGCATTTCCTTCCAGACTGTCCGGCATTGCCAGATCCTTTGCAGAAATAATACTGATAGCTCTTTTCCTCAAACGGGCAATAGCTACATAAATTCCCTGTACCGAAGACCATTCCAGATAAACTTTCGCCTTCGGATTTACCATTTTTACCCCCAAAGCAAAGGCATTGATACCTGCAATCTGCCCTACGATCGGATAATCGCACACAAAGCCCACATCATTTCCTTCTGCCATGACTCCTGCAATGGCACCAATGATAAATTTCACTTCATACATTCTGGCATAATAAGTGCAGATATATCTGTGCGATTTATTTAAGGAGCAGTTTAAAAACATCTTATCCTGATGTTCTACCGCTGCAGTCAGACTGGCATTTAAAAGTTTCGGAGACGTTGTAAAAATAATATCATTTCCATCTAACACTGCCTGTCTGATCACATCATCTGCATCTCCATCCAATGCATTTTCATAAGCAGTTGTTTTGATCGCATCTCCAAATTCACGTTCCACATGCAGTCTGCCCAGTTCATGACCATAATTCCAGCCGGAAGTACTTGGTGATTTATCATAAATAAATGCAACCTTGGCTCGTTTCTGTTCTTCTCCAAACATTCGTTCAAACAGCGATTTCTTTTTTTCTTCTTCCGGATCCAGCAGCAGATCTATAGCCTGTTTTTCCTGCAAAAGCTCCAGTTCTTCCCAGATCTTTGTAATCTCCTGTTTGATTTCTGCACCTGTCTTATCTTTCAAATGTTCATAATCATAGATGGTAAGGTATCCTAAAAATGCATCTCCTACCGTACATTTTAATTTAGCACCGCCCATACCCTCAAAGATCTGGCGGAAATAATAATAATTGGCCCGAAACGCACTGCTTTCTTCTTCAGTCCACGGCTCCTGTTCCTCTTTTCCCAAAAGTTTCTGCAGTTTTACATAGCTTCCTTCTCTGGAAAATTCAACGTAATTGATCTTTGTATTTTTATAAAATTCAAGGAATTCCTCATACATTTTTAATTCCGGATCATCCCCTTTTGGCGGCATTACTCTGATCACCTGTGCCGGAATGGATACTGCACCGAAAAATTTCAGTACGCTGACCCTTTTATTGCCTTCTTCTACATAAAAACGGTTCATATATTCATAAACCTTGATTGGTTCCCTGATACCCTCTTCCAAATGGGCTTTACATAAATTTTTCCATTTGACTGCGAATTCTGATTTTTCATCAAACAAAGGCATAAAATTTGCCGCAAACGCATTGGTTCGTCCTTCTGATTTGGTTCCTACGATAAATTCTGCCGGAACCTGCATGATTCCTAACCGCGTACCGGAATTCAGACTTTCTTTCGGCATCATTTCATCCATGACCGGAAGATACGGATACTGTCCCTGACTGACCAGACGTCTTTTTTCTTTTTGTCCTCTTTTTAAAGCCTCTCTATAAAATTGTTCTGGCATTTTCTCTCACACTACTTTCTTTTGCTGTTTTAACCGTCATCTGTTTTTCATTCCTACAATTCTTCAAAATCTTCTGCCGCTGCTTCCAATAGAACGCGAATGCTTAAATGCTGTGGGCAAAGATTTTCGCATCGGCCGCATCTGATACAATCGCTGGCCTTTGTTCCTTCTCCTGTATACTGTTCATAATAATACTTCGCGTTCCAATCATCAAATATTCTTTTGGAATTCAAACAGGCAAAAATATCCGGAATCGAAATATGCTGCGGACAGACCTCCATACAATAACGGCAGGCGGTACATTGAACTGTTCCCAGATTTTTAAAGATCTTGCAAACCTTTTCCACTGCTTCCGATTCTTTCTTTGTCAGCGGCTGAAACTCTTTCATATAACCCACATTGTCGTTGACCATTTCCAGACTTCCCATACCGGAAAGTACCATAATGACCCCTTCCTGACCGGCAGCAAAACGAATAGCATAGCTTGCATTCGAACCGCCCTGCAGTTCATCGAAAATCTTTTGTGCCTCATTCGGAAGTTTGACCAAATGACCGCCCTTTACCGGTTCCATAACGATCACCGACTTTCCATGTTTTCGACAGACTTCCAGACATTTTCCTGACTGTACTGCGATATCTTCATAATCCACATAATTTAACTGAATCTGTACGACTTCAATCTGGGGATATTCTGTCAGAATCTGATCCAGTACGGCTGCTTTATCGTGAAAAGAAATCCCAAAATGACGGATTTTTCCTTCTTTTTTGAATTCCAATGCTGTTTCATAAGCCGCACACGCTTTATATTTTTCAAACTCTGATGCATCCTGTGCATGCATCAAATAAAAATCAAAATACTCCACCCCGCAAGCTTCCAGCTGGCTTTCAAACAATGGTCGGATTTCCTCGTTCTTTTTAAAATGATGTCCGGACAGCTTATTGGTGATCACATAAGCATCTCTCGGATATCGGGAAGTAAGGCATTCTTTTAATGCAATCTCACTTTTTCCGTCCAGATATCCGTGTGCTGTATCAAAATAGTTAAATCCGGCTTCTAAAAAAGCATCCACCATTTTTTTCGTTTCTTCGGTATCGACTGCATCACCGTTCATCGGCAGACGCATAAAACCAAATCCAAAATTTTTTTTAATTTCATTAAAACAAGTTTCCACCTTAATCATTCCTCGCTATTCTCCCTGCACTTTTGCTCCGAAAACTGCCGTTACGGTATCTTTTGCCAATGCCCCGGTTCCACCAAGAACATAACCAGAACGAATGCCTTGCTCTTTGACATATGCTGCCGCATAAGTCGTATTGGTATCCGTAACAAGGATCAGCGGTTGATCTAATGCTGCAGCCAATGGTCCTCCGCATAAACCGTCCGGGAAATTTTTGGCATTTGCCATTATCATCTGCTCTGTTTTTCCGAAAAACTGTTCTGCAACCTTCACAGAAGTATCACATCGGTCGCTTCCAGAAATTCTTTGAATGGTTCCATAGGCAGATAATTCTTTTTCGATCTTTTCACTGACTGCCCCAGTTCCGCCAATGATCCATATTCGATCTACATCTACCGTTTTTAAAAATGTTTTCTGTGCATCGCTTAATTTTTCTCCCGGTTTTACCAGAAGAATCGGCTTTTTCACTGCAGATGCTGATAAACTGTCTGCAAATGTTTTTCCGGTTGCCACGATCAGATCTTTCATCTCGTTTTTCGTTCCAATGGCTTCTCTTAAAATTGCAAGATTGGTTTCATACCTTGTACTGCCTTCCAGACGAATGGTCTGATATCCCTGGATTGAAATTGCATTTTCTGAAACTGCTCCGGTTCCGCCGAGAACATAAATTGTTCCTTCTTTTACATTTTTCTGTAGATATGCCTGAAGTCTGCTGATAGTTTCCGGTTTTTTATCATTCACCAGAAGGATCGGTGCATTCTTTACATAGGCAAGATAACTGCCTGCAAGGGCATCTGCAAAATTGGTTCCGGTAGCAATGACTGCCGTTTCAAATTGTTCGTCTTTGCCAAGCCCCAGTTTTTCTTTATATAAATCTGCAATCTGCTCGGAAGTATCAAATCTGTTGGTACCTGAAATTCGAATAACCTTCGGTTCTCCGTTTTTCCCTGTATGATAAATTTCAAATTCTACGATATTTGTCGGAACTTCGGTTCCATTCTGTAACTGACGGTTTTTCAAAATATTTAACCGAACCTTGGAAGTACTCACCTCTCTCTGCAGATCGATGACCTTTTCTGCCCCGATGGTTATTCCCTCGTAAATATTTTCCCATTTGACACCATCATAAGCTTCGATGGAAAATTTACGGCATCGATAATCATTTGGCGCATTCCATGTATCAAACAGTTCACTGAGAACAATCCTGTCAAATACAGTTTCCTTTCCAAAATCTACCAGAATCCACGGTGCCGTATCACTGTCTTCCGGAGACCATCTGGTTCCGATATATCCATCCACAGCAGCAGTTCCATCAAATCCTGCCAATTCCGTATAAGCCGAAGATACCTGCACTTTTTTCCCTGCTGCCAGATTTTCAGATTCTCTGAAATAAATACTGATGGCATCTGTCGCAAGCACTGCACCACTTTCGTCTTTTACTTTCGCTTTCAACTCGTATTTTCCAAACAGAACTACTTCATCTAACGTAATCTTCCATGTATTACCGTTTACTTCTGCCGGATATTCCTCTGATACATAATTATTTCCTTTAACCTGCACATACACATGTTTCCCTTCTGTACAGGTACCTGTAATCTGTGTCTGCGGCGTACAGATTGGAATTCCTTCTGCACGGGAAGTAACTGCAGGCAGGATTTGCGGTTCTGTGATCTGCACCTTCACATCTTCCTGATAGAACAACTGGAACTCATAAATAGATGGATTGCTGGCATTTGCCATATGCAGACGAAACTTTTGAGAAGTTACAGAAGCAAATTCCAATGTTTCTTCCTCTCCCATCTCCGTTTTCTCTATTGCTGAAACCCATCTTTCTCCATCCCAGTAGTCAATACTGTAATCCTTTACCCAGTTATTGCTCTGCGGCTTATGAAAATTCAGGATCCGGGCAGAATTTACAACAATCGGTTCCCCATATTCCAATACAAGCTCTGCACTGGATGTATTATTTTTCGTAGCCCAACGGGTGGTATCATCACCGTCAATGGCTTTTCTCGCAACATATCCTGCGGAATGCTCATTTGTCGCACTTACCTTCTCTGCTTTCACAGCATAGTTCTCTGCTGTTTCTTTTTCTTCCGGGAATCCGTCAACGGTAATTTCTATTACCGTATCATACGATTCTTCCGTTACTCCGGACAGATCAATACAGATTTTACCATTAATCAGCTCATAATCCAGCGTATTTTCTGTTCCCATCTGACGAATTTCCTGAATCTCATTTTTCAGTCCCGGCAAAACCACTTCTTCTTTCTTCGAAAAACTGGTCATATGAAGATATACTTTTCCTTCTTTTGTCGTCGCATACATTCCTGACGGAAGTTTCGTATAGCAGGAGACACCGGTGCCATATACACTGTCACCGTATGTTTGAATCCATTGTCCGACTGCTCTTAGTATTTCTGCACTTTTTTCCGGTACTTCTCCCTCTTCATCCGGCCCAATATTCAACAGATAATTTCCGCCTTTGGAGGCACAGATTACCAGATTATCTACCACCGTATCTGCATTTTTCCAGTTGGTATCCTGTTTATGATACCCCCAGGAATTGTTCAGTGTCATACAGCTTTCCCAATCATAATCCAGTCCGGTTGCCGGAATTTCCTGCTCCGGTGTTCCATAATCGCCTTCCTCTTTGGTACGTTTTCCTACACGATTGTTAATGATTGCCTCCGGATCCAGTGTTCTGATATAGCGATATAATTCTTCTCCATCTTCTTTTGTCCACCAGTTCGTCCATTCTCCATCAAAGAAAATTACTTTTACATGATAAGTATCGATCAGTTCCCGCAGCTGTCCTTTCATGCGGGTCTTAAATTCTTCTTTATCTCCCATCGCCGGCTGATATCCAAGACCTGTCTGGGAACTGTCATGCCAGTCCATAATCGTATAATATACTCCAAATTTGATTCCTGCTGCTTCACATTCTTTCGAAAGCTCTGCTACCGGATCTACACCTGTATAATTCCCATAATTACAGAAAGAAAACAGAGCATAATCTTTGAACCCGCGGATTTTCGTATCAAACATACTCAGTCCTTCATGGTGACGGGACGTAAATATGATATATTTTTGCCCTGCATCCTTTGCTAACTGCACAATCTCTTTTGCATCAAACTTCGTCGGATTAAATGGTGCTGCTGCCACATTTTCATAGACTTCTCTGGAAATATTCAGATTGCTCATGATCCATTCTGCATATTCCGTTGATCTTCCGTTATATACACCGCCCAGCTGCGCGTAGGCACCCCAATGGATAAACTGCCCATATCTGGCTTCTCTCCACCATTCCATGCGGGCATCTTTTTCTTCTTTTGTATCTTTTTCTCCGTCGTATTCTGAAAATGTAAAGAAGTCCAGATTTACTTCCGTTTCTTCCGGAAATACCAGATAAACGTCGTGAATTCCCGTTACCTTTTCGATTTCTGCGTAGCAGTCACAAAACGCTCCCTCTGAAGCACTCTCTGCCAAAGAGATCCGGCCGATTTCTGTTCCATCCGGTGCATCAGCTCGAAGCTCAACCTGTTTCCCTGTCTGTCCCTTTTTGGCCACAGCAGACAAAAGTACGGTCTCATATTCTCCTGCTCCAAAATCGATCTGCTCATATTTCAGATAATCGCCTTTGGCAAATCTGCCGCCAAACGATGTAAAATCCGGAGCTTTCTCATTTTCTTCCGCTTCTCCGTTCATCTGCATCGACTGATATTCTGAAATTTCAAAGGTCATACCTGCATTTTTTGCTTCATTTTCCTGCGCATACACAAGCTGTCCCGTCCCGCATACCAACATTGCAGATAAAAACATTGTAAATACCGCTCTTTTTAAATTCATCGTCTTTTCCCCCTTAAAATCCGACTATTCCCATCATCTTTTTAACTATCCTTGCACAAAAATACTCCTGTGTCAAGAATTCACACAGGAGTATCTTATTTTATTTCATTCTGTCATTTTCCGTAATCTTACGCAGTACTCTGCAAGGATTTCCTACTGCGATCACACGATCCGGAATGTCCTTTGTAACCACACTTCCGGCTCCAATGATCGTATCTGAACCAATGGTCACACCCGGCAAGATCGTCACATCTGCGCCAATCCAGCAGTTATCTCCAATCACGATCGGAAGTGCTTTTTCAAATCCCTGATTTCTTTCTTCTGCCAGTGTCGCATGAACTGCAGTATACATTCCGCAATTCGGTCCAATAAAGCAATGATGTCCAATGGTAATGCCACCGCCATCCATCAGATAAGCATTATGATTTATGAATGTGTCATGACCGATCCGGCAGTAACATCCGTAATCTGCCATGAATGGGGACAGGATCGTACAGTTTTCTTCCATTTTAGGTAATAATTCATTCAGGATTTTCGCCTTCTTCTCCGTATCTTTCGGTCTGGTCTGATTAAATTCAAAGCAAAGTTCCTCTGCCTTCATCCGCTGTTCGCAAAGTTCCTGATCAAAATTGGCATCATACCAAAGTCCCTGTTTCATTTTTTCTGATTCTGTCATCTCATTTTCTCTCTGATCATATCTTCGGCTGATATCGGATCTCACTGACAGAATAAACAGTCACAAATGCTTTCGGATCTGTTTTTCTCACAAAATCCATCAACTTTCGATATTCATTTTTATCCACGATCGTAATGATTTCTTTTTTCGGTACATTATCATAAGCACCTGTAATTTCATTTAAAGTAGCACCGCTGTGCAGTTCGTGAAGGACAAATTCTGTAATTTCATCTAATTTAGGAGAGATCACACAAACTCTGCGCTTGATATTTAAACCAAAGATAAAATGGTCTACCACCATACCGCCAAAATAAGTCCCAAGCACACTCAAAACAACCGTTTTCGTATCATAACAGAGAACCGACGTCATTGCTGCTGCAATTCCTGACAAAGATACGGCCTGTCCCAAATCAATCTTCAGATATTTGTGCAAAATCTTGGCTACAATGTCCATTCCACCGGAAGATGCATTATGAGAAAACAAAATTGCCATAGCCATACCGACTACGAGGATATAACAAAGCACATCGATCACCGGATCCTGCGTTAAAGATTGAAAATTAGGAAAGATCATTTCAAAAACACCCATCGATGCAGGTACCATGATCGAAGTATATACGGTTTTGATGCCGAACGACGGTCCGATCAGGGCAAATCCGATGATCAGCAAAAATACATTCAAGATCATCGTAAGTACCGATACCGGAAGCGGAATAAAATTACTAAGTACCATTCCGATTGCCGAGGCACTTCCCACAGCCACATGACTTGGAAGCATAAAGAAGAAAATCGCAGCACCGGCAAGTACCGCTCCGAAGGTAATGATCAAAAAATCCTTCACGATTGCTAAAAACTGTTTTTTATCCATTCTATTTTCCTAAATCCCTATTCTTATTCCGGGGTTAAGTATATCAATACTTTTCATGAAATACAATCACTGTTTTCCCTCAAATTTCCTTTTAATCAAATATTGCATTTATGATCGTTTTTTCATCGCATGTTACGTTAAAATCCAAGTACACCAAAAACCACTCTACAAGATTTGATTTATGCCGTCACGGTATTTTTCCAGCGATATTTCTTTAAAAAGCAGACCAGACAAATGGTACTTACTGTCCAGGTAACCGGATATGCCGTAAATACCACATTGATATTATGGAACACTCTTACAAGACCTTCGATATAAATAATACGCAAAATGCACCATGCTCCTAACGTAACCGCCATCGGAACCATGGTCTGACCTGCTCCGCGTAAAGTTCCGGCACAAATATGTGTTGTTGCCAGAAGGAAATAGAATAACGATTCCACTCTTGCCTGTCTGACTCCATAGGCGATCACGGCCGCATCTTTGCTGAACAATCCGATCAACTGGGGTGCTGCAAGAAATACAAATACGCCAAATAATTCTGCCATAACTACGGTAATGGAAATTCCCTGACGAATTCCGGTTTTAATACGTTCCTGACGGCCCGCTCCCATATTCTGTCCGACAAATGTTGTCAATGCAAGGGACATACTCATGATCGGCAGGAATACAAAACCTTCAATCTTTGCATAGCTTCCGCAGCCGCCCATTGCCAGATCTCCAAATGCATTGATATTAGACTGCACTACCAGATTTGCAATGGCATTTACACTGTTCTGTACACCACTAGGCAAACCTAATCGGAAGACTTCTTTTAAGACTCCTTTTTTTACCCGAAGTTTTGACAACCGGATCTGCACTACAAATTTTCCGCTCATCAAATGAAGTAATCCAAGAACGGCACTGAGACACTGACCGATGGTCGTAGCCAGTGCAGCTCCTGCAACCCCCATCTGAAATACGCCTACAAACAAAATATCCAGCACTGCATTGGTCACGGAAGAAATGATCAGATACATCAGCGGATGACGGCTGTCACCCAAAGCATTGAAAATTCCATTAGTCGTATTATACAATACCATTCCCAAAAGTCCCATGCAGTAAATTCTAAAATAAGTAATCGAATTAGGCATTACGTTTTCCGGAGTTCCGATCCAGCGCAAAATCGTCGGTGTAAAGGTCACTCCTACGATCGTCAAAAGAACGCCTGCTCCCAGTGCAAACAACACCGTCGTATGAATGGCATCATCTACCCCTTCTTTATCTTTTGCACCAAAGCATCTGGAAATGATTACACTTGCTCCTACGAACACGCCCTGAAAAAAGCCGATGAGCAGATGCTGCAGGCTTCCGGACGAACTGACCGCAGCCAACGCTTCATTTCCACAAAAATTACCAACCACCAGGGAATCCACCGCATTATATAACTGCTGAAACAGATTTCCTAAAAATAATGGAAAGGCAAAGCGTACCAGAATCTTCCAGACACACCCTTCCGTCATTAACATTTTTTCTTCTTTCATAACCTTTTCTCCTGTATTCAGTGATCCTTTACTTTTGTTTTTATTTCGCATAAACCTAAAACAAATTTATCGCATGCCTTTTAGTATAACATTATTTTCACTAATCACAAGATTTTTTTACTATATATTATTGATACTTTGACTTTCATTTGACTATACTTTTTTCACCGTTGCTTTTTCTACACGTTGCTTTTTCATAAAATTGCTTTCATTGATCTTATAAAAATAAGCTTCTAAAGAAGTATCGGTTATGGAAAGATTGTATCTACTGCTTCCTCAGAGATCAGGCTGGTACCTCCGATCACGATACCGCCTTTTAATTCATATTTCTGAACATACATTTCTGCGGCTTCTGTATTTCCCGGTTTTGTCAGGATCAGCGGTGAATGAGTAGCATAAGCCAACGGTCCTCCGCACAATCCGTCAGGGAATTTCGAAGCATAGGCTAATACGGCACCTTTCGGATGTTTCACCAAACGTTCTGCAATCATTACAGAAGTTTCATAGCGGGTCTTTCCTCCCAAACGTTCTTTTGCCCCAACTGCCTTCATCACTTCATCGCTGACCGCACCGGTACCGCCCAATACGATCTTTTGACCGGCACTCTTCAGCAACGCTTTCTGCCGGTTTGTTACCTGATTTCCTACCAGCAGAATCGGAAGTCCTGCCGCAGATGCAGACAGAGAATCTGCAAAACTTTTTCCTGTTGCGATCAAAATATCCTTTCCCTCTACTCCGGCTTCTTCTAATATTTTCAGATTTGTTTCATAACGGTCTTTTCCTGCAAGACGAACCACACGATAGTTCAACCCGTTTTCCATTTCCTTGGAAACTGCAGAAGTGCCGCCTAAAATATAAACCGTTCCATTTTCATCAAGCTCATTCCGAAGAAAATCCTTTGCCGCTTTCATCGTATCTGGCTTCTCGCTGTTTACGATGATGATCGGTGCTTTCTTAACTACCGCCAGATAGCTTCCTGATAAGGCATCTGCAAATTTTGTACCAGAAGCAATGATCACATGGTCAAATTTTTCCACACCAAATTCTTTTTTCAGCTGATTTCCTAACCCAAAAGAGGTCGTATATCTGCTGGTTCCGTAAATTCGCTCTACTCCATCGTATTTTAAACCTTTTACAGCATTTTCAATGGCTTCTGCCATTTCATCTACTTCTGCCTGACTCTTTTCTCCCAGATCACGCACCACTGCATTGACTGCATCTTCCAGCATTGCTGCACTCTCTTCCGTATATCTGGTCAGATCCTTCGGAACCTTCTCAAGTGCTTCATCCACTGCGGTATAATCAGCCAGTTCTTCTAACGGAACCGCTCTCAGTAACAAATAAGAACTAAATTTCTCTGAGAAAACTGCTTCCTCCGCAGTAATACACTCTGCGATCACACGATCATTCACATAATCTTCAATCCGATATGTAATGTTAGGATTCAATCCTTTTAAAACCACCTCCGGATTGCCTGTCGGAGCATATTTCTTTCCGTCTCTGTAGAAGCTGTAATACATCATTCCATCTTTTTCGATCACATAAGTTTCATAAGCATCAATTCCATAAGAATACAGATCTCCGATATGTCTTCCTCGATACAACTGATGTTCCTCTGCAATCGCAAGCCAGCGGCTGTATTCCTTTTCCTGCGCAGAACCGTCTGCAAAAGCCCGTTTTTCGATGAGGATTGCACCGGTACCTACCGTTGACGGATACCAGATTTCATTATGATCCGTGGTGATTGGAAACTCATCCCCTGCCAATGCTTTATAAGCCTTCACCCTTCTTCTCGTCTGATCCACACTGGTCGGATCTGCAGTCGGAATCTGTGTCACATACGGGAATGAATAATAATCCTGTGGAGTACCGCAATTACAAAGCAAATGAAATGCTTCCGGATCAATACTTGTCATTTCCTCGTAAATTGCACGATAAAAAATTTCTGATGCCATCTCTGTCGATTCCTTTGGAGAGCTGTGATCATGCTCTTCATTGTAACATTTTGGCATCCCCCATACATAATCGCTCTTAAATCCATCAATTCCCCATTCGGTCATCGCCCGTCTGATAAAATCCGTCTGTGCTTTCACAGCCCCTTCAGAATATGGGCAAAGTGCATAACCGGTAGAACCATTAAAAGAATTGCTGCTTCCAGGCCCTGACAATTTTGCAAAACTGCCGTCCTGATTTTTTACAAAATATTCCGGATGCTCCTGCAGCAGCTTGCTTGGCTGCTGGGTATGACCTGAGATCACAGAAAATGCACGATCTCTTCCGCCATCCATCGGACGCCACCAAAGAACAATGGTCATTCCTTTTTCATGAACTGCATCCGTCAAACGTCTCATATCCTCCGTTCCGTTTGGAAATTTATCCGGATTTAGTTCCCAGTCACCTGCTGCTGTATACCAGCAGTCATCTAACGTAATCTGACGGATTCCCTGTGCATATAATTCATCTAATTTACCAAGAATCTTCTCGATCGTCCAAGCACCTTCCCAGCCCCAGCTTTCCCAGCGAAGTTCATAGCTGGAATCCGGTATTTCGTCCGGCACCTCAACCCCTTGTGCCGCCATCACCTTTGCATAGGTACGCAGACCACAATAATAATCTCCATTATGAACGCTGAGAATAGCAGTACCTGCCTCCGTATTTTCGTTAGCTTTGATCTCAGCCTCCTGCCACTGGATCCCTACTGTTGCTGTATTTTTTCCACCTTTGACCGGTGTTGTTAAAAATCTTCTATATAATGATGCATCCCCTACTGCAATCCCTCCATGGACAGAATAAATATCTGCTACCGGAATGCCTGCAGCCGTTTCATCCTGCTTATTTTCCCGATAAAACGACTGGTTGACTTTCTGCAAAGTATCATAAAAGCTCTGAGAACCTTCACCACCACCGTTATAGCTCCAAATCCGATTCTGATCCGGTTCGATCAGTGAAAATTCATTTTCCGTGATTTTTGTAACGGTAACATCTTTCGGACTCTGAAAATATGTCGTCGTACAGATCGCACCCTCAATGTCATATAAAAGATCATACCAGACTGTTTTTACAATATCCGTTTTCTTACTGGTCATTTCCAGAATCACTCTGGCCGCCAGCCCTCTTTCTGTACTTACCTCTTCCTGAATTTCATACCCTGAAATCTCAAAATCTGAAATCTTTGTACCATTGATTACGGCACTTCCGAAAGAAGCGGACTGCGCTACTGGTATCTCTCCCAGATACAGCAGAATCTTCCCATCTGATACATGGAATGTCAGATCATTTACACAAACCGGATCTATGGTTATTCCCGGTGTTACTTCATTTCCTGCATTTTGAGCCGTAATCTTTGCATCAGCCCAGATGACCCAGTCAGACCAATTATTCTCTCCTTCTGCGGCTGTCAGTTTCAGTTCCTCAGCCCCCTCTGGAACAGTTACCGTAAAATGGTACGCATCCATGGACGGATTTATCATGCCGCTCTGCGCAGCGATTTTACCATCAATTTCCACGATCAGGTTGTCAATGATACCTTCTCCCAGATTTTCAAAATCGTCCAGACACTGATAATCTACCCCTGCATAAGCCTCAAATCTGGTACATCCCATATCCGAAATATCATAAATAATCTCTGACGGTGCATGGGTTCCCAGACCTTTTTCAAAAGAAACCGCCTGTCCATCTACCAATAACTGCATTTTCTCACCGTTCACCGCAGTATCTTTTGCCGTCCCCGCCGGAAAATCTGCTGAACCACAGCTCTGAGACTCCCACTCCAGATCAGACAAATATTTCTCGATCATTTCTTCTGCCGCATACACTGTCGATATGTCTGCATTCGCATTGGATGGCATTCCTGAAAAAGATCCGCTTACCAGAGTCAATGCCAGAAATAATGCTAACATTCTTTTCTTCATATTAAATTCCCTCTCCGTATGTATTTCCCTCCCCGAAAATACATATTTTCCTTTGCATTTCTTGGTTCTATGTCAAGATTTAGTACAAGTTAAAATGAGGTTTTCCTCATTTTAACC
>CAZRQV010000020.1:0-35826 GCA_964602445.1 uncultured Lachnoclostridium sp.
CTCGTGAACTTGGTGCAGAAGGTATCGGTCTTTGCCGTACAGAGCATATGTTCTTTGAAGAAGACAGAATCGCTGCGTTCCGTGAAATGATCTGTTCTGATACTGCAGAAGAAAGAGAAGCTGCTCTTGAAAAGATCCTTCCATATCAGCAGGGCGATTTCGAAGCATTATACGAAGCACTGGAAGGTAATCCGGTAACAATCCGTTTCCTGGATCCGCCATTACATGAATTTGTTCCAACATCTGAAGAAGATATTAAGAAACTTGCAGATGCACAGGGCAAAACAGTGGAAGATATCAAGGCAATCATTGATGGCTTGCATGAATTCAACCCAATGATGGGTCATCGTGGATGCCGTCTGGCAGTTACATATCCGGAAATCGCAGCAATGCAGACAAAAGCAGTAATCCGTGCAGCAATCAATGTGAAAAAAGCACATGCTGATTGGAATGTAAAACCGGAAATCATGATTCCATTAGTAGGCGATGTAAAAGAATTAAAATATGTAAAAGACGTTGTAGTTAAGACAGCAGATGCTGAAATTCAGGCAGCAGGCGCAGACATTGAATACGAAGTCGGTACGATGATCGAAATTCCAAGAGCATGCCTGACCGCAGATGAAATCGCAGCAAATGCAGACTTCTTCTGCTTCGGAACAAACGACTTAACACAGATGACCTTCGGATTCTCTCGTGATGATGCAGGTAAATTCTTAAATGCTTACTATGATACAAAGATCTTCGAAAATGATCCATTTGCAAAACTTGACCAGACAGGCGTTGGACGCTTAATGGAAATGGCTCTGAAACTTGGAAGACCGGTAAATGAAAAACTTCATGTAGGTATTTGTGGAGAACACGGCGGAGATCCTACATCTGTAGAATTCTGCCATAAGATTGGACTGGATTATGTATCCTGCTCACCATTCCGTGTACCGATTGCAAGACTTGCAGCAGCACAGGCAGCGATTGCAGATAAATAGGACTTCTTTCTGGTAGCTAGTAGAATACTTGCTTATAGAAGTATATAATTTAAGAAACCCCGTCTAGAAATAGGCGGGGTTTTTACAATGTGCCTTGCGGCGAATGTTTTTACAAAGAGTGAAGTCTAAAACAAAAGAGCTTTACAGCAATTCGCCTGAATTAATAGAACTGTATAAATTTTGGATACCGACAAAAATACTTGATTATGATGAGTGCTGAAAATTGTTTGCTCGTATAGAAAAGTGTGTAGAAAAATGCGAATGATTAGAAATCTTAAGTATTTATGAGATTACTATAATATTCCGTTTTACCTGACAGGACATCATCATAGAAATTTTGTTTCCAGTCAATATAATCAATGCAATCCTGAACTTGTTTCAGCTGTTCTACTAAGGATTTGCGTTTGATTTCCAGTATGACTTTTCGCTCTGGAATAGTCGCCTCCCCACCAAGACAAAGGTCAATATATTCCTTCATTTCAGAGATGCTCATGCCGCAGTTCTTCAGGCAGTTCAGACTTTGAATCCACGCGATATCGCGATCATCAAAGATTCGGTGGTTCTTGGAGTCACGCTTTACATTTGGAACGAGACCCTGATTGCAGTAAAATTTTAAGGTTTCATAAGATAGATTTGTTTTCTCACAAGTTTGTTTCATTGTATACATTTTGAAATCTCCAAACGTTAAATTATCAGAAATTGGGGTGAATCACGAATTTACTATTACATTTTACGAATATTCCCCAAAAAAACACTTGACCGGTAGTAACTACCGGTTGCTACAATGGGAATGTATCACAGATACAAATTTTTTTCAAGGAGGTCTTTCCATGGAATACAGAATATTGAGTAATGGAGTAAAAATGCCGCAGCTTGGCTATGGGGTATATCAGGTTACAAAAGATGAATGTGAGCGCTGTGTATTAGATGCTTTGAAGGCAGGCTATCGTCTGATCGATACAGCACAGTCCTATTTTAATGAAGAGGAAGTTGGATCTGCGATTAAAAAGAGCGGAATTCCAAGAGAAGATATTTTCCTGACAACCAAGGTATGGATTGAACATTATGGTTATGAAAATGCAAAAAAGTCTGTTCTTGAATCTATGAAAAAACTGCAGACAGAGTATTTGGATCTGGTGTTGCTTCACCAGCCATTTGCAGATGCTTATGGAGCATGGCGGGCATTGGAAGAATTATATGAAGAAGGAAAGATTAGAGCCATTGGTATCTCTAATTTCTATGTAGATAGAATGGTGGAATTTGTAAACTTCAACCGGATCAAACCGATGATCAACCAAATGGAAGTTCACATCTTTAACCAGCAGAAACAATTAAAAGAATATGCAGAAAAATACAATGTACAGCTGGAAGCATGGGCACCTTTTGGAGAAGGAAGAGGAAATACCTTTGAAAATGAGGTTGTAAGAGCCATTGGTGGAAAATATGGAAAAACCAATGCACAGGTAATGCTCAGATGGAATATTCAGAGAG
Source organism: uncultured Lachnoclostridium sp. (assembly GCA_964602445.1). Taxonomy (GTDB): domain Bacteria; phylum Bacillota; class Clostridia; order Lachnospirales; family Lachnospiraceae; genus HGM12587. The sequence goes on from CAZRQV010000020.1 coordinate 2,475, forward strand.
GCATTGTGGTAATTCCGAAGTCAACCCATTATGATAGAATGGTGGAAAATTTTAATGTATTCGATTTTGAACTGACAGAAGAAGAAATGAACCAGATTGCAGCACTTGATAAAGAAACTTCAAGTTTTTTCTCACATCAAGATCCAGTTATGGTAGAATGGTTTGCAAAGATGGTGGAAGAACGCAAGGAACATCATCGAAGTGAGAATGAAAAGAAAAATTGGTAAGGAGAATGAAAATGAGTAGAGTCGATTTTGGAGCGAAACCGTTCCTGTTTCCGATGCCGGTACTGATGATTGGTACCTATGATGAAAATGGAGTTCCAAACGTTATGAATGCAGCGTGGGGAATGGTTACAGATTATAAGGAAATTACAATCAGTCTTTCAGAACACAAAACAACAGAAAATCTCAGAAAAACAGGTGCATTCACAGTGAGTATGGCCACGGAAACTATGGTAACAGCTTGTGATTATGCGGGCGTGGAATCTGCAAATAAGGTTCCTGAGAAGTTTGCTAAGGCCGGTTTCCATGCAGTAAAGAGCAGCAGGGTAAATGCTCCACTGATTGAAGAACTTCCAATGACTTTGGAATGTAAGGTAAAAAGCTTTGAGGATGAGGTTCTTGTCGGTGAAATTGTAAATGTATGTGCAGAAGAATCTGTGCTGACTGATGGAAAGATTGATCCGAAAAAATTAAAACCGATTGCCTATGATCCATGCAATCAGACGTACATCAGTCTTGGTGATGTGGTAGGAAAAGCATTTCATGATGGATTACAATTAAAATAGAATATCGAATATAAAAATCGTCACTTTATTCAAAAGGTGACGATTTTTTGTGGGAGGAAATACAGGATATTTCCGTGGTTATATTTAGTAATTGCGGATTCGATGCAAAATTATGAATTTTAAATGAAACTTTTCTGGACGTAAAAACGAATACTATTAAGGAAGGAGGAAATCGAGTGAACACAGTACAAGAAAGAAAACTAATCCGAAAAATCAAACTATTTGGATCATCAAAAGATGCAGATGCGATTGTTAAATTATATTATGACGAAATTTATTATTTTGTGGTCAGACAGATGAATGATAAAGATACGGCATATGATTTAACACAAGAAATCTTTATTTCCATGCTGCATTCGATTGGCTCCTATCAAGAGAAATTGGCTTCTTTTAGGACATGGTTATATCGTATTGCAGCAAATAAGATCATTGATTACCGTAGAAAAAACATACTTAAAATGATTCCTTTAGAAAAAGAGGAAATAATTGAGGAATCGTTTGGGGCAGAACAGGTTGATTATATAGAACATTTGGCTCAAAAACAGCTGCTATCCCAAATAGAATGTTATATAAGTGCATTTAGAACAGACGTACAGCAAATTTTTCGACTACATCTTTACGGAGAACAAACATTTGAAGAAATTGCGATATTGATTGGAATTCCAGAATCGTCTGTGAAATCCAAATATTATCGTTTGTTAAAACAAATACGAAAGGAGTTCAATAATGAATACATGGAAATTATCAGAAAATGAAAAAGAAAAAGCAATTCAAAATATTGTACAGCAAGGTACTGTTTCTCCTGTGGCTAAAATCCGAGAGATCTTTCGTGTGAGCAGAGTTTGTTCTTTTCGGATTTTGTTTTTTGGTGTGGAAGACTGCTTGTTTTTAGGTGTATTGCTGACCATATGTTTGTGGTTGTTTTTCGTGCAATTTAATACAAAAACAATTTTATGTTCTGTATTTGCCATATCTCCTTTTGCATATATCAGTTGTTTTGTATTCACTACATGGAAAGAGCACATTGTGCAGTTGTATGAGGTGAAAATGAGTTGTTATTTTACCATTAGACAGGTCATAGCTCTGAGAATGATTTATTTGAGTTTTGGAAATATGGTTATTAATACGATAGCTCTTTTGTTGCTTGCGCAAACTCAGACAGCAGTGATTCCTTTCTGGAAAACGCTGGGGCTATCATTCACCTCTATTTTTTTATATGGAGTGTTAATGTTGTTTTTTCAGATCAAAGGACGAATGTATCTGTCAGTTGCGATTCCGTCTGTTATCTGGGGATTGTGCAATTTGCTGCTTACAATTTGTTACGGAAAACGAGTAGAAAGGCTGCTTTTGAATTTGACAGATACGTTGGTTTTACTGATAGTAAGTTGTTCTTTTGTGGCATATCTCTTGATGATGTATTATTTTTTTACCACAAAATGCGAGGAGGAATTGAGAAATGTTATCGGTTAATCATGTAACAAAAAAATATCGCCGTTTTACAGTATTGGATGACATCTGCCTTGAATTTCAGAATGGAGTGTATGGACTTCTTGCTCCGAATGGTGCGGGAAAAACCACGTTAATGAAAATGTTAGCTACCTTATCTTTTCCGACGAAAGGGGAAATTACATGGAATGGAACAGATATTGTCAGTCTAGATGATCAGTATCGAGATCTTTTGGGATATTTGCCGCAAAAGTTTGGGTATTATAGAAATTATACTCCACGACAGTTTTTGAAATATATGGCAACACTCAAAGGCTTAGACGCTTCATATGCCGAAAAACGTATCGAAATCTTAATGGAAAAAGTGGCATTGTCTAATGTAATGGACAAGAAAATGCGAAAGTTTTCCGGTGGTATGATCCAAAGAGTAGGAATTGCACAAGCACTGCTCAATGATCCGCGTATTTTGATTTTAGATGAGCCTACTGCAGGATTGGATCCGAAAGAGCGAGTACGCTTTCGAAATATGCTTCATAGTTTGTCAGATGATCGCATTGTTATTTTATCTACTCATATTGTATCTGATATAGAAACGATTGCAGATCAGGTGATTATGCTGAAAAATCATAAAGTTCTTTGCTGCGATACGCCGGATAAATTATGTAAGATACTGAATGGAAAAATTTTTGAGGTTCCATTTGGAACACAGATACCGGTTTCCCACGAAATTCTTAGTGATCGTCAAAGCAATCAAGGAACTTTGACTCGGATTTATTGTGATGTATGCTTTGCCGGTGCGGTATCGGTGCAGCCTAATTTAGAAGATGTATTTTTGGCGGTATATGCAGATGAAAGATCATAATATAATGTTTTTTAAATTGGAAATAGTGAAACTCTTACAAGAAAAGTTGTTTATTATTTTTCTTGTGCTGTGTCTTTGCTTGAATACAGGATTGTGTTTTGTTGACAATTATACAAGAAAAACTGTGAATCAGCTTTCAATCGAAGATTTCGCTCAAAAGGGAGAAAAGATTTATGATGAGTTAAAGGGAGCGAGTCTTGGTACGGCATATTATAATCAGCGTTATATTCATTCATCGATATTAAATCAGAAAATGAAAGAGAAATATGATTGTTTACAAAATACCATTGATATTTTGAATGATGATCGTGCAGATTTACATTTTTATGCAGGGGAATTAACACCAGTGGTTCACAGCGCACTTTTTCAAATTCAATTGAAGGCTTTGCTGATCGAAAGTGTTGTATTTCTTTCATTATTGTCTTTAAGAACATTTTCAATGGAACGTCAAAATGAAACGTTGTCATTGATTTATAGTTCAGGGAGAGGGAGAAAAATTGCAAAAGATAAAATTTTTGCCAATGGTATCGTAGGATTTTTGTATTGTACAGTTTTATTTTTGATATCATTATCAATCTTTTTTTGGAAGTGGGATTTTAGTAATTTGTGGAATATGAATATTTCCAGCAGTTTTAATTATGTGAATGACATGAATGATCCCATTTATAGGAAGCCTTTTATTACATGGGCAAGCATGACGGTAAAAGAATATTTTATTTGTTCGTTACTTTTCATTGCAGTTTTCTTGGTTGTCTGGTGGTTGCTTTCAAATATCATTGCATTGCTAAATCGTAATGATTTACTTGGAGGAGTATTGTTTGCTGCAATTTTAGTCTTACCTTATTTTGGGGTTATGATGTTCCCGGGATTACAATGGACGATACCGTTTTATTTATCAACGTTAACTTTATCAACGGTGATTTATTATAGTCATATGTGGTTTACTGACCTAGGACATTATTCCTTGGTTCCATGTCAAGAAGTTGGAATTGTTTTGATCCACTTATTGACAGCAGTGCTTTTGCTTAAGTTTGTAATTCATTATTTTCAGAGAAAGGAGTTGAGCTAAATGTTTTATGCAGAAATGAAAAAAATTTGGAAACCAGGAATTGCTGTACTTATTTTTATTATTTCGGTGTTGATGTTTTTTACTTTTATGTTTCGTTGTGTCAAGCCATTTCTGTTTGAGGATGGAAGTGATAGTACAGAGATAAGTTTAGAATTATGCAGCAGATTGCTTGAACAGTATGGGAATACCATAGAAGAAGAGGAATTTGCAGAGATAGAAAATGAGTACAAACAGCTTTTGTATGGAGCAAATTCCATGATGGTGGAGACAGAGCTGTTTTTGCAAAATGGCATAGAAAATTATGAAGATTATTTTCAATATATGCAAAATGCAATTCAGGGTTATGAGGGATATGATTATAACACATATTCTGAAATGAGAGGGCAGATAATTCGAGCAACGGGAAAATCTTCCATGTATTTTGAACTTTATGAAGATATGATGCAGCAATACCGGTCCGCCGGTGCAGGCAGAACCAGTATCATGCCATTTGAAATTTTGGTTTACGCCAATGCTTATTTTGTTTCGATGATGATCTGCTGCCTGATTTGCGGGTTTCTGCTTGCAGCACCAGTAATGGTAAATGATCGCGTCAACCATGTAATTGCCAGTCAATATTCAAGTAAAAGAGGTAAGAAGATACATAGAATCCAATATCTATGTATGACGATTTCTGTACTGATTATTACAAGCATTACGATTGGATTGTCTATATTGATCTGGAAAGCAACAGGGACTTTGCAATTTGCAAATTCTGGAATTTCATCATTTTTAAATCATGAAACTTCGGTTCTTCCAATCACCTATGGGCATATTATTTTATGCTTTATGATAATCACTTACTTATTAACGCTTGGAATAGCAAATATAATTTTTTATCTGTCTGCAAAAAGTGTGAATGCGATCAATATGCTGATTAAAACCATTCCGATTTTAACTGCAGGATGTTTTATCGGGCTTTTTATGGAAGGCCTGTTTTGTGAAAGCAACCGCATCTATAAAATATTCCAGATTCCCGGCTGTGAACTAATGGTGGCTCTTATTATTTTTATTGTAGGTGTATTTCTGAATGTCAGAAATTATAAAACACTGAGAAGAAGAGATGTCTAGTTTGGGTTTTATAACTCCTGTTTTCAAAGTGTCCGTGTATTTCTACAGTAGTTCTTTCTGAATCTGAAGCTCATACAGTTTTTTATAGATTCCGTCCTGTGCCAGAAGTTCCTGATGAGTTCCACGTTCCCGGATTTTTCCTTTATGCATTACCATGATGCAGTCGGCGTGCTGAATCGTAGATAAACGATGAGCGACCATAATGGTCGTACGTCCCTTCATCAATTTTTCCAGTGCTTCCTGAATGAGAAGTTCGGTCTCAGTATCGATATTTGCTGTTGCTTCGTCCATAACCAGAATCTGCGGATCATGAGCCAGGGTACGGGCAAAGGACAAGAGCTGACGTTCTCCGGCAGAGAAAGTCACACCGCGTTCTGCAACCGGTTCTTCATATCCCTTCGGAAGTTTTTCGATAAAATGAGATGCATTTACATATTCTGCTGCTTGTTTGACCTGATCCGGCGTAATATCCGTATCATGGAGGCGGATATTGCTTTCAATTGTTCCTTCAAAAATGAAAACATCCTGCTGCATCTGACCGATGGCGCGGCGAAGCTGCTTGCGGCTGAGATCCCGGATATCTACGCCGTCAATATAAATATGTCCTTTCTGAATGTCATAATATCTGCCGATCAGATTCAGGATAGAAGATTTTCCGGCACCGGTTGCACCTACGAAAGCAACTTTTTCTCCCGGTTCGATTACGAAAGAAACATCACGAAGGACATAATTTTCATTGTCATAAGCAAACCAAACATGGTCAAATTCAATCCGTCCTTTGACTTCCGGTAAGAGTACTGGTTCTTCTTTTTCTGTAATCATCGGTTCTTCAGACATAACCGTAAAAATTTTTTCCGCCGAAGCGATGGAGTTTTGCAGGATTGTAAACTGTTCGGATAATTCGCGGATCGGATCAAAAAATGTCTGGATATATTGGGAAAAAATGTAAAGAGAGCCGATGGAGATCGTTCCGTTTAACACTTCACGGCTTCCTATACCCAGTACGATCATCAGTGATAAAATACCTAGAATATAAGACAATGGCCAGAAAATCGCCATGACCATGATCTCACGGAAATATGCCTGATATAACTGATGGTTTTTGTGGTCGAATTCTTCAAATTTACGTTTTTCACGGCCGAAGATCTGGATGATGCGCATACCGGAAAGGTTTTCTGATAAAAAAGTATTAATATCTGTCAGTCGGGTTCGTACCATACGGTAAGTTTCTCTGGAAATCCGGCGCATTGCAAGGGTTAATGCGATGACAAGCGGCAGCAGGATAAAAGAGTACAAAGAAAGCTGCCAGTTCATGAGCAGCATAACCGTTGCCAGTCCAATCAGTTTAATCACATTTCGAAACATTTTGACGAGAATGCCGGAGTACATTTCTTCTAAGGCAACAACATCGTTAGTAACTCGTGTAACCAGCTTTCCAACCGGAGTCAGATCATAGTAACGGCTGCTTAAAGTCTGTAAATGGGCATATAAATCTTTACGAATGGTCAGCATGATCTTCTGACCGGTCTTTTGTAGGATCCATGTCTGGATGACATTGAAGATGAAAGACAGTAAAAGAACTGCACCATATTTCCATGCAGTGCGCAGAAGGAAATCATAATCTCCCTGTGCCTCGAAAGTGTCAATCGCATCTCCGATCAGCATTGGGCGGTACAGGTCAAATACTGTCAGCCCAAGGACTAAAAGTAAAGAGAATATCATCCAGCCGGTATAAGGCTTCAAGTAGGAAAGCAAATGTAACAATGCATTTCCTTTGGTATTAAATTCAATCGTATCTTCTGTTAATGAACGTTTCTGCATGTTACATTCCTTCCAATTCTTGTTCTAACTGTTGTTTCTTACAGATTTCTGCATAAAATCCGCCTTTTTTCAAAAGTTCCTCATGGGTTCCGTATTCACTGAGCAGTCCGTCGCTCAGCACTGCAATGTGATCTGCTTTCTGCAAGGTGGAAATTCGGTGTGCTATGATCAGCGTGGTTCTTCCTTTTCGCAGACGCATCAGATTCTCCAGAATCTTTTCTTCGGTATCCGTGTCAACTGCGGAAAGAGAATCATCTAAAATGAGGATTGGGGAATCCATGAGCAATGCTCTGGCAATCGAGCTTCGCTGTTTCTGACCTCCGGAAAGGGTTACTCCTCGTTCTCCTACCAAAGTTTCGTATTGTTCCGGGAAATCCATAATATTATCGTGAATACATGCATTTCTGGCAGCCTGATAGATCTGTTCCCGAATTTCCGGGTGATTTTCCAGACGTTCTTCCAGCCCAAAGGCAATGTTTTCTTCTAAAGTATCTGAAAACATAAAGTTTTCCTGCGGTACATAAGCCACATCACGATGCAGAACTGCCAGTGGATAGTCCTCAATCGGTCTCCCGTCTAACAGGAGCATTCCTCGTTCACAGTCGTAAACACGAAGCAAAAGATCCGCCAAAGAAGATTTTCCGCTTCCGGTACGTCCCATGATCGCCACGGTTTCTCCTGCGGAAATATGAAGGTTGATTTCTTTTAGAACCGGCTGTTCTCCATCAGGGTAGGTAAAGGTGAGATCTTTCATTGTGATTTCCCCTTTTAAGTCGGCATCTTTCATTTCAGCGGAAGATTTATCGATAATGTCCGGTGTTTCCTTGAAAATATCGGAAATTCGTTTCAATGCTGCGGTCGCCTGACTGAAAAAGTTAATACAGTCACCGCAGGCAATCATTGGCCATACCAGCATTCCGATGTAGGAGTTAAATGCTACGAATTGTCCGATAGAAACCTGACCATGAAGTACCATGCGTCCGCCAAAGATCAGAGTTACTAAAATGCTTAATCCTGTGATCGTATCAAAAATCGGTCCGATGACTGCACGAAGTTTGACCAGATCCATATTTTTTTCCATGGAATTCCGACTTGCTTCTTCAAAAGCTTCAAAATCTTTTTCTTCCTGCACAAAGGCTTTGATCACACGAACTCCGGTCAGACTTTCCTGAACCCTGTTAGAGAGCTGGGAAAAGGCTTCCTGACTTTTGAAAGCACGTTTGTCAAACTCTAAACCGAAATAATAACAGGTAAATGCTACCAGTGTGAGAGGAAGAAATGCAATGATGGTCAGTTTCAGGTCAACGTAAAGGATCATTTTGATCAGTACCATAAATGTCATGATCACTGCATCAAATGCAGTAATAACAGCAATTCCCACTGCCTGACGGATGGCTTGAAGATCATTGGTAAAATATGCCATCAGATCACCGGTATTGTGGCTGTTGTAATAACGGGCAGATAATGTTTCTATGTGAGCAAACATATCGTTGCGAAGGTGGTATTCCACACCGCGGGATGCACCGATGATAAAATAACGCCAGCCAAAACGACCTGCCATCATGATCAGTCCGATCAACAGTATTTTCAGAAGAATCTGTTTGACTCCGCCGGCATCTAAAATACCTGCAGTCAGTCCGTCGATGATCTCTCCGATATACTGTGGAAGATAAAGTCCGGCAAGGTCTACGACTAAAAGAACAAAGATTCCTGCCAGATAGTGATATTTGTACCTCATTAAATAAGGGATTAATGAAAATTTCTTATTTTGTTTCATAGTAGAATCTTAACTTTTTCCTTCCGTTGTTCTGTGTGAAGAGCTTTTTCTAAAAAACGAATTCTTAGGAGAATAAAACAAAGAACACGTCTTTGAGAGATAAAAAGCCGATACGAATGTAATTCTAACATATTATGATGCAAATGAACAGTGATAAAATATACGATCCCAGTTTGCATCTATGGCAAGATTATGGTTTAATAGGAGAGAGAATTGATAAAAATGACAGCTCAAAAAGAAAATATCTGTGATCCACATTGTCCCGTTCATGAAGTATGAATGGAAGGATCAGGAAAGAGAGAAACAATGAGACTTGAAAAAATACAGAACTATTTAACGGATCGTGGACTGCAGTTTCGGTATTGTGAGCAGGAACGGTTAGGAAGCATTGATTTTGAATATCGGGGTGTAGGATATCATATTTGGGAATTTGCAGAAGATGGCCTGTGCGGTGCGGAAAGCAATGTGAAAAACGGCGGGAAACTGGAAGATTATCTGGACGATTATGAAAACCGGCTGATAGAAGAAATGGAAAATTGGGAATAATCTAACTAAGGCAGAAGATGGAGAGAAACAATGAATATATTTGATGTGATAGGGCCGGTGATGGTAGGTCCGTCCAGTTCTCATACGGCAGGTGCGGTGCGAATTGGATTTGTATCGAGAAAACTTTTAGGGGAACCGGTAAAAAAAGCAGAACTTTTATTATATGGAAGTTTTTTGGCAACGGGAAAAGGTCATGGAACGGATCGTGCGTTGGTATCCGGTCTTTTGGGAATGATGCCGGATGATGAAAGAGTTCCGCATGGATTTGAGGAAGCAGAGCAGGCCGGTATGGAGTTTGTGTTCGGTGAGGCAAATCTGAAAGAAGCCCACCCAAACAGTGTTGTTCTGAAGCTGACTGGAAGATCCGGAAAGAAAATGGAAATTTTAGCAGCATCTTTAGGTGGCGGCCGCATGAAAATCTGCAACATTGACGGTATGGAAGCCAATTTCTGTGCAGAATATCCGACATTGATCGTTCAAAATATTGATCAGCCAGGATGTGTGGCTTCTGTGACGACGATGCTGAGCGAACTGGAGATCAATATTGCAACACTGCAGTTGTATCGTGACAGCCGTGGCGGAAGTGCGGTGATGGTAGTTGAATGTGACAGAGAGATTCCGGCAGAATCTATTCATCATCTGGAACGGTGTAAAGGAATCGAAAAAATTACTTATTATAGTATGAAATAGGAGCAGAAGATGGTATATAAATCGTTAAAAGAAATTTGTGAAATCGCGGAAAATGGTGGAATTCCTTTTTGGAAAGTGATTCAGAGAGATGACTGTACGGAACGGCAGGTGAAAGAACGGGAATCCTTTGAACAGATGAGAGCCATGTACCGTGCCATGAGACATGCAGATGAGGCTTATACCGGAACCAGAAAGTCCAACAGCGGCATGGTGGGCGGTGACGGAAAGAAACTGGAAGATTATGTAGCCTCCGGTGAAGCAATGAGCGGTGGTTTCGTAGGAAAAGTCATGGAACGTGCCGTGAAAATGGGAGAGTCCAATGCCTGCATGAGAAGGATCGTAGCAGCACCGACGGCAGGTTCCTGCGGAGTTTTGCCGGCAGTCCTTTTGACTTATGAAGATCAAAAAAAGCCGGAAGAGGATAAAATTGTAGAGGCTTTGTATACAGCAGCCGGAATTGGACAGATCATTGCACACAGAGCTTCAATTTCAGGAGCGTTTGGCGGATGTCAGGCGGAAATCGGTTCTGCCAGTGCCATGGCAGCCGGAGCTTTGGTGCATCTTCAGGGCGGAAATAAAGAAGATATTTGCGGAGCTGTAGCCATTGCATTAAAAAGCCTGCTGGGACTGACTTGTGATCCGATCGGCGGTCTGGTAGAAGTACCGTGTGTCAAACGAAATGTGATTGGGGCAGTTAATGCTGTTACAGCCGCAGATATGATCATGGCGGGAGTATCCAGTGTGATTCCGGCAGATGAAGTAATTGACGTTATGGGAGAAATCGGCAGGGATATGCCACGGAAATATAAAGAAACAGCAGAAGGCGGACTGGCGGTCACACCAACTGCCGTTAAATTGACAAAAAATATGCAATAAAAAATTTATGATTTGTTTATAAAATGATTAGCACTCGATGCTTGACAGTGCTAATGAGAGGTGCTATAACATAATCGAACGAAGGAAAGGAAACATCGAAAGGAAAACATCTTTGAGGACTTTTTCGATTTTCCAGATTTTGAGAAAATGGAACAGCAGATGAATAAGAAATTTTCAGGAACATGATTTCTTGAAATAATTGAATCACGAATAAGGTAAAGCAGTCCTCTGCAATCGAAAAAGCAGAGGGCTGCTTTTTCTTGTTGTATGTTTGTCTGAAATGTAATCATTGTAAATAGCTGGAATTATGCTATAATGAGCGAAAGCAGGCATTAGCTGCGGAGTAGCAAAGGCGGTGAACATATGAGATTATTGTTTAAGCAAAGATTGTTTTCCTGGTTTGAAAGCTATGATATTTATGATGATTCCGGAAACGTGGTCTATGTGGTCAAGGGACAGTTTTCCTGGGGACATTGTTTGAAAATTTATGATGCTTATGGCAACGAAATTGGAATGGTACAGCAAAAAATATTTACATTTCTTCCAAAATTCGAAATGTATCTGAATGGGGAATATAAGGGATGTATTTCCAAAGAATTCAGTCTTTTAAAGCCAAAGTTTGATATTGATTATAATAACTGGTATATGGAAGGCGATTTTTTGGAATGGGACTATGGGATTATGGATTCCACAGGACAGAATATTGCCAAAATCTCAAAAGAAATTCTTCGTCTGACCGATACTTATGTGATCGATGTATGGAATCCGCAGGATGCATTGGAAGTTTTGATGCTGGTACTGGCAATCGATGCAGAAAAATGTTCCAGACAATAAAAAAGAGGAGAGAATGAGAAGTGAAAAGTATTTTGATCAAAGATACAACAAAACAGGAAAGAATCGCACTGATCAAAGAATGGCTTCCGCCGGAAGACGGACTGGAAGAATGTGAGATCGATCTGTGGGAAATGTATCGGGATTATATCGATGGAAAAAGAGAAGTGGCAGAGATCAATGCCAGCTTTCAGACCGATTACGGGCTTGAAGAGTAATCATGAAAATAAAAACAGGAGTATAAAAAGTGAATTTACTAAAAGAGGATGTTAGCAAATTATTTTATAAATTTCTCGTTCCGGCGGTCAGCGGAGCTGTTGCTGTGGCGGCCTATAGTCTGGTAGACTGTATAGCCATCGGACAGGGAGTAGGTGCCAATGGTGCGGCGGCCAATGCAGTGGTGCTGCCGATTTTTTCTTTGGCATCTTTTATTGCGCTGGTCTTTGGAATCGGCGGCTGTGTTCTTCGAAGTCAGGCAAGGGGCGAAGGAAATGAAGAAAAAGGAAATGCATATTTTACTGCAGCAACAGTATTTGTCAGTGTCCTTTCTTTGTTGATTTGGATTTTAGGAATGATCTTCCAGGAAGATTTTTACAGACTTTGCGGTGCCGATGAGTCATTGATGCCTTATGTAAAAGCGTATGGATCACTGATCTTTGCATTTCATCCCACATTTGTATTTACTACATTTTTGAGTGGGTATATCAGAGCAGACGGTTCACCGAAGTTTGTTATGGGTGTGATGCTTTTTGGAGGTATCTTAAATGTGATCGGAGATTATGTATTTGTATTTCCGATGCAGATGGGCATGACAGGTGCTGCACTGGCAACGGTATTGGGCTCGACTGCTCAGGCGATTCTTTTGATCGGATATATTTTGCTGAAAAAAACTACGTTAAAGCTCGTTCTGCCTCATCAATGGCTGCCGGCACTGAAAAAAATCATCATGGTAGGTTTTGGTGCAGGTGTGGGATCTTTGGCAGTCATCGTTGTTACGTTTATTGCCAATAATCAGATCATGAAATATTCCGGTACGGCTGCATTGGCAATTTATGGAATGCTGGGGACGGTAGCAGCAGTTTTGATCAGTGTATTTTCCGGTGTCGGACAGGCAGCACAGCCGATCGTTTCGGAAAATTTTGGTGCCGGAAATCTGGAACGCTGCTGGAAAGCGGAAAAACTGGGAATGAGGACAGCAGTGATCTTAGGCGTGATCTTTACAGGGCTGTGCCTCGTATTTCCATTGCAGATCACCGCTCTTTTTATGCAGCTCACCGCAGAAATCGAGGAAATGGCACCTTATGTAGTGCGGATCTATGGCATCTCTTTTATTGCTTTATCTGTCAATACATTTGTGATCTATTATCTGCAGTCCATAGCCTGCCCGAAAATGGCAACTATGGTATCTTTACTGCGAGGAATCATTTTAAACAGCATCTTCCTATTTGTATTTCCGTTGTTTGCCGGAGAAAATGGAATCTGGTGGGCAATTCTTCTGGCGGAAGTCTTTACTATGGCAGCAGCTGTAGGATGTGTCACAGTCGAGTATCGAAAATATAAGATGCATCAAGGGATTTCTTAGTTGTAGATAAAATTAAAAAATAAGAGATCATTTGATATTAGAACGAAAGTCGTGGAAAACACGGCCGAAATCAACTGAAAAACCAATCGTAAAATTTACGATTGGTCAAATTACAGACAAAAAGGCTCTGACCATAAGATCAGAGCCAATTTTTATGAATAAAATTATTTAGCCTGTTCAAGAGCAAGAGTTACTGTTGTGATATCACAAACTTCTGCTGGTCCGTAGTACTGAATTGCACCTGGATATACGAAGCATGTGTCAGCAGCCCATTCTTCACGATGAGCTTCGAAGAATTTGAATGGAGCACCATCAAGTTCTACAAGAGCTTTTCTGATAACCGGTTTGTCTTCTCCATGTCTTCTTTCTACGTTCATCATCTTAGTGATTGGCATACCGCCTGCAACCCATTCGCTTGCTGGCTGAGAAAGGTTGGAAACTTTTGATAAGTATCCGTTGTAGCCATACTGGATCAGCATGAATGCGTTGTATCCTAAAGAGTAGCAGTAGTCTGCATCGAAGTTAGATGGGAATGCACATCTTCCTTCATATCCTAAGAAGTGATGAAGAGCACTGAATTTACCGTTGTATGTGCCAGCTGCTTTTCTAGCTGCTAATTTGTCAGCTACGAGAGCAGAGAATAATTTTTCAGATTCGATCAGGGAAACCTGTACGTTTCCGTGTGGATCTCTTTCTAAGAATAACTGCTGCTGGATTGCCTGTGGAAGGATTGCAAATACTTCCATAGATTCTTTTGTTAAGCCGTTTTCGATGAATGCATATTTGTCAGCCCATGTTGGAAGTGCATTGAATTCATCAGCTTTGCTTCCTGCAAGGAGTTCATTGATTTCCTGAATTAATACAGAGAATTCCGGAACGAATTCAACAACACCTTCTGGAATGATAGCAACACCAAAGTTCATACCTTTAGATGCTCTTGTTGCTACAGAATCAGCGATGTAATCAGCGATTTCTGAAAGAGACATTTTCTTAGCAGCAACTTCTTCAGAAACTAAGCAGATGTTTGGCTGAGTTTTCAGAGCACATTCTAATGCTACGTGAGAAGCAGAACGTCCCATAACTTTGATGAAGTGCCAGTATTTTTTAGCAGAGTTTGCATCTCTTTCGATGTTTCCGATGATTTCGCTGTATGTTTTTGTAGCTGTATCGAAACCGAAAGAGCATTCGATGTCTTCGTTCTTTAAGTCACCGTCGATTGTTTTTGGGCATCCGATTACCTGAACACCTGTGTTGTGTGCTGCGAAGTATTCAGCGAGAACAGCAGCGTTTGTGTTAGAATCATCACCACCGATGATAACGATTGCTGTGATGCCGTGTTTTTTACAAACTTCAGCAACGATAGCGAACTGTTCTTCTGTTTCTAATTTTGTTCTGCCGGAACCGATGATATCGAAACCGCCAGTGTTTCTGTATTCGTTGATGTATTCATCATCAAAAATGATGTAGTCATCTTCGATCAGTCCGCTTGGACCGCCTTTGAATCCGTAAAGAACGTTTTCTTTGTCTGTTGCTTTTAAAGCATCATATAAACCGCAGATAACGTTGTGTCCGCCTGGAGCCTGTCCACCGGAAAGGATTACACCTACTACCTGTTTTTTAGCTTCAGATGTATTCTGGCCTTTCTGGAAAGTGATTTCCTTTTTGCCGTAAGTATTTGGGAAGAGAGCTTTGATCTTATCCTGATCAGCTACGCTCTGAGTTTCTGCACCTTCGTTAACGCAGATATCAGCGATCCCGTTTCTAAGCATTCCCGGAAGCTTTGGAGAATACTCATATCTAGCTTTCTGTAATGATGAAATGTTCATATCTAAATCTCCTTTATGATTTGTATATTTCCACTAGATTCTAATATATTTCTTCAAAAAAGTAAACCGTTATCAAATAAAAAAGTCCTTATAAAAGGAAAGACTTTTTTGTTTTGCCGAAAATTTTTGAGAAATATGCCAGAAAATAGTTGTTTATCTGATTATTTTACTGCAATTGCTTCGATTTCGCAAAGTACCCCTTTTGGAAGGTCTTTGACAGCGACACAGCTTCTTGCCGGTTTTGAAGTGAAATATTTTGCATAAACTTCGTTGAATGCTGCAAAATCTGCGATTTCTGCAAGAAAGCAGGTGGTCTTAAATACTTTGTCAAATCCGCTGCCGGCTGCTTCTAAGATTGCACCGACATTTTTACAGCTCTGTTCGGTCTGTGCAGCAATGCCTTCTGCAATTTCTCCGGTTGCAGGATTTACAGGAATCTGTCCGGAAGTATAGACAATTCCGTTTACTTCATAACCCTGAGAATATGGTCCGATTGCGCCCGGCGCATTTGGTGTTGCAATGATGTTCATTTCATAAATCCTCCGTTTCATTAATGTAACATTTACTATGGTTATAGCATTGATATTTAAAAAATGCAAACTTTCTATTGCATTTTTATGCAAATAATGTTAAAAATGTATGTGTTCATAATAAGTTTTGGAATTTCTGTTCCAAACATCATAAAAGACTTGATAGAGGCGCGAAGGACAAGAGTAGTCTGCGGCAAAAAGGTTCGGGAAAAACCGTTGCAGATCAAAGGGGAATTCGCCGAAGGGAGAAACAGCCCAAAGTTTCTTTCTGGGTCGATGTAGAAGATGCATCGGACTGTCACATTTTGTGGAGAGCTATCGGCATTATATAAGGAATCATCATGCCATGGATATCTCTGCGTATCCATGGTTTTTTGCTTCAATAAGAAAGACCTTGTCGAGTGATTGCGGAAAGCAGATTGCTTTTCCGTAAAGCCAAAAGTACTCCGTACAAAAAAATGTAAATGGTGCTGAATGAAAATATGAGAGTGCAAAAGGTACAAGCAGGTTCTTAGGTTATCGGGTCTTTGATCAAAAGAAAAGAAGAATGGAGAGAGAAAAATGAAATCAAACATGAAAAAAGTGTGTCAGACACTTTCTGTCATTGCGTTGCTGTTCCTGTGCTGTCCGATGTTTGCTTTTGCGGCAGAAGAAACAGCAGAGTATGTACCCGCGGTGTATGCTACTTTCTGGGGATTGGTACCGCCTTTGATAGCGATCGTACTGGCATTGATCACAAAAGAAGTTTACAGTTCGCTGTTTATCGGAATTCTTGCAGGCGGTCTGTTTTATTCCGGATTCAGTTTTGAAGGTACTGTAAATCACATCTTTCAGGAAGGATTCATCGGAGTTCTTTCTGATAAATATAATGTAGGAATTTTAGTATTTTTAGTAATCCTTGGCTCTTTGGTCAGTATGATGAATAAAGCTGGCGGTTCAGCTGCATTTGGCCGCTGGGCAGCTTCCCATATCAAAAGCCGTGTAGGAGCACAGCTGGCAACAGTTCTGTTAGGTTGTCTGATCTTCGTAGATGATTATTTTAATTGTCTGACCGTAGGAAGTGTCATGCGTCCTGTGACAGATAAACATAAAGTTTCCCGTGCTAAACTGGCATATCTAATTGATGCCACAGCAGCACCGATATGTATCATTGCGCCGATCTCTTCCTGGGCAGCAGCAGTAACCGGATTCGTGGAAGGTGCAGATGGTTTTTCTTTGTTCATCCGTGCAATTCCGTATAATTTCTATGCATTGCTGACTATTTTTATGATGGTAGCCTTAACTGCGATGAAATTCGAATACGGCCCAATGAAACAGCATGAATTAAATGCATTGAAAGGGGATCTGCATTCCGCACCGAAAAATGCAGTCGATGAATTTGCAGAGGAAACCAATGCAAATCCGGATGGAAAAGTACTGGATCTGGTCATTCCGGTGGCATCTTTGATCGTTTGCTGTGTGATCGGTATGCTCTACACTGGTGGTTTCTTCCAAGGTGTGGGAATCGTAGAAGCATTTTCTGCATCAGATGCATCCGTAGGTCTCGCTTATGGAAGCTTTTTCGGTCTGATCATTACCATCTGCTTATATATGGCAAGAAGAGTTCTTTCCTTTAAAGAATGTATGAACAGCCTTCCGGAAGGATTTAAGGCAATGGTTCCTGCAATTCTGATCCTGACGATGGCATGGTCACTCAAATCGATGACAGACAGTCTGGGAGCAGCAGAATTTGTTGCAGATTTTATTAATACGTACGCAAAAGGAATGGTAAATTTCCTGCCGGCGATCATCTTCCTGGTAGGATGCGTGCTTGCATTTGCAAGCGGTACTTCCTGGGGTACTTTTGGAATTCTGATTCCGATCGTAGTGGATGCGTTTGCGGCTGATCAGACCATGATGATCATTGCGATTTCTGCTTGTATGGCAGGTGCTGTATGCGGAGATCATTGTTCACCGATTTCAGATACAACGATCATGGCAAGTGCCGGTGCCCAGAGCAATCATATCAATCATGTAAATACCCAGCTTCCGTATGTAATTACGGTAGCGGCTGTATCTTTTGTGACTTATGTGATTGCAGGATTTGTAAAAACAGCATGGATTGCACTTCCGGCAGGAATTGTGCTGATGTTTGTGGTACTGCTCGTTTTGAAAAAGACGATTGGAACGACCATCGAATAAATTTAATTCGGTAATTCTACAAGGATCACATCGGGTCCGATCTGTTTGATGCAGCACCACGGAATCACCGTTTCATCATTGCAGAACAGATTAAAAAAATGAATACCGCAAGATACGATTAAAGCTGTCACATGACAGCTTTTTTTGTCGAATTCAATATCAACAACACAGCCGATTTTTTTGCCGCAGCAGATGTTGACCACATCTTTTTCTTTTAATTCGCAAAGACGCATGAGAATCCCCCCTCGTTACAGCATATGCCGGGAAGAAAAATTGTGTGCTTTGTAATGATTTGTTGACACCTGAGAAACAAATATACTATACTAACCCTGTATAAGCGGCATTATGTAAATAAAATGCGATTTATTTTTTTAATAGATACAAACCGATAGTGGGGGATAAAGTTATGAAATGTCCATTTTGTAATCAGGAAGCAACCAGAGTCATCGATTCAAGACCGGCAGATGATAATTGTTCAATCAGACGACGCAGATTATGTGATGAATGCGGGAAGCGTTTTACCACTTATGAAAAAGTAGAGACGATTCCGTTGATCGTAATTAAGAAAGATAACAATCGGGAAACCTATGACAGATCGAAGATTGAAGCAGGTGTACTTCGTGCCTGCCACAAACGTCCGATTTCTGTAAAAGACATCAATAATCTGATCGATAAAGTAGAGCAGGAGCTTTTTAATCGGGAGGAACGGGAAATCCCGAGTAAGGTCATTGGGGAATTGATCATGAATAAATTAAAAGATCTGGATTCCGTAGCATATGTTCGTTTTGCATCTGTATACAGAGAGTTTAAAGATGTAAATACATTTATGGACGAGCTGAAAAAAATATTAGAATAAAAAATAGCAGCTGGTATAGGAAAGTCATCATTATGATGAAAGAACAGCTGCAGGAAAATATCAGATAGAATAAATAATAGAAAGAAGAATTTATGTTTCGTACATTTTATCCAAAGGAATATGTAGATTCCACATACAACATTGATTTTGATCATTTTTATAAAAAGGGGATCCGTGGTGTGATCTTCGATATTGATAATACATTGGTTCCTCACGGAGCACCGGCAGATGAAAAAGCGAAAGCGTTGTTTGCACATTTGAAAGAACTGGGGATGAATGCCTGTCTTCTTTCCAATAATAAAGAGCCTCGCGTGGCAATGTTCAATCGGGATGCAAAAGTTTACACTATCAGCAAAGGCGGGAAACCGAATCCAAAAGGTTACAGAAAAGCCATGGAGCTGATGGGGACAGATGAACAGTCTACGCTCTTTGTGGGAGATCAGCTCTTTACGGATGTTTGGGGAGCCAATCGCACCGGATTATATTCGATTCTGGTAAAACCGATCCATCCAAAAGAAGAGATTCAGATCGTACTGAAACGCTATTTGGAAAAAATTGTTTTATTTTTCTATCTTAGGGAGCAGAAGAAAAAGTCATGAACCGGATTGTATTAATGGGATTTATGGGAGCCGGAAAGACGACCATTGGAAAGAGACTTGCCAAAGTTTTGGGATGCAGGTTTTTGGATACAGATGAAATGATCGAGCAGGAGCAGGAACGGAAGATTTCAGATATTTTTCAAAAGGACGGAGAACCAGCTTTTCGTGATATGGAAACGGAGCTGTTAAAACGTCTGAAACAGAGCAATGAAATGTTTGTGCTTTCGATTGGCGGCGGTATGCCGGTTCGGGAAGAAAACAGGGAGCTTTTAAGAGAGATCGGAACTGTGATCTATTTAAAAACTTCCAAAGAAGAAATCATCCGCAGAGTGTCCGGAGATCAAAATCGTCCGCTGCTGCAGGGTGGTTCGCTGGAAGAAAAAGTAACTTCTCTGATGAATGCCAGAGAGCAGATTTATATAGAAACAGCCCATCAGGAATTTTTTACAGATGGGAAAAGTCCGCTGCAGATCGCATCGGAATTAAAAAATTCAATCTGCGGTTAATCATAGTTGGAAAATATAAAATACGAAGGAAAGTAAAGAGGGCTGCCCTATGGAAAGCAGAGTAAAAAGAACCATTGAGCTTCATGAAAAAGGATATAATTGTGCACAGGCAGTTGCTTGTGCGTATTGTGATCTGGTAGGCATGGATGAAAAAACGGCATTATGTGCGACAGAGGCATTTGGTGCCGGTATGGGCGGTATGCAGGGAACCTGCGGAGCAGTATCAGGTGCTGTTTTTCTGGCAGGACTGAAAAATGCAGATGGAGTCGTGGGTGCACCGGGATCCAAAGGAAGAACATATCAGTTATCAAGAAACATCATAGAGCAATTTCATCAGAAAAATGGAACAATCGTATGCTGTGAATTAAAAGAGAAAGATCCTGACACGGGAAAAGCGAGAAGAACTTGTGATGGATGTATCATGGATGCAGCTGAAATTGCAGAAAATGTATTGTTTTCAGACAGATAAAAGGAACGATTTTGGTGTTTTTTGAATCTTAGATTGAACGGTATGAAAAAGGCTGTAAAAAATCCTTGCAAATTATTTATTTTACGGTAAAATAGAGCAGGTATGATGATAAACTTAGGAGTCGTTTGAACTCACAACATAAAGAAAGGTTAGATAATAGAATGATTAGTGCAAACAATGTAACATTACGTTTGGGTAAGAAAGCATTATTTGAAGATGTAAACATTAAATTTACAGAAGGTAACTGCTACGGTCTGATCGGTGCAAACGGTGCCGGTAAATCTACATTCCTGAAAATCTTATCAGGAGAGCTGGATTCTACCAACGGTGAAATCGTGATCACTCCGGGTCAGCGACTTTCTTTCTTAAAACAGGATCACTTCCAGTATGACGGATTCAACGTTATGGATACCGTAATCATGGGAAACCAGAGACTGTTTGATATTATGAAAGAAAAAGATGCCATCTATGCAAAAGAAGATTTCACAGAAGAAGACGGAATCCGTGCTTCTGAATTGGAAGGTGAATTTGCAGATATGGACGGTTGGGAAGCAGAATCCAATGCAGCTTCTCTGTTAAATGGTCTTGGTGTAGATACAGAATATCATTATGCAATGATGGGAGATCTTCCGGGTGCGATCAAAGTCAAAGTACTTCTTGCGCAGGCGTTGTTTGGAAATCCTGACATCCTGCTTCTGGACGAACCGACCAACCACTTGGATTTGGATGCCATTGCATGGCTGGAAGAATTCCTGATCAACTTTGAAAATACAGTCATCGTTGTATCTCATGACCGTTATTTCTTAAATAAAGTATGTACCCATACAGCAGATATTGACTATGGTAAGATTCAGCTTTACGCAGGAAACTATGATTTCTGGTATGAATCCAGCCAGTTAATGATCCGTCAGATGAAAGAAGCAAACAAGAAGAAGGAAGAAAAGATCAAAGAATTACAGGAATTTATTTCCCGATTCAGTGCCAATGCTTCCAAATCAAAACAGGCAACATCTCGTAAAAAAGCGCTGGAAAAGATCGAACTTGATGAGATCAGACCATCCAGCCGTAAATATCCATACATTGATTTTAGACCTAACCGTGAAATCGGAAATGAAGTACTTACTGTGGAAGGCATTTCCAAGACCATCGATGGCGTAAAAGTACTGGATAATATTTCCTTTATCTTAAATCATGATGATAAAGTAGCATTTGTAGGAAGCAACGAACTTGCAAAAACTACCTTATTTAAAATCCTTGCAGGCGAATTAGAACCGGATGAAGGTTCTTTCAAATGGGGCGTAACTACAAGCCAGTCTTATTTCCCGAAGGATAATACCAAAGAATTTGATAATGATTATACGATCGTAGATTGGCTGACACAGTATTCAGAAATCAAGGATGTGACTTATGTTCGTGGATTCCTTGGAAGAATGCTTTTTGCCGGTGAAGACGGTGTGAAGAAAGTAAGAGTTCTTTCCGGTGGTGAAAAAGTACGTTGTATGTTAAGTAAGCTGATGATTTCAGGTGCCAATATCCTGATCTTAGATGAACCGACAGACCACTTAGACATGGAATCTATCACAGCATTGAATAATGGTATGATCAAGTTCCCGGGTGTTTTATTATTCTCTTCCCGTGACCATCAGATCGTTCAGACAACTGCAAACCGTATCATCGAAATCCTTCCAAACGGTGGTATGATTGATAAGATCACTACTTACGATGAATATCTGGAAAGCGATGAAATGGCTAGAAAGAGAACTGTATTCGTTGCGCAGAATGACGAAGACAACAATTAATCAAAAAACAATAGAATGTATTACAGCGGAGCGTGCCTCCGCTGTTTCTATATTATAAAACAGAAAGAGGAGTGGGAGAATGGAAAAGAAAGAATATTCGATGAAAGAACTGATGCGGAGATTTTTACCATATTACAGCAAATATAAGCATATTTTAGTGTTGGATCTGATCTGCGCAGGGCTGACTTCCATCTGTGAGCTGGTGCTGCCGATGATCATGAGAAATCTTACCAATATGGCAACGACCAATCTGGCGGCATTGACCGTAGAATATGTGTTAAAATTAGGAGTTTTATATCTGGGACTGCGTATTTTAGATGGTGCAGCCAATTTCTATATGGCAGGTATGGGACATATCATGGGTACCTATATGGAAACGGATATGCGAAGAGATGCTTACAGCCATTTGCAGAAATTATCAAACAGTTATTATAACAATACCAAAGTAGGACAGATCATGGGACGAATTACCAATGACCTGTTTGATGTTACGGAATTTGCACATCATTGCCCGGAAGAATTTTTCATCGCCGGATTAAAAGCAGTCATTTCCTTCGTGATCTTAATGGGAGTCAGCCCATTGTTGACTTTGATCATTTTCATCTGTCTTCCGGTCATGCTTGTAGTATGTATGAAGATTAGCCGCAAACAGAAAGCGGTGTTTCGGGAACAGCGTCAGCAGATTGGGGAATTGAATGCCAGAATCGAAGATAGTCTTTTAGGACAAAGTGTGGTAAAAGCCTTTGCCAATGAAGAACGAGAAAAGGAAAAATTTGAAAAAGATAATCTGAAATTTCTTGGAATCAAAAAGCACAGCTATCATGTGATGGCAGTGTTCAGTACTACCAATCGTCTGTTTGATGGTCTGATGTATCTTTGTGTGATCGTTGGCGGTGGTATTTTTCTGACCAAAGGCCTGATCTCTGCAGGCGATCTGGTAGCATATACGCTGTACGTCAGCACCTTAATCACTACGATTCGCAGAATCATCGAATTTGCAGAGCAGTTTCAGCGTGGAATTACCGGTGTAGAACGATTTTTAGAAATCATGGATGCAGAGATTGAAATCTTTGATGAACCGGATGCAGTAGAAATGCCGGAACCAAAAGGAGAGATTACGTTTGATCATGTCAGCTTTGAATATTCTGACGATCACAACGAAGTGCTGCGCAATGTCTCTCTTCGTGTAAAAGCGGGAGAAAAACTGGCATTGGTAGGTCCTTCCGGCGGTGGAAAGACGACGCTTTGCAATCTGATCCCTCGTTTTTATGATGTGACCGAAGGAACGATCCGAATCGACGGGGAAGACATCAGAAAATACACATTGAAAAGTCTGAGAAATCATATTGGTGTGGTACAGCAGGATGTTTATCTGTTTTCTGGAAGTATTCGTGAAAATATTTTATACGGAAAACTGGATGCCACAGAAGAAGAAATGATCGAAGCGGCGAAAAAAGCGGAAGCTCATGAATTTATTATGAATCTGAAAGACGGATATGATACTTATGTGGGAGAACGTGGAGTGAAACTTTCCGGAGGACAGAAACAGAGGATCAGTATTGCACGGGTATTCCTGAAAAATCCTGCGATTTTAATTCTTGACGAGGCAACTTCAGCGTTGGATAATGACAGTGAAGCAGCAATCGTAAGATCCTTGGATAAATTATCGGAAGGAAGAACTACACTGACCATTGCACATCGTCTCAGCAGTATTCAGAATTCCGACAGAGTTTTGGAACTGACAGAGGATGGCATACAGGAAAAGAATGAGATCTTGAAAAAAGGAAATTGATCATGAGTTTATTTGTGCCGACGAATATCCTGATTCCCAAAGTGACAGAACCGGAAAAATGGTCTGTGATCGCATGTGATCAGTTTACTTCCCAGCCGGAATATTGGGAAAGAGTAAAAAATTATGTGGGTAATGCACCGTCTTCATTAAAATTGATCTATCCGGAAGCAAAACTTTTGGATCGGGAACCGGATCAGAGTGCCATAGCAGCGATCCGGTCAGAAATGAAGTCCTATCTGGAAAGAAATCTGTTTACAGAATACGAAAATGCATTTGTATATACGGAACGGACGCTCAGTGACGGGACAGTTCGGAAAGGAATCGTCGGTGCCATGGATCTGGATGGATATTCTTATGAAGCAGGTTCAGTGTCAGAAATTCGTCCTACGGAAAAAACGATTTTGGAAAGAATTCCGCCTAGAAAAAAGATTCGGGAACAGGCGCAGATGGAAATTCCACATATTTTAATGTTTGCAGATGATGAAAAAAATCTTTTATGGGAATTTTTGGAACGGAAGAAAGATTCTTTCCCAATCCTGTATGATTTTGATCTGATGGAACAGGGAGGACATCTGAGCGGCAGGCTGGTATTAGGAAAAGATGCCGAAGCATTACAGCGAAAGATCGAAACCTATGAGGCACAGATTCGTAAAAAATACGAAACATTGAATTGCAGTCCGATTCTGTATGCAGCAGCGGACGGAAATCATTCTTTGGCAGCAGCGAAAGCATATGCAGTGAAAAAACAGGAAGAGGCAGGCAGTTCCAAAAAGTCTTTGGAACATTATGCAATGGTGGAACTGGTGAATCTTTATGCGGAATCCCAGAAGTTTGAACCTATTCACAGGATCATAAAAAATACAGATCCCCAGGAACTTTTGAATGCGTTGAAAGCGTTTGCCGGTGCAGAACAGGGAATTCCTCTGAAATGGCATCGGGGGAACGAAGAAGGACTTCTTTTTTTGGATCCGAAAAAAGGAACTTTGGCAGCAGGGATCCTGCAGGAATTTCTGGATTGCTATCTGGCGGTACATACAGGGATAGTAGATTATATTCACGGAACAGAAACGTTGATGGAGCTTTCAGAAAAAGAAGGCTGTATTGGATTCGAACTGCCGGGGATTAAAAAAGATCGATTTTTTCAGGAGATTTCAGAGAATGGTGTTTTTCCGCGGAAAACATTTTCGGTAGGGCATGCATCTGACAAAAGATACTATCTGGAAGCACGTAAACTTGTATAAAATACATATAAAATATATTTTATGCATGGGAATATGAATAAATATGAAAAAGGACTTGATTTCCTTAGAACGATTGTATATAATATGGAAACATGAATAAGACATGAATATTTATGCATGAATAAATATTTTATAAGAATCAGTTCTTATAAAAAAATTTTAAGAAACGAAAAGGAGAAATGGTTATGAAAAAGAAATTAATGACACTTGTTTTAGCAGCAGTAATGGCACTGTCCACAGTTGCCTGCGGTTCCGGTGAAGGAGCAGATTCCGCAGTAACAGCAAAAGTGGTTGATATCGAACTGACCAGTGAAGAATATGCATACGGCGTAGATAAAAATCAGCCGGAATTATTAGATCAGGTCAATACATTTATCGCAGAGATCAAAGCAGACGGTACTTTCGAAGAAATCTGTAATCACTATTTCGGTGACGGAGAACCGGTTGCAGTAGAATCTGCAAAAGAAGATGCTTCCAAAGATCAGCTGGTTGTAGCAACAAATGCAGAATTCGCTCCGTTTGAGTATCTGGAAGGCGACAAATTCTATGGTATTGATATGGAAATCGCAAAAGCACTGGCAGATTCTCTTGGAAAAGAGCTGGTAATTGTAAATATGAGCTTTGATGCGGTGTGTTTATCCGTAGGACAGAGCAAATGTGATATTGCGATGGCAGGTCTTACCATCACAGAAGACAGAAAAGAAGCTGTGAATTTCTCGGATTCTTACTATAATGCGGCACAGAAACTGGTTGTGAAATCTGATGATACAGAATTTGACAGCTGCGCATCAGTAGAAGATGTGGAAGCAATCTTAAATGAAAAAGACAGCTCAACCAAGATCGGATATCAGACAGGTACAACTGCACAGTTTTATGTAGCAGGAGATGCAGACTGGGGATTTGACGGATACGATGCAGAAGGCGTTGGATATAGCAACGGTTCTTTGGCAGTTCAGGATATGTTGAACGGAAATCTGGATTATGTTATTATAGATGCAGCACCGGCTGCAGCTATCACAACAGCAATCAATGCAATGATCGCTCAGTAAAATTTGTTTGTTTCACAGGTGCTGTACGAAAGTTACAGCACCTATTTCAACGTATTAGGGAGAAATTTATGGGAAGTTTTGAATTAAAAATCGAGAAATTTATTCAGATCTTTTTGATGCAGGGCGGTTACCGGAGAGTTTTGGAAGGCTTACAGAACACTCTGCTGATCGCTGTTTCAGGTCTGATCGTAGGAATTGTCATCGGAACACTGATCGCTACGGTGCGTGTGATTCCGAAGTATAAACGTCTGCCGAGAATCTTAAACGGATTCTGCAGTTTTTATGTTGGATTGTTCCGTGGAACACCGATCGTAGTACAGCTGCTGATCTTTTATTATGTATTCCTTCCGTTGATGGGAATTAAAATGGATGGGGTACAGGTATCCATGCTGGTATTCGGTTTGAACAGCGGTGCTTACATTTCAGAAATCATGCGAAGCGGTATCCTGTCTGTGGATCATGGACAGATGGAAGCAGGCCGTGCCGTAGGATTGAGCTTTGGAACGACCATGATGAAAATCGTGATCCCACAGGCAGTCAAAAATATTCTGCCGACCTTGGGAAATGAATTTATCGCATTGATCAAAGAAACTTCCGTAGTCAGCTTTGTAGGTGCGCTGGATCTTTATGTGGCATTTCAGAATATCGGTACGACCAGCTACGAATATATGGTTCCATACATTGTGATGGCACTGATTTATATTGTACTGGTACTGCTGATCAGTTTTGGAATTAAGATGATGGAAAGGAGCCTGAGAAAGAGTGATCGACGTAATTAATCTGAAAAAAGATTTTGAAGGACATAGTGTATTAAAAGGTATTAATGTAAAGATCAACAAAGGAGATATCGTGTGCGTAATCGGTCCGTCCGGTTCCGGAAAGAGTACATTTTTACGATGTCTGAACTGTATGGAAGATCCGACCAGCGGGCAGATCATCTTTAACGGGGTTGATATTGCAGATATGAAGGTGGATATCAATATTCACCGCAGAAAAATGGGAATGGTATTCCAGCACTTTAATCTGTTTAATAACAAAACAGTGATTGAAAATATTATGCTTGCACCGGTACATACCCGTTGCCAGGAACTGAGAAAGCAGAAACGTTCAGAACGTACCTGTACCAAATCCCAGATCATTGCGGAAGAAAAAGCAAGAGCGATCGAGCTTTTGAAACGAATCGGTCTGGAAGATAAAGCAGATGTTTATCCATCAACGCTTTCCGGCGGACAAAAGCAGCGTGTAGCCATTGTACGTGCATTGGCAATGAATCCGGATGTGGTTCTTTTTGATGAACCTACTTCTGCGCTGGATCCGGAAATGGTAGGTGAAGTTCTGGATCTGATGAAATCTCTGGCAAAAGAAGGACTGACCATGGTTATCGTAACTCACGAAATGGGATTTGCGAGAGAAGTGGCAAATCGAGTACTTTTTATTGACGAAGGAATCATTCAGGAGGATGAGGAACCGGAAGAATTTTTTGGGAATCCGAAAAATGAAAGGCTGAAGACTTTTTTAAGTAAGGTTTTATAGAAATATGATTGATTTTTTAGTAAGAAAAATGATAAAAAATTCAGAAAATATCAATGATGCGGAAGTACGCCAGTCTTATGGCGTACTTTCGGGCTGTGTAGGGATTGGATGTAATCTGCTGTTGTTTGGGCTGAAGCTTTTGGCAGGACTTTTGACCGGAGCGGTATCGATCATGGCAGATGCATTCAATAATCTGTCAGATGCAGGTTCTTCTGTGGTTACATTGGTTGGTTTTAAAATGGCCGGAAAACCTGCGGATACGGAACATCCTTTTGGACATGGCAGGATTGAATATTTGTCCGGACTGTTTGTGGCTATGGCCATCCTTTTGATGGGATATGAGCTTTTGAAAAGTTCGGTCAGCAAGATCTTACATCCGCAGAATCTGGAATTTAAAATGATTTCTGTCGTTATTTTGGCGGCAGCCATTGTGGTGAAACTGTGGATGGCATATTTTAACCAGAAATTAGGAAAAAAGATTTCCTCAGAGGCAATGAAAGCTACGGCGGCGGATTCGTTAAGCGACTGCATTTCTACCGGAGCGGTATTGGTCGGGATGCTGATCTTTTACTTTTTTCAGATTAATTTAGATGGTTATATCGGAGCGGCAGTTGCTGTGATCGTTCTGATTGCAGGATATCATGCTGCCAAAGAAACGATCCAGCCTTTGCTGGGTGCCACACCGGATCCCGAAATCGTAGAACAGATCAGGGAACTGGTATTGAGCGAACCGATGATTTTAGAGATTCATGATATGGTCATTCATGATTATGGCCCGGGAAGAAGAATGGTATCCCTTCATGCAGAGGTTGCCTATGATGCAGACATTCTGGAAGTGCATGATGTGATTGACAACATTGAACAGCGTTTGGAAAAACAGTTTCATTATGAAGCAACGATCCATATGGATCCTGTGGTAACCGATGATGAAGAACTTCGGAATGCCAGAAAAATGGTAGAAACTTTGGTCGGCGAAGAAAATGATCATTGGAAGATCCATGATTTTCGAATGGTTCGTGGAACGACTCATACAAATCTGATTTTTGATCTTGTAGTAGAAGCTCCGGAGCTTCTGCATGCAAAAGAGATTGAAATGCGGATAAAAAAGAAGATTCATGAAACAGATGAACATTACTATGCAGTAATTAAAGTAGAACAAAGTTATGTATAATATAGGTCTGTAAGACAGCCCTCGTTGCCTTGGCAGGGAAATTCCTTGCTAGAGTAACGGGGGCTGTGCTATACTTGCTTTGTATGTAAAGCTATAGGAGAACGACAGCAGGGGCTTTTATAGCTGTGGCACAGGTATATCCTGTCGCTGCGTAACAAATTTCAAAGGGGGAACTTATATGAAAAAGATCGTAAAACGTGTATTGACAGCGATCCTTTCTCTGAGCATGGTTGCAAGTGTCTTGACACCTGCAATGTCTGCAAAAGCAGCAACGCAGTTGGTCAATGTTGCAGCAAATGCAACTGCCAGCACAGAAGATGGGGAAAACGGCAGCTATGTGATCGGAAATGTCAATGACGGCGATACCACAACCAGCTGGCAGACCCAGGGTGTTTGGCCGGCAACAGCAATCCTTGCCTTAGACATGGGAAGGAACATTTCAAAAGTAACTGTAGAGCTTGGAGAAGATGGCGATAACGCTTCTGGAAATACGGTACTGGTAACAGTGCAGTATGCTCAGAATGGAGTTACCAGTGATCTGATCAGTCTTGGAAGCAAAAGAGTCGCAGTAGATTCCAGAGTGGATTTTTATCTGGATATTCCATTTTCTGCAACTCATGTGTATGTGACTTTGTCTGAGCCGCAGACTTCCGATGGAAATACAGGCACTTTCTGGCCATCGGTTCAGGAAGTCGAAGTGTATGAAGCACAGGAAGTTCAGCTGTCTAAGTACAGCAACATTGCAGCGCAGGCAGAAATTTCTGTAACAGGAAATAACGAAAATACTGCGGAAGGATCGGCAAATCTGGTAGATGAAAATGATGGTACCTTGTATAAATTTTATAATGGACCAATGACAGAAGAACAGACCATTACCTTAGCTTTCGGTGAAGCAAGAAACATGGATGCTTTCCGCATTGCTTTTGAAAATGTAGGTTCATCTGACGGAATTGATTTCCTGTTTACTTACAGTATTCTTGCAGGAAACGGCAGTGGATTTGATACGATCGTAGATCATGCGACTGCAAACCGTACAGACAACAGTTCTCAGGATTACAGCATTGCTGAAAAAACTTATTCTACCGTTCAGATTGTAATGCACTCCTGTACTACTTACGGCGGTTCGAATGCAGGCTGGCCGGCAGTAGCAGAATTCGAAGTTTACGGAAGCGAAGTTCAGGCAGAAGATGACTGCATTTCCTATGGAAAAACAGTACGTGCTTCTTCCGGAAAATCTCTTGCTCAGTGTGTAACAGACGGAAGCAAAACATCCAAATGGACAGGTTCTTATTATCCTGCATATGTAGATATTGATCTGGAAGAAAACTATAATCTGGATTCTGTAGAAGTATATACACCGGAAAACGGTTATTCCCAGTATTCCATCTACACAAGTATGGATGGACGCGATTTTGAAAAATTAGCAGAAAAAACATCCAAAGACCGCGCAAGTCTGGAAAGCGGTGAAGTTTATAAGGTGTCCGAATGGGATGAAGACGGGCAGAGAGAAGCAAGAATCGTACGTGTTTATGTAGAATACAATTCTGCAGGCAGCACTGCAATCTTAAATGAAGTACGTGTCAACGGAAAAGCAAGCGGTACTGCTGTACAGGAAAGACCGGAGCTTGACATTCCTGCGTTTGAAGATTCTGAATATGCAGATACAACAGTAACTGCAGATGACACATACAAAGAAGTTTACGGCATTATTGAAAGAAGACTTGGAAAAGAGTATCAGAACTGGTTCTCTTTAGAATTGGCAGAAAATCCGGAAAACACAGGATATGATTACTTTGAACTTTCCATGAAAAACGGAAAAGTTCACGTAATGGGAAATGACGGTGTATCTCTTGCTACAGGTATCAACCATTATCTGAAATATTACTGTAATGTAAATATTTCCCAGGTAGGAGATCAGGCAAGTATGCCGAAAAAAATGCCTTCTGTCAAAGGTACGGTACATAAAGAAACCAAAGCAGAAGTACGTTATTCTTACAACTATTGTACATTATCTTATTCCATGTCATTCTGGGGTGAAAAAGAATGGCGTGAGGAACTGGACTGGCTGGCATTAAACGGCGTGAATGTTGTTCTGGATGCGACAGCACAGGAAGAAGTTTGGAGACGTTTCCTTGGAGAACTTGGATATGAACATGAAGATATCAAGGATTTCGTAGCAGGACCTGGCTATTATGCATGGGCTTACATGGCAAACCTTTCCGGATTCGGCGGACCGATTCATGATTCCTGGTTTGAAGAAAGAACAGAGCTGGCAAGAAAGAACCATGAGATTATGAGAAATCTCGGTATGCAGCCAATTTTACAGGGTTACAGCGGTATGGTTCCGACAGATATTCAGGATTATGATCCTGAAGTGCGGATCATTGAACAGGGAACATGGTGTTCCTTCCAGAGACCTGCAATGTTAGTAACTACTTCTGATAAATTTGATGAATATGCAGCATTATTCTATGAATGTCAGAAAGAAGTTTATGGTGATTCCAGCCATTACTATGCAACTGACCCATTCCATGAAGGCGGAAATACCGGTGGTATGAATTCTACAGCCATTGCAAAAGAAGTGTTAACTTCTATGCTGGAAGCAGATGAAGACAGTGTATGGATCATTCAGGCATGGCAGGGAAATCCAACAACAGCACTGTTAAACGGATTGGATGAAGTAGAAAACGGTGCACAGCATGCACTGGTGCTGGATCTTTATGCAGAAAAAACACCGCATTATGCAGAAACAGGATATTCTTATGGTGATACCGATGAATTCGATGATACACCATGGCTCTTCTGTATGCTGAACAACTTCGGCGGTCGTCTCGGACTGCATGGACATTTAGATAACCTTGCAACAGGAATTCCTTATGCATTAAATAACTGCGAATATATCAAAGGAATCGGTATCACACCGGAAGCAAGTGTAAACAACCCGGTATTATACGATTTTGTATTTGAAACAATCTGGCAGGACGATGTAACGGAAGAAACACCGGTGATCGATCTGGAAACATGGCTTCATGATTATGCGACAAGAAGATATGGTGCAGAAAGCGATTCCGCAAATGCAGCATGGGATATCTTAAAAGAAACGGTATACAAATCAAACTTAAATAACCTTGGACAGGGTGCTCCGGAATCCGTAGTAAATGCAAGACCGGCACTGAACATCGGTGCAGCTTCTACCTGGGGCAACGCTGTGATCAGCTATGACAAAGGACTTCTGGAAGAAGCGGCAGCACTGCTTTTGGAAGATTATGATGTATTAAAGAACAGTGAAGGATATCTGTATGATCTCGCAACGCTGTTACAGCAGGTTCTTTCCAATAGTGCGCAGGAATATCAGAAAAAGATGACTTCCGCTTACAATGCAGGAAATCTGGAAAAATTCGAAGAATATTCAGATACATTCCTTGCAATCATTGATGATATGGAGCAGGTAACTTCCAGCAATGAATATTACCTTTTAGGAAGATGGGTAGAACAGGCGAAAGCACTGGCTGCAAATGCTGATGATTTCACAAAAGAACTTTATGAAAGAAATGCAAAAGCATTAGTAACTACATGGGGATCTTATAATCAGGCAGAAGCAGGCGGATTAAAAGATTATTCTAACCGTCAGTGGTCCGGTCTGATTGGTGATTTCTATAAAGTAAGATGGGAACGCTGGATCAATGCAAGAATCAATCAGTTAAGCGGTCAGACTTATGAATCCAACATTAACTGGTTCGAATGGGAATGGAGCTGGGCAAGAAGCAATACAGAATATACCACCACTCCGGCTGTAGTAGATCTGAAAACATTAGGTGCTGAAATTCTGGAAAATTACAGTGCGAAAGATCCTTCCGCAGATTCCAGCAGAGACCTTCCGGTTTCTTCTATGAAGGCAACTGCAGGAGATTCTCAGAGCGACGAAGGTCCGGAATATGCGTTAGACGGAAATCCGGGTTCTCTGTGGCATACCAACTGGTATGTAGGTGATAATCACAATAATCACTGGCTCCAGTTAGAATTTGATGATGTTTATAAGATTGATGGATTCCGTTATCAGCCACGTCAGAATGGTATCAATGGTATCATTACCAAATATGAAATCTATACCAGTCTGGATGGAGAGGTATGGGAAAAAGCAGCAGAAGGAAACTGGGATGGAGATGCTTCATGGAAAACAGCAGCTTTTGAAGCTGTAGAAGCAAAATATATCAAACTGGTAACATTAGAAGCACTTTCTGATCAGGCCATTGCATTTGCCAGTGCAGCAGAAGTGCGTGTAACACTTGCCAAAGAAGAAACACCGGTCGTACCGGAAAAAAACGAAGTGGCAAGACTTTCCGGCGCAGGCAGATATGAAACAGCTTACAAAGTAGCAGATACTTACAAAGAAACACTTG
>CAZRQV010000021.1:0-35651 GCA_964602445.1 uncultured Lachnoclostridium sp.
CTTCGCGAAGCAGGCTCTCCTGCGAGTGATTAGAAGTACTTGGATTAGTTGGAGCCAACGACGCCCTGCGGAGCACAAATAGGGGCATGTGATGGTGCTTATAAAAATTAGTTGCAAAAAAGTATAAAATTATGTTCGAAAACGGGACACCGCCTCGCCGATGGATCCTTTCATTAGTATTGCCGATTTTTCAGGAAACTCTTTGTCTTCCATCTGTTCCTGATGAACACAACGGTACACATTCATGACAAACGGAC
Source organism: uncultured Lachnoclostridium sp. (assembly GCA_964602445.1). Taxonomy (GTDB): domain Bacteria; phylum Bacillota; class Clostridia; order Lachnospirales; family Lachnospiraceae; genus HGM12587. The sequence continues at coordinate 258 of CAZRQV010000021.1, forward strand.
GATTTTCCCGTACCATTTCAAAGATTTGCAGAAATCCCTGCTGCCAGTTATCGTAATCTTCGTTAAAGGCTTCTTTAAAAGCAGTTTCTTTAATGACTGCTCCAATGCCCGCTTGGTAAGCTGAGACATGAGTTTCCCTCCTTTTTCAGTCTTCCCTTATTCTGATGATTTCATATTTTTAAATTCAACTTTTACATCGTAAGACGAATCGATGGCTTTAATGACCGGTTCGTATACTTCCTGAACCATCTGAAGTGCCACGTCATCTGCCAACTGTCCGTTTTCTACGGTGTCGAACTCTTTCTCTAACGCTGTCTTCAGTTCTTTTTCGATGGTATTGTAATCTTCTACCGTCATTTCAAGATCCCCTCTTGCAAACCATCCTTTTTCCACATCTCCGATACTTACTTTATCCGGATCGATTTCTATCGTTTCCAGGTAAGCATGATCGATCTGAATGGTAATTATTTTATGTTCGTGATCTTCTATGACAGAATCCCTAGTCAGATGATCCAGATCAACGACAAAATATCCTTTTCCCGTATAACCAATCTTCTGTTTCTTTTCGAAAATCTTAAGATCGAACTTCTTCATAAATTTATCCGTCAGATCCACAGATACCTCTGCTTCCTGCGTACTGACGATCAATTTTCTGGTTTCTTCCGGTCTTCCAATAATAATTTCCGAAAAATCAACCTGTACTCCGCTATCCTCAAGAACAATACTGTCAAGATCGATCTGTTCGATTCCATCATCATACCCTTGGTTCAGATCTTCATTTTTATAAAAAAATCCCCAAAGCAACATGATGATGATCGCAAAAATCAAGAAAATGCAAATCATCTTTACTGTTTTCTCTTTCATGGTTCTTCTTCCTTTGATTCTGTAAGTTCTGTTGCTTCCGTAAGGTTTCCCTGTGTTTTAACCGGCATTTTCACCGGAAGATTCGGGATGGTAAGATGCAGTGAAAATAATTCTTTCAAAAACCATCGAAACAGCAATAAGATCAACATTGGTACAACAAATGTGGTAACCAGCATAATCGCTACCGAATTCATACATTTCTTTACTACATTTTTGAAATACGTCAGCAGATCGGAAACATCCTGTATTGCCGTTTTAAATGCATTCGATAATTTTTCAAAAAATGTGGTATCTTGATTGGAAGAATCCATAACACCATTAATCTTATTTGCACCCTCTTCTGTTTCCCTGATCGTTTCATCCACATATGCCAGATAATCAGCACATACACTTTCAGTCACATGGGTACTGATCGGAATGACCATAACAATGGAAAGACCTAAGATCAACAGCTTTGCTGCAAGTTTTTCCTGTGACAGTCCTTTCTTTTTCCGATATTCTTCGATGTTGCTTCCTAGATTTTATATCGTTTTCTAATTCCTGCTGTCTTTTTTTCGGATCACGCAGGAAGAAATCGCACCTTTCGGACATACTTCTTTGCATTTTCCGCAGCGAATGCATTCTGCACTGTTCGGATTTTCATAAACTTTTACACCCATGTCACATTTTTTTGCACACAGTCCGCATTCCGTACATTTTTCCTGATCGATTTCGTAGTGATACAGAGAAAAACAATTGGCGATGCCATAAATAGCTCCCAAAGGACACAGATATTTACAAAACGGACGGTAGATCATCATTGACAAAATAAGAATCATTGCTAAAATCGTTACTTTCCATCCAAACAAAAATCCGATTGCTTTCTGAAGTCCCGGGTTCGAGGTTACTAACGGAATGCCGCCGAGCAATGTTCCTGATGGACAGATCAGCTTACAAAACCAAGGACTTCCATACCCACTCTCACCGACAAGTGTCAACGGTAAGAGCACTACAAATACTACTAGCACCACATATTTCAAATAACGTAAAAAACGATCCATTGGAACTTTTTTTATTTTTTTCACAAATGGAATTTTATGTAAAAGATCCTGCACCAATCCGAACGGGCAGAGCCATCCGCATACAAATCTTCCCATAACAGATCCAAAGATCATCAAAAAACCAATCACATAAAAAGAAAATTTATAATTTTTACTGCCTAAAACCGCCTGCAAAGAACCGATCGGGCAGGATCCCACCGCACCGGGGCAGGAATAACAATTCAATCCCGGAACACAGATTCTTTTACTTTCTCCACGATAAATCTTTCCTTCCGTAAATCCCAGAAAATATCCGTTGGTAAGTGCAGTAAAAATCACCTGCACCCACAAACGGATCTGAATTTTTCGTTTTTTCCACCAACTCATATTACCCGATTCCGATACATTCCAAACAGACCATATTGGACTTTTTCTCTACAGTAAGATGTTCCTCTCGATGAACTCCAATCACCAAAAAGAGAATTCCGGTCAGTAAAAGTATCATTCCGGAAATCACTCGATTTTTTCTGTTCATGAATCGTCAGCCCTTCCTTTATTCTGCTTCTGAAAGGTAAGATTCGATCACACCTTTCCAACCTTCATAATCATTGGATCCTTCGATTGTTTCCAGAATCGTTCCATTGGAATCTACTACATAAGTGGTTGGAAATACCATCATATTTAAAATAGTATCATCAGAAGCCAGTGTTCCGTCCACTTTGATCTGGGTATAGTCTGCTCCGGCCTGATTCAAAATTTCTTTGATCTGATTCATTTCATCCTCAGAAATTCCCATTCCCAAATCATTATAAAGACCGATCACTGCAGCTCCCTGATCTGCATACTCTTCATTTACCTTATTTAATTCCGGCAGTTCATTCACACATGGAGTACAACCTACATTCCATGAATTTACCAACGTAATCTTTCGATCTGCAAAAATAGAAGAATCTATTGTATTGCCATCCAGATCCGTTGTTTCCATCTGGGAAAATGTAGATCCTTCCATTGCTGTCTCTTCTGTCTCCTGCACATTTCCTGTCTGATTCTCTGCTGTGGAATCCGGTGTTGCTGTCGGCTTTTCTCCGCATCCTGCCACCAGAATCGCACTTGCTAATAATAATGCTGTCATTGTTACTTGTTTATTTTTCATATTTGTAAACTCCTTTGTTTTCTTATTTCCAGAATAACCGCTGTCTGTGAATATCCTGTGAAAAGATTTTTCGAAAAGACAGAAGTATTTCTTAAATATTTCTGAATTTCTGCCTTGAATGTATTTTATGGAAGGCGTCGCAGATAGATTCCTCCGTTTTCCTTCAGCCATTTCTGACATTTTTTGTATTCCGGAAATACTTTCTCAATTTCCGCATAAAACCGCGGAGAATGATCCATATATTTTCTATGACACAATTCATGTACTACAATGCTGTCGATTACTTCATCCGGCATCAGCATTAATAAACAGTTAAAATTCAGATTTCCTTTGCTCGAACAGCTTCCCCAGCGAGTTTTCTGGTTTCGGATCGTAATCTTGCCATAATCAACACCGATCAAATCTGCATAATATTTTACTTTCTTTGGTATTACCACCAATGCTTTTTCCGCCAATGCCCTGATTTCTTCCATGGTATAAGGTTCCATCTGTTCCATTTTTTGATTTCGTTCCTGAACAACCTGCCAATGTTTCTCAATCCATTCCCTCTTTTGGTAAATAAAAGCTGCAATTTCCTGACGGCTCATGCCATTTGGTGTTTTCACCAAGATCTCATTGTCTTTGATTTCAATGGCTATGGTCTTTCTCTTGCTTTGAATGATTCTGATTGGCAGGTCAGATATCGATATTCCCATAAATTCCGTCCTTTCCGGTGGCTGAAATACCTGTTTCATTGATAATTGCAATCTTGCGAACCCCATCCAGCCGATTTTCAAAGATTTCATATGCTTCTTCAATCTGATCCAGAGAAAATCGATGTGTGATCAGCGGAGTCGTATCGATTTTTCCCTGTTTGATCAACTGCAGGATTTCCTCACAGTCACAGCCATCCACACCACCGGTTTTAAAGGTCAGATTCTTTCCGTACATTTCCGGCAGCGGAAGCGTCTGCGGTTCATCATAAAGTGCCACAACGGTCACAACGGCATTGGGACGGGCACATTTCCATGCAAGTTCAAATGTATCTTTTGCTCCTGCTGCCTCGATCACCACATCTGCTCCGCCATGTTTGGTATGTTTCTTTACATAGGTTTCACACTCTTCCGGCAAGCAGATCTCTACTTCCGGATAATATTCCTTCACAAACTGTATTCTTTCCGGATCTTTTTCGCAGACAATAATTTTTTTCGGCTCTTTCAGCATGACACAAAGCAATGTACAAATTCCCGTTGGGCCTGCACCGATGAGCAGAACGGTATCTTCTCTTGTAATTTCCGAAATTCTGGCTGCCCAAAAACCGGTGGCTAAAATATCTCCGGTAAACAGTGCCTGTTCCTCGGAAACACCTTCCGGAATCCGATTCAATCCCTGATCCGCATACGGTACACGGACATATTCTGCCTGTCCTCCGTCAATACGGCATCCCAATGCCCAGCCGCCGTTCGGATCTGTACAGTTGTTCACATATCCATTTTTACAGAAAAAACATTCTCCGCAAAAAGTTTCTACATTTACCGTAACACGATCTCCGGCTTTTACCGAAGTAACTGCCACACCTGTACTTTCGACGATTCCGACCATTTCATGACCTACCGTAATTCCCGGCACTGCTCTCGGCACCGAACCATGCTTAATGTGCAGATCACTGGTACAGATAGATGACATCGTCACCCTTACAATGGCATCTTTTTCGTCTAATAATTCCGGCTTTGGCTTCTCCAGCAGTGCAAATTTCCCATGTTCTATATAAGTTAATGCTTTCATACTCCCATTCCCCATCTTTCTGTTCTGCTATCACTATATCTTTTGCTGCTCATTTTTACAAGCATTCCGGTTCCTATTTTACATTTTTCAGAAATGTGCGTCGCAAGGCGCACATAAAACAAAAACATTTATCGAACAGTTCCGATAAATGTTTTTGATCAGTTTTACTTATTCTTCTTTGCTTTTTTTTGTCCAGTGATAATCAGGAACATTCCTGTCACTGCCATAACTACTCCCAAAAGCTGTGATACCGGAAATCCGATTCCCGGCAAAAGCAGCTGATCTGTTCGAAGGGATTCAATCCAGAATCTTCCGATTCCGTACAGTGTCAAATACCATAACACCAATTCTCCTTCGAATTTTTTACGGTCACGATACCAGTAAAGAAAGATCAATACTCCGCAGTTCCACAATCCTTCATACAAAAATGTAGGATGCACCTGTATAAATTCAATGCCATCGATCACCTGTACATGCTGCCACATTTTTTCGGTAATTTCTCCGGAACGTACTGAAGATACCGGAAGCTGCATTGCCAAAAGTCCGTTGGTATAATCTCCAAACGCTTCCCTGTTAAAGAAATTCCCCCAGCGGCCTACGATCTGACCTGCCACCAGTCCTACACAAGCAGTATCTGCCAGCTGTGTAAAACGCATCTTTTTCTTTTTGGTATAAACATATGCGGTAATAAAAGCACCGATCACTGCACCGTAAATTGCAATTCCGCCCTGACGCAAATTCAAAATGCTCAGCAGATCATTTTTATATACGTCCCATCGGAATGCTACATAGTAGATTCTGGCACCCACAAAAGAAAAGATTACCGCATACAATAAAAAGTCTAAATAATCTTCCGGATTCTGACCGGTACGCTTTGCCTCCCTTGCTGCAAGCACATACCCTGTCAGAATGGCAAGTGCCATTGTACATCCATAATATGCAATTTCAAATCCAAACAGGTCAAAATTCTTTCCCACATGGTCAAGATAGATTCCCAGATTCGGAAAATTAATCTGCATGTCCATAATCAGCCCTCAACCTTATACGTTAAAGCGGAACAGGATTACATCGCCGTCCCTTACTACATATTCTTTTCCTTCAATACGAACAAGCCCTTTATCTCTGGCACCTGCATAAGAACCGCAATCCAGCAGATCCTGATAATTTACAACTTCCGCTTTGATAAATCCACGTTCAAAGTCAGAATGGATCTTACCTGCTGCCTGTGGTGCTTTACAGCCGATCGGAATCGTCCATGCACGTGTTTCATCTTCTCCTGCAGTCAGATAACTCTGCAGACCTAAAATATGATAGCTTGCTGCGATCAGTTTTTCCAGACCGGATTCAGACAGTCCCAGATCTTCTAAAAATTCTGCTTTTTCTTCATCATCCAGTTCTGCAATTTCCTGTTCAATCTGCGCACAGATTACAAATACTTCGCTATGTTCTTCTGCTGCTAATGCTCTTACTTTCTGCACATTTTCATTGTTTACTGCATCATCTGCCAGATCATCTTCTGCTACATTCGCTGCAAAAATAACCGGTTTCCATGTAAGAAGATTGTATTCTGCCATCCATGCTTCTTCATCTTCATTTTCTAATTCCATTGTTTTTGCAGGTTTGCTGTCTTCTAAGTGTGCCTTAATCTTTTCCTGGAATTCCAGTTCTTTTGCCGCTGTTTTATCATTTCTTGCTACTTTTACTGTTTTCGCAATACGACGTTCCAGAATTTCAAGATCGGAGAAGATCAGTTCCAGTTCGATTGTTTCGATATCACGGAGTGGATTGATATTTCCATCAACGTGAATTACGTTAGAATCTTCGAAACAACGAACTACATGAACGATTGCATCTACTTCACGAATGTTTGCAAGGAACTGGTTTCCAAGTCCTTCCCCTTTGGAAGCACCTTTTACCAGACCTGCAATATCTACGAATTCAATCACTGCCGGAGTTACTTTTTTCGAATTATAAAAATCTCCCAGTAATTTTAATCGTTTATCCGGAACTGCTACAACACCTACATTCGGGTCAATGGTACAGAACGGATAGTTTGCTGATTCTGCACCTGCTTTTGTTAAAGAGTTAAATAATGTACTCTTACCTACGTTTGGTAATCCTACGATACCTAATTTCATATATCTATTCTCCTTTCGAAAAACCTTTATTTTACGGGCTTTCCGCGATTCCTCGACCAAGCTCCTTACCACGAAGGTCTTCTCTCATGTTACTGTTCTTTTTTCAAAAAGACCCCAGAAAATCGACAATAATTATAGCATGTCTAGCCAGAAAAGTAAATTGCTATATTTTCTCTGGAAAATAAAAAATTCCACCGACAGGTTGTATTTCGAACCCATCGATAGAATCTTTTACTTTTATTTTTTGTTAATCATATGAATGATATTATTTCTTAGAAGAACATCAGAGAAATATCATTAAACAGTACCAGTACCATCAATACCATCAGCACTGCAAATCCTGCAAAATGAATATATCCTTCTTTGTCCGCCGGTACACGTTTTCTTGTAATGGCTTCGATCAGAAGAAATACCAGTCTTCCACCATCCAATGCCGGAATCGGAAGCAGGTTCATGACTCCTAAGTTTGCTGATAAAAAGATGACCATATTCAGCAGATTGATAAAAATTGCAAAAATGCCGATCTGAGCACTCTGCTCATACGTATCCCCGATCATACCAACGATCCTTACCGGACCGCCGACATCTTCACGGCTGACCTTTCCTGTAACCATCAATTTCAGACTGTCAAATACCATACGGATCCAGTAACCAACTTCGTTGCCTGCATATTTGACCACTTCCAGTGGATTTTCACATTTCGCATAAGCACCGCCGGTAATTCCCATCAGATACATGCCGTCTTCGCCTAACTGAGGTGTGATGGTTGTCTCGTAACGTTCTCCTTCCCGTTCATATACCAGATCCACCTTTTCTCCCTGATGAAGCTGGATATACAGACTGACATCACGGTACACACCGATCTTTCTTCCATTCATGGAAATAATTTCGTCTCCTGCCCGGACACCTGCTTCATAAGCCGGATATCCTTCCATCATTTCTGCAATGACCGGTTTATCCACACCGATACAGCAGATCATGATCACAGAACCTACAAATGCAAGAATAAAGTTAAAAACCGGGCCGCCTGCTACTACGGAGATACGTGTCCAGACTCCTTTTTTGTTAAATGCATTCTCCGCATCGGATTCTTCATCTTCACCGACCATAGCACAGGATCCGCCAAACGGCAGAATCCGCAGACAATACTCGGTCTCTCCGATCTTCTTTTTCCAAATGGCCGGACCCATTCCCAGTGAAAATGCGGTCACTCCGATTCCGCCCCGTTTTGCCAGCAGAAAATGTCCAAATTCGTGAAAAAGAATGATAATACTAAAAACGATTAATGCTATGATTATACTCAATTTACTACCACCTGCTCTCGATCAATTCATATACGCTTGCTTCTGTTGCCAGAATTTCATCTACATTCGGTGCTTCTATCTTTGGAATACTTTCCATACATGCCCCGATGATCTCCGGAATCTGCAGATAACGAATCTCTCTGTTTAAGAATTTAGCGACTGCTTTTTCATTGGCTGCATTATAAACCGTTGGAATATTTCCACCCTGCTTTGCAGCTTCAAATGCCAGTTTTAATCCCGTAAATGTTTCCATATCCGGTTCTTCGAAGGTAATCTGTCCCATTTTCCAAAAATCCAGACGTTCTCCCGGTAAAAATCTTCTGTCCGGATAATACAGTGCATACTGGATCGGAAGCTTCATATCCGGAGTTCCAAGCTGGGCAATCACTGCACCATCTACGAATTCTACGGCCGAATGAATGATGCTCTGAGGCTGTACCACGACCTGAATCTGATCCATTTCTACATCAAACAGCCATTTTGCTTCCATTGCTTCCAGCCCTTTATTAACCAGCGTCGAAGAATCAATGGTAATCTTTCTACCCATAACCCAGTTCGGATGTTTCAATGCATCTTCCACCTGAATATGTTCCAGTTCTGCGCGGCTGCGTCCACGGAACGGTCCGCCGGAAGCGGTCAAAAGAATCTTATGAAGCTGTCCATGATTTTCTCCGTTGAGACACTGGAAAATCGCACTGTGTTCAGAATCCACCGGCAAAATCTTTACATTACATTTTTTTGCCAGGGGCATGATGATATGACCTGCCGTTACTAAAGTTTCCTTATTTGCCAAAGCAATATCTTTTCCTGCCTGAATGGCTGCAATGGTCGGGCGGATTCCGATCATCCCCACAATGGCTGTTACCAGAATTTCGGATTCTTCCATTTCAGCAATCTCAATCAGACCTTCCATTCCTATGACGACCTCTACATCCAAATCTGAGATCAGCAAACGGAGTTCTTTCGCTTTTTCTTCTGTCCATACCGCTGCTTTTCTCGGATGAAATTCACGGATCTGTTTTTCCAGAAGCTGTATGTTGTTTCCTGCTGCAAGACCTACGATCTCCAGATCTCCATTGTTTCTTGCAACCTCTAATGTCTGTGTTCCGATCGATCCTGTAGAACCCAGAATCGCTATTTTTTTTCTCTTTTCCATAGCACAACTCTCCTAAATAAGTGCAAACAATAATGCATAGATCATCGGTGCCGTAAAGATTACGCTGTCAAAACGATCTAAGATACCGCCATGACCCGGAATCAGCTTTCCATAATCTTTGATGCCGTGCTGACGTTTAATCCCTGATGCGATCAGATCCCCAAACATTGAGATCACCGCACCCACTGCACAGATGATGGCAAAATACAACGGTGCCTGATCCATGACCAGATATTTGCTGACTGCTGCACCGTAAATTGCTCCCAGCAATGCAGCACCTGCTACACCGCCCACTGCACCTTCGATGGATTTTTTCGGACTAAGTACCGGTGCCATTTTATGTTTGCCAAACAGCACCCCTACACAATATGCACAGGTATCGCAGCCCCAGGAGCATAAAAAGATCAGCCACATAGAAAACAAGCCGTCTTCTGCCATTCTTATCTGATAAATATATGACAGCATCAGCGGTAAATATAACAATCCAAATACCGAAGCAAACATCTGCTCCGTATTATATTTGGGATATTTCAATACATAAACACCGGCTGCGATCATAAATTCGATGGCTAAAAACAACGCTCCGTTGACCGTTCCAGGATAAAGAAGCAATGCCAGATAATAAGCAATGGCAAATCCATATCCTACGATTCCCAGACTTTTTTCAATCTGAAATACTTTATAAAATTCATACAATCCCACCAGTGAGATTGCAAAGCAGAAGCCCCAGAGCACATTTCCGCCCAGAATTCCTGCCGCAAGCAGAATCAGTACCAGTACGATCCCGCTCAATAATCTTGTTACAAACATCAGCTATGCCTCCTTAATGCCGCCAAAGCGTCTGTCTCTGCTGTTATATTTTTCAATGGCTTTTTCCAGCTCCGCTTTATCAAATGCCGGCCATGGCACTTCCGTAAAATAAAACTCTGTATAAGCCAGCTGCCACATCAGGAAATTAGACAGTCTCTGTTCTCCGCTGGTACGGATCAGAAGATCCGGACTTGGAATGTCTGCGGTATCCAGATAAGATTCAAACATGGCTTCATCCATCTGCTCAGCTTCAATCTTTCCTTCTTTTACATCGTTCATGATCTTGCGTACACTTCTGACGATCTCATCGCGGCTTCCATAATTGATCGCAATCTGGAAATTCAGACCGCCATTGTTTGCGGATGCTTTTTCCAGTTCATCGATCTTTTCTCTGATATCCTCATCTAATCCGCTCTTATCTCCAATGACACGGACTACCATATCATTTTTAGCAGCGGTTTTTAAACAGGTTTTCATATAATTACGCAGAAGCTTCATCAAAGCTGCTACTTCATCATCCGGTCGTTTCCAGTTCTCTGTAGAAAAAGCGTATACGGTCAGATATTTGATTCCCATTCTCCATGCTCCTTCACAGATTCTCTCCACATTTTTGGCACCTTCCATATGTCCATAATTTCTCGGCATTCCTTTGGATTTCGCCCAGCGGCCGTTACCGTCTAAAATAATTGCTACATGCCGTGGAATATTCATACGTGTTCTCCTTTCAGCCTTTGCCGGAAACCATTTTCCTGCTTTCAGAAAAAAGACAGCTGTTGTTCCGTCTTCCGTTTATGGTTTCCTATGAAATAAAGGAAGAGCAGATGTATTCACCTGCCCTGTACTCCCCCGTTTTTATACTTTCATGATATCCTTTGTCTTTGCATCTACTGCATTATCGATATCCGCTACAAACTTGTCTGTCATTTTCTGAAGTTTTGTTTCAAGATCTTTCTGATCATCTTCTGTCAGCTCGTTTGCTTTGTTCATCTTCTTGAATGTATCGTTTGCATCACGACGAATGTTACGGATTGCAACTTTTGCTGCTTCTCCTTTTTTCTTTACGTCTTTTGCAAGTTCTTTACGACGTTCTTCTGTCAGTTCCGGGAAGATCAGACGGATCACAGAACCATCATTGGATGGATTGATACCAATATCAGAAGTCATGATCGCTTTTTCGATCGCTTTGATCAAGCTCTTGTCCCATGGTGCGATCTGAAGCATTCTTGGTTCCGGTACGGATACGTTACCAACCTGCTGAAGCGGTGTTGGAGATCCATAATAATCTACTTTAATCTTATCTAATACGTGTGGATTTGCACGTCCTGCACGGATTGCCTGGAATTCGCTTTCTAAATTTGCGAAGGTTTTATTCATTTTTGTCTCAAACTGTACTAATCTTTCATCTGCCATGATATAGCCTCCTATACTGTCACTTTCGTTCCGTTGAATTTTCCGCTTACGGTATTCACGATGCTGTTTTCTTCGTTTAATCCAAATACGAGCATCGGCATTTTATTTTCCATTGCCATAATAGAAGCACTTAAATCCATTACGCCAAGTCTCTGATCGATCACATCACTGATGCTGATCTCTGCATATTTTTTAGCTTCCGGATTTACCTTTGGATCGCTGTCATAAACACCATCAATCGCTTTGGCAAGAAGGATTACATCTGCTTCGATTTCAATGGCACGAAGAGTTGTCGTTGTATCTGTAGAGAAATACGGATGTCCTGTACCGCCGGCAAAGAATGTGACCACACCTTTTTCCAGATTTTCTACTGCAGAATCTTTGGTAAATAATTCTGCGATCGGACCGCAGGAAAATGGAGTGTATACTTTTGTTTTCATTCCAACACTTCTGAACATTTCTGAAACATAGATACAGTTCATCACTGTTGCAAGCATACCGATCTGATCTGATTTCGGGCGATCGATATTTTCACTGGTACGTCCTCTCCAGAAGTTACCGCCGCCAATTACTACGCCGACCTGGATACCGTCATCTACTAAAGTCTTTACCTGTCTTGCTACTTCTAAACATGTCGCTTCATCAAAACCGGTATGTTTTTCACCGGCAAGAGCTTCACCGCTAAGTTTTAACAATACTCTTTTCATGTAGTTACCTCTCTTTAAAACTGCATAATCACTGCAATTCTATAATATCTTTTGCTATTATAGCATAGCCGTCATTTTTTTACAATAACAGCTTCAGTTCCTGATAAACCTTTCCAATCGGAAGTCCTACTACATTGTAATAGTCTCCTTCGATGGATTTTACAAAGACTGCAAAATCTCCCTGAATGCCGTAAGCTCCGGCTTTGTCCATCGGATCTCCTGTGGCAATATAGTCTCTCTTTTCTTTTTCCGTCATCGGATACAGATGCACTTCTGTCTTTTCTGAAAAAGTGATTGTTTCTGCCGTTTTTCCTGTACGGATTAAAGTGACTCCCGTATATACCTGATGGGTGTTTCCTGCGATTTCTGTCAGCATTTCAAAGGCATGTTCCTGATTTCTCGGTTTTCCCATGATCTTTTCTTCTTTGGCGACAATGGTATCTGCGCCAATCACGATGCATTCTTCCGTCTGCTGATCCGCAATCTCTTTGGCCTTTTGGAAAGACAATTCTTCTACTACTTCCCATGGCAGTTTTTTTGTAATGATTTCTTCCCCTTTGGCAGGTACAATCTCAAACGCCATCCTTGTTTTTCCGAGCAGTTCTTTTCTTCTCGGTGAGGCTGATGCTAATATGATCTTCATTGTTTTCTCCCACATAATTCTCTGTTCTTCCTCTACTTTAACCTACGAACTCTTTTCGGTCAAACAGATTTTCTTCCGTTCTCTTTATTTCTTAAAATTTTATGAATCCGCTTTACTTTCAAAATCACAGATGTTATACCTATACTTATTCCTTGCTGTTCTCTTTTGGATTTTCCTGCAATATCGCAGCTTATCCAAATGCATCAGCATCCATCAGTTACATTTTATAGAAATCGAGGTTATTCTATTGAAAACATTTTTAAGAGCCATGCTGAAACCGCTTTCTTTTTTACCGGCCATCGGCATGATGTGTCTCATTTATTCCTTATCCGCTCAGGACGGCGTTACTTCTGCCGGACTTAGCTTGAAAGTAAGCGTAAAAGTAGTCGAACTTGCTTCCAGAATTTTTGATCATCCACTGACAGCTGCAGAAATAGCACAATATGCAGATCTGATCCATTTTCTGATTCGAAAATGTGCTCATGTAACGTTATATTTTCTGCTGGCTGTCTCCGTCTCTTTTCCGCTGTATGTTTACGGACTTCGCGGAATCCCGTTGCTGATCGTTGCCGGCGGCTTCTGTGTAGCTTTCGCCTGCGGTGATGAATACCACCAATCGATGGTACAAGGAAGAGGACCTTCCAAAAGAGATGTTATGATCGACAGTATCGGTGTACTGGCCGGAGTGATCTTAGTAAGGATCGTAGGTTTTATCGGCCGCAAGACCATTTTCCGTCCACTTTCCAAATCTTAAGAAAGCGAAAGCTCTTTTGAACCACGCGGCTATCGCGTGGTTTTCTTAATCCTTTTATTTCATCAGAAAATTCATGACGTTCCTACGTGAATGCAACAAGGTCTTTCCTATGAACAAAAGAAGTCTGCGGCTTAAATGCCGTAGACTTCTTTTACAAATTTCTGAAATACCGGTATTGATTTTTCGATCGTTGATGTTTTAATACAATAAGATGCACGAAAATGTCCCGGACATCCAAAATCACTTCCCGGAACAAGAAGCAGATCATAAGCTTTTGCTTTTTCACAAAACGCTCTGTCATCTTCTTCCAGACATCGTGGAAAGAGATAAAAAGCGCCTTCCGGCTTCACACACGTAATTCCGGCTTCTTTTAATCCCTCATAGAGAATTTTTCTGTTTTTTTCATAAATACTGAGATCAGACGGTTTTCCTGCACATCTTGCAACCACTTTCTGAAAAAGTGACGGTGCATTGACATGGGTCAGAACTCTTGCTGCCCCTGCAATGGCTGCATAAATTTTCGAAAAATCAGTCACTTCAGAAGGAACTACAATATATCCGATTCGTTCCCCTGCAAGGGAAAATGATTTGCTGTAGGAATAGCACACCAGTGTATTTTCATAATATTTCGTAACATACGGCACTTCTGCCCCATCATATACCACTTCACGATAAGGTTCATCAGAGATGATAAAAATCGGCCTACCGTATTTTTCTGATTTCTGTTTCAAAATCTGTGCCAGTTTTTTGATCGTTTCTTCGGAATATACTACGCCGCTTGGATTATTCGGAGAATTGATAATGACTGCTTTCGTATGTTCATTGACCATCTCTTCAAATTTTTCGAAATTGATCTGAAATGTTTCAATATTTGCCGGAACAACATTTAATTCGCAGCCTACTGATTCTACGAAACACTTGTATTCCGGAAAATACGGTGCAAATGTAATAAATTCGTCCCCTGCTTCTGCCAGTGCTTTAAAACAGATGGTGATCGACGCTGCTGCACCTGCTGTCATAAACAGGTTCTGCATGGAAAATGACGTACCAAAACGGTCATTGATGCTCTCTGCCAAAGTCTGCCGTACTGCAGGATCTCCTGCTGCCACCGTATAACCATGAACTGCACAAGGTTCTTCTTCCGTTAAAATATCAAAAATTGCCTGTTTTACAAATTCCGGGGTAGGAACATTTGGATTTCCAAGACTGAAATCATAAATATTTTCTTCTCCTACCACTGCAGCTCTCTGTTTTCCATACTCAAAGATTTCACGAATAGTAGATTTTTTACTCCCCAACTCGTACATTCGCTCCGAATACATCTTTTTTCCTCCTCAGTCTTCCAAAACAGATTTTCAATTTTTTCTGTTTCAGTCAGTT
Source organism: uncultured Lachnoclostridium sp. (assembly GCA_964602445.1). Taxonomy (GTDB): domain Bacteria; phylum Bacillota; class Clostridia; order Lachnospirales; family Lachnospiraceae; genus HGM12587. The sequence goes on from CAZRQV010000021.1 coordinate 15,360, forward strand.
TTTTGTCCAGATCACAAACGTATCAGATCTGATGTCTGACTACTAAATATTCATCCCCATTTCTATAATACGGACAATTATAGTGGGAATCGCTGTAAAAACGTGCCACTTCATCTTCATCCAGATTTACCTGACACATATAATCTTCATAATCTTCATCATATGCAAAATTTGCACATTCTTCACATCGGGTTGCCATGGTATCCTCCAAGATTCTGATTATTTACACAGTTCTGCAACCACTTCGTTGATCACTTTTCCGTCTGCTTTTCCCTTCAGTTCACCCATAACGTTTTTCATGATCATACCTTTATTTTTCGTAGCTACTACCTCTGCGAATTTTTCTAAAATTACTGCTTTTACTTCTTCTGCGGAAAGCATCTTTGGTGCATATTCTTCAAAGATGGTATAACGTGCCTGATAACTTTCCAAAAGATCTGTTCTTTCTGCCGGACAGGTATCTACCTGTTCCTTTACGCTCTTTAATTCCTTTAAGATTACTCTGTCTACCAGTTCTTCCGGAATATCATCACGTACTTTTTCGTCAATCGCCACTTTTTTTACTGCACTGACCAGAGAAGAGATGGCATCTTTTCTCACTTTATCTTTTGCTTTCATGGCTGCGATCATATCTTTCTGTAATGTTTCTAATTTCATTTCATTTTCCTCCTGTATCCATTCTGCTTCAAACTGTATTCTGACTTTCTAAAATCTTTTCGCAGTTTTACGCTTTACAAGTTATTGTACTCTCAGTACTTTTATTTTTCAAGGGATCTATTTTTCGTCTTCCCATTCATATGGCGTGTTCTGATATACATAATAATTCAGCCAGTTCGTATACAGCGTATTGGCATGGGCTCTCCACTGAAGTGCCGGTCTCTGCTCCGGATCATCGTTCGGATAATAATTTTTCGGTACCTGAATATCCAGACCTTTCAGCTTGTCTCTGCGATACTCTTTGTCCAGTGTTACACGGTCATATTCCGGATGTCCCATGACAAAGATTTTCTTTCCGTTTTCTGCCATACAAATAAAGACTCCTGCTTCCGGTGATTCTGCCATGATCTTCAAATGCGGGCAATTGGCAATGGCATCTCTGGATACGGTTGTATGACGGGAATGAGGTGCTACAAAATAGTCATCAAAGCCTCTGACCAGTGGTTCTCTGCGGTTCTGTACCTTATGCTGATAAATTCCGAATAATTTCTGCGGAAGCAGTGTTTTTTCCAAACCATAATAATAGTACAATGCTGCCTGGGCACCCCAACAAATATGAAGCGTTGAGGTTACATGGGTTTCACTCCATGCAAATACTTCTTTTAATTCTTCCCAATAATCCACTTCTTCAAACGGCAGATGTTCCACCGGTGCTCCGGTAATGATCAGTCCATCGAAACGACGTTTTTTTACAGAATCAAATGGTTCATAAAATTTATTGATATGACTGGATGATGTGTTTTTTGATTCATGGCTTGTCATGGTAATAAAAGTCACATCAATCTGGATCGGTGTATTTGAGAAAGAACGGAGCAGCTGAAGTTCTGTATCCTCTTTCAACGGCATTAAATTCAGGATTCCTACTTTTAACGGACGGATTTCCTGACGAATGGCACGATTTTCATCCATCACAAATATATTTTCTTCTTCCAACAATCCACGCGCCGGAAGTTCATTTTGTATTCTGATTGGCATATTTTGTTTTCTCCTTCTATTGATTTCTCTTTGCTGCAAAGGAAAGCTAGTGAACAGATTCCGTTCACTAGCTCATTTTACGCTACCGGATGCGGTATCTCCCGCAAGTTCCATCTATCTTTTATAAGAATTTCCAAGCAACTAAAACTACACATGGGATCACCAGTTCACAGATTTGAACATAGTATCCTGCAACATCTTTTGTAACTCCTCCGAAATGTTTCCTGGACATATAATAATAATATCCAAAAGAAACCAGTGCTCCTAATACTCCCATACTTCCATATAATGGTTCCTGGCTGCACATAAAAACTGCACAGAGTACAATATAAATCAGCATAATGATTCCAACGATTCTCTTATGAGATCCGCTCATAAATTCATCGACTCCTCTGCTTGTTTTTGCATGTGGGAAAAGTACGATTGCAAGACCGCTTAATGCTCTGGACAGTACAAATCCAAACGCCAGCACCGGAACTGCATTGATCGGCATTTCACTCCACACACCCAATGCGATCAGAAAATACGCAAATGTCATAATGATTGCAAAAGAACCGGTATGGGTATCTCTTAAAATTTCCAATTTTCCTTCTACGGTCTTATGAGAACAGATTGCATCTACGGTATTGATAAATCCATCCACATGCACTCCGCCGGAAACGATCACCGGAACAGTTACAAACACAACTGCCGGCAAAAAGCTGTAATTACAAAGATAGGGCCAGCCAATATTCCATCCATACAGAAGCCCCCCTATTACAGCACCGATCAATGGAAAAAAACACAAGGTATATTTCATGCTCTTTTTCGAACATTCCACATTCGGCATTGGAATTTTAGAATAGACTGCAAACGCAGTTACCAGACCATCCCAAATTGTTTTCATGATAAAATTCCTCCAAAACGTTCTTTTTCTGCAATGATCCTTTTTCTGGGAATCATCACCATTTTTTCTAAAATATACTTTCTTTCCATTGTAAAGTTTTTTCTCTTTTCATGCAACCCCAAACGCATAATTTAAGAAAATCTTCGGTTTTTGCCGCTGGTATTTTCTGCTGCGTTCCTAACTTTCATTTGCGATCACTTCTTCTAATGTTCCAAAAGAATATCCTTCTTTTTCCCATCTCGTCAGTAGTTCATCTAAAATTTCTGCATTCGTGGAGGAGGTACTATGAAGCAGTACCACTGCTCCCGGATGAACTCTGGACATCAGCTTTGAAAAGGCTTCTTCGTGGGAAGGCTGGGCATCCTGTTTCCAATCAACATACGCCAGGCTCCAGAAAAAGGTATGATATCCCAATTTTTTTGCCTGCTTTAGATTTTCCTGACTGTATTTGCCCTGAGGCGGCCGATAGAATTTGGTCATTTTCTGTCCTGTGATCTCTTCATATTTTTCTTCCACCGTTTCCATTTCTTCCTGAAAGCGTTCCGGATCTGATATTTTTGACATATCATAGTGGTGATACGTATGATTTCCTACTGTATGCCCTTCTTCTGTCATCTGCTTCACAAGCTCCGACGCCGTCTCCAGATAATGTCCTACCACAAAGAACGTGGCCTTAACATTATGCTTCTTTAATGCTTCCAGAATCGCTGGCGTATTTCCATTTTCATATCCGGCATCAAAGGTGAGATAGAGCCGTTTTTCTGATGTATCTCCCAGAAAATACGTCTGCAGCTCTTTTAGTTCTTCCACGGAAGCCATTCCTGTGGGTGGCTGCCCTTCTTCTGAAAATCCCAGTCCCCAATTCTGTGTTTCCAAAACCACCGCATCCGACAGAATACTCTGCACTTTTTCTTCTTTCTGAGATCCTGCCGCTAATGCACCTGCAAGATAACACAGGACAAACAGCAGTAAGACACCGATTCCCTTAAAAATCCTTTCTTTCATATCCCTCCGGTTACAGCATAAAAGTATCTTTTTCCAGACAGCTTTCCATTCACTGCCCTTTTTTGCTGCACAAAAAAAGCTTTTGGAACAATATATGCCCAAAAGCTTTTTCTATACTTTTTATCTAATGAAACTCGATTAGTTTCCAGCCATCTGTTTTGCAACTTCTGCTGCGAAATCTTCGTTTTTCTTTTCCATACCTTCGCCTACTTCGAAACGAACTACGTTCTTGATTACAAGAGCGTTGTTTACGGATTTCAGGTATGCTGCAACTGTCTGTTTTCCATCTTCTGCTTTTACATAAGTCTGGTCTAATAAACAGATATCTTTCAGCTGTTTAGAAATACGTCCTTCGATTGCGCCGCTGAAGATTTTGTTTGCCATGATGTTTTCTTTATCAGCCATAGCTAATTCTGCTAATGCAGCTTTTGCTTCTTTAGAAAGGAAGTTGAATAAGAAGTTCATATTGCTCTTCTTTTCTTCATAGATTGCGATATCTTCATCACTCCAAACTTTTTCTTCGCATGCTTTGCTGATCAGAGCATTTAAGATTGGTTTTGGAAGAGATGCTGGATCATTTAAGGAAGAATCGATTGTGATTTCTCTCATTTTATCGATTTCTGCCTGAGCAATGTCATCTCTGCTGATGTATTCTGGTTTCATAGCTGCAACCTGCATTGCAATATTTGTAAGAGCTTCTCTTGCATCTGTTGTGCCTTCTGCTGCTACGATTACACCAATCTTACCACCTGCATGAAGGTAGCTTGCTACACATTCGCCAGAGATTTTTTCAAATCTACGGATTGATAATTTTTCTCCGATTGTAGCAGTTTTTTCGATCAGTTCATCTTTCAAACCATTCATTTCAAGAAGTGCTTCTACGTCTTCACCGTTTTTACCGCCGTTTAAACCGGAAGTAAGTGCAGTATCAGCTACTAACTGTACGAAATTCTGGAATACTTCATTCTTTGCAACGAAGTCTGTTTCAGAGTTAACTTCTGCAACAACAACTTCTGTATCGTTCATAGCAACACGTGCGATACCTTCAGCTGCAATACGGGAAGCTTTCTTTTCCATTTTAGCTGCACCGCTTTTTCTTAAAACTTCAACAGCTGCTTCCATATCACCATTTGTTTCTGCAAGTGCTTTTTTGCAGTCCATCATGCCGGCACCTGTCATTTCTCTTAATTCTTTAACCATTCCTGCTGTGATAGCCATAGTGTTAATCCTCCTAATCGTAAAATCATAAAAAACACGCTTTGCGGGTTTCTCAGATTACTGCGGGGCACATCAAACATTCCTGAACACGGAATATTTGATGTACGATCCGCGTAAAACAAAATCATTTTTTATAATGATTATTCTTCTACTGCTTCTGCTTCTTCAGCTACTTCTTCTGCTTCGCCCTGATTTGCTTCAACTACAGCATCAGCCATTTTTGCAACGATTAATTTAACTGCACGGATTGCATCATCGTTACCTGGGATTACGTAATCTAATTCTTCTGGGTCACAGTTTGTATCAGCGATACCGATCAATGGAATACCAAGTGTATGAGCTTCCTGTACGCAGATTCTTTCTTTCTTAGGGTCAACTACGAAGATAGCATCTGGGATCTTCTTCATATCTTTGATACCGCCAAGGTTTTTCTGAAGTTTTTCGAGTTCTTTCTTTAATTCGATAACTTCTTTTTTAGGAAGAACATCAAATGTTCCATCTTCCTGCATTGTTTCGATAGCTTTTAATCTAGCGATACGTCCCTGGATTGTTTTGAAGTTAGTAAGCATACCGCCTAACCATCTTTCGTTTACATAGAACATTCCGCATCTTTCAGCTTCTGTTTTGATCGCGTCCTGAGCCTGTTTCTTTGTTCCTACGAAAAGAACTGTACCACCATCTGCTGCGATATCAGAGATTGCTTTGTAAGCTTCGTCAACTTTACCTACAGATTTCTGTAAGTCGATGATGTAGATACCATTTCTTTCTGTGTAGATGTATGGAGCCATCTTAGGATTCCATCTTCTTGTCTGATGTCCAAAATGTACACCTGCTTCGAGTAACTGTTTCATTGAAATAACGCTCATTTTTTAATCCTCCGTTTTTGGTTTTTTTCTTCCACAAAGCTTCTTCTCTCCGAAAGACCTCTTTGGCACCATTTCAGAAATCCACTTTGTGTGTTTTTTGCGTATACCGTTGTATTGTAGCAGACATTTCCTATAATTGCAAGGGGATTTCACGATTTTTTAGCATTCATTACGCCCCCATAATAAAGGATCATTTTCCTAGTCTCTGCTTTCTATCATGAGAAAGATTCCCTTCTGAAATGCGATTGTTCCTTCTTCTTCTATTAGTTCATTGGAAATTCCCAAAGATCCACTCTCTCCCACACGAAAACAGAAGTCTTTTAATGGATATTTTAATCCGGTCAGCGTCACATGATCCACTTCTGTCGTCAGAGGAATCAGGGAAATATACGTCCCGTACTGCTCTTCTTTTTTGATATTCGTTGTTTTCGTCAAAACTCTCACCCGATTGTGGGCATCGACCATACAGCATTCGATTCCTTCTTTTGCCGGAAAAATCATACTCTGAACATTTCCAAACAAATGATCCAGACGATTTCCTTCGCTTGCCCCAAGGATTGTGATCTTTTCCGCCTTCAGGTCCATGGCAAGCCGAATGGCGATTTCCGTATCGGTATCGTCTTTTACCGGATTATATTTGTGGATCGGGATTCCCAGTGCCTCATATTCCGGCAGAAGACTCTCTCCCAACGTATCAAAATCTCCTACGATATGAGTAGGAAGAATTTCTTTTTCATTACAAAATGCCAGTCCTTTGTCCGCAGCGATCAAAAGTTCCGGCGATTCCTTTTCTAAAAATACAGAGGCAAACTGCATATCCAGTCTGCCCCCGCTGATGATCACGCACGATCTCATCTATACTTCCTCAAATGCTTTGTGGAATTTTTCTACCTGCTCTGTAATATGATCGCCAAATACAGCACTGCCTGCAACGATCACATTCGCACCAGCTTCTAAGATTTCTCTGACATTCTCCGGTGTTACTCCGCCGTCAATCTCAATATCCACCTGTAACCCTTTTGCATCGATCATTTCTTTTAATGCTTTGATCTTTGCCGTCATAGTCGGAATATATTTCTGACCGCCGAATCCCGGGTTGACACTCATGAGAAGAACCATGTCCACATCTTCCAAAATATAATCCAGAGTACTCAAAGATGTTGCCGGATTTAATACGACACCTGCTTTTAATCCTTTTGCCTTAATGGCCTGCACCGTTCTGTGAAGATGTTTGCACGCTTCTACATGAACTGTGATCATATCTGCACCGGCTGCCGCCATATCATCAATGTATCTTACCGGCTCAGATACCATCATATGAACATCAAAAAACAGATTGGTCTGTTTTCTCAAAGATTTGATCACCGGCATTCCAAATGAAATACTTGGTACAAAATCTCCGTCCATCACATCCAGATGAAGCCATTTAACACCTGCTGCTTCTAATTCTCGTAACTGTTCTCCTGTTCTCCCAAAATCTGCGGAGAGGAGAGAAGGTGATAAAATTCTCATGAATATTTCCTCTTTTCGTTTTCTTTTAATTCTTCATATAAAAGTTTATAGTTTTCGTAACGGCTCCTGCTGATCTTCCCTTCGGAAAGTGCATTTTTTACACCGCAGACAGGTTCATTGACATGAACACAGCCTAAAAATTTACATTCGTCTTCATAAGGAGCAAATTCCGGAAAATAAGATTTTAATTCTTCTTTTTCCATATCGGTCACATAAAGCGAACTGAATCCCGGCGTATCAAAAATATACGTATCTTCTGCAATCGAGATCAGCTCCGAATGACGGGTCGTATGTTTTCCACGTTCGATCTTCTCGCTGATATTTCCAGTCTCCATATGAACCCCGGACTGAAGAAGATTGATAATGGAAGATTTTCCCACACCGGAAGGTCCTGCTACGGTGCTGGTCTTTCCCTGAAGGATCTTTTTAATCTCCAAGATTCCGTCTTCTTCCAATGCACTGACCTGCAACACCTGATATCCGCAATTTTCATAGATTTCTGCTAGCTCCGCCAGTTTTTCCGGCTGAGCAGCGTCCTTTTTATTAAATACCAGAATCACCGGGACATTTTTCTGTTCCATCATAATGAGAAATCTGTCCAGAAGATTCAGATTTGGATCCGGCTTTGCTGCCGCAAAAATGACCAGTGTCTGATCCACATTGGCAACTGCCGGACGAATCAGAAAATTCTTTCTTTCCAGAATTTTCTCCATATTTCCTTTTTTCTTTTCTTCATCCAAAACCGTAATTTCCACATTATCTCCTACAAAAGGTTTAATCTTCTGATTACGGAAACTTCCTTTGGCTTTGCACTCATATATACCGGATTTTGTCTGTACATAATAAAAACCGGCAATCCCTTTTATAATCTTTCCCTGCATGTATGTTACTCTGTATCTTTATTCACCGTCTGTCTTTTCACCCTGATTCTGATCTCCCGGTGTTTCTTCCGGCTGTGTTGGCGTTGTTTCCGGCTTTGCTTCTTCCGCTGGTTTGGCGCCCTTACTGATCACAATCTTTACTACCGTTCCCGGTGCAACTTTTTCGCCTTCCCCTGGGGTATATTCAAATACTCTGCCTGTCACTTCTTCGCTGTATTCTTCGGTAATTTCATATTTCAGTCCCAGCGCTTCCAGCTTTTCAATGGCACGTTCTCTTGGATTTCCCCAAAGTCCCGGCACCTCCACCAATTCCGGCCCCTTACTGATGACAAAATCAATCTTTTTGCCTTCTTCCACCTCTGTTCCGCTGCCATGCGACTGGCTGATCACCAGTCCGGCAGTGACATCTGAGCTAAAGGATTCTGTCACATTGCCCGGTTCCAGATTTGCATTTTTTAATGCTGCTTCCGCATCTGCCTTAGACTTTCCTTTCAGATCCGGAACGGTTGTATATTTGATTTCCGGTCCTTTGCTGATCACAAGTACGATGGTAGAACCTTCTGCCGCTTCGCTGCCGATTTCCGGTACGGTTCGGATGACTCTTCCCTGAGAAATCTTGCTGCTGTATTCTTCGGAATAATCTACTTTAAATCCTTCCTGTTCCAAACGATATGCCGCATCATCTTTGTTCTGATCTGCAACATTGGAAATGGTGATCATTTTCGTGCTTTTGGAAGCTAATACAACAGTGATCGTACTGTTCTTTTCTACCATATCTCCCGGTTCTGCACTCTGGCGAAGGATCTGGCCTTCTTCATATTCTTCGGACTCTTCGCTTCCGCCGGAAGTAATGCCAAGTCCCATTTTATTCAGCATGGTTTTGGCTTCATCCCATGTTTTCCCTTTTAAATCAATCATTTCTACCAGTTCTTCCGACTGTTCGATCTGCGAAGAATTGGAATCTTTGTCTGATTTTCCGGAAAACAATCCCAAACCAAATATTTTTCCTGCCAGCAGTACGATCATGATCAAAATAATGACTGCAGCTGCAACACCGCCGATGGTCATGATCTTTTCCATGCGCGGATCCATATCATCATCGTCATCGTCGTCATCATCATCGTCGTAACCGTATTCGTTTACATCTTCGATTTCTTCTGTTTCGTATTTTTTCTGTGTTTCTGCCGGTGTCTCTTCTTTTTCTGCTTCCAGAATGTGAATCCGTCCGGTTTCTTTCTTAATCTTATCCAGCTCTTTTTTGCTGATGGTTACAGTCTTTGCAGCTTCATCAATATCTACACGTTTTACAAAATTAACATCTGGTGTCTGAAGCGACTGTTTTAAGTCTGCGATCAATTCTGACATATTCGCATAGCGTTTTGCAGATGTTTTTTCGGTACATTTGTAGATGATATTCTCCAGACTGATTGGAAGCTCCGGACAGAAAATCTTCGGTGACGGCATTTCCTCCTGCAGATGTTTTACAGCTACCGCTACCGTAGTTTCTCCATCAAAAGGAACTCTTCCTGTTACCATTTCATACATAACGATACCGAGAGAATAAATGTCACTCTTTGCATCGCTGTAACCGCCTCGTGCCTGTTCCGGCGAAGTGTAATGTACCGATCCCATAGCATTGGAGGAAATGGTTTCTGAAGAAGCTGCTTTGGCAATTCCAAAGTCCATGACCTTCACTTTTCCGTCTTTGGAGATCATTACATTCTGAGGTTTGATATCTCTGTGGACAATATCATTGTTATGGGCTACTTCTAATCCCATAGAAACCTGAATTGCAATGCTGGTTGCCTCCCGAATGGTCAGCTTTCCTTTTCTTTCGATATAATTTTTCAGTGTAATTCCTTCGACCAGTTCCATTACTATATAATGGATTCCCATTTCTTCCCCTACATCATAAACATTTACGATATTCGGGTGTGCAAGGCGGGCTGCTGCCTGAGCTTCTTCTCTGAATTTACGGACAAAATTTGCGTCTTCCCGATATTCAGATTTTAATACTTTGATCGCTACATTTCGATTCAGCTTCTGATCTCTGCCTTTGTATACAGTAGACATTCCCCCGGAACCGATCTTACTGAGAATTTCATATCTATCGTCAAGTATCATTCCTGATTTTAACATTCTTTATACCTCACCTGAATTTATCACTATCACGGCGATATTATCTTTTCCGCCGTTTCTGTTTGCCGTTTCAATTAATTTTTTTCCGATTTTTTCCGGTGTTTCTGCACTTTTCAGCAACAGAGCAAGCTGTTCATCTTCTACCATATTGCTCAGACCATCGGAACACATCAGCAGGATACTGTTTTTTGTAAGCGGAACTTCAAAGAAATCCACTACAATCTCTCTTCCGGCACCTACTGCTCGCGTAATGATATTTTTATCCGGATGATTTCTTGCTGTTTCCTTGGTCAGTTCTCCGATCCGGATCATCTCCTGAACAAGAGAATGATCTTCCGTAATCTGGGTCAGCGTATCTTCCATCAGATAAAGCCGGCTGTCTCCTACATTGGCAACATAAGCGCAATCCCCTTCTATGGTAAGTGCAACGATCGTGGTTCCCATTCCTTTCAAATCCGGATTTGTTTTTGATTTTTCAATCAACTCTCTGTTTGCATATTCGATTGCATCCTGAAAGATCTTCTTTGGATGTTTCTGTAAACTCAAAGAAATCGACTCCAGAATCTTTTTCACACTATAGGAGGAGGCAAAATCTCCAGCCCGATGACCGCCCATACCATCTGCTACGATAAACAGGTTCGGAAGATTTCCAATCGGTTCTACACAGGAAAATACATAATCCTGATTGACTGTCCTTGTTCTTCCTATGTCAGTCATGGCATATGATCGTATCATTCGACTTCTCCTTTCTCCCGATCTAAATAACTTTTTCTTAACTGTCCGCAGGCACCATCAATGTCCCTGCCCATTTCTCTTCTTATGGTAACATTTATCCCATTTTTTTCAAGCTTATTTTTAAAGGCCTGACATTCCTTCTTATCCGGCTGTACAAAATCTCTTTCTTTGATCGGATTTACCGGAATCAGATTTACATGACAGGAAAAACCTCCGATCAGCTTCGTCAGTTCCTGTGCATCCTGCTTCGTATCGTTGACTCCGCCAACCAGACTGTATTCAAACGTCAGTCTTCGTCCGGTCTGTTCATAATAATAACGGCAGGCATCCAGCACTTCTTTCAGATCATATTTGTTTGCGATCGGCATCAATGCTTTTCGTTTTTCCTGCGTTGTTGCATGAAGAGATAATGCCAGCGTAATCTGAAACTTTTCTTCCGCCAGCTGCCGGATCTTCGGTACAATTCCACAGGTAGACACCGTTACATTTCTCTGGCTGATATGAAGTCCGTTTTCGTCCGTCAGCATTTTAATAAACTGTACTAAATTATCATAGTTATCCAAAGGCTCTCCAGTCCCCATAACAACCACATTATGCACACGTTCTCCGGAAAGTTTCTGAATCTTGTAAATCTGTCCCAGCATTTCAGATGCCGCCAGATCACGCACTTTCCCGCCGATGGTAGAAGCACAGAAACGACATCCCATCAGACATCCCACCTGAGAAGAAATGCATACGGAATTGCCGTGATGATATTTCATCAATACACTCTCGATCACATGTCCGTCATGAAGCCGGAACAGATATTTCTGCGTTCCGTCAATTTTGGATGTCTGCACTGCTGCCACATCCATACTGTTCAGTGTATACTCTGTTTCTAATTTTTCCCGTAGATCTTTGGAAAGATTCGTCATTTCCGAAAAAGAATCTGCGAGTTTTTCATGAATCCAGGAATAAATCTGCTTTGCACGGAATTTTTTTTCGCCGATGGAAAGCAGTTCTTCTGTTAATTGTTCTAAATTAAGTGATTTAATATCTTTCTTCATAATCATTTATACTTTTTCAAATTTTGCAAGGAAAAAACCATCGGTTCTTTCTCTTCCCGGCAAAAGCTGCAGGCAGCCTTCCCGCTCTGCATTTTTCAGTACTTCTTCCGGCAAACATGGTTTTAAAGACACCAGTTTCAATGGAAGATTTTCCAAAATCCAGTCTACCTGACAATCATTTTCTTCTTTGGTCACTGTACAGGTACTGTAAATAAGTGTTCCTCCCTGTTTTACATAGGTCACTGCATTTTTCAGGATCTGCTTCTGAAGCTCTGCCAGTTCTTCGATCTGGGACTGTGTCATTCGATACTTGATATCACTCTTTTTCTTTAACACACCCAATCCCGAACACGGCAAATCTGCAATGACAATATCTGCCGTTTCTTTTGCTACTTCATCTAAAATACAGGCATCCGCTTTCTTTGCAGTGATATTTTTCATTTCACAGCGTTCTATATTTTCCCGGATCAGGCCGATCTTATAGTCTGTCAGATCCCTTGCCTCCACATGACCCGTTCCGTTTAACAGATCTGCTACATGGATACTCTTTCCGCCCGGAGCCGCACAGACATCGATCACCCGATCTCCTTCTTTCGGTGCTGCTGCCAGACCTACCAGCATGGAGCTGACATCCTGCACCTGAAAATATCCTTTTTCAAATGCTTCGATCTCACTTAAAGAATCATAACCGGAAATTTCCAGTGCCTGCTCCACATAAGGTGCTTTTTTTACCGTGATTTTCTCTGCTTCTAAATGTTTTCTGCATTCTTCTGTAGAAATTTTACTTTGGTTGACACGGATAGTCGTAGTTCCTACATTTTCATAAAGCGACCGAAACATCTTTTTGGCATTTTCCATTCCATAATCGTGAATGATTTTTTCTGCCAGCCATTCCGGCACGGAAAATCCGACAGACAATGCTTTCACAGGCTCTTTCTCTTCTGACGGCAGCAAAATCGTATCTTTCTGACGGGCAAGATTTCGAAGCACGCCATTGACAAAGCCTTTTAACGTATGAAATCCTTTTTTCTGTGCCAGTTTTACCGCCTCATTGCACGCTGCACTGTCCGGCACCGCATCCATATAAAAGATCTGGTATGCTGCCATGCGCATGATACAGCGGATCACAGGCTTCATTTTATGAACCGGTGTTTTCGAAACGCTGTTCAGATAAAATTCCAGCGTCAGCTTTCGTTCCACCGTGCCTTCCACCAGACGGGTCAAAAATGCCCGTTCCTGTTTTTCCATATAAATATATTTATCCAACGTCTGTTTTAACAGTACATTAGGGTAAGCACCGTTTTTTTCCACTTCCAGCAGAATTTCCAGTGCCATTTCTCTTAAGTTCAGACTATTAGTCATCGCGTCTTCGTCCTCCAAACAGTATGATCAGACGAATCAGAGATAACAGGGAAGCGATCACTGCTGCCACATAAGTCATTGCTGCTGCAGAAAGAACACTTTTTGCACCTTTTAATTCATCTGAATATAACATTCCGGAATCTTCCAGGATTCTCAGCGCTCTGGAAGAAGCATTAAACTCTACCGGCAGCGTAATGATCTGGAAGATCAAACTAAAGGAAAAGAAAATGATACCAAGATCCAAAAATCCGCTGATGCTGAAGAGTAATCCGATCAAGATCATTGGCCAGGAAAGTTTGCTTCCCAGATTTACTACCGGAACAATGGTATTTCGTATTGTTAGCGGTGCATAATGTTCTGCATGCTGAATGGCATGACCGCATTCATGTGCTGCTACACCGATGGCCGCAATACTAGTGGAATTGATGGTCGTATCCGAAAGTCTTAACACCTGTTCCTTCGGACTGTAGTGATCGGTCAGATTTCCTGCGATCCGTTCAATACGGATATGACGCAGTCCTGCATTATCAAGGATCCTTCTTGCTGCATCTGCAGCTGTCATTCCTGAATGGCTGCGTACTTTTCCATATTTTGCATAGGTCGAATTAACTTTTGCAGATGCAGCCATGGAAATCAGTGCACCAATGAGTATTAAAATATAAGTTCTGTCAAAATAGTAACCATAATATGGCATGTTGTTTCCTCCTTATCCAAGAAGTATTCCATTCTCTAACTGATATCCCCGTAAAAAAGCATCTGTTGTCATGCGTTTCTTTCCTTCCAGCTGAATTTCTTTCAGTGAAAGAGTACCTTTTCCTGTTTTCACGAAGATTTCATTTTTGGATACTTTTATAATTTCTCCAAATGCTCCCTCATATTCTTCTGTTAAAACATCTGCAGCCCAGATCTTTAATGTTTTATTTCCTAATTTTGTATAAGCACTTGGCCATGGATTAAATCCTCTGATCAAACGCTCAATCTCCTCTGCAGATTTTGAAAAATCAATCTTTCCAAGATCTTTTGTGATCATTTTTGCATACTCAGTGGTCGTTTCTCCCTGTTTTTCCGGAGTTACTTCCCCTTGTTCAATCAGTCCCATCGTCTCTACACATAATTTTGCACCAGCTGCACTCAGTTTATCAAACAGAGATCCTCCGGTTTCTTTTTCCTCCAACGGAACGATCACTTTCGTGAGCATATCTCCGGTATCCAGCCCTTCGTCCATCTGCATGATCGTAACTCCGGTCTCTTTTAAGCCGTCTACCACTGCCCACTGGATCGGCGCCGCACCGCGGTATGCCGGAAGCAGGGATGCATGCACGTTGATACAGCCGTATTTTTTCATTTCCAGAATGCTCTTTGGAATGATCTGACCAAAAGCAACGACAACGATAATATCTGCCGGAATTTCTGAAAGCGCCTGTACTGTTTCTTCAGCTCTTACACGTTTTGGCTGCAGCACCGGAATGCCGTATTTCAATGCCACTTCCTTTACCGGTGTAAACTGCATTTCATGACCTCTTCCCTTTGGCTTATCCGGCTGGGTTACAACTGCAGTCACTTCATGACCGGCTGCAATAATGCTTTCCAATACTCCTGTCGAAAAATCAGGAGTTCCCATAAAAATAACTTTCATGTACGTTCTTACTCCTCTTCTCCATATCCATCAAGTTCATTGTCACGAAGTTTTCCTTCTACCAGATCAATATAAAGCTTTCCATCCAGATGATCTAATTCATGACAGATGGCTCTGGCAAGAAGTTCTTCTCCTTCGATGATATACGTATCCATGTTTTCATCCATAAATTCAGCTTTGACATACATTGGTCTTGTTACGGTACCATTTTTTCCCGGCAGGCTTAAACATCCTTCACTGCCGGTCTGACTTCCGGAAGTTTCCAGAATTTTCGGATTAATCATAACGATTGGGCCTTCTCCGATATCGATTACCACGATTCTCTTTAACACACCAACCTGCGGTGCTGCAAGACCCACACCGCCTGTTTCATACATCGTATCCAGCATATCGTCTACCAGCTGTACGATCTTTGGTGTTACCTCTTTTACTTCTCTGCAAACTTCACGAAGACAATCATCTTCACCCATAATTCTCATTTTTCTTAATGCCATTGTAATTCCTCCTAATATGCATAAAGCGGATTTTCATCAAATTCCACTCTGATTTCTTTTGTAATTTCTTCTTTTTTTACTGCTTCATCTATCATACTGCGCACCTGATACAATTTTTTGGTATCTTCATGCTTCAGATAAATCACTCTTCGATAAACATCACTGATCTTTGACACCACTGCCGGAGAGGGTCCTGTGACCCGCAGCAGCGGAATGTCCATTTCCAAAATCCTTTGTTTGATCTTTTCTGCCTCTGTTTCCAAAAGGATTTCTTCTTCTGACTGCAACAGCATCACCAGCATTCCCGACATCGGCGGATAGGACATCAGATCCCTGTATGCGATCTCCAACTCATAAAAGGATTGATAATTCTGTTCCGCAGCTGCCTGTACCGCATAATGATCCGGCTGATAGGTCTGAATGACTGCATTTCCGGAAAGGGTTCCTCTTCCGGCTCTTCCCACTGCCTGTGTCAGCAGCTGAAATGTTCGCTCGGCTGCCATATAATCAGAAGCATGCAGCGACAGATCTGCCAAAAGGACTCCTACCAAAGTCACCGCCGGAAAATCATGTCCTTTCACGATCATCTGAGTTCCGATCAGAATATCCGCTTCTTTTTTTGCAAAAGATTCCAGAATCTGTTCATAGCTTCCCTTTTTTCGTGTGGTATCCAGATCCATCCGTAGAATCCTTGCAGACGGAAATTCTTTCCTTACTGTTTCTTCAATGGACTGGGTTCCGGCACGAAAACCTCCGATATAAGGAGATCCGCATTCCGGACAAATCTTTGCTGTGGGCTGTTCATATCCACAGTAATGACACCGCATTTTCTGGTCTCTATGAAAAGTCAGTGACACATCGCAATGAGGACATTTCAGCACATGACCGCAGCTGCGGCAGGAGATAAATCCTGTATGCCCTCTTCTGTTTAGAAACAGCATGATCTGCTGTTTTTTTTCTAACGCCTGTTCCATCTGCCGGTGCAATTCCCGGCTCAGAACAGAACGATTTCCTTCTTTTAATTCTTTCCTAAGATCAACCACCTGAACTTTTGCAAGTGCTCTGTCGTTGATTCGTCTGGTCAGCTGAAACAACTGATATTCTCCGCAGGATGCTTTAAAATAAGACTCGACGGAAGGGGTTGCACTTCCAAGTACCAGAAATGCCTGATTCATTTCACATCGTTTCCCTGCCACTTCTCTTGCGTGATACTTTGGTGTAGTTTCACTTTTATAGCTGCTCTCATGTTCTTCATCAATAATGATGATTCCAAGATCCGGAAATGGTGTAAATACGGCAGATCTAGGACCGATCATAACAGATATTTCTCCTTTTTTGGCCCGCTCCATCTGATCATACCGTTCTCCGGCAGACATTTTAGAGTGGATTACGGATACTCTGTCACCAAATCTTCCGAAAAAGCGCATGACCGTTTGAAATGTCAGTGCAATCTCCGGAATCAGGACAATGGCCTGACGTCCCTGCCGCAGCACTTTTTCAATCATTCCCATATAGACTTCTGTTTTTCCGCTTCCGGTGACACCATGAAGCAGATATTTCTTCGACTGCCTTTTCGCTGCATCCTGTTCAAAAAGATCCAGGATTTCCTGCTGTTCACAATTTAAGGTGATCTGTTTTTTCGTTTCTTCCGCGATTTTCGGCAAACGGTAAACGATCTCGCTTTCCAGCTTTACCATTCCCTGTTCCTGCAGCTCCTTTAAAACTGCAGCTGACGTAGCTGCCTGATTTAAAAGCTGTTCTCGTTCCAGCATTCCCTGTTCGAGAAGTATGTGCAGCACCCGGATTTTCGCCTTACTTCTTTGATTCTGCAGAATATATTCCTGTACTGTCTGCGGATCTGCTCCTAAGGAAACCAGCACCTTGGTTTGTTCTTTTACTTTATTTTTTACCGGAATGACAGTTTTCATTGCCTGATTCATGGTACATCCATAGCGTTCCCGCATCCATGATGCAAGGCTGATCAACTGCCCTTCCACAGAAACTGCACCTGTACAGATTCCTAAAATTTCCTTCACCTTGCCTGCTTCATAGGCACAATGTTCAGAAACACTGATCACAAATCCTTTGATTCTGCGATTTCCAATCCCAAACGGAATCCATACCGGCACTCCCGGAAAAATCTGCTCTTTCAGTTCCTCCGGAATCTTATAATCAAACACTCTATCCAGTTTTTCTAATGAAATGTCTACAATGACTCCTGCATAGTCTGCCATATCTATTTCTGCTTCAGCTCCTGTAATACTTCCTGAATCAGGACTCTTTCATCCATCGGATATTTTACACCCTTAATCTCCTGATAATCTTCATGTCCTTTTCCCGCAAGGACGATCACGTCTCCCGGTCTGCCGTTTTCAATAGCATATCGGATAGCTTCTTTTCGATCAATGATCTCTACATACGTTCCGTCCGTTTTTGCCAGACCTGTTTTAATATCATCAATAATGTCCTGCGGTTCTTCAAATCTTGGATTATCGCTGGTCACAATGGTCAGATCTGCCAGTCTTCCGGACACTTCTCCCATTTCATAACGACGGATCTTCGAACGGTTTCCTCCGCATCCGAACAGACATACCAGTCGTTCCGGATGATACTCTTTTAACGTAGACAAAAGGCTTTCCAGACTCATGGCATTGTGTGCATAGTCGATCAGAAGCATAAAATCATCTGAAACCTTCACCTGCTCAATTCTTCCTTTTGCCTTGGCATATTTTAATGCCTCTAATATATTTTCTCTCTGAATATCGAAATGTCTGCATACTGCAATGGCTACGAGAGAATTATACACACTGAATTTTCCCGGAATGTCAATCTCTACCGGAAAATTCAAAAGCCCGGTCAGATCATAAGTCACCCCCAGATATCCCGGTCTTCCCACCAACTGCACATTTTCTGCCCGAAGATCTGCTTTTTCAGAAAAACCAATGGTTTCTAAGGTACAAGTGTGATCTTTCATGACCAGATTGAAATTTTCATCATCTGCATTTGCAATGCCCACCTTACACTGTTGGAAAAGCATTCCTTTACATGCTGCATATTCTTCAAAGCTGGCATGTTCATTCGGACCGATATGATCCGGTGCCAGATTGGTAAAAATACCGATTTCAAACGGAATCCCTGCGGTACGATGCATCATCAGTCCCTGGGAAGAAACTTCCATCACACAGATCTGACATCCGGCTTTTAACATTTCTGCAAAATACTGCTGTACAATATAAGATTCCGGTGTGGTATTGTTCGCCGGAATATGTTTCTCACCGATGATCGTCTCAATGGTGCCGATCAGCCCAACCTGATAACCTGCATTCTCCAAAATCGACTTAATCATAAAAGTGGTTGTCGTTTTTCCCTTGGTACCGGTAATACCGATGACCTTTAACGTTTCTGCCGGATAATCAAAATAAGCTGCTGAGATCAAAGCCAGTGCATAACGCGTGTCTGACACTTTGATCACGGTCACTCCTTCCGGAACGGTTACCGGTTTCGTAACCACAAGCACCTTCGCACCTGCTGCCGCAATCTCTTCTGCCTTTTCATGGCTGTCAAATGCAGTCCCTTCGATGCATACAAACATACTGCCCGGAATCACCTTTCTCGTATCATATACCAGTTCTGTGATCTCACCTTCCAGACTTCCTGCCAAAAGCTCATAGTCCAGTTTTTCAATCAATGAACAAATCTGTTTCATAACTCCTCCTAGCCCAGTGTGATCTCATACTGAGCATAAAATTCTTTTCCAGCCTCTAAAGACTGTACGCCATATTTATCTTTTAATTCTCCATTAAATCCTTTGTTATCACATCTTCCGATCCATGGCTCCAGACATACAAACGGTGTCTCCGGCATTGGCATAGACCAGACACCAAAACTTGGAATCTGGGCACAAGTCATCGTTACATACGGTGTGCCGTCCGGGAAAGCAAGCCCTACTCGATCCACTGCGTGTTCATCAAAGATCAGTGCATCCTGTGCAAACAGATCTTCTGTGATCTTTAATCTGTGATCCTCTAATACCAATGTTTTCGGATGTTCGATATCTGCTGCTGCGCAGGAAAGATCTACACGAAGGTAAGAAAGTGTTTCTTTCTCTCCAAAGGTCACAAAATAATCGGTTTTCTTTTCTCCTTCTCTTGCCGGAACATTAAATGCCGGATGTCCGCCAATTGAGAAATACATTACCTCTTCTCCCATATTTTTCACTTCCCACTGTACTGCCAGCTCTTTTCCATGAATTACATGGGTAATTTTCAATTCAAAATGAAACGGATATTTTGCATAAGTTTCTTCTGTCGATTTCAGTACATGGGTAATGCTGTTTTCTGTCTGACCGACAAACGCAAATTCCATATCTCTGGCAAATCCATGCTGCCCGATCTGATACTGTTTTCCCTGATGGGTATAGTAACCACCCTGACATTTTCCTACAAACGGAAAAAGTACCGGTGCATGACGGGACCAGAACTTCGGATCTGCCTGCCATAAAACTTCTCTGTCTGCTGTTTTGTCATAAAGGCTGTATAATTCTGCACCATGATCACAAACAGACACTTTGATCATTTCATTTTCTATCGTTCTTACCATACTCATACGTGAAAACCTCCTGAAACGTGATAACGCCCTAAGGACGATATATTCTTCTCTTAAATTGCTGTTTTCTGCTTTCATTTTCAAAAGAACAGCAACATCCAATTTGTATATTAACACAGATAATTACAAATTACCAGTAAAAGCCCCTTCACACTCTCTGTTGTTACTGTCAAGTAATCGTTGGCAAATTTTTCCATACAGATTTTTATATCCGC